>JAJPHP010000005.1 GCA_021325255.1 Nitrososphaerota archaeon | reverse complement strand
TGGGGTTGTCCTACAGGAAAGTCTCACTCGCAATGGGACTCTTCTACGTCTTCTCCTACGAATCATGCAGGCTCTGGTATCGGAAGATCGGCTTGATCCTTCCACAGGCAGAGAAGATCTGTAGGCATGTCATTGCAGTCGATGAGACAAAATTAAGCGTTTCAGGTGGAAGATTCCTCTTCATATGGAGCGCGATAGATGTGAAAAAGATACGAGGTTCTAGCTCTCAAAGCGTCGCTCACACGAGGAGAGCTTGATTCCATTCTCTTCCTGAAGGAAGCTCTCAGATTCTGTTCGAACAGACCGCTCGTCCTCGTGGATCACGGTCCGGCTATGCAAAACGTCTTTCCAAAGCTCACCAAATGCGGAAGCTTCTCCTCACGCATGAAGACCATTGTCAGTTCTTTCGTGCAATCTCTTAAGCTTTCGTTCTCTGATATCTGCTCTATCACCGCGATAAAGCTCATTCTTTGATAAGACGAAATACACACTGACAAGCAGTTTTCTTGCGACTGCGACGATTGCTTTCTGATTCCCTTTCTTTCTAGCTATTCTTTCAAAGAATGGTTCGAGCTTTGGATCATCATTATGAGCTGCTCGGTGTGCAGCTTGAACAAGAATCCATCTTACCCACTTATTTCGCTGTTTTGTTATTGAGCCAGTTCTATTGACCTTTCCTGATTGATGTAGAGAGGGAGCTAGTCCAGCCCAAGCTACGAGTTTCTTTGGATTCGGAAATCTACTTACATCTCCTATTTCGTAGATTAGGACCATCGCAGTGTAGAAATCCATGCCGGTGAAACCCATCAGACGCTCAACTCTTGGATCCTTGGAAGCATTTGAAGCGATTTCAGAATCGATTCTTTCGATGTTTGTGTTGAGATTATTCAGCTGCGAGAGCTCCGTGTCAAGTATCAGACGCAGATTGCTTGGAACGTCCAGGTTGTTTAGCCATTCCAGTCCTTGCTTGCCAAATATGTCCGAGTACTCTGAGCGAATACTGTAGCTTGCAAGCGTTGCGTGAACTCTGTTCTTGATCATCGTTCTGCTCCTGACAAGAGTTTCCCTCTGCCTCAAAAGAGTCCTTATCTCACGAATATCCTGAGGAGGAACGTAGCTCTTGACAATCAAATTGGCTCGCAGCAGATCTGAGAGAACAGATGAGTCTATTTTATCCGATTTGATTTTCGCTTCAGCTATGAGTCTTGTCTTTAGTGGATTAGCTAGAGAGACATCTATATTCCATTTCTTTCAAGTTCATCATACAATTTGCACCAATAGTTTCCAGTTGATTCCATCACGGCCCTAGTAATTTCTTTTTGTTTGGTGCTTTGGATGAAATCTGTGATGCCTGTGTCGTTGTTTGCAAATGTACACTGTCTTATTGTTGTGCCCTGATCATCCTTGATGCATGCGATGCAATTTTCCTTATGGATGTCTATTCCTATGTTCAGCAATTATCTCATTTTCACCTCCTTTCGTTTTCTATTCGCTAGCCTTCATACGACAACCGGCTATTCGTGCGCGAAGGCACATTTTGATTGGTCGTTTCAGAAGAGACAGCCTAATCGTGGTATCGAGTGCGAAAACCCACGGACCATACAGGCATAGCTAGCGCTATCTAGTAAGGCAAGGAGATGTTTTTCATATCATCTTGGTATCCGGGAGCTTTAGAACATCTAGGCTTGCGATACAAGCAGGTAACATTCGGAGACAGGAACCCTATAGAATCATGGTTCAACATCCTGAAGCAGAAAACCAAGCGTTTCTACAATAGATTCCCATTCCATTCCAGCATGCTTTCAATAGCAAGTTATCTGACATCATTCGTGAGGATGCAAAACATCCTTACTGGAAATGGATAACTTGACATCCTCGAAGTGCTAGACATAATCATTAATACACTCTGAAGCTCTTGAGGGAGGAACGTCCACTTTGTGGGTACCTGATTAATCATAGAAAGCATCTCTCGTTTGTCCCATGTCCTCGGCATCCCCCACATGCGAAGCGTGGATTCCGTAAGGTGCTCTGGAGGCGGCGCGCAGCGAGTTTTTTATGCTCAGGGGGCGTTCATTAGGAACCCAGTACAGTATCAAACGGCCAAAGTTGTTTCTCGAGAACTGTAATTTGTCTGTGAGTGGGTCGTCGGCTCGCTCTCGTTGCAAACTGTGCACTTGATAACTTGCTGCTAATCCATTGCGGTATGAAGGCTCCGAACATTGAATCGCCCTCGGAATCACCTTGCGGACTCGAGGGACCATCCTCTTTCTGAGAGAAAAGCGTTAAACTCCTTAGACTCGGATATGAAGCTGTCAACCGCGCTCAATATGATTGCGTAAAAGAACTCCATTGCTTCGTGGTTCCTGCTACATTTGGGGCATATGCTTGCATCGTTAGAGTTTGGCAAGAAGGACTTTAGCTCCTTTCTGCTTGAAAAGTCGTTGTGGACCCCGGCAAAAATTTCAAGCAAATTTTCCTTGAGCTTCTCATTGGTCGAGTCGATCTGTCCGCTAAATCTCAAAGCATTCACGAATTGGGGATCAATTCCATATTTTCCCCACGTTCCCCTCTCACAGACGTAGCGCTTCTTCCTTTCATTTCGGGACCTCTTCTCTCTGGGGTAGATGAAGACGAAATCCAGCCTGCGCAGCTCTTTGAGTGTGGAGTAAACAATACTGGGAGGAAGGTTGAGTTCTTTTGAGACCTCATCTGCAGAGACTCCTATAGCGCCCGCCTCTCTGATATACTGCATCATCTTCCACGTACTTTCCTTAGAAAGCACGTCAGCCTCAAGATACGACCTAACCGGGAAGTGCGTGAGATATGTCCTTGCGCGAGGAGGAATAGGCTTCCCAGTTTTAGTTGGTTGATTGGTTGTTGGCAAATTCGAAAGCACGTTTCATCCGATTGTCTGGAATTACGAGAATTTGAGTTTTTCTAAAACAAAGATTTATCTGCGCATCAAACTAACAAACTTTGGTTGCTGAAAGCTTAGTGGAAATATGGGAAATAAGGACGTATTTGCCTTGAAGCGAATCGCGTAATTCTTTCGAGTTTTTTCGAAAAGACGTGGGAGTTCATCACCGATAGTCATTCATTCCAAAACTGTGCTGGTCAACAAGTAGAAAGACGGGCATGTGCAAATGGCTCAACTGATTGAATCACAAGCGAGTCTACGAGTTTGTTTCCCTTGATGCCTAAGGTGGGCCTAGCGAATTCCGATCTCTATCTCCAGTCACGTCGGTGCCCCAGCTGTCGAAACGATTTGCTTGGAGATCCGGAGAGTGGAGAAGTTTATTGTTGCAAATATGGATTCGTCATTGACGAGGAAGCCCTTGATTTCTCACACAACGGCTCGTCGCCCAGTAGGGCATCGTGGATGAACGGGAGTCCAAAATACTCAGGGGAATACGGTAGTCTTTCGCTTCACGACTACGGTTTAGCCACGGAGATCTCTTCCAGCTCGAAGGATTGGCGGGGGGCCCCTATCACTGACTATCAAAGCACTTTGAGTCTGACAAAATGGCACTCTAGACTGAAAACATCATCTCGTGAAAGACATCTCGCGAACGCCCTGAACAAAATGCGTAACGCAGCTGCAATATTGAATCTGCCACAATCGGTACTGGAGGATTCCTCGTACATATTCCGAAAATCGGTTCGCAGAGGAACCTCGAAATGGAAACCCCTTGACGGAATGTCGGCTGCTTCACTTTACCTTGCGTGCAGGAGAACGAACGTGAATCGGTCGATGAAAGAGGTAGCACAAAGCATGGGTGTCAACGAAAAGATTGCCTCTCATTATTTCCGGTTGATAGTGAACGCGCTTGACGAAGTAACTCCTCTACCTCTTCGTCCACCAACAATGCAAAGCTTCATCTCAAAGATTGTAAACAAGAACAAAATCAACCCAAAAGTCGAGCGGGTTGCTCTCCAGATTGCAAAAAAAGTAGACAGCGAAATATCTGATGGGAAGGCTCCGGCGGGGCTAGCTGCAGCGTACATCCATATTGCTGCAGTTCTTTCGGGTGAGCATACCCCTTTTTGTGAAATATACGAATCGGCCCAAGTTACGGAGACCACCGTTAGATACAGATGCAAGGAGATTCTCGGAAAGTACGTCCTTCGTCAGAAACTTAGGTCTGTAGAACATCGTGGCACTCTAGTGCAAAGTCCAAGTTCCGCGTGACATTGTTGGCGAACCTTTTAGATCGAAGCCCCACTTGCGAAGGCTTGGAAGAATGGGAGAATGAAGAACCACATGCCTTGAAGACTTTCGATGATGCAACGCTACCCTCTCCTGAGAACAATAAGGAATCGGTATACTCCAAAGGAACTGGGATAAACGCTTTCATGAATCCAACCAGATCGAAGTATATGTTCCGTATAGAAAAGAGCGCAGTGCACCTTTGGAAAATGCTCAGGAATGACAACGCGTTCGAGTTTCAGCTCGAAACATTTTGCACCGATAATTGCAAAATGAAATTTTCCTCCAATTCCAGCTTGTTAGGTAGGCGAGACGGGATGATGGATTCGAGTCATCTAGGACCAAGATTAGAACCCTACGAAATAATAAGGGAATACAAAATTTGGATGTTTCAGTGATGATCCCACAAGGTTTCTACTTCTTGCTCAGGCGGGCAGTCTTTTTCACGGCGATAGATTCTATCGAGACGCTGGTCTTCCCGTGGTTCGGGCTTGTCTCTTATCTTCTCCGGATGGTGCTGACGCTGACCTGGCTTGTAATAGGAACTGGCTTTGTGATAGTGGTTTGGAAGAAGCGTTGAATACAACTTACCGGATTCTCTATCCCGTCGGCGCGAAGAACGATTCATACTCCACCGTTTCGGACATTACCTCTGAGCCGCGTTCCATCGAATGCTCACACGTCCTGAATCGTCAGATCCCCGAGTTAGTAATGGCCGATCATTTGGTCGCTCTTAGAGAAGAGGAACAACGCTCCGTCGTAGCCCAATACGATCTCCCGTTGAAAACAAATGCCCGTATTGTTGATTTCCAGTTAGACAGTATAGTCAATCTCCAACTATGATAGAACAATTAATTCAGGGCGAATTTGATTTTTGAAATGCTTCATTTGCTCAAAAACTTCAAAGCTAGTCTGTGAAATATGCAAGAAGCCTATGTGCCGGCTTCATTCGAACCTCTATTTTGACCCGATTTCAAGAATACTCACACCGATGTGCGGAAACTGCGCTTCGGAGAAGCGCGTGGAACTTGGGTACGTTGCGCGAAGGAAGGAGTAGGGGAACTTTTTTGAACGCTAGCGGCTGTTCTACGCTTTTTCCCACAAAAGAGCTCCGACATACAGAGCGCTATCTTTTGCAGCGATTGAATTTTTGTTAAATCTAGAGCATATATTAGTCATCCAAGCTACAATCCTGTTCCGTTGCCATATCACAAGCCACGCATCAAAACCCGCATAGCCCAGTCCAAACAGAAAGTTTTCGTTGCGTAGTCCTAAAGAATATGCGGCCATCATAGAAAGCACGTCCACGATCGTTGCCATTATGTTTTCCTTGACTTCCCTGTTCAAAAAGAGTCACGCATCGACTCTATTTGACGAATGGAATGAATGTTGGAGAGTCATCCAGATTTGACATTGAAGTGAATTTAGTCCATTTTGCATATCGAGAAAATTTCTGAGATGGTGCGAATATGAAATTCGCAAGACCTTCAAAAGTCTATGAAAACAAGAGGACGTCAACGATTATTATATGCGACTGAAGGGACATAAGCTCGCCCTTGGGTCTACTCATTGATTCTTGGAAGCATATCGCCTACAGATTTAGGTATTCTCTGGTTTTCCAATAATTCCGATTTTTTAAGCAGCAATGCTTATTTGAAATTCCCATCCGGAACAGAGCAGGCTGCAGCCGTTGCGAGGTCTGGAGATTGTCTTCAAGCAACTTCATATCCCGAGCTTCCGTGCCTACCTGAACAAATGGGAATACAAACTTAACAGAATGGATGCTGGCGGGCCAACTCCCCGGCTCTGGATGCTGCTCTTGACACTCGTCTTCGTATTCGGTTTTGTTGTCATAGTCGCAGCGTTCATTTCCAAGTTTGAAGCGAGTTTCATGGAAACTTCAAGCTTGTTCTACCTAATTGTGATAATTTTGGTATACATAGCTCTATTCATTCTCGCGATGAGAGTCGTAACTTCCAAGAAAGGACAAAGCTCAGATTCGTCCAATTTAGCAGCGTTTTCAAAACTTCCATCAGACAAAGGGACGGAGGAACTCCACTCCTACGATCACTCCCACCACTGTTCGACTGCCCCGACTCTCAGAATTGTCCGGTGCCTTGGTTCTTCAGCTATGAGAACTACTATAACGCGCACGAACATGATGGCGATGATTCTGCGGTTCCTTTCGCACAAGCACGAACGGTGGAATCTACTGGCATCTCTACACGACATCGGCACCGAGTATGAAAATGCGCCGCAAATACCTCGAAACGCTTGTCGCATCCAAGTTGAGATTGCAAATCAGAGATTCACGAAGAGTCTCCCACCATATCACTCACTACCGGCGAAAGTTTCTATCGGATTAGAATGCAAAGATGGAGTTGCTCGATACCAAAGAGTAGTGTCCTCTCTTGGTTGGGCTTTTTCCGTGTATGCAAGCTGATCGTCAAGAAATACGAGTTAGTGGGTATTCCTTGACAAAACCTCGGAGAAGCATGTTCCGGCGAGCATCCGAAAAAAGTTCTATCATTGGGCTATCCCGCTTCAGAAATAGACATTATGATTCAGGGCGGTTAAGATCGAACAGGTAGGTAGTCCAGAATTTACGTTTTGATAATACGTCCGAAATTATTCTCGAAAACTATGATCTTTGTCTGAGCGTGTGTTGACAACTCTTTTAAAAATCCAATCCCTTTCGTTTACGAGCTTTTCAGCGAGCAAAATATTTCGCTTGAGTTTCATGGTCGCTCTTACTTTCTCGTCTTGAGTTTGCATATTTGCGAACTTTCCGGAATTAATGGAATGTGAGTTATTCCAAAACAAAGATTTATGAGTCGATTAAAGTTCGAGTGATTTCGAGCGATTACATTTTGTCACTAATCGAACCAAGAAAACCAATTGAAGAAGAACAACGAGCTGAGTCGAAATTTTTGCAGGCAATCTCGACGACTAGCAAAAACAACTCGCTATATGCTAGACACACGACCTTCAGGCACAAGTGAAGTGTCAATTTTCATGTTAATTATCTGACTCTCCGAATCGGATCGCTGGATTTTGAGTGAATCGAGTATGCGGACCAGAGACGATACTCTCGCAGCCTTGTTCGCGTGTGAAACTATATCATCTTCTGACAAGTCACACTCCATACTAGATCGATAGATTCCCTGCAAGTGAAATTATCAAAATAAATTACGGGAAATGATTCCAGCAAAAAATCTCTCTCCTGATCTATTCACTCAATCAAGAAAAGGAAGCTAGTAGCAGAATTGTTAATCATCGATTATTACTCGCTATTTTTTGAAGCGATGATACTTTGCTTTTTAGTTGGCGCGCTCCTGCCTCTCGCCTTCAGTGAGTCTAAATCGACAACCGTCTTGGCGTTTGTACCTATGGCGATGGGTTCACTACTGGCTATACTACTATCACTTCCAATAATTCAAAGCCGAAAAATCCTTTTTATTAATGCGCCTATCCTCGCACCCATCCCCAAATATGTCATGGAGTTACGCGTGGATGGCCTCGGGGCCTTCTTCATTTTCATGATTGGCACCGTGACCCTGGCTGTTTCGATCTACTCGATCGGCTACTGCAAAGAATACTACGGCAAGCATAGTCTGAAGGCGCTTGGCTTTCTTTCCAACATCTTCGTGCTATCAATGATACTCGTTCCCGCCTCGAATGACGCATTCTCATTTCTCGTCTTCTGGGAGTCCATGTCGCTCACGTCGTTCTTCCTCGTAATATACGAGCATGAGAACAAAAACAGCGTAAAGTCAGGCATAACCTACGTTGTGATGACCCATTTTGGGACGGCGTTCATCATGGCCTCTTTTCTGGTGATGTACTCGCAGACTGGGAGCTTATCATTTGACTCGTTCAGGAATACTCAGCTACCGCTTTACATCAAGGAATATGCATTCGTACTTGCCCTAATTGGGTTCGGGTCGAAGGCCGGTCTCGTCCCGCTGCATATCTGGCTCCCCCAGGCGCATCCTTCCGCTCCTAGCAACGTGTCGGCGCTCATGTCAGGCGTGATGATCAAGGTGGCTATCTACGGTCTTGCGCTCACTACGCTTGACTTTGTCAATCCAAACTCCCCAGAATTTGCGTGGCTCGGGATGCTGATGGTGATTGCGGGCGCGGTATCTTCACTCGTTGGAGTCCTCTACGCGGCGGTAGAACACGACTTGAAGCGAGCACTCGCCTATCATAGCGTCGAGAACATCGGGATAATCGTACTGGGATTGGGTCTTTCAGTTGTCTTCATGTCCTATGGCTTGACCGCTCTTGCCGCTCTCGCCCTATTGGCTAGCATGTACCACTCTCTAAATCATGCCCTCTTCAAGAGCCTGCTTTTCATGGGTGCGGGCTCTGTGATCTCGGGTGCGAAAACGAGAGATGTGAACCGCATGGGAGGTCTAGCGAAGTTGATGCCATGGACAGCACTCCTCTTCCTTGTAGGTTCGATCGCCATCGCCGGCCTTCCGCCACTGAACGGTTTCGTGAGTGAATGGCTAACGATGCAGGCGCTTCTCTCTTCCTACCAAGTGCCGAACGTTGTGCTGCAGGTCTCGATCAGTTTCGCGAGCATTGCATTCGCGCTCACCGTGGGGCTTGCCATTGCCACATTCGTCAAGCTGTTCGGCATTTCCTTTCTCTCGAAGCCTCGTTCAGAGGAAGCCAAGAGCACTAGAGAAGCTCCAACGACTATGATCGTGGGAATGGCCATCATCACTTCCATGTGTGTGATCTTGGGGGTTCTGCCGTTCTTAGCAACCGGGATAATTGCTTCTTCCTTCGGATTTAGTTCAAGCCTCGTTAGCAGCGCGTCTCCGTTTGGCGCCCTAACTGCCGCGTACAGCGTGGCCGGCGTAAAGTCGGTGAGTGCTATGTCCATGCCCGAAGTTGTCGTACTGATGGGATCGGTTGCCGCCGCTATCGGAGGTTTCGCTACAGTCGCGGGCCGCGGTGTAAAGACGACGAAGAGGGTTTACAGCACCTGGGATTGCGGCTTCGGAGCCCTGGATGAACGGATGGAGCAGACCGCCAGTTCGGTTTCGATGCCCATCCGCTCAGTCTTTAGAGCTTTCTATCGGCCTCACACAGAGGTGAAGAAGGGCTACCATTCTGAGTCGAATCACTACATCAAGAAATCTGTCAGTGTGGAATCCCACATCAGGGATATCTTTGAAGATAATCTCTATTCGCCTGTTATCGGCGCAACTCTGGCTGTCCTAGACAAGGTTCGCAGGATCCAAACAGGGAAGGTCAACTCGTATCTGCTTTACCTCATGATAGTTCTGGTTCTTTTCCTGGTCCTGGTGGCGCTGACATCATGAACGCCACAGAAATTGCAAAGGTTTCGCTGGGAATATTGCAGACTTGCTCGATACTCGCGCTCGCGCCGCTTTTGACAGGGATCATGCGAAAGGTCAAGGCTAGGACTCAGAAGAGAATGGGCGCGGGAGTACTTCAGCCATATTATGAACTTTCCAAACTGATGAAAAAGGACGAGGTCATCGCGGATCAAAGCTCATGGATATTCCGGTATGCTCCATGGGTTATTCTCGTGTCGACGATCACAGCGGCTCTTTTTATCCCTGTGTTTTTGCCATACAGCCCCTTCAGTTCCGTCGGTGACATTTTGGTTGTGCTCGGACTCTTCGCCCTTGCAAACTTCTTCATGATGCTAGCGGGCCTGGACGTAGCGAGCGCGTTCGGCGGCATAGGGACAAGCAGAGAGATGATGGTGGCAGCCCTAATTGAACCCGCGCTCTTCATCACGATATTCGTCGTTTCGCTCACTCTGGGTGGCACAAACATCTCCGCGCTAGTCAGCTCAGCAGCTACGACCGGTGTATTGTTGGCGCCGAGCATGCTCTTTGCCCTGATATCCTTCATCGTGATCATACTGGCTGAGACTGGTAGACTACCGTTCGACAATCCGGCAACACACTTGGAGCTCACAATGATTCATGAGGCGATGGTGCTCGAGTATTCGGGAAAGAGCCTGGCGTTGATTCAATGGTCGCAGTCGATTAAACAACTAATCCTATTGACGCTGGTCGTGAATCTGTTCTTTCCGCTCGGCATGACTACGGTTGGTGGCAGCTGGACGTTCTCGTCAATCGCATTGGGAGCTGCTTCGTACATCCCGAAGGTGATGCTCCTAGCCGCGGTGGTCGCATACATCGAAACGAGGGTTGCAAAATGGCGACTGTTTCGTCTTCCCGACCTTATTACGATGGCCATAGCTAGCTCGATGCTCGGAGTGGTCTTCCACTTTTTGTAACAGGAGGAGTAGATTGATTACGCAAATCCAACAAGTAGATCTACTGACGCTTTCTTCCGCCGCGCTCTTGATAGCAACCTTTGGGGTATTGGTGAGAAGAGGCTTCCTTGGTTGGTTGAGCGCCTACCGATATCAGTCGGTCGTCCTAGCCGCCGTGACGGCGCTGATAGCTTACACGACTGGCATCTGGGAGATATACCTTGCAGCGATTCTGACTCTGGTGATAAAAGCGGAAATAATTCCACGATTGCTCATTAGGGCAACTAGAAACATCAGGGGCGAGTTCAAGGTAGAAACAAACCCCTACATCAGTCTGAGGCTCTCGCTACTGATCTCGGCAGTTCTCGTTGTGCTATCATACGGTCTGACCAATCAGATACTTTCCAACTCCAACGTCGACAACCTGTCCGTGACTTACATCCCGGTTTCGATCTCTCTCTTCTTCGTCGGGCTGTTCGTCATGGTCAGCAGACGGATGGCGCTGAGTCAGGTAGTCGGGTTGTTGATATTGGAGAACGGACTATTCCTCTTTACCACCGCGTTAACTCCCGGCGTCTCGCTGATAATCGAGGTCGGGATATTGCTGGACATCGTGGTTGCAGTCATGATATCGTCCACTCTGCTGTTCAGGATAACCCAGACTTTCGACACTCTCGACATTGGAAATCTAGAGAAACTGAGGGATGATTGAAGGAAATGATATTGTGGAACCTACTTGTGGGTTCTCTATTCACCGGTCTCGTTACACCATCCAGCGGGCTGATCATCTCGCTACTATTGACACCAGCGGCGGGAGGTCTCCTGGTTACACTCTTGTGTAAGAAATGGGCGTCAGAAATAATCACGACGGTGTCGGCTCTTCTAGTCCTTGCCCAGACACTAGCGCTCGTCGCTGATGTGATTGCTGAAAAACACATTTCTGCTTTCGGTGGTCTGTTCTATCTCGACGCTTTGGGCGCACTGATCATGCTTCCGATAGCGGGTGTAAGCTTCGTGTCCGCGCTGTATTCAATCAACTACATGGGTCGACAGTACGAGGGAGGCATTGTAGACGACAAGCACATCGTAAGATACTATCAGCTCTTCAACGCATTTGTCTTGACCATGCTCCTTGTGCCAGTGTCTAACAACATGGGTCTCATGTGGGTGGCACTTGAAGGTACCACGCTCGTATCCGTGCTTCTGATCATGCTTTACACAAATCAGGGAGCTATAGAGGCAGCGTGGAAGTATCTCGTGATTGCGACAGTCGGGTTATCGCTGGCGCTCTTCGGTATTGTTCTCTTTTCCTATTCAAATGTGTCAGCCTCACCATCTTTAACCGGCAGCGGATCTACGCCTACACTCGACTGGACAGACATGGTCGCAAACGCTAGACTCTTGAATCCGGAGATAATCAAGTTCGCGTTCATTTTCATACTCATCGGTTTTGGGACGAAGGCAGGGCTTGCTCCAATGCACACCTGGCTTCCTGACGCCCACAGCGAAGCTCCGACACCCGTGAGTGCCCTCTTGTCAGGCGTGTTACTCAACTGCTCCATCTATGCAATCTTGAGGTTTGACATAATCACGTCCGGTACGCTCGGATCCCCTTTTTCGAGCGAACTCTTGATTATCCTCGGGACGGTCTCGATGGGCATAGCAGCGGCATCGATATACTTCGCGAAAGACATGAAGCGGATGCTCGCATATCACAGCGTTGAACATATGGGAATAATCACAATTGGCGTGGGATTCGGCGGGTTCATTGGCTTGTTCGGTGCGTTGTTTCACATCATAAACCACTCCATCGCAAAACCGCTGATGTTTTTTGCAAGCGGTACCATAAGTCAGAAATTCGGAACAAAGGCCATGTCCGAGATCAAAGGTATCATCAAGATAATGCCCGTGACGGCAGTAGTCTTTCTTGTAGGTGGGCTTGCCCTGGTGGGAATCCCACCGTTCAACATATTCGCAAGTGAGTTCCTGATTCTGACCTCGGGATTCGAGAGTGGACAGTTACTTGCAGCTTCTCTCTTCCTCTTATTCTCGGTTGTAATATTCGCAGGATTGACGAGGCACCTCATGCCGATGGTCTTCGGCAATCCCAAAGAATCCGGAATGAAAGTTTCTGCTGATGCATTGGCAAAAAAGGATGAGATGGGCTGGCTCTCCGTCTTACCAATGGTGATTCTGGTAGTTTTCCTTGTCATACTGGGTTTCTATATTCTGCAGCCTCTTCAAACGCTGATTCTCGATGCCATACAGGTGTTCAATCAGTGACAGCCACCGCAACGGCAGCAAGTCAGGAATTATGGTAGAGCAAGACATGGCTGAAGAAAACAAAGAAGAACATCCAAACGCGGCCAAATACGAAGCCGCGATTCGCGACAGATTCGGAAAGAGTGTAGAAAGAATATTTGCCCTAAATGGAAACGAACTCCACATCGTTCTTGTCAGCAAGGAGGCTATCCCCGACCTGTGCTATTACTTGTTTCAAGAGCTCAGGGCAAGACTTGTGACAGTGATATGCAACGACGAGCGAAGGATTTGTGGTGCGTTCACACTCAGGTATGTTTTTGCAAAAGAAGGCGAAGAGGATTTGTTTATCGTACCGACCGCGAATATAGGCGAAAGTAATACAGACAAAGCCGCAGGGTTGGAATCGGCTTTAACTTTTCCAAGCATTGCGCTTCGCATTCCTCCTGCTGCGCTTTACGAAAGGGAGATCAAGGACATGTTCGGGCTACTGCCAGCAGGTAACCCGGATACGAGGCCTCTGATTCTCCACGAGCATTGGCCGGGGGGTTACTATCCTCTGAGGAAAGATTTCTCACTGGATACAAAGGTCGGTAGGGTGGATGAGAAGTATCAATTCACAAAGGTTGACAGTGAAGGCGTATTCGAGATCCCAGTGGGGCCTGTCCACGCTGGAATAATCGAGCCGGGTCACTTTCGGTTTAGTGTTCTGGGTGAGAACATCATCAACCTTGAAACACGGCTCTTCTACACCCACAAGGGTACAGAGAAGTTAGCTGAAAGTTTGAAACTCGATCAGGTTCTACTCCTTAGCGAGCGTATATCAGGTGACGAATCGGTCGCGAACTCAATAGCCTACTGCCAAGCTATCGAAAAGATTGCAGGAGTAAAGACGCCTGAGAAGGCCCTCCAGACGAGGACAATCTGTGCAGAATTGGAGAGGGTGTACAACCATCTCGGAACGCTCGCCGGGATGGCCACAGACGTGGGATACAGCTACGGTGCCGTGAGGCTAAACATACTCAAGGAAAGGATGATGCAGCTCAACGAAAGTGTGTCGGGAAGCAGACTTCTGTTCGGCGTTAATAGGATAGGAGGAGTCGGCGTAGAGTTAAACGACGCCGTGTCGCGGCTGATCACAAAAACGACAACCCTTGTCCTGCAGGATTTCAAGAGTGTAATATCCGCGCTTCGGAGCACTGGTTCTGTGATCGACAGGTTCATGGGCACTGGGACCATAACACGAGAAGTAGCTACCGATATGTGCCTTGTCGGAATCGCTGCAAGGTGTGCGGGGGTAGACGTCGATACTAGGCGTGACCATCCATACGCAGCATACCGATCGCTCCGTCCTAGCGTTCACTATGACACGCCGATTCACCGTACTGAATACCAGGTGGAGATGCAGAAGAGACGTGGGGACGCGCTATCTCGCTTTGACCTGAGAGTTGACGAGGTCAGAGACTCGGTCAGAATTATAAACCAAGTAATAGATAATCTAAGAAGTGATGATGAACCTTTAACTGCAGATATCGACGGATTGCTTCGTCCCTACGATCATGCGCTAGGTTACGCGGAGTCGCACCGAGGTCAGACGGTCCACTGGGTGATGATTGGCGAAGACTGCGATTCGCTCTTCCGGTACAAGGTAAGAACGGCATCGTTTGTGAATTGGCCGGCAATTGAGCAAGCGGTGCTCAACGATATCGTTCCAGATTTCCCGCTTGTGAACAAGAGCCTTGACCTCTCGTATTCGGGAAATGATTTGTGATGAGCTACAGAGATACTGCACACATATCGAGCAGGAAGAACCGATCTGAACGCGATGAGCACTATGGAAATATCATGAGTAATGAGGTTGAAACAATCAAGAATCCACTTACCGACGCCAAAGTTTCGCCTAAGGCTCGTGGAAGAGCAACTTTCGTTAGGACTAACACGCAACTCTCGCACTTCGAACGGTTCAAGCAAGTCAGCCAGATCTGTGCGTCCAAGGCAATCGCGGTAAAAACATTAGGCGATGAGAAAATACATTCGCAGATGTCTTTGGATATGGGTATATGCATTTTGTGCGGGAGGTGCAGAGACGCTGCTCCGGATTTATTTAAGATGGAATCGAAGTTTGCACCTCCAGCTAGGGAAAGATCTGATTTGATCGAGCGATACGATTTAGAAACTACACTTTCCTTGAGTGGAAAGCTTACTTCGCAGGAAGCACTTGGAAGCGAGTTAAATGACAGGATACACAAAGTGCTCGGAAGATCGCTCGCGGTGCGCGAAGTTGATGCAGGTTCGTGCAACGGCTGCGAAGTTGAGATTAACGCCCTAAACAATCCGATCTATGACATCGAACGATTTGGTATTCATTTCGTAGCATCCCCGCGCCACGCTGATGTACTATTGGTCACAGGACCTGTGTCAAGAAGCATGGAAGTTGCACTCAGAAGAACTTACGAAGCCGCACCAGATCCTAAGATAGTCGTCGCGATAGGCGCTTGCGGGTGTAGCGGCGGAATCTTCGGAGAAAGCTATGCGTCGGTCGGGGGGGTGGATAGAGTCGTGCCAGTTGACGTATATGTACAAGGTTGTCCTCCGAGACCACAGGCAATACTGCAAGGACTCTTGACTGCTGTGGCCAAAATAGGCAAATCGGGAGGCACAATAAAACATCAGTCACAGTGCTAGTCTTTTCCTAACCACTTCACATTTCCAAGAACAGATGTAAAATCGTTCACAGAGCAACATAAATTCAATCCCGCCATGTTAGAAAGTCGTTAATGTCAGCTCTGAATCGCAAATTGCAATGGGGACAAGTGGTAATAAAGGTGACCTTAGGAGATTGAAGGAGTTCCCATTCACTTCTCGTCTTTGGCACTTTCGGAAAATCAAAAGGGTATTTGCGACCGCACAATTGGCATGTAGCTATAACTGGCCTGGACTAAGAATCGCATTTCATTGTTAATTAATCCGTGAGTCAGTTCTCAAGTCTGAAAATACCGTGTGAAAAACGTAGAACGTCTTTCTGCCCGCACCAAAAATTGCTGACTGATGTGTTTCTAATGGGCTCACATCGACTGCTCTTTGAATGGCGAAATTAAGGGATGACCAGGCTGAGTTTTCTGGAATTACGAGAATTTGAGTTTTTTCAAAACAAAGATTTAATTCTCCTCCAAACAGCAATACGACAAGGGCGGTTAAACCCCTATTGTCACAAGAAAATCAGAAAGAAGCAAAAAATCAAGTTGTCTCGAGCACGGCTGCCACAAGCAGTGAGCCCTCTAGCAATAGAGGAGGACCTGACCCGAAGTCAAGGAGACTGAGGAGAAAACAACTTCTCAGACCTCGACCGGAGCCAACCCCTCAACCTTCAGCAGTCTCAACTTCTCAGAAGCAACAACCCAGAAACAGCAATCCTTCAAGTGAAGTCGCGACAGGCACGTCTACCTCGTCAATCCAACAAGTGGAACAGCAAAAAGACCAAAAACCACAGGAAAGCAAGAGTTCAGTTTGAAATACGAGTTGGGAAATGACGAAAAGAAGCGATAAAAGCTGTTGTAATTCTTTCCATCTCACTCACCTTTTCCTCCAAATAAAATAGATCTTCTTTTTGTTAGATGCGAATCAGCTAACTATGGCTGAACACAAGTTTGAATGAATCGAATATTGAAGATGTGAAAATTGCTTACAAATTCCGAGCAGGAAGAGAAGTTCAAACAGATTAAGGAAAGGGCGTGGGCCGAGCTTATCGAAGCAAAGAATCTGCTAGTAACCGTAGAAAGATCTGATGAATGGACAAGATCGAGGAAATTTGGGAATACGGAACGGATAAGGAAAGCGATTGACTTGCTAGACTCTTCGTTCTGCATGTTCAAGGATACTGGGAATCAAAAACTGTCTCAAAATGTCTTGATGGTGCGAGAAAAGTGGAATGGTCTCTTATGCCTTCAAGAGGGTCAATACTTCGTGGCACGCACTCATTTCCAAACAATCAGGAACTTGGGTAGAGACCTCGATCCAAGTTTTGCAGAATGGGCTAAAGCTGCGATTGGTGAATGTGATGGCTGGCGCAAAGCGCAAATGAAATTCGAGAGCCACGCGGAGTCTGTTACCTATGAACAAATGACTCGGTGTTTTGCTACCGCAGAACAATATTACAAGAAGCAGGACGGAGTTAGGTCAACGCAATGCGGAGTTTGGAAAAGAACATTTGAATTTCTTGCCGGTACCTCGCATCACAGCGTAGAAGAATATCAATGTCTGATGCATGAACTCAAGATAACGGAATCCATCACTCGCGATTCATACATATCTTCACCACTGGACAAAATGAAATCTAAAATCATGGAACGAGTAATACAAATGCACCAAGAGAGTTTGAGGGACAGCGCGATGGTGAAAGAATGAAAAAATTGTATTCTTGAACAAATACACGCGAACATGTCCAGTCATTGAACTCATCAAGAAAAAGTGAGGCATGTTATTGACTTTACTCTTATCGCGGTCGCAGCCACCGACAACAAATTTTGTTTAGGCGACACGATTAAAGGCATCTCATGGACATACGAATGAATATTGGATTAACTTTCCTCAATTCTCTTACGTTGTATTGGTTTTTTATGTGGAAGTCAGAAACAATACAGAAATCTCTGGACAATCTGGATGATTCTTACAGCACTATCTCCTCAGACATTTTGATTGTTGGCGCTGGCGGAGCTGGAATGCGTGCCGCCATCGAAGCTTTTGACCGAGGAGCCAAGGTAATGCTTGTGTGTAAATCACTTCTTGGGAAGGCGCACACTGTTATGGCTGAGGGCGGCATTGCCGCGTCTCTTGGGAACGTCGACCCAGAAGACAACTGGAAGGTTCACTTTTCAGATACAGTGGTTGAGGGTCAGTTCATCAACAACTGGAAGATGGCGGAGGTCTTTGCAAAAGAAGCTCCGGACAGGGTAATCGAGTTAGAGCACTACGGTGCGCTGTTCGACAGGACGCCTGAGGGCAAGATTATGCAGAGGCCATTCGGGGCGCATACGTACAGGCGTCTATGCTACGTCGGTGACCGAACGGGGCTTGAGCTGATCAGGACGCTCGAAGACCAAGTCATAAAGCGAAACATCCCCTATCTGGACGAGACAGTAATTACAAAGATTTTCAAAGACCAGAAAACTGGGGCGGTTTGTGGAGCTCTGGGCATCAAAATCAGGCCTGGAGAGATTGTGCTCGTGAGGTGCAAAGCTGTGATCCTTGCAACCGGCGGATGCGGGAGAGTGTATTCTGTGACTTCTAACTCGTGGGAAAGTACCGGAGATGGATTGTCTCTTGCTTATCGCGCTGGAGCAGAACTCATGGACATGGAAATGATACAGTTTCACCCGACAGGAATGATCTATCCAGCTGGAGTGAGAGGATTGCTCGTTACCGAAGCAGTCCGCGGCGAAGGCGGAGTCCTTACGAACATCAAAGGTGAGCGTTTTATGGAAAGATATGATCCAAAGAGGAAGGATCTTTCCGCGAGAGACATCGTGGCTCGCGCGATATATTGCGAAATTATGGCGGGCAGGGGAACGCCAAATGGGGCGGTTTATCTCGACATCAGGCAGAGGGGAGCGACCTACATCAAGAAGAAGCTTCCGAGCATGTATTACCAATTTTTAGAGTTTGCTGGTGTAGACATTACGAAAGAAAGGATGGAAGTTGCGCCCACAACTCACTATCAGATGGGCGGTGTAAGGGTCGATCCAGAGACCTGCCAGACCTTCGTGACTGGATTGTATGCAGCTGGAGAAGTCGCGTGCGGCTTGCACGGTGCCAACAGGTTGGGTGGAAACTCGCTTTCAGACATACTCGTCTTTGGAAGAAGAGCAGGGCTTGCGGCGAGCGAGTACGTAAAGCACGCCGAAGTAGGCCATGTATCTGACGAAGACGTGCGTGGAGAAATCGCTAGGATTCTGGCCCCTTTCAGGGTGACGAGCGGAGCAAACCCTTTCGAGCTCAAGGAAAGAATCGCCGGGGTTATGTGGAAGTACGTGGGAATCGTGAGGAAGGAAGAAGATCTAAAGAAGGGGCTTGATGAGATTTTGAAGATCAAGCTTGATTCGAAGAACGTGCAGGCAAAGGGACCAAGAGCATATAATCAATCATGGGCTGATTCGACCGGAGTATGGAACATGGTGCTCGACTGTGAAGTAATCATACGTTCCGCTTTAGCGAGGAAGGAGAGCAGAGGCGCGCATACTCGGTCTGATTATCCCAATAAGGATGACAAGAATTTTCTCGTCAACATTGTGATCAAGCAAAAGGACGGACTAATGGTACAGGAAACCATTCCAGTGCCCATAATGCCGCCAGAGTATGAGAAGCTGATTAGCAGGGGAGAAACCTTTCTCTGGAAGAAGGAGGAGAAGTAATCTTCAATGAAAGGAAGGAAAGAGGGAAATGAAGTGATTTTGAGAGTATCTCGGGGTCACGCAACAGACTCCTCCAAGGACAGATACGAAACATTCGTAGTGCCCTACCAAGAAGGGATGGTCGTCTTGAATGCAATCCATTACATCCAGAGCCATTTCGATTCCTCTCTCGCCGCCAGGTGGAACTGCAAAGCAGGACGTTGCGGTAGTCGCTTCGCTGAAATTAATGGATGGCCCAGACTCATGTGCAAGACTCCTGTCGCCGAGTAAGAGGGTGATATCACTGTCGAGCCGATGAAAGCATTCCCGCGGCTACGGGACTTGGTAACAGACGTCTCAGAGAACTACGAGGTGGCGAAGACAATCTCTTCCTTCACTCCAAGAAAAGCAGCAGATCACGTCTGGAATATGCACCAGATAGACGTTGACAGGTCTCGCGAATTCAGAAAGTGCATCGAGTGCTTCCTGTGTCAGGACGTATGTCACGTGGTTAGAGAGCACAAGGCGGATTATATCAGACCACGTTTCATCGTAAAGGGGGCCTCGTTTGATATGCACCCGTTCGACAGCTTGAATCGCTCTGACTATCTTAGCGAGAATGGAGGAATCGGATTCTGTAACGTCACAAAATGCTGTCAGGAAGTTTGCCCTGAGCACATCATCATAACAGATGATGGTATCATCCCTGAGAAAGAAAGAGTCGTGGACACCCACTACGACCCGATAGTTTGGGTTTACTAGAAGCTCAAGGGTTCTGGCGGCGGGAACTAGAAAAACCTCATATTGTTTCCAACAATAATTAGGGCGATGTACTCGTTAATTCGACTTTTTTGTACAATGAAACAATTTTCCGACAGAGGAAAGTAGAGATATGACAACTCACTAGAATCAGCGTGTTTCGACTTCCGATCGATATTCCGAGGTCGTCTGAATTGAATTATTGATTCTTTGTTTTCCCTCCTGACTTCTCTTGACTGTCGTGCAGCTTTGCCTAAAGGTTCCTGAATTAGCCTTCAAGTTGTGTTGGAAAATTGCCGATGAAGTTAAAGAGATTTCTGGTATACTGTGAGAATCATGTATATTTACGGAATCACAGGAATGTGAGTTTTTCCAAAAAAGATTTATCGCCAGCCAATCTTGAACTATCTTCGTTGGCGGGGAATCCTGTATGTATTTGATGGGCCTGCGCGTGGTTCACTCTGCGCTAAGTTACGTCAAGGAGCGAGCTTTCTATCTTGCAATGCTCTCTGGATTAATTATCATGATTTTGCTGGTGGTTACTGTTGGTAGCGGGTAATGCAATTCGGTGGTTTGAATCCCCACTGTCCGAATCGGCTATCGATGCTACATCCAACATACCTGAGATTTCACTCGTTGACACCGTTCAAAGCATTTTGCCCGTCCAGATTGCACAGGGCGTTTTACGGTATAGTATGATAAACCATCAGGAATTTAGAATTTACAGGAGTGTTGAGAGGTTAGTCAGAAAGTTTTTCTCGCCTAGTTCTTTAGTAGCGATAAAGGTCCTCCGGCAAGATTCAAACTGCTCTGATAGATCTAAAGTATTGAGGTAAAAATTAGAGATGGCTTTGGACGATCCTTTTGTTTGGGTCCTCATCTTATCCGTGATTATATTCCTGTTCGGCTCTAGCAAGATTCCTCAATTTGCCAGATCGATGGGACAAGCAAGATGGGAGTTTGAGAACGGCTGGAAGGGGATAACAAGCGAAGTAGCGAGCGGTCCTGGTGCGACAGTGGCATTGAACGTTCCGAAGAGTCCACCTAGCGTCATTGCTCGTGACACCCAATTTCCTCCCACATCGACTTCTTCCGGTCAAACTATTCAGCAGGTCGATCCTCTCGTGCTAGCCTGCCAGAAAGAGGGAATCGACACTGCAAGCAAGACTCGAACCCAGCTTGCATCGGAGCTTTCTTGGAAACTCAATAAGAATATGTCAAGGAACATTTGAAAGAGGACAAGGGCCTGGAATGCTTGCGCGCAGTAGCACACGGAGCCCAAGATATTTAAATCACAGAAGCCGGCAGTATGGTGTGATACGAATTGTCTGGGTTCAGATTTAGATGCAAGGACATAGGGATGAAGTGCGACTTTGAGGTCAAGGGTGCCTCCTCTAAAGAGGAAATGATGCAGATAGTGTCAGCTCATGCAAAGCAGGCACATCACATGGATACGATACCAAGTGATGTAGCTGCAAAGGTCAATTCTGCAATTAAAGGCTAGAACGCATCGAAACCCAGGACAGTAAAGTGGCTCCCAACGGCCGGGCGCCTGCATGCCATCAGCTTGAGTTTTAGGGCTGTAAGAGTACGGATCAGGTTGACCAGTAGGGAACGACAATCAAAAAGTACCCTTCCTCAGCCTCGCAAGGTTTGGGCCCGGTTCTATTGCGATCCTTCTTCTCTTAGCGCTCGCGGCGATTCTTCTATCCTTCTTTGCTCTCGGATGTCTAGTACTAAAGTTCGCAGTTGCGTTTGGAATAATTTTTGGCGTAAAATCGATTGAAGTGTTGCGGCTTAGTCGCCCGGAGGAAAAATCGCTCATCGGCATGAAATGCCGCGTCATAAAGAGTGCGTCCAAAGGCGAGAGAGGCGTGGTCAAGGGCTTGAATGTCGACGGAACCGCTAGTGCAGAGCTCCGGTCTGCGGAATTGGACAATACCTTTGCTGAGGGTGCTTTTGCGGTTGTAACTGGAATGAGGAGCATAATTTTGAGGATTGAACCAATCGATAGTAACAACGATAAGAGCGCAAGAAAATTAAATCCACCTCAATCTTGAGACCGATGCAAAGGTCGTGTTCGAATCTATTTCTCAAAGAGTGAGATCAAGACAAAATATCATATTTCCATCAGAATCTATTCTCTTCAGCATCGAATCAAAAGTAGCCTAAAGAGAATCGAAAGCGTCTGATCTTTCAGCTTGCTCGAACAGAAAATGTAGCGCAACTGGCCACGAGACATGGTAGAACAAGCAGCAAGTCAAAAATAGCCAACTAGAAAGAGGAGTAAAAACGTGTCAGAAGAACTAATCGCGAACATAGTATCCAACATGCAGAACCACATCATAGTGATGGGGTACAAGTTCGTCGGAATCTACGTTGTTGAGAAGTTGAAGGAGATGAAGCTGGAGTACGTCGTGCTGGTCCGGGACGAAACGGAGCTGCCATCTCTTCATAGACTGGGAATTCCGGCCATCGGCGCACCAGTTGCAAGATCGTATCAGGCACTAAAGAGCGCCGGAGCTTCAAGGGCGTCCTCAATCATATGCACGTTCGACGATGACTGAGACAATATGCTCACCATACTGAACGCGAAGAAGATCAATCCAAGAGTAAGGGCTATTACGATAGTCAACGACCGTGACCTAATCGAGGCCGCGAACGCAAGCGGCGCGGATGTTGTCTTAGCTCCATACGAGCTCACTGGATAGATCCTAGCGATGTCAACTGTGTCCAAGGCAGTCTCAGTCGTGTTCGTCAAGGGAGATCTGAAGTCAAAGCAGATATCAGAATTTACTCTGGACAAGGAGACAAAGAATTCAGTCAATTAGGCAGAACTCAATCAGATCGCGCCTGTTGTGATGATTACGAGAGGGAAAGACCTTTTCACCAGCCCCCGCGATGATTTCGTGATAAAGTTAGGCGACACTCTCTACGTGCTGACCGATCACGATTCTCTCATTGAGTTCCAGCAAAAGCTTCAGTCCATGGGAATGATTTAGGCAGTCAACCAACCAACTGACGATCCCCTTGGCATGAAGAACGAATCAATTGAGAAGCCTCGCTAGAGTCCGCACAAAATCGAGTTTCAGCTCAAAGCTCAAGGATTTTGCGGATGTCTTATTTTACGGCCCACTCTCTATAATCAGGCACATTTGGATTCAAATAATTCTTCTCATGTTCATGTTAGGCTTCGGCACGATCGTGTTCATCCATTACCAGCATCTCGACCACCTCACTGCGTTTCTCGGATCTGTTTCCACGATAACGACCATCGGGATTTACGCACCGAATATAGTTGGGATGACCGCGTCCGAGCAGATACTACTCATAATCACTTTCATAGTAAGCGTCGGGCTCGCGGCTTCGATCGTTCAGAGCACGATCACAACTGCGATGAAAAAAGGTCTTCTTCGCGAACAGCTGGTGAAAAAGAAGATTGGGAGGCTTGAGGGCCATGTCATCGTCGCAGGTTACAGCTACCTCGGGAAGTATGTGACGGAGTGGCTGGAGCACCTGAATGTTGGACACGCTGTAATTTCTCGGGACTTCTTAACTGTCAGATCAACCGGACTGGCTAGTGATTCACGCACAAATCACAAGGTCTTATGAATCATTGAAAGAAGCAGGCGTAGAAAGAGCGTCTACTCTGGTCTGTGCATTTGACGATGACGCGGACAATCTGCTCGTCGCCATGAATGCAAGGAAGATGACCAAGGACATCAGGATACTGATGACCGTTCAGGATCGAGACCTGGTCGATTCGACTATTGCTTCTGACATAGATTTTGTTCTCCCAGTATTCGATTTACTGGCTAAATTACTAGCAGTGTCGGCAGTTGCTGAAGAGATATCTGGACCAAATCGCAGACTTGGCCAGAGAGATGACGATACCTTTCAGGGTGGGCTCAACCAAGCTCGAGAGACAACGGACTCTTGCAATAAAGAAGCGCGCCTAGCCTGACCGAAAATACCAGAGCCTAAAACACAAGCTACGATCCTGTAGATCAATACATCATTTCAAGCGGTCGACCCGGCCCAACCAGCGGGATGATCTCCGACCTTTGATGTGATACTCAATGCTGGTTTTTCAATACTTATCACTCTAGCCGGAAGGGCCTTGAATGATCTGGTTAGCGGAGTATGAAAGAAATTTCCGACCAGCGAAGAATCAGAGTTACTTCATAGTTGGCGGATCAATGCCATAGAAAATTACAAAAGCAAGGCATCAAAGATAAATCAAAAGTAAAGGGTAGGTTGAATCTTTAGACAAAATGGTTGTAGAAACAGGTCAGAATGCTCCGGATGCGGAGCTAATAGATACCGAAAGGAAACCGGTCAAGATTTCAGATTTCAAGGGTAAGACGACGGTTCTCGCGTTCTTTCCAGGCGCGTTCACTGGAGTTTGCACGAAGGAAATGTGCACTTTCCGGGACAGCATTTCAAAGTTCAACTCAGTCAATGCGAACGTCGTTGGAATTAGCGTAGACTCGCCCTTCTCCAACAAGGCGTTCAAGGACACGAACAAACTGAATTTCACAATACTCAGCGATTATGCGCGTAACGGAGTCCACACATATGGCGTGGCGCTCGACAACTTTGCAGGATTGCAGGGATACACTGCAGCGCAGAGATCCGTTTTCGTACTTGATAGAGACGGGGTAGTGAGGTTCAAGTGGATAGCGGAAAACCCAGGCATAGAGCCAAACTATGAGCAGGTTGCAAAGGAAGTAGAAAAGCTCAGGTAAAAGAAAGAACAAAAATCTCGGTCGAATAATAGGGAGTGGGAGAGGTTGCACATGATACCATCCTCTCCCATAATTTTTGCGCAAAGCCTGTATCGCGTTATCAGTTCCTCTTTGAAATTTTTCTGCGCTTGCGCACCCCCAGATCACTTTATAGAAAGTCGTTGGGCAACAGCGGGCGGAGTATTTTTGGTATCAAAGCCATCAACTTCCAACAGTATCCACAGGAGTGAAAGGGGATGAAGATGAGAATTTGCTCATGACGAAATTGCGTCAACCAACAAACAAGGAACTCATCTCCCTAGCGAAGGCCAGCCACTTTTCTCTAACGCCGGAGGAGCTCGCTGTTTTCCAATCATCGATTGGAGGCATTCTTCACTCCTACAATCGGTTAGACCGACTCGCAAGAACGCTTGGAGCATCCGAGAGTCGAAGTGTTTCTGCCACCCTTTCCTCAAGGAAGGGGCATCGACCAACTCGGGAAGAGAACCCTCTTGGCGCTTGGGCGTGGAAATGTTCAATCAGGGTAAGAAGGCCGACGGGTAGATCCTCTTTCGCCGGAAAACTCGAGGGGAAGAGGATTGCGATAAAGGACAATGTTGCTGTGGCCAGAATCCCAATGCAGAATGGGTCGCCCATGCTGCGTGGTTTTATTCCATCGATGGACGCAACCATAGTGTCAAGGATACTCGAGGAAGGAGGAGAGATACTCGGGAAATCAAACTGCGAGAATCTCTGCGTGTCGGGCGGATCGCACACGTCTTATCCGGAGCCCGTTCGAAATCCTAGAAATCCAAAGTACATGGCGGGAGGTTCGTCGAGCGGGAGTGCGGCATTGCTTGCAGCGGGAGATGTGGACATGGCGATCGGAGGAGACCAAGGCGGCTCGATTCGCCTGCCGGCTTCTTGGTGTGGAGTCGTGGGGTTGAAACCCACCACTGGACTTGTGCCGTACACCGGAATCATGGGAATGGATCCATTACTGGATCACACAGGCCCAATGGCTAACAAAGTGAGGGATGTGGCTTTGCTTCTGCAGGTGATTGCAGGCCGAGACGGATATGATCCAAGGCAGCTAAACACACCGCCTAAACTTCCCGACTATGTGCGCGAACTTAACAAGAACAAGGGCGCAACGGGTCTCAAGATTGGTATTGTCGAGGAGGGATTCAACTGGCCAGGTCTCTCTGAGAGAGACGTAGATAAAGGAGTGAAGGAATCGGCCTACTCCTTTGGAGAGATTGGGGCAAAGGTCAGTGAGATTTCGATACCGGCGCACCGCGATGCAAGGCACGTGTGGGCCGGTGTAGGAATGGAAGGTATCTGGCACAATATGACGAGAGACAACGGCCTCGAGCACGCATGGTGCGGGCCAGAAGATCTCCAACTGGTCGAGCGCTGGGCACGGGCACTCAAGGAATCCGGAGACCAGATGGCCGAGAATGCAAAATTAATCTCGCTTGCGGGGAACTATGTTGCGAGCACATACAACGGAAGATACTATGCACTTGCAAGGAATCTGCGCCGTTCATTAATTAGGGCATATGACAATTTCTTTGAAAAGTTCGACCTGCTTGCCATGCCCACGACCCCACAGAAGGCGCAGCCATTTGATGGAGCAGGAGGAAGGAGAAATGGGCGAAGCAAGAAGAGGATGAGCCTCAAGAGGGAGCTAGACCTAACTGGGATAAACATGAACAACACCTGCGCTTTCGATGTAACAGGTCACCCAGCAATCAGCTTACCCTGCGGAACTTCCCAGGGGCTGCCTCTGGGTTTGATGCTGGTCGGTCGCTACTACGAGGAAACAACGATACTCTGCGCCGCATCCGCATTTGAGAAGAAGAGCATGGCTAAATGAGAGCCCAGACGACGAGCGAGCAGAACTTATTAGTGATGGCGTAATATTCGGAAGAACTTCGAGGCATCATTCCCAAAAGTTATTACTTTGTTGCGCCACTTCCTATCTCGCAAACCCGCCTCATGGAAGGGGCGAGACAATATTGTGAGGGCGTTTTGTTTCTAAATTGGATAGTGCAAGTAGATTTGCTAGGAGGCGCCGACGGGCGGAGGCGGAGCAAAAGGCAGCGACGAAGATTCTCGCGGACGTTTCGCAGGACAAGGCGTTTTACTTTTACAGCGCCATAGACGCGCCGACTGGAAAATCGGCCCGAAACTTTTCCCAGTTCGTCGAATTAATCAACGTAACTGAACTCCCCATAATAGAGTTTCACTCCTCTCGAGGAGACTTTTCAAAGTGGATAACGATGCTCGGCGACGAACCGCTCGCTAGGCAGGTGGAGGACCTGAAGAAGGAGAAACTCTCGCCGGAGATTTACCATCAGAGGCTCGTGAAACTCCTGACACAAAGGCTTCAAGAATTACAGAAAAAGCAAAGCGGCAGCGTCAGCAAAAAGTAACTGCAAGAAGATTACACGCGTTTTTCGTCTCTTACTGCCTCGCGCCGCAGTTTGGACAAAAGCCAGCAGAGACTGGCATGCTCGCTCCGCACTTTGGGCAGTGCTTATTGACCTGTCTTACTCCGCCCGACGATGGAGGTGGCGGGGGACCATAAGTTCGCACGGTCACGAACTTTGATCCGTAGGGGTGAGAAAATGCTCCCTGAACCCAAAAACCAAGCGCTCCTAGGACAATGACCGCCGGCGCGGACAGGATGGACGGTACCCCGAAGAAGATTAGGACATTAAACAAGATTAGCGCACCGAAGACCGCAGTGGCGAGCGCGAGGAGCTTCGAGGAGAGTATCACCCCGACTATGAAGAAGATCGCTCCGACGATAAACGCGAATAGGGGGATATGCACCAGTGTCTGCGTGAGGTTGTACGCAATAACACCAAGACCTATCCCTATCGCGAGCGGCAAGAGGAGGAGGCTCAGGATTCCCCCAAGGATGAAACCGAGGAACCCGCCTAAAAGTATTCCAAAGATTCCGAGAAACAGCCCCAGCGCGGCCGCTCCGATAGCCGCAACAACGAGGCCGACGGCAAAGAAGGCAATGACCCTGATTATTCTTCGACCCGCGAAGATTAGGGCGAGGGAGACTATGAACAGAACAATGGCACTGAAAAGCGTGAACTGAACGGGGAGATAGTCGCGAATAAGGTGCGCGCTGGCAAGTGCCCTAGCTATTGCGTGCGGGACAGAAGGATGAAACAACAATGGCAAGAACACAGTATTATTCACATTTCCTAACTGCTACTTGGTCAAAAGCAATCTGTGGAAGGCTATGAAGTAGATTGGCCGATTCTAAGGGACCGTGCCGCTTTCCTACCTTGTTTGCTTCATTTCGGCTTCTTAAAACACTTCAGATTGGTTTGTTCGCTCAGCTCCCTTATATGTCAAGACTTTCAGAATGCGCTCCCATTCGGGAGAAAAATGCAAGACGAATTCGTCGAGGCTCTTGCCTCTGCAGGCATTGATTTTGTCGCCGCACTTCCCTCAAGCAGCTTGGCGAAGCTTCAGGAAAAAGTGGCAAAGGACGCCAGGTTCACGACCGTATTCGCGAGCAACGAAGGAGAGGGCGCGGCGATATGCGCGGGCGCCTGGCTCGGAGGGAAGAAACCCGCACTCATAATGGAGAATAGCGGAATCACGTTTGCTTCCTACTCTGTCCTGAGGCTCCACGCACCGCTCGGAATTCCGTTGCTTCTCGTCATGGATTACAGGGGAGACATCGGAGACGCCAACTGGTGGGCGATCGCGTTCGGATGGTCGATCGGCCCCATGCTAACTTCGCTCCGAATTCCCTTCAGCGTGGTGGAAAGTGCAGAGGAGTTCAGAAGCACCGCGGCGAAGATGTGGAAGACCAGTTTGCACTCCAAGTATCCCTGTGCCGTCATCCTGAGGTACGGCACGAAGGTGTGAAAATTCCATGAAGAGATTTGATTGCCTGACGCTTCTCTCAAAAGTAATCGGCACCAATGACGTCGTCGTGTGCAACCTCCAGGACACAACATACGAGTGGAACTATCTAAGACCAAGCGACGCAAACCTCCTGCGGATGGGGATGTCAATCGTGACGCCGATTGCATTTGGGCTTGCAATATCCATGCCTGATCAGCGCGTCGTCTCGCTCGACGGTGACGGCAGCATGATTATGGGTATGGGTATGTTGACAACACTTGGAAGATACAGACCGCCTAACCTCCTCGCGATTATCTTTGATAACGAATCATATAACAGCACGGGCTCTTCGATACCCACGGGCACGGGGACCGGGACCGATCTTGCCGCGGCAGCGACCGCTTCAGGTGTAAAGAACAGCGTGAGCACGACAGACCTTGGTCAGTTTGAAAAGTACCTCAGAAAGGCGATTGACTCAAGAGAGCACTGGATCATAGTCACAAAGACCGAGAAAGAATCAGCGAAGGTTCCGAGGCCGACCGTTGATGGTCAGGAAAACAAGTACAGGTTCGTTCGCTTTGTCGAGAAGCTGAAAGGAGTCCAGATACTTCCAACCGAAGAGCAGAAATCTTTCAACTAGTAAGCGAGTGGCGCCTAAATAAACGGGGAAAGTGAAAAACTCTCGCCGACCCATAGGACACTCATAGAAAATTTGGAGTATGCCCTAACGCTCGATTCAGAGCGTAGAGTGATCCGCAACGCATCCATTACGATAGAGGGGAGCAAGATCTCTCGCATTGCAAAGAGCAATGTCCTGGCCAAAGAGTTCAGCAAGGGATACTTTGACAGAGTAGTTGACGGTAGGCGAAAGGTAGCCACGCCAGGCTTTGTCGACACACATGTTCATACCCACGAACACCTCTCGCGGGGCCTCTTCCCCGACAACATCGACACGGCGAGCTGGACGTACGAGTGGGCATATCCGTTTTACGGGAATACTACCGAGGAGGACGAATACACGAGCGCGCTGCTATGCTGCGCGGACATGTTGAGGAGTGGAACGACCTGCTTCCTCGAATCGGGCGCTAGGTTCCCGGCGAGCGTAGCGAGGGCCGTTGAAAAGACGGGAATAAGAGGAGTTATAGGAAGAAGAGTCATGGACAGCCCACCTTCGAAAATTCCCGAAAAGTGGCCGAGTGGGTTGCTCGAAGAGCTTTACTTTTCTTCTGTGGACGAAGCAATTTCTGAAACAAGAAAGACAGTCGAGATGTGTCGAGCCCTAAATAACGAAAGGATTCGCGGCTGGGTCACGATCAATGGAAAAGAGACGTGCACCGACGAGCTCTACATTAGGGCAGCTAATCTCTCCGAAGAGCTAAGAGTGGGCATACACTTCCACATAGCATCCTCGCTCAAAGAGGCAAGGGCAAGCGAGAAGAAAAGAGGCGTGTGGCCGATTACTCATCTTGAGAACCTTGGAGTACTAAGGGAGAACGTCGTGATGGCGCACGCGACAGTGGTAGCAGACTCTGAAGTGGAGCTCATAAAGAAGCGGCACCCGAAGATCTCCTTCTGCCCGGGGAGCGCCCTGAAGCTTGCAAAGGGTGCGGGGCCTTACGGGAAATACCCAGAACTTCTAGCCGCCGGGGCTACGGTCTCGCTCGGGTGCGACGGCGCGGCGGCCTCCGGATCCTTTGACATGCTGAGGCAGGTGTACCTCGCATGCGGAATGTTCAAGGACTCGCGGCTCGACGAGACGCTTATCCCCGCAGAGCTCGCTCTCGAGATGGGTACACTCATGGGGGCGCGGGCGGTTCAGTGGGAGGATGAGATAGGCTCCCTGGCCGAGGGAAAGAAGGCGGACATTGCGATCTTCAACGCCGCAGAACTGGAGTGGCTGCCGCTCAACGATCCAGTTCAGAACCTCGTCTACTCCGCGTCGGGATTGAGCGCTTATTGCGTGCTAGTTGGCGGCCAAGTAGTAGTTGACGAGGGCGGCCGGGTTAGCTCAATAAAGGAAAACGAGGACGAGTTCATGCAAGCTATAGAGATCTCAGCAAAGCGTTCGGTCGAGCGCTCAGCCTTGAAACCGATGAGAAGCTGGAAGTACGAGTGAGAAGGACCAATTAGGTTTCACTATTTCTAAAAGCTAACGACGAATTTTAGTCCTTTGATTCCACGTGGAATATGTAGCGGCGTGCATAAAGCGCCAAAAAATCTCTTCGACTGGGTTAGTTTTCTCACAAATTGCTTCGAAACAATCCCTGTATTTCACTCATGATTTAAAATCAAACATCTAAATAGGCTTTGTCTTTCATATACGCCAGTTCTGTATTCAACAACTTTACATTTGGACTGGGAGTCTTGATGCTTGGAGTCGTGTTGATTTTATCCTTTGGGATCCGCTTGCGAAACTGGACAGGCGGATGGACCTGACAAGCTCTGTTGTTATAATGTCTCCTGAGTTGCAGCTTAGTCGTCTAAGTGTACCAAGGTTAAAGAACGATTTACAAGAAGAACCTTTCAAGCTCCATAGTTGCAAAGCACTACTACGCGGACAGTATGCAGGCGGAAGAGTTTGCTGGAAGCCCTTCATACTAACTCGAGCAGGGCAACCTCGGAAGTTCTCGGATGGCAACAACCAGTACGGGAGAAATTGAATTTAGCTCTGACTATCTGCCGTTAGGCCCGGAATACAATCCTTCCGGCTCTGGAATTTATTACCTCTTCACTGGCAAGCTAATTAATCCTATAACAGGATTGTACTACTTTGGAGCGAGGTACTTCGACCAAGAAAGCGGGAGGTTCATTAGTGACCATACGGGTATGGGGAGATTCCAGGATCCGCAGAGTGCGAACAGATACGTATATGCAAGCGACAATCCGTTGATGTACATCGATCCATCAGGTCGTATGATAACTTGGTCCGGCAATCCTCACCCCGTTCCAGATCCAAATCCTCTTATTGTTACAGGCCCTGGTGGCGGAGGTGGCGGTGGGTCCAGCACGAGCTCTGGGAGTAGCTCTTCATCATCGGGTCCCGGCTCATCAGTGCCAAAAATCGACCCTTGCAGTTTTTCAACAGCAGGTTGCAACGACCAACAATCTTCTACACTGTGGCCTAATTCCTTGTCTTCGATGATTTCATCTTGGAATTTACTTATTTTCTTGCTCAGGCTGATAGGAACTTGTTGTAAAGCATCACTTTGAGTGAAGCTTCAGCCTTCTGGCACAGGAATTTCTTTGATCTAAGAGCTTCGCCCAGCACCCTTTTGAACGAGGAGAAGATAATCTCCGCAATCCACCTCTTTCCATAATCCCTCAATTTTTTCCATCCCTCAAGACCGAGCTTCTTCATGAGAATAGTTTCCTCACGACGCAGGGGAGAGCCTCTGGATAGCGTCCTCGCGTTCTTTCTGATTTTGATTGCAGGCTCGATTCCATTCTCATCAAGGAGATTGAAATTCTTCCTAGAATCGTACGCGCTGTCTCCATACACTTTTGCGATCTTACTCTTCTTGGAAGCTTCCTTGACCAGCGGAACAAACTTCTTTGAATCTCGGGTGTGTTCAGATGTCACTCGAAAGCCCGCTATCTTCCCTGTCTTTTTGTCGGCGAGAATATGCGATTTGAGAAACTTTCTCTTCTCCTTCCTCCACTTGTCCTCGATGTATATGCTCCCTTGGTTGTTGTCGTGAGACCAGTCGAATCGACAATGGCTGTTATTGGATCTTTCAAGTCTCCCACCAATTCAGCTGGCTTCCTTCCCTTCATGAGACGAAGAATCCTTCTCCTGATCTGTGTGAAACCTATCTGCTTGATAAACGAGATGTACTCTGAAAGAGCTTCGACAGCACCTTCAACCATCCTGTAGGGAGCATCGAAACCTATCTTGAAGAATGCCAGGAACTCGATGTAAGAGTCTGGAAAGTCAAACGGTCTTCCGACCTTGTGTTTGTTGACCGATTTGAGCTCATTCTTCCAAGAGCTTGCAAATCCGCGATCGAACAAAATCCTTCCTCTTTCGACAAGAGATTCGTTGTAATCGTGCCATGACATTCCTCGGGGCATGCACTGAAAGATGGGCTGGGAAGCTAAAAGCTTTCCTTCGCGATTGTGCTACAACCTAACAATCTTCGCAACCTTCAAATTCTTCTTCGCCTTCCAATAGAGTTGATTTCTTAACTTGGCTGTTTGAACCTGGTCAGCTTCCTTTTACGCTAGCATTCTTGGTAGCTGTTGGATTAGTACCCTTTGGACCGGCGGCTGAGGCAGGATCATATTGGACGATCTATGCCTTTGCATTAGCGGTAGCCTACAGTGTTAGTTTCGGGAAGGCCATTGGTGAGTTGTATGCTGGCGAACACGATAAGAGTGCCACTGAGATTGGATTAGGAGTTGTTGACATGTCCAAGATTATCTTTTTTGACATTGTCCCGAAGCTGGGCTTCTGGGCAACTGCCGCATTCTATGCTGAAACCGCAGCAGACGGAGGTGCGGATGTCTTGTCAGGCGGTTCGGTCCCCGCAGCAGAATTGGCATTGGCCGGCTCTGCGGCTGTTGTATTCTTTACTGCAGCTTATGCGGAATGGCTCCAGACGTAATTTTAGGTCTCGTAAGACGTACGGTCGTCGGGGTTCAAAAATCTAAGATTATACTCGCAGAAAAAACACATGTAATTCATTCTATTTGTGCGCCGGAGGAAAATCAGAAGCGACTTTGTCCCCTAAACGCCTGGATTCACCACTCTTCACAAAGAATCAGTACAAACAGTACGCGCCCTTCATCGCCGTACTGGGAGTATTGTCTGCGGTGGCGCTTGCCTCGCTCTGGTACAACATAGACTCTAATCCATCCTTCTTGAATTTGAGCGACCCATCATATGACCTCGTGCAAATTTTTGGATTTGTCATAGGACTAACTATTCTAGCTATTGCTGCGATCACGATGTGGCTAGTTACCTCAAGGAAATTCGAGTTCTACGAAGACATGGTTCGGATTTCAGGGATACTGCGAAAACCTATGGAAGTGCCTTATGCAGGACTTAAGATAGGCTCTCTAAGAATCTCTCCGCCTTCAAATCCCTATTGTTCGTTTAAGCTGCTTTACTCAGAAGGTTCCTACGAAAAGGGCCAGCCAAATACTGTTTCGCTCGATTCTAAAGGTGCTTTTCCTACCCTTCATGAATCATGGCGAGAAAGTACTATTACGATCAAAAGAAGAACAGAACAGACTACTTTTTTTCTGTATGATTGGCTTCTCGAAAAAATTCCAGAAGAAAATCAGGTTAGAATTGATTCAAAATCGGTCGGACGTGGCCTTCGCACTCAGAGAAAGTACGCCTTGTTTTACGTCTTCTTCGGCCTGCCTCTAATTGGAATAGGTTTGACCGTTCTAATCTACTTGGTGTTCTCGAATGTGGGGCTATCAAATATCGCCATTGATGTATTCTCAGGAATTTTTGCGGTGGGTATTGTGCTTGTCTCGTACGGTGCAACCCGAATGATCCGGATTTCAGGAAGGCACGGGTAGCGGTCCCGACGAGGAACTGGCAACAACTGCCTGCGAAAGAGGCTCTCGCCAAATGCGCCTACACTGCTGGACATGCCTGCAAAAATAGCCAGGCTTACCATATTGATTGGCCGTTTGGAAGCAGTTCGCTTATGGCTAGGGCAATTCTGTTTATTTGGAACGACTGCAGCAGATGCCACGAAGATTCTTATCACGACAGGCTGACGGTGGCGCCCAGTCGGTCACGGAGCGTTGCGGCAATCTGAGACAGGAAAAGGAAATCTCACGAACATTGTCAACGCTACGACTGTGGAAGTACTAGTGCACGAATAGAAAATGAAGAGTCCTTGCAAAAAATTAGAGCTAGGCCTTGGCAAGCTTCTTCAATAGTCGCTTGTCCTCTTCTATTCCTCGATCTACAAACCGCAGGAACTCTTTTGATTTTGTGCTTGTTTCTGCAAGGTCAGCTCGAACTCCCACTTTTCCTTAAATGGCTTCCTCCCCAATCTTCAAAATGGTTCCGGCGAACTCTTCCAGCACCAAGCAACACCAATTCTTCAAATGTTTCTTCCTACTCTGGATCGAATATCCAATTGTTCAATTCCAAAAATCGTTTTGTGACTTCATAAGCTGATCTTTCGTTTCCGTTAAGGAACGAGTGAGACACAACCATGTTATACATCAGATAGGCCGCTTTTTCTTGACTACCTCTAATTCGGTATTGAGCTCTTCATCATTGTCACGGACTGTCTCCAAAATGTACTTCAGGTTGGAGTCACTGACCATCCCAGCTTCGCCGCCAGTTCTTTTGATTATCCTAGAATGGGCTTCCATGACTGCTTCGAAGCTTGGATGGACGAATTCATTCATCACATATTATTCGATCAAAGCTCGTATTTCAATGCAACAATCAGTGAAAGTAGATTCTCTACGCAGGCGACGCCGTAAGCTCATCCAACCTATTATTGACAAGCGATATGTATCTGTAGAGAAAGTGAACGAATTTTCCATACGGGGCCGTTATGAAAAGAGAGAGAACAAGCCCGAGGTGAAGAGCGAATATTGTTCCCATGTATGCAGTGTCTCTCAAGACAAGAGTCAGCATTCCGGTCAGCGCTACCAAGCCGAGAATGGACAGGAAGGAATAGTCCAGTCTCGTCATTCCCTCAAAGGACGATTCTTTGACAGTGCGTCTCTTTTGGTAAAGAGTAGTCCCGACACCAACAATCAAGGCAAGTCCACCTGAAGTGGCAAGGATGACTGGAACACTGAGTAGTGGATATGGGGGCATAAGACCGAAGACATCTTGCGATATGCCTGCGGAGATTGTTGACGCAAGAGCTGAGAGAAACCCGTAGATGATAAGCGCGTGCTGCAAGAGAAAAGAATGCGAGGGCTCTGAACTCTGATGAGTGCAGCCCGCTCCCCCTCCTCTGAACCACCTGTGGCCGAGCGAATCCTCCATGGCGAGCAAGTTGGCTCTAAAGTTTAGAAAATGCCTAAAAGAACCGCGAAGGCTGACGCAATAACTGATGACTCCCTTCACAAACAAGGCAACCACGTATGCCCCGACGATGGCGCCTGCAACAATTATCAAGAGATACGGGAAAATATCGTAGAATGATCCCGGCTCAACATGTGGTGCCACGAAGGCTGGCTCACCGCTAACCAAGAGCGCAACTGAAAATGTCAGAAGGATAGAAAGCAACGTCGCTATGGTGGAGAACCGCTGCTGCACTTCAAATATCTTTGAAAGGAACTTTGGCTGAGTGTTTTCCTCGTAACTTTTCAGCCTGACTTCGCTCAGGACCTTCGGAATGTTGATGTTGAACTCGTGAGGCGGTATGTAAGGGCAGGCGTAGTAGCAATCTCTGCAATCGTGACACAGATTCGCTAGATACGTGACCTCCGATTTATCGAAAGAGGTCTTCCTCTCCATTGCGGGCCACACCGCACAAAAGCCCTCGCAATATCTGCAGGAGTTGCAGATGTTGAATTGTCTGCTGGCTTCATCGAAAATATCAGGCAGTTTTTACTCGACTCGCCTCTCTTCCAGCGATTCTTCCAAAGGCAGTACCAATGGTGAGTCCAAACCCAGCCAGGTAGCCTCTAGTAAGTATGTTTCCGGCCATTACCTCTCCCGCCGCGAAAATGTTTCGGTATGGTTTACCGTCACCGGAGAAGATCCTCGCCTCCGAATTCACCTTGACTCCCAGGTAGGTGAACGTTACTCCTGGTTTCAACGGCTAAGCAAGGAAAGGCGGGGCGTCCAGCGGAATGGCCCAATGAGATTTAGGCGGTTCTAGACCTGTTGTTTTGCACTCATCCAATATTCGCGGGTTGAAGGATGAAGAATTGCTTGACACATGCGAGTTAAACGCAGATACAGTTTCCGCAAACGTAGCTCTGTCCACATCGAGGAGCTTTGCAAGACCTTGAATCGTATCTGATTTTAGCGCGTCGAACAGGGGAGGAAGAAACTTGCCCAGGACTTTACAGTCAATGATGGAATAAGCGATTTGATCTGGCTGTTCTGCTATCAACTTACCCCAAATTGCGTATCTCTTCGGCCACAGGTCCTCGCCCTCATCGTAGAACCTTCTGCCCAGTTTGTTGACCACAATGCCTAGGGGAAGCGAATCCATTCTGCTGATGATTCCACAGTCAAACACTGGAGACCTGGCGTCGACCGCCACCGCGTGCATCTCGCGGGGGTCTCCCGTGGTTTTCGCTCCCAATTGCATCAGCATTTTCAATACTCTTCCGTCATTAAATCGCGAACCACGAATTATGAAGTTGTTTGCAGCGTCGCCCCAATACTCTTTCAGCCAGTTGATGTTTGCCTCAAATCCACCTGAGGCTATGACGATTGACCTGCCCGAGACCTTGTCTTTGTGATCGTTGGTGACAATTTCTGCGCCCTTGAATAAACCGTCTTCAACTTCCAAACCGTCAACCTTGGCGTCATACATCACCTTGATTCCCAATTTCTCGGCTCGCGCGTAATAGGTATTGATCAACGCCTTTCCCCCGCCGAGGAAGAATCTGTTGGTTCTTGACAGGTGGAGGGTCCCGCTAATCGGTTTTTGCCACTTTACGCCTGCTTCTCCATCCAATCAGGAAAGAGAACCGATTCGCGGATCACGAGCCGGGCGAGTTCCCCGTCGGTCTCTCCTCGCGTAACCTTCAGAAGATCTTCCATGAATTCTTCCTCACTATATTCGCCGAGGGCATATTCATCGGGTTTCTCGTGCGCGCATCGGACGTCCCTTGTATATTTCGAGTTGCCTCCTCTGAACTCTGCTGGAGATCTCTCTATCATCAGAACTCTGTTGGTATGCTCTTTCGCCTCGATGGCGGCGCACAAACCGGCATTGCCTCCGCCCACAACGATGACATCGAAATCTTGCATTCCAAACAAAGACCTGCTGAATTCAGAATATAATAAGCATGATTTGTTAGTAAACAGAGTGAATCTAAGTCTATCCAGTCCGAAATTTATTCCTGGAGTGTTCCGTACTGGCGTTCATTCAGCTGCGCCTCGCAATACCATGTAACTTCATCCTCAATAATCAACGAAATGAAAGTGTAAAGCGAACGATTCACACTAATCTTTCTGTCAATGTTTAAACATGGGGGCAAGAATTCGCAATCCGATCTGCGCACTCTAGAATTTGGGAGCCACGAAACTTGTTCACATCTTGACCACGGGGGGAACGATCATGACGCGATACCTTCCGAACTCATCTGGCTTGGCTGATATCGCCAAAGTCGAAGAGGTCTTTCCGTCCCTAAACATCGACGGAGTCAAGTACGAAGTGAAGGAGGTTCTCAGCAAAGGAAGTGCAAACATGATTCCTGAGGACTGGATTAAGATCGCGAGAGTCGTCGAAAGTTCGATCAAATCAAACGTGGATAGAATAGTACTGCTCCACGGAACGGACACAATGCAATATACAGCTGCGGCGCTGAGTTTCATGCTTGCTGGTCTGCCGGTACCAGTCGTGATGACGGGATCTATGATTCCCATGGGGGACCCACAGACGGATGGTGTCAGCAACCTGAATTCAGCTGTAATGGTCGCAGCTTTTGCTGATTTGGCAGAAGTGTGCGTCTTGTTCTCCTCCGCGGAGAAAAGCAAGGTCATCATTCGTGGAACACGCGCCAAGAAAATCAACTCTCACGAAAGACAGGCATTTGCTAGTATAAACCGCGAACCTCTCGGCTATTGTTTGGGTGATAAAATAGAACTCGTTGACTGGAGGGTCAAGCGGTCTGACGACGCGCGTCTCGAGGTCAGAACTTCACTTAATCGAAACGTGTCCTTGATCAAAGTTCATCCTGCTCTAACAAATGAGCAGCTCGATAGATTCCTGAATCCATGCGCGGGAGCAGTCCTCGAAGGGTCAGGCATAGGTCACTTTCGTGTTGACGACGGATTCCCCGAGGTAATCGAAAGGTTTGGGAGACCAACAGCGCTCACCACCCAATGCCTGTATGGCGGTGAAAAACTCGGAATGTATGCCATGGATCGGGACATTCTGTCAATTTCAAATATCATACCCGTGCGAGACATGCTTCCGGAAGTCGCGTTGGTGAAGATGATGTGGTGCCTGCCACAAAATGAAGTCAAAAAGTTGATGCTCACAAACATCGCTGGAGAGATGACCTAAAAGACCGCATGTGGTGCCTTTGGATCAAAGTGAACTAGCAAACTGAAATTAATCCATCGGCTCCAACTGGTCTTTTTGAAAAGGGCATGTAGCGCACCATACATGAGCGATGGATTACTTTAGACGCACTGCTCCGTATTTGTTGTAGTACTCGATCCAAGCAGATCTTTCTTCTTCGCTGAGAATTCCCTTTACCAAATCATAAATCACACTGGCGGTCAGAATCGGAAAAACCTGCACACCCAGGGCTTCTCTAACCTCTTCGATTGCACTCTTTCCATGTAGCGAGGATTCTTCTCGATCTACACACACAACAATGCCCACGATCTCCCTATCCTTGAGCTTGGAGAGTTTTTGGATTGATTCAAGTTTCGTCTCGCCCGTACTGATCGTGTCGTCGACTACCATGATTTTCTGTCCGGGCCTGTAGTATTCTTGCCCTACGATCTCACTATCCATCTTCACGTCGCCGTAGAGTTTAGACTCCTTCCTGTCATACAGGTACCGCTTGTTCAACCCCACGAATTCGGTGAGCCCTTCGCAGGTCAGCGTCGCCAAGTTTATCCCCTTATACGCCGGGCCGAATACAAATTCAAAGTCCTTTATTGCGTGACTATTCAGTAGAAACCATGTGAATCCGCCCAATATCCATCGCAACTTGGAAAGGGATTCGCCATCGGTCAGGGCGCCGAAATTCACAAAGTAGGGACTAACGCGCCCGCTCTTGAGTTTGAATGATTGATTCAGTCTTATTCCTCCCTTTTTGATCAGCAAATCCAACAATTCTCTCTGAATACTGTCCAGCGATATCAGAACGCCAGTTGAGATCTTTTTTAGAATCTCCTCAATTGCTTCTTCGTAGAATATTCTGTGGCCACAACTCATGCATTCAAAATAGCTGTTCTCGATGGGCTCTGTCAGGAGTACTCTGAACCTGCTGAGAAGGCCCCTGGACGCACATTTTGGGTTCTTACAATCGAGAAGGTGCGGTATCTCGGCCGGCGGTTTTACTTTTTTCTTCTCGCTCACAACATAATCCTTGATCAGGTTGACGGTAGCATTGGGAGATATCAAACCCAAGATGTCTATTTGCGTCGAGGTGAGGTAGTTGCCTTCGATCTTGATGAGGTCCTTCTTTCCTAAGCTCGTACTAGGAACATTCGTTGCGATCACCATTTTGGCGTCAGATTCTGCATCAAACAACTTTAAGATGGTTAAGCCCTTACCTGGCGCAATATGATCGATCACTATGCCATTCTTGATCTTTCCCACCAATAATGTCTGCTCAGACATGAAAAGTTAGCACAATACTAGTTCGGAGCTTCAGTGTTTTTAAGTCCTAGGCCAAGATTTCTGCCGAAATCCGCCCTTAATGGGACGGATACAGAGTCCGTCAGGTAAACGTTGAATCCTTCTTGGCAGGGGTCTCAAGACCTTTGAGACGATCCAAAAAATGTGTAAATAAACCAACATCAGAGCCCAAAAGAAGATCAAAGACTCATTCCTGACGAGAATGGGGGGTTTGCCCCGAGTAAGAGTTACACGCCGCCAGGGAAAAGCGCTCCTTTAAGCGCAGCCAGACCACGATGCCGGAACTTGCGAGGATTCCTTCTGGAATAACTTCGCTCCTGCACAATTCAAACGATGTACGAATATTTCTCCCTCAGATTTGTTACTTCCGTGCATCCTAGCTCAGGAGCACTTTCTTTGCGAACTGGATCTTGGGTGCTTCCATCGATTCGTCAAATAGCGCGTGAGGAGTCGCATCTATATTGCGGACTAGACCGGCTCTTCCCTTCTTATCTATCCCGATTATGCAGAGAATTATTCTGCCGTTCGTCTTGTTATTGATCAGTTCACCCATTGATTCAAGGGCCATCTGGGCTGAGATTCCTCTGCGCATAAGGTCGACGCAAGATTTGGCTAGGGCGTTGGTCATCACGACTTCACCATGACCCGTAATCGAGACGCCGCCTGCCTCGTTGTCCGCGAATGTCGAGCACCCGATTATCGGAACATCCCCTACTCGTCCAGGCAATTTCATCGGAAAGCCCCGGAAGATGTAGCCGCGCTGATGAGGCCCTCGCGATCTATGGCGACGGCTCCAACGGTATCCCCCTGAACTGCCCACTTTTTGATTTTCTTCCAATATTCGAGCATGGGGATAGGCTCTCCTGACTGCAGTTTTTTCTTCAGTAAATTCCATTCCCTGAGTCTTGCCTCTGGAATCTCGTGTTTCTCGTACAGATTGAAAACTTTGGCGAAATTCTCAGCCCCTCGCCCCGCAAGAAGAATATGATCTGTCTCCTCCATCACCTTTCGCGCTACGGCGATGGGGCTCTTTAGGTTCTACGCGGCGGCGACGGCTCCAGCCCTCAGGTTCTTGCCCTCCATGATTATCGCGTCCAGCTCGACCTCTCCATCGAGATTGGGCCACGCGCCGACTCCGGCATTGAATATCGGATTTTGCTCCAAGAGCCCAATTGCCTCGGTCACCGCGTCGGTTGAGTTTCCACCACTTGCGAGTACTTCCATTCCTTCTCTGGCTGTTTTCGAAACTCCTTGAGCGAACTCCCCTGAATCGGGGTTAATCGCTCCCCCATGGATGACAATCGCTGCTTTCATACTATCACGATATCTCTGTCATACTCTGATACGACTTTCTTGCCGCGGCGGGTTATCACAATGCTATCCTCCAGATTGAGACCACCGAGCCCGGAAATGTGGTAAGGCACTTCGTATGAAAGAGTCATTCCTTCGTGCAGCAAGGTGTGGTCGTCTGGTCCGAGTAGCGGCTTGTCATAAAGCTCTACGCCTGTTCCGTGCCCGACGTTCCCCCTGTAGTACTCTTTGTCGAGGTTCTCTCTGACGTAGGTAACGACCCCTATGTTGATTTCCGAGGCCTTCCTCCCCGGCCCGATAGCATCCAAGTACTTGACGAATGCATCCTTCAAGACCTTGTATGTCTTCGCCGCTCTGGGATGGACCCTCTCTACTGCAAAAGTCCGGGAGATATCCGCCGTATATCCCTTGTAGACAGATCCAATGTCTAATCTGATCAGGTCACCCGGCTTCAGCCTTCGCCTGGGAATGGGCTGGTTGTAGATGTCTGGGCCGTTAACTGGGTCGGCTGCAATCGTTGTCTGCTGCCAAGATTCGGCGCCTTCCTTCAGTAGTCGCGATTTCAAGAGAATGTCAAGCTCAAGCTCGGTGGGGCGATCCTTGCACGCTGACTCTATCTTTTTCATCACCCTGCAAATTATCCGATTTGATTCTTCAAATCTCCTGATCTCTTCGGCGTTCTTTATCTTGCGAGTCAGCAATATCAGATCCAGTGCATTTTCGAATTCAGCGGTTTTGAATGAATTCTTCAACCCATGATAATTCTGGAAGGCCAAGTCATTGTTTTCGATGCCTATTCGGGGAGAACTCTTGCCCGAAACTTTTTCGGAGAGGCTTTAGTAATAGCCTCAAGGAATGTCGCTCCTGCGAGCTCCACCTTTTCCTTTCTCCATATGTATGTTCCAGTCGCATACAACCGAAGATCTTTGATCCACGTGTGTTTCTTGGTCACGTCCAACGCCGCAGCGGACAGGACAAGAGAAGGTTCGCCTTCTCCCGGCACGATGCACATGATTGGAGATGCCCGTCTCGAGCAGAATAGCAGCTTGTTCGCGCTGGTAAAGCTAAATGGGACATCGGAGACTAGAAGACATTCTCGGGGGCCGAAACAATCAGAACGTCCAGTCCTGCTTCACGGATCTTCTGTGCACGGATTATCTGCTTGTTTCAAGAGTAGTTTGCAACCACAAGGGGCTGGACCAAGAAAAAATTGCTAACGCAATTGCGAAGCTCGCAGGTGTGATGTCGGTATATCTCATGTTTGGAACTTCAGACATTCTGCTTATTGCAAGACGAAGCGACAAAACATCGGCCAAGCAACTTCTTTATGAGATCTCGAAGATACCTGGGGTGAGAAATACGAACACTACAATCCCTCACACCGTAATAAAAGAAAGTCTAACCATCGACACTTTCTCGAAGCCTTGAACAGAATTGATGGAACGAGAATCGTTGCGGTAGGAGAAAAAAACACTCGTGTAAGGCGGTTACCCTCGCCTTATTCTCTCTACTATTGCAGGTAGCGTTTAGGAAACGTCGATCGAGCTGTATGTTTTCCAGGAAATGCAGCGGAGACTTTCTGTTTCACTTCCCTGTGGAAAAAAGAATAAGAGTTTGGACGAATTGACGAGGGTCAAGTCGCGAAATCAAACCTTTGCTGCAGCAACCATCGTATCAAAAGCAAGATTACAGAACAGAGAACTACTTTGTGAGTTTCTATAATTACTCTGAAGAAGTACGCAGTCAATTCAGGGACCTTGCCCCCACGGTCAGGTTTCACGATATTACTTTGAGGGACGGGGAACAGCAGGCCAATATAATCTTCCGCAAAGACGAAAAAATTAGAATCGCCCAAAAGCTCGATGAAGCTGGAGTGGACAGGATCGAGGCCGGGATGCCGAGCGTCTCCAAGCAGGACATGGAGGCGATTACGAAGATTACCCATCTGGGACTCACAAGCAAAATCTACACTTTTGCCCGCTGTATCAAGAGTGACGTGGACCTGGCACTAAAGTGCGACGCAGACGGCATTATGATGGAAGTGCCTTCGAGTGACCACCTGATAAAATATGGATACGGCTGGAGCGAGGAGAGAGCTCTCAGAGCATCGATAGAGGCAACAGAGTATGCGCATGAGCATGGGTTGCCGGTCACGTTCTTCACAATTGATTCGACGCGCGCTTCGTTTGATATCTTCTGGCGACTTGTGAATGCCGTGGCGACAGAGGGATACATGGATGCTCTAACTTTGGTTGACACGTTTGGAGTTGCGTCTCCTCACGCAATATCTTTCTTTGTCAGAAAAGTAAAGGAAAAGCTAGGTGTGAGGAGGCCGCTTGAGATTCACGTGCACAACGATTTCGGACTGGCTGTCGCTAACACGATTGCAGCGGTGATGGAGGGTGTGGATACTGTTCATACAACAGTTAATGGAATCGGCGAAAGATCTGGAAACGCTTCGACTGAGGAGGTCGCGATGGCCCTGAAGCTGCTCTACGGCGTTGGATCAAATATCAAATACGATAAGCTAAGGCCTCTTTCTAAACTTGTTCAAGAACTCTCTCTCATAAAAATGCCACCGCAGAAGCCGATAACCGGAGATAATTTGTTTACTACGGAGTCGGGCATTATTGCAGGTTGGTGGTCGCGGCTTGAAGAATTGAACATGCCGCTTGAAATGTTCCCTTTCCTCCCATCTTTCGCCGGCCATGAGGGTAACGTCAACGTTGTTTTGGGAAAGAAGAGTGGAAGAGATTCAATCACCTTCAAGGCAAAGAAGCTCAACATCTCGGTGCCTGATGACAAGATCGACAAAGTCTTGGAGAGAGTCAAAGCGACTTCAGAGGAAAAGAAACGAATACTCACCGATCAGGAATTTATTTCAATTTTGAAGGAAGTTATTCCGGGTCTCTAGCTAAGTTGAAAAAACAAAGGAAAGAGATACGACGGAATCTTTGCCCTTTTTGAAATTTCATAAGATGATTAGTAACTTTCAGCAAGAAGAGTCTTATCAGAGCTGTCATGTAATCCGATTCCTCCTCCGCATCGGTTTGAAAGGGCGTACTTCGTGAAAAATAGTTCAATCGTAACGTTTGGTTAGGCACACTGCGAACGGCACTCACTTTTTACTATAGTTGCAGTATAAAGACAAGTTCTCCAGCGCTACCTGAATCTGACTCGCGTGCGAGTCTAACGCCAGGTACCGCAAACGAGACTATCGGAGAGGCTTTTTTCCTTTCGTATTGACAACAGAACAATCAGTAAGACCTAAGCCAAGCGAGCCGGCAGGAGCTCCGTCCAACGAGGAACTGATCGAGGGGTTGGACCAGGACCTTGGCGGGGAGTACAAGACTATAATAAAGTACGTCGTGTTCAGTGCGACGTTGAAGGGGCGCAGTACACTGACATTGCCGAACAACTGAGACAGCACGCTTCCCAAGAACTTCAGCACGCATTGCTTGTCGCAAGGGAGATCGATTACCTCGGCGGGGAGCCGAGCACGGAGCCGTTTGAGCGCCAGACCTCCGACAACCCGAAGGAGATGCTCCAAATCGATCTGCGGGCCGAGGAGAAGACAATAGGGAACTTTTCCGGGAGGATAAAGCAGGCAGAGCGTGCGGGTAAATTTGCTGTTTCGCAGGTCTTGCGCGATATAATTGTGCACGAACAGGACCACGCCATGGATCTGAAGGATGCTCTGGGAATAAGGTGAGTAGTGAAAAGAGAATGAACACCGCTCAAATCACTTCTTCTTCTTTGCTCTAACTAGGTTCTTGTGCCCGTAAATGGCCACGATGGCAACCGTGATTGCGGCTGTGGCACACAGGAAGATTACTGGAAGGCCGCTCGGGCTGTAGATAAAGCGCAAGGATTCATACTGGAAGATTGTCGTCTCGAGTTGAAATCTTGTTTCTCTTTGTAATGGATTGACCTGTCCGAAATTGTAAGCAGGCAATTTGGCGAGGAATGAAGCAAACAGCAGCACTCACATGCACGCAATTCGCGTGCGCTGCATCGTCTGCAATGAGGAGTCTGACTATAAAATAATGCTACCAACTGCGGTCGTGTGTGTAATCACTATGGTTCGCTGGTCGATGCGCGACTCGATGTCATGAAGCGTAGCAGGAAGACGAGAATGGCGGACACTCATTGAAAACGCCATAACAGAGATTGTCCTTTGCGCAAGCGAATATCCAATAGAGCACTAAATAAGAGCTATCTGATACTCATTTGAAATGGCATGATGGCATACTTACTCAGTCTTCTCTTTACCCTCGCCCGAACCCTTTGCGCCTACAGTGTCCTTCCCTTCTTCCTCTCCAACGTATCGGAAACTAGAAGTGGTCGCCTTGTAGTTGCACTTTGGGCAAACGTAGTCTCCGAGCCCTGGCATAGAAATACCAAAGCCACTATGTTTCTGTGCAAATGCAGGCCGCCTAAATCTCTCTCCACACTCCGGGCACTCGATGAGTCTGCCGCGCCCTCTCATTCCCACGAGAAAAACGGCGATGATGACTAGAAGAGCACCGATTGCCACATACAATCCAACGGGTAACGGCATGTTGTATAATCCCTCAAGCCTAGCAACAGAGTTCGTGAGCTGTTACGAGAAGAGCTCCTCTAGAGGATTCTGCATCTCCTTGACCTCGCGTATTTTTACACCTTTCGCGACGAGTTCGGCAATAATTTTCGGAACCTCCTCGGGTCCGCTCAGCTCGAGGAGGTAGTAATCGCCTTCCTTCTTGTATGCTTTCAATATTTGATCAGCGTCGAACGCCCTTATCCCAACGACGTACTTTTGAGTCTTAATCTCATCGATCTTACCGAACATGGCGAGCTTACCTTTGCTGATGGCCAGTACCTCGTTTCCGATCTCCCTTGCCTCGTAGAGATTGTGAGATGAGTAGAGGACTATCTTGTTCTTGCTCAAGTCCAGGATCAGTTCTCTTATCTCACGGGACACCTTCGGGTCGAGGTTGCTCGTCGGCTCATCCAACAGATAGATGCTCTTCTCCAGCAGAAAGATTCTCGCGATGGACACTCTCTTCTTCTGTCCCTGACTGAGCTGCGAAAAGTATCTGAGCTTTAGTTCTTCGAGCCCGAGCAAAGTAATGACTCTGTTTACGTCGCTCTCACTCGCCCTCTCCACGTTTGCGTAGAACCTCAGCGCATCTACGACTCGCATTCCGTCAGGGATGCCATCGATGTGTGTCAGGTAGTCAAGCTGCTGCCTTGCTCCCTGGGATTCGCTCGACAAGCCGTTTATCTCAACTTTGCCAGAGTACGGTTTCAAGATTCCTGCGAGAGTTCGGAATAGAGTTGTCTTGCCCGCGCCGTTGGATCCTAGCACGACATATATTCCAGGTTTATTTATCGAGAAAGAAATTCCGTCGATTACCTTCTTTCCATAATAGCCTGAAACAAGTTGCTCCACTAAGATTGAAGATCCAGAGGGTCCAATCTCTACATCCGGCGGGCGAGGACTGTTCGACAAGTCCGTGGTAGTCATGAAACAAGCTTTGCTCCGCGACAATCAACAAATTCTGAAATTGAATTGCTAAGCATTTGAAAGAAACCTCTCCCTTACCATTTTCCTTCCCGACACCGCAACCATAGATCCGACTGAGATAAGAAGAGCGATTGATACAGATCCAGCGAGAAGAATGAAGTTGCCTGGGCCCACTTTGCTCGAAAGAAATACGACAACGAGCATCGGCACGATTCCCAGAATTGGTGCAGCACCCACTGGACTGTTGAGCCCCGCTCTTCTAGTCGTGAGGGATGTCCAGATCATGCCAGCCATACTCATGAACATCGTGCTGGTATAACTCATCGGAATTACGTAGAAGATCAAAAGTTCGATAAACGAGTAGGTTATTGGGACACCCAGGGCAACTAATACTCCAACGACCATCGAGACAGAAATTACGAGGATTATCGATACGAGCCCCGTCGTGGCCAGTACTATGGACCAGAAAATGCTCGAGACGTTCACTCCATATGCGATCAAGTACTCGTAGACCCCCTTTGCCTTGTCACTCGCGAAGATCATCAATCCACCAAGTGAGCCGATTAAAGCGCCGAGTGGAATAGAGAGGGCCGGTATCTGCGAAACGATCGAAGGATTGACTTGAGGCGAACTAGTCGCCGCGCTCTGAATGCTTGCGGCTATGGTGGCGCTGAATATTGCCGAAAGTACTATTCCCATTATGAAGTATACCTTCCCGTAGCTGATCGACCTCCTGAAGTTCATGTATACGAGAGATTTTGGAGAGTTATCAGTCGCGGTATTCACGGAAGATGATTGTGGTTGCTCTCCTTGTCTCAAAGGCTCCGTTATGGGATTTGTGGAAGAGATCGATGCAAGTGCCTGTTTGCGTACCTTACGGGTCACAAACAATGCAATGATTAGAAAAGAGAAAGAGATCACAAAAATGATGAGTTCGAAAAGGGGAACACCTAAAATACCAGCAAACGGAACCAAGAAATCAATCAAGCCCAACGGCAGCGCTAGGGCAAGAAAGAGCCTTCTACGAAAAACAATGGCCATGACAGCGAGGTAGCCCCATGAAAAATGGGCGAGGAGGGAGGAGAATCTTTCTAGAATTCCGAATCCGACGCTCGACAGAGCTTGTGCAGGGGGAAGAAAAAGGTCAGGGCTCGATTTTATCAGTGCGTTGTATACTAGCTGTGACAGCGAGCTAGGTCCGGAGGAAAGTATGGCGTAGTATGAAACGAGATTTATGAGGGAAACAATCCCAAGATAGACGCCATTTTCCCATAGACCCAAGCCCAGGCCGTACCCTTCTGCATCTCGAGCATGCAACTGACCACGCCTTACACCGTAACGCGCCACGAGATACGCGCCCCCGATCTCAAAGATGACCGTCTGCAAACCATAGTAAGCGCCGAGCGCGGCTGGATTTCCCCCTACAGCGTCCCTAAACGGGGCAATGGTCGGAATTTGTACGATGTATTTCAGCGCGATTGCCCCAAAATAGGCAATGAAGGAGTAAAGGAGAATCCATCTGGTGAAGGCCTTCTTCTTAAAGTACCAATAGAGGACTGGGCCGAAACTGAAGGCGATTACAGTGATTGAGACCAGGAGATAGATAGGATCTATGTTATGCACCATTTCTTTTGACTACCACCGGATCTTCCTTCCGCCTAAAAACTACGAAGGCATACAATATTTTCATGAAAGGCGGCGGAGCTGCTGGAATCGGTCCAGAAATGCCCTCGAAGGAAGTAAGAAGCCATCAATTTCATCTGCACTGAAACATTTGCTTCTTTAAGATGATCATCCGCAATGTAAGCGAGATTGCAATTATTCGCAGTCGATTCGTTGTTCGCGAGGTTTTCCATTATTTACGCCTTGTTACTTTGCCACAGTAAACAGACATTACTCGCAAATTGGCTCATTGTGATTCTCTTTTGCAGACATCTCATCTTGATGTTGTTTTAGAATTAGTCAGCTCGTTTATAGCACTCACAGAATTGACCACAAGGCAGATCAGCATGGTGAACTGGATGCTGTCGTACAATGGTCGAGAGAGGTCGTGAACCTTTAACTTCGCGAGTTCTCCGAGCAGCTCAGATATTGTAAATTGCAACTCTCGCTTTCCCGCAGATAGATTGCGCAGGCCCAATATACAAGCTTACGGCAAGACGCCATCCTTTTCCCCACTTCTACCTCATCAATGGACACGCGAGGAAGCTGCGATCCAAACGAAAGAGCAAGTCATCATCCAGAATACTACAAGTTCGAAATGAAGAGAATACTCCTGCGAAACCCGTAAACCTCGAATTCGGATGCAGACTACGATTACGCTCCTATTCTCTCTTGCGCCTCATCGGATCCCTGTAGCCGGAGAAGAAGCGAACGTACAGGTAAAGGTTAGCAGCCATCACGGCCGCATAAGCCACAAAGGGGACCCCGTATGAGGATTGGTCGAACTCGTATCCTGCAAATGAAGTTCCAAGAGAGGCAACGCCGATTCTAGCTCCTTGATTTATCCCGAACGCTCTTCCAAGCTCTTCCCTTGGAACCATGTCGGTCATCGCGGTCTGGACAACTGGGAATGCCACAACGCGAAGCGGCGGCAGGATGAAGTAGATTGCAAGAGAGACGGGGAGCAGTGGCACGAACGGGAAGATCAGTGAGAGAACCGCCGTCGCCCCGCGCGTCACGACCACGCCTTTGAGAAAACCCAACTCGTGCTCGAGCCTTGGTCCGAGCAAAAGAGCGAAGGCGCCGATTAGTCCAGATATGAATGCGAACTCTCCCATCTCGGACCTTGCTAACCCATAGTAGGTGATGAAGAAAGGAATCAGGAATGGGAATATCAGTCCGGTTGCAAAGCCGTTGATCATCCCGGTCAGGCCAAACTTGCCAATGATGTTCGCGCTCTTCAGCCCGAAACGGCGATGGGAATGAGTCGCGTCGCCTGTATTCTCTTCTTGAGATGGATTTGCTGCGTCAGTCCCTCTCGGGGAATCTCCTCCTGACTTTGCATTGCCCTCGGTCCTTGAGCTTCTGCCCTGGCGAATCCTTACGAACAACGCGGGAATCACCGAAGCAGAGCTTGTGATTGTTGCCAGCAGCATGACGTCGTTTATAGAGGGCAGGCCCGCGACCAGCGCCCCTGCTGCTGAACTTACTCCTGTGAGGAAACTGAGAAGCCCGTAGTAGAATGTCCTATCCCTTCTGCTTGTAATGCCCGCTGTGATAGTACTCTGGATCGGCTGGATGAAGCCGCCAACTCCGCCGCTTGCCAAGGATCCACTCGCAGAGAATCCGCCGACTACGGCGGCAACATAAGCCGCCAGCAGACTATCGGAGAAGACGAAGAGCAGAAGAGTCGATATCGGGAGCGTGGCCAGCGCAGTTACAAAAGTCAACTTTGGCGAGGCGTCCGTCGCGAACCCGATCGCAAGACCAAGCAGGGCCGTGCTAATCAGAGCTGCGGTGTAGATCAGCCCAAGCGTGAAACTTCCCTGGTTTAGGACAGTTAGGACTATGTATGGAAAGACTATGTTGATGAGGCCAGCCGCGAAGTTGCGGAAGATTCGGCTGACAAGTATAAGCGTGACAGAGAATTTGTCTGTCCCCTTCTGCAATTCTTCGCTGATGCTGTCGCCATCGCCTCCATCCTTTTTTAATTATTTTTGCATCGTCCCTTTTTCTTCGCTCAGACCAGCAGCAGTAGTAGTAACGGCAAGATTTGTTGTATATCTTCTCCTAGTTGTTTTCTATCACAGGAAATAGGTCTTTCTTGAGATATCACTTCAACACTTACGCCCTTTGTTCTTCTTCCTCGGATAGGCTCAAAAAGATGGAAGTTTTGTTTCTTCGACAATCCGAAACATTCTAGCTTGAAATTCTAGCGTCGTCGGCACTAGCTGAAAAACAAGCTTAAAGCGAAGATGATTTCCAATTCGCTTTCGTTAGTACAGAGCGAGGTTGATCGGAAGAAAGCGCATGTCATCCAAGAGCAGCATGATCACATTTGAGAGCGAGGGTAGACAAATTCCAGCCTACCTGAGTCATCAGGCCGGCAATGGAACGGGAAAGCGTCCAGGAATTATCATCATACATGAGTGGTGGGGGCTTGTGCCACACATCAAGGACGTCGCCGATAGGTACGCACGGGAGGGCTACGTGGCTCTCGCGCCAGATCTGTTCAACGGCGTGTATGCAACGAGCAGTGACAAGGCAATGGAACTCTCTTCGAGCGTAAGCGTGGACGCCTCGGAGAAGATGATCGGATCGTCTCTTGACCACCTTCGAGGGTCAGGACTCGTCCAAGACAGCAAGATTGTGATTACAGGCTTTTGCTTCGGAGGTACCCATGCTTTCAATTTCGTCTGTGGGTCAAAATACGTCGCAGCGGGGGCAATCTACTACGCGAGCCGCCTCCCGAACGACGAAAAGCTCAAGCGAATCAGCACACCGCTTTTGTTGATTTATGGAGATCAGGATAGATCTGTGAAGCCCGAGCAAGCGCGTGACCTCGAAGAAAAGTTGAGGAGAATGGGGAAGGACGCGCGACTCCTTTCCTACCCTGGCTGTCCGCATGCCTTCTTCAACGACCAGAGTCCCATCTCTTACCGGCCCGAAGCAGCTAGGGACGCTTGGGAGAAGACTCTAGCCTTCTTTAGGGCGCATCTTTCATAGCTTGACTTGGATACTGGGAGCAGACATAGCTTCGAGAAGAAAGAAAGATCTTCTGTTCGCTCTGCCCCAGCTTTGAGAATCGGACGCCGATCTCCATCGTAAAGTTAGAGTTTTTGTTTCTGCTGGTTGCATACGCTCAGTGTACCATAGGTCGGTCATTCCAATCGGCTCAAAAGTTGGGAAGGAGCTCTCCAGCATTCAGTTAGACCTCAGGAAAGACCAGAAGTCGAAGCAATGGTTTCCAACATCTATTTCTGAAATGGTCTTTACACTATGTAGCAATCCGTACTATGAATTCAGATCCAAGCAAACAACCGGCTTGTATCTGGATTTTGGAAAGAATGAATTTCAAGCAGAGAAAAGTAGGAAGAAGATGGTTTAACGAAGCATATGTCAACTTCGCCATCATCAACATCGTCAACTAATACAACAACAGGGAGACTCGAATTCGAAGAGTACATAGTCAAAAGAGACGGGTCGGGCATCTGGCGTCGGTGCCCCTACTGCGGAGAAAAAGTTTTGGACGGTCTCGCGGTGTTACGGCCTCCGGGTTCAACTTTCATCTGAATACGAAGATACTCGCTCACAGTGAAAAACCTGAGTGGAAGGCAAGGTACGGCAAGAACAGCTGGACCCTGCGCTCGCAGAAAACTGAGTAGAGAGAAAAGCAGCTGCACTATTATTCTGCTTTCCCATTTTTCAGTCTGAAATCGCTTGCCCTCTTTGCACTCTCTTCAATGTCCGCTAGGATTGAGACGCGCTCCAGGCCGCAATTGATGCAATGTATCCTTGTTAGAATGCCGTCACGGCCGTGCGGCTCGCTCCTGTCCACAACCCACTTGTGACTTCGGAAGAACTTGGCGAGCGAATCGGGGTTTGAGGTTGTCTGTATGGTAGGGGTTGCGCAGACTGACTCTTCTATTCATCTTTGGATTAGCAATGCGATATTGGTGGGAGGGGAATCTTTGCGTTACGCATGGCTGATGCTACCCTATCGCTCTGGGACGCGAGCTTTCTCAGC
>JAJPHP010000033.1 GCA_021325255.1 Nitrososphaerota archaeon | reverse complement strand
TGGCTAGGAGGAACTCGTCTTCCGTGTTTGTCATCACCAAAAACATGAGAGATCAGTCCTTCTGGCCATAACCCTTTATCTTACTGGGCTTAACTTGACGGTACCCGAGGGGCGAACGCAAAGAGATAAATGCCTAACTAAACGTATAGATAGGAAACCAGTTTTTCAATCATCCAAGGAGGATACGTCCATCTACCCGGATTCGGGTGAAAGTCTTTTCCTCCATTCCAGAGCCACTCGTCTTGCCTTTTTCGAAGCAATCCCTGTGTACCTCTCCAAGTTGTAGAGTATTTCCCTCCTTTCCGTTGATACTTTTGAAAGATGACTCGAAAGCTCACGGTCCGTAGCTAAAATTTCTCCGAAACTCTTGTGCTCGTCAATTGATTTCTGCACCGCACACCTTACCGCCTCATGCGCGTCTGGATGGCCCGAAACGGCGAGGAGAATGTATAGAGGTTCGGCCGAAATCACGGCCTTGCTTGATTCGAAATTACGTTGCATATTTTCCTTGTCGACTACGAGTCTGGGACGATTCCTCTTGCTGTCCCAGATGGTCCTGGTCAGCCTTCTTACACAATAGTCGAATGCGACAATCAACTCTGGAAGGTAGCGCTGCGAACTGGAATTGGTCAGGTCCCTCTGGTGCTCAGAAATCTGGTCTAGGTAAACTGTAACCATTTGCGGCATAAATTTCTTCCATATGCTTTCGACGTTTTCAAAGTTGATTGGATTCCTCTTGTGGGGCATAGTCGAGGATCCAACCTGTGCCGTTCCGAACTCCTCCGCTACCTCTGCTATTTCGCTCCGCTGAAGGTGACGCATATCTCTTGCAAAGTTGGCCATCACTCCAAGTGTGGAAACGATTGCGTGCATGAGATCCACTACGGGCTCAGGCTGGACTATTTGGGTCGAAACTTCGCTCGGTTGAAGACCCAGGCTATTTAGAAGGGCTTGTTCGAACTTTTCGGGATCATCTACAATCAGGGAAAGTGGCCCGTATACTCCAACAGCTCCCGCAAACTTGCCCGAGAGGTTGTTCGTCGCCTCCTTTAGCCTGAGGATCCTCTTCCCCAGGCGACTCACGTAATAGGAGAGGTGAAAGCCGAAGGTTATTGGCTCGGCGTGCTGGCCATGCGTGCGGCCAATCTGAACAACGTCCGAATTTTCGAGTGTCATTTCAATAAGGGCATTCTCGAGCTTCAAGAGATCAGGAATTACAACAAGATCTAGCGCATCACGAAACCTCGCGGCATTTGCTGTATCCACAATGTCGTAGGATGTAGCCGCTAGGTGAACGTATGGTTTTGCCCTTTCAGAAGCCTTCGACGCGATGACGTTTGCGAGCGCGCGGATATCATGCTTTATACGGTCCTCCTCTGCGTATACCTCTGCAGCAGTGACACTCTCCGCGGCTCGCGCAATCTCCTCGGCAACAGCGTGTGAACAGACGCCAAAGGCTGCAAGCTCCCGGGCCAGTGAGACCTCCACACGAGCTTTGTACGCGACGTATGCTTCCTCTGAGAGAAACCGTTTCAGCTCCGGAACACCGTAGCGAAAATCGGTCGGTGAGAAGAGATCGAAATCTGGTTGATCCTTATCAGAGGCCGAGCTCTCCTTCGTCACTTCCCCCGCTCCACTTCCATTTTCTCTTCCAACGCTTATTCGCTAGCATGTTTCATACTATACTCAAACTTCGGCGCATAGCTTCATTTTGTCTTGCTCTTTTCCAGCTCTGCGAGCACTTCGTCTACGCTAAGAAGAGAAAGTGAGTCTAGCGTGCGAAGTCCCGAAATCACTTCGTAGGCTCCTTGACAACGCTTTGTGATCTGTTGGATGACGAGATCTGGGAGTTCTGGAACTTCGCCATCTCCAGAGAACCCCTTCCTCATCAGAAAGTCTCTTAGAAACTCCTTATCCAAGCAGTGCTTCTCCTGTTTTTCTCCCACGTGATACCTTGACAATGACCAGAACCTTGCAGAATCATGAGTCGGGGGCTCGTCTATCTGAATCAATTCATCGCCGAGTTTTCCGTACTCCAGTTTAAAGTCTGGTATGATTATCCCCTTGACCCTTGCCTCCCTCTTGTAGTATTCAAACAAGCCATACGTCGCCTCTTCAAGGTCGTTCCACACGTCACCGTCGACCAGTCCTTGCTCAATTGCCATCTGCTTTGAGAGCTCGGTATCGTGGCCTTCCTCGCTCTTTGTCGTTGGGGTGAGGATGACTTCAGGGAGCTCTTCCGCGAGCTGGAGCCCGCTCGGCAGTCCAACTCCCGAAATTTCTCTTGCCCCTTTGGAATATGCGCGCCAAGCAGAGCCATACAGGTATGCCCTACAGATCCATTCGATGTCAATTCGCTGGGCCTTTTTTACCCTTAGCGTCCTGCTGTCCACGCGAGAAATGAAGTGGTTCTTGAAAATATGCCTGGTTCTGAGGAACCAGAACTCTGAAAGCTTTGTAAGCGATGCGCCCTTGTCAGGGATCCCTATAGGCATGACCCTGTCGAAGGCTGAGATGCGATCTGTTGCAACGATCAAAAGCTCCCCGTCGTCAACATAGACGTCTCTGACCTTTCCCCGCTTCAGTAACGTCATTCCTGTAAGGTTGGATTCCATAAGAACTGACATGATTTCACGCACCACTCCTACGACTTTTGACCAGACTCACTGACGAGCTGAGAGTCTTCGTTCAATATTTGGCCTTTCTTCTCTGCAAGCTTCTTTGAAATTGAATCGGCAACTTTCTTATCGGATAGGGCAAATATCTGCGCCACAAAGTGCGCTGCCTTTACTGGATCAGTCACGAGCGCCACAGGTACGTCGGAAGGGGTAAAGGCGGAAGAAAAGATCTTTGGAAACTCATATTTTTCGATGTCTGGCGGGCAGGCCACAACTGGGAACAATCTTTGAGCGGCAACCACCCCTGACAGTGCATCCGAAAGTCCGGCTATCGTAATTGCGACTATCTGGTCTCCTGATGAGGCGTAGTTCCTAAGGACTTGGAGAAGGTGCTCCGGTGTCCTGTGAGCCGACGCAATTCGCATTTCGCATTGAACCGAGTATGAGGAAAGTGCTGTCCTGATCTTTTCAGCAAATTCAAGATCGCTCTTCGAACCCATTATCAATATGGCCTTTTGCATGTCTTCTACACACCGGATACTTCTCGCTCGACAGGCATCTATTATGTATATTTCAGGCCTCAAGATCCATAGGCAGCTCGCAGATTGGCAAAAGGGAATTAGCACTACGCTGGCCCAGTGGTTGATGCCGTCTCCAGTCAACGAGTTTTGCAGGAGAGTTTCGCCGACGTCTTAATCCTTCAGCACTTTACTTCTTCACTTTCCAATCAAGTGACTGCTTTATCTTCAACTTCTGATCCGGAAGAAGCGGGACGAGAGGAGCCCTCACTTCCCCGCAATCCAAGCCGATCAGTCTGAGCGCCTCCTTTAGCGAAGAAGGGTACGTACCGAGTGCCATCGCGGAGGTGAAACCATCTATCCTTCCCTGGATGTTTCCCGCTCTGGAGAAGTCACCTTTAGTGTAGCTATTGTAGATTGAAACTGTCTCCTCAGGAAGCACGTTCGCAGAACCGAGTACGCCTCCAGCAGCTCCCAGTCCCAGGGCGGAGAAGAAGAGCGAATCAGATCCAATTAGAATCTGCGTCTTGGTCTTCAGCTCTCTCAGATATTCCAAAAAGAGGCCAAGGTCGTTCGTCGTGAATTTTACTCCCGCTATCCTGCCGGGATTTTTCTCGCACAATTTGTTCACTACTTCGGGCGGAATGTTGTATCCAGCATAGCTAGGTATGTTGTACACCATCAACGGAAGACGGGTCTGGTTCAAAATGCTCTGGTAGTGAAGGAGCAGACCCTCATCGTCCGTCCTGTAATAGTATGGACCAGTCGCGATGACTGCGTCTGCTCCAGCCCGCTCGGCCTGGAATGCTCGCTTTGCCGCTAATCTGGTGCCCGGCTCTGAAATTCCAGCTACGACTGGTACGCGCCTTCTAGTCCTGCTCACGACCCGTTCTATCACACCGACGCGCTCTTCTTGAGAGAGCAACGCAAATTCGCCGGATGTACCGAGCGGCATAAGCCCGTGCACTCCATTTGTAATCAAAAATTCAGTTAGCCTATCCAAAGCGGAATAGTCCACCTCCGACTTTGAATTGAAAGGAGTCACCATTGGAACGATTACGCCATGTGGATGAAATGGGGAACTCATACCCCTTTCATTTCCCCCACTATCTTGAAGGCTATTCTGAGCTGGCATTGTGAACGGGAACTTCACCAGTTAAAGGACTACAAATGGTTGATGCTTATTTTTCATTCATCAGGAATTTTCCATTATGTCTGTGACTCTTCTCGGAAAAACTAGCAAAGGCAAAGCAGTTCTTGTCAGGGCGGGAGGATTGGATATCTTCCCAGGTATCGGTTGACCGCCTCAGTGAACGCTGCATGGCTCCACGTGAGTGGACTGACCGAGAGAGCCGAGCCGTTGAACGGGTTGAGTTGTTCGGCCATTACTCCAGATGGCATTGCATGCTCTGATGCCCAGGTCAGAAGCTCCTTCGCCCTTCCGAGATCTCTCTTTGTCTTTGATTTTTCTATGTACCAGTCAGCCAGCCACATAGTAGTTATGAACCAAGGATTGCCAGGCACATTAGGTTGGTACTCGCCTGTCACTTGATATCGATCCTGTTCATACCTCGCAAGTCCTCCAACAGGCGTCTTGATCCAAAGTTTCTCCTCGACCTGTGACATGCTGCTCACAACCAGAGGGTCGTCGGCGGGCAGGACGCCGAACAGAAATACCCCAGCTATCGAAGCATCAATTGTCGAATCATTGGATACAACTGCACCATTCTCAAGGGTGACGCCGCGAAGAAACCTTCCCAGAGCAGCATCATAGAGATTTTTGATCATCGCTTGCTTCACCTCCTCTGCACCACGCCTGTAGATGATCGCGAGGTCCGCTTCTCCGAACGCCTCGGCGAAGTTTGCCGCGGCACTCAAAGCAGCAAAGATAGCAGAGCAGGTGAAGGTGAGGACCTCCCTTCTTTCCTCCCAGAGATCATACGATTCAAGCGGGAGGAGCGTAGTTTTATCGCGGTAATCATTGATAAAATTCGCGGCGCTCTTTATTATAGGCCCATAGTAGTCCTTTATCATGTCTACATCTTTGTAGAGTCTGTAATGATTCCACAAGGAAATTAGCACGAGGGCAGTCTCGTCTTCCTGAATTGGCAACTGTTGCTGGCCTGCCACGACCCAAGGATGCCATGAACTGCCGGGACTCTTGTCGGCCTGATACTTGTGGAAATACCACCCCTGAGGAAGAATCGTTGCAAGGCAGAAATCAAAAAAGTGCTTTGAAAATACTCTGTATCCGGCCTCGTCCATAGCCATTGTGACAAACGCCCCATCTCTGGGCCACATGTACGCGTACGTATCTTTATTGAACTGCAGGATGTCGCTATCGTTCGAAGCAATTATCGCTCCATCGGCGTCAGTCTGTGACTTGATTATAAGCAGACTTCTTCTATAGAGTCTCGAGATCTGGTCACCAAGGTCCTCAAATCCATTATGATCCCTGCGGGTGGCCCAAAGCCTCCAGAAATCGATGGTTCTCTTGAACAGCTTTTCAGGAGTCCTCGCGTTCAGAAACGAATTTCTCCGCTGGACTTCGTCGTATGACTTTCCCGCGATTATCCAGTAGTTGCATTCAGATTCCTTGTTACCATCAACGGCCAACCTTACCGAGATCACAGAGTCCACTGCTCCCTGGGCAATGGGATTCCCTGACAGATAACCGTCTTCAGCATCTTTCCAAGTGCCTAGAGCTCCAGCAGATTCTTTCACGCCGCACGCGTACTGGAAGATGCCCTCACCAGAGTTTGTCCTGCTATTTGCGAGGAAGTACCTGTCCGTCTTGTAATGTACGACCCCTGATGTCTTGACTGGATCAAAGTACGCGGTGTCACCAACTGCGGTTCCCCTAATGTGAAAATCATGATGAAAGAAGAGCCTCACCTCGCGCGGATTAGCGGCAAGGTTTCGAACTCGTATCTTTCTCATGAAAATCGGGCTGACAAAGTCAACGCAGTCGTTGCACCGAATTTCGAGTTTCATATCATCGCTGTGCAGTTTGACATCGGAGGCGAGAGTGTCCTCAAGATAACTCATCGTTTTCTGCCAATCCGATAGCCATGAGAACATACCTTCAGCGAACGCACCGAACCTGAAAGGGTGCCCGAGAGCATGATTTTCCATCCCCACTCTTGGATAGAAAATATCAGAGATTCTGTATTGCTGATCGAAAAGAATTGAGTAGTTACCATTTCCAACTGGGATGTCCCTGGGCATGTCTTTTTACCACCTTTGTACTCCGAATGAACGGGTGGTTCGACCCTTTTTCTCCTTGATTAGAACACTCATAGTGTCAAACCTTGCTCCAGTCATTGTAGGATCTCTTGCTTTTCCAACACTCTCGATCATCCTCAGCGCATCACCGTTCCACCGTCCACAACTATAGTCTGGCCGGTGACGAAACTCATATTGTCTGAAGATAGGACTGCCACAACTTGGGCCACTTCTCTAGGATCTCCCCAGCGCTTCATGGGCGCCTCTTGTGCGAGCAACTTCTTTTCTTCCTCGGGAAGCTGTTCGTAGGTTCGAGTAGTCCTGATGTTTCCGGGCGCTACCCCGTAGACTCTTATGTTATACTCACCGTACTCCGCAGCCAATTCCTTCACGAGACCAAGATTCGCAGCTTTTGCTACGGTGTAAGGTCCACCCTTGTTGTATCCGGCAATTGCCGGAGTCGAAGAGAAGAGAATTATGACTCCGCTCTTCTGTTTCATCATTGGCGGAATAATATGCTTGACGACTCTGAACGAGCCTAGAACGTCTGTCTCAAACACTTTTACAAAATCGCTCGGCGTTAGCTCATGGAGCATCCTATCCCACATCTCTGAGACCAGTGGATAACCCGCCGCGCAGACTAAGACATCAACTCTAGAAAGATTCGCGAGCGCATTGTTCGCAAGTCTAGCAACTTCTTCGTCAGAGAGCACATCAGCCACAATTGGGAAGGCATTCACGCCAAGCCTCGAACGAATCTCCAGGGAAAGTCGTTCAACATCACTTTTTGTTCTTGATGCAATGCACACATTCGCACCGTTCTCGGCAAGTGAGAGAGCTACCTCTCTGCCAATTCCCTTTCCGGCGCCAGTCACAAGCGCATTTTTTCCAGTTAGCAAAAGGCGTTTCTGAGGCATCAATTCAAGGATTGGCTGTCCATTCTGACAAATAATGATAGCGGGGCGACCTACCCGTCTCAACTTATGATAACTAGACAGACGCTGAAGGCGAGTGTCAGTAATTTTGGCATCAGTTTGGTCGCTCAAACTGCGAGAGACAAGATGGACAGCGACCAGGAAACAAATTAAAGATGCTTAGAACGGAATAGTTTTGGGCTCCAGTTTCAATGATAAATGGAAGATATTCTTCCACGGCGATAGCCCTGTTATCTGGTGGAATTGACTCGGCCGTGGCTCTTTATTGGGCTCTAAAGGTCAAGCGCTTTAACACATCAACTCTAACCTTTGATTATTACAGACGGAGCAAAAAGGAGATCGTTGCTGCCGAGAGAATCTCCAGAGCCGCTGGTTGCAGAAATTTACGACTCCGGTTAGAATTTCTAAAAGAATTAGATGACATAAGAAGCAAATCGAACAAAGGCCTCGAGGGTGTTGAATCTTCGTACATTCCCGCAAGGAACATTATCTTTTATGGCATTGCATGTTCAGTTGCCGAGCCTCGTGGTTGCAGGTACATAGTTGGAGGGCACAACAAGGATGATGTGAAGTCCTTCCCAGATTCGTCCCCAAATTTTTTCGCACAATTCAACAGACTATCTACGGTCGGTCTATTCTCTGGAGCAAGGACTGGAAGAGTAATTCTACCGCTTTCTCACCTACGAAAGAGCGCAGTAATCAAGCTTGGAAAGAGATTGGGGGTTCCGTTCGAGCTGACATGGAGCTGCTACTATGAAAATCCGTCGCCCTGCGGTATGTGTCATGCATGCAGGTTGAGAGAATCGGCATTCATATCTGCCCGAGTCGAAGATCCCCTTCAGAAGAGTCGTTAAGACGTCGCTGCTCAACCGAAATCACGACTTGTGAGCAGTTGAAGATGAAAGTTTCTGCGCCAAACTACTCATTAGACGAACATGCTTAAGCGAAATACTCATGGTTCTTGCATGAATTTGATAAACTCCTCCCTAGATCTTGGTGCGAGAGTATAGTTGCTACTCAACTCTTCACCGAGGGTGGAACTCTTTTTTGATCCATAGTCATGCCCCGGATAGACTATCAATCGCCGGTCAAGCGCTCTAATCTTCTGGAAACTGTCAAAAAGGGCGCTCGCGTCTCCACCTGGAAGATCGACCCGCCCACACTCGCCAATGAATAGAGTGTCTCCAGTAACCAGTGCAGAGTCATTCACTATGATACACATGCTTTCCGGAGAATGACCCGGAGTGTGAATAAACCGCAGGTTCACTTCCCCTCCTAAACTGAGGACTTGTTCGTCCCTTACGCCTAGGTCCTTTTTCGCAAGCGAAGACTCATGCATGACAACCTTTGCACCCGTCATTGAAGCGAGTTGCTGATTCCCCTGAATATGATCAAGATGAGCATGCGTATTGATTATGTAAAGTAGCTTAAAGCGATTAGAATTCAATCTGCCCTTGAGAGTGTCGACTTCCCAAGCTGGGTCTACAACCGCTGCTTCCTTAGAATTTTCACCTGCAATGATGTAGGAAAAATTCCGATAAGGACCTACGGGCACCTGTTCAAAGAACAAATTGAATTGATCCCTTTGCCCATCCAGCGTTCGTGCTAAAATGGAAGCCCTATATTTGCGATTATGAGCCTACCACACACCTTTTTCGCAATCGAATTAGCAAGCATTCCTTTCTTTGGTCGATGCATTGTAACTGTCATATCTGATCTCACCGCGAAGTCGCATCTTCCAGAGTCTGCCTCCATTCCAGATGGCAGGTCAACGCTTATCTTCTTTGTTCTGTGAACGCTGTTGATTAGCTCAATTACGCGTCGTTGAAGTTCTCGCGGCTCGTCGTGAAAACCGGTTCCAAAGACGCCAACCACAGCGACTTGGCTTTGCTCTAATTTCCTCCGTAAAAGATGTAATTTGCTGATTGAATCGATATAGTTAATGCTGATCGATGGAATTCTCTTGATTATGTTGAAGTTGGTCAATGCCTCGTCACTCTTTATATGTGCTGGATCACCTACAACAATCACATCTAACGCAAACTTCCCACGGTAATATGCCAGATGTCGGGCAGCCGCGAACACGTCCCCACCATTGTTTCCTGTGCCTGCAATAAGGAGTATGCGTTTTCGCTTTGCGCTTGGCTTTGCAATATCCAGCACAGCGTGGGCAATAGAGTTGGCTGCGTTTTCCATCATCATGATCTTGGATATGCCAAGAGAAGTGCCCTTGTCTTCCACTCGCCTCATAGCGCTAGCGCTAATCGGCTTAAGATCAGCTTGGCCAGCGGCGGAACGCACATTTCCAGTCCTGCAAATCCTATTGTCTTCAGTCATTTAGGAGTATCAATTCCCTCTTCATCATCTGTTTCGATCATGCTGGACAGATTTAATTGCCTTTGTTTTTCCTCTTCAACTCCGATTCTCGGAGGCAACAGCCGAAGAGTAATGTGTGAGTGAAAGTAGAAGACTTGGTGGCAACGAGGAAACATCGGGAAGCTCGGACTGTAGAAGAATCTGCGCTTGTTGCATCACATTTGATGATGCCGCAGGATGCAAATCCTCAAGGGAACGTTTACGGAGGCACTATAATGAAGCATATGGACGAGATTGCTGGTTCCGTGGCAGCCCTCCATGCGCGAAAGAATGTTGTGACAGTCTCGGTCGACCAAATGAACTTCTACGCCCCCGTATACATCGGCAATCTTCTTTTGCTGAAGGCCTCGGTCAACTTCGTCGGAAGAACATCGATGGAGATCGGCGTGAGAATTGAAGCCAAGAGCTTGCAGACAGGAGAGGTGGTGCACACGGGATCATCGTATTTGACATTTGTTGCGCTCGATGAAAACGGACGGCCCACGGATGTCGCGGACATCATTCCGAAAAGTAATGATGAGAAACGGAGATATAAGGAGGCAAAAGAGAGAAGGGCGCATAGGCTCGCTTCTGCACGAAGGGCGCAAGAGCAGGATTAGAGAGTTCTCAACCCAAACAAGACATGAGGGGTGTTTCGAAGATCTGATGATCCCGAATCTCTCGGACGACCTTGTCTCCGTCTCCTGCGGTCTTGAGGAAAAACCATAATATTCTGACAAGAAGGTCTAGGAACATTAGCCTGAAGAAAAGTCACTGTGTGCTCAATCAATTTGGAATTTCGCTGCTATTTTTGTGATGAAGCAAAAAACGAGGACGACCCATTCTTCTTTCCTATTTCGAGCATGAAGAAGGAGCCAGTCTGTAAGCGCTGCCATGAAAAGATGGAAGTAGTCAGGCGCTTGAAAGAGGAGGACGAAGGCTCTCCAGGGCGCGACTCTCGGCAGGGGAAGAGGCAATAGTTCTCGTCAAATGCGGAGCATCTCCAGGCCTGTCCTTTTCTACTTCCTGTTCGATCTGCTCTAGCGTTTGTTTCACAGAACTCTCGCCGCTTTCGCGAGGCTTTACCACTGACTCGAGGCGACGGGATTTTTTGAATTCCTGAGATCTTACAACTTTCTTTTCGAGCTTGCCCCTCTTTCGGAAGGACCAGACCTCCGCCCTGGCATCGAAGGCTTCAGCCCACTTTTTCAGAAGATCCAATTCAAATTTTTTGATTCTTGCGCTGCCGCTCTTGACCTGGATCAGCAGTACATTTCCATTCTTTGCGGCAAAGACATCAACAGGGCCGTGCGACATTGCGCTTCGGCTGCAGACCCACCCCTTTTGGCGAAGGAGTTGCATGGTCTTGTATTCTCGACTTCGGCCACGGCTGTAGTTCGTCAACTGAATGAACCAATTTGCGCAATGACATTAGTCAAAAGAGTGAAATCAATTGAGAGGCGATTTGTCACCCTCTTCGTCTTCTTGTTCCAAAGGCGGAGGTGGTGGATTATCAGCAGAAACATCCTCAAGTTTCTCGGTACTTTTCAACTCAAATCTATAGATAGAGTCCATATTCAATCCAAATTTCTCTTTCAGAAATGAAACTACCTTTTCCGGTAGAGGTGCCCTAAGAGCCTTGAATTTGAACATATAAACCACAGCCAATTCGAGAGAATCAATGTTGTACGAATTGGGGAGTTCAAGCGTTGCAATGTATCTTCCTTCAGGAAGCTTCTCGTAGAATTGAACATCGATCTTGCTTTCACTCTTATTCACATCCAGGATGTATCCTGAACCTTCCCAGTCCTCCTCCTGGGTAAACTTGGCGTTACGGATTTCCTCTGCGACCCACTTTGGTAGTGTTTCTGAAGTCGACATTGCTGATATCTCGGCACTTGGATTTTCGATTATAAGAACGCGATAGAACTCAAATAGCATTCAAGTAATTAGAACGGGTGCACGTCGTCTTAAGCTGAATCAACACCACTGTAAATAAAATTGTTGTTAAGACCTTAAGGCTGCGCATGCAATACTTTCAAGTGCGTCAGTAAAGGCTCACTCTTTAGGCTTCAGTTCCTACCGCGGTCTTGCCTCCCACGTTAAGAGCGAGTCTTTGATTGATTGCACCTAGCGATGCGTCAAAATTGATCTTTACTTCTGGAAGAAGAATGTCAATACCTTGCAAGATACAATTGGCAACGCTGGTGCCTCCATCATCACATCCCTGAAGTTGTGTGATCAGAACAATCACATCTTGGTTATTCCAACTACCTTCATTCAATATGACTGCAGGTACGCCCGTCAGTTCCACTGATTCTACTCTATCTATCCTTGATTGTTCTACACGAATTTCTGCATTTGAGGTTGACCACGCGGCGCAGATATCGCTTTGGATTGCTGTGGGATGAACAACGCTGCAAGATATCGTGAATGCGATTGATTTGTTGTGTGCCCAAGCCAACAACGATCTCGCAAGAGGCTTCACCACCTCTCCCGACGGAGTAAAACTCGAAATGACTACAGCCACCTTGCTGGTCATATTTGCGAAGACCTGCATCGGAAAACTCGGCTTGGAATTCTGTATGATGCTCACGGGTGGAAATGGATCGCTTTCAACAATTGCGATCGGCTCCATCTTCAACTGATCAATCAAGAACTTGCCGATGACTGACCTATCAAAAGAAGTTCCGCCGATACAGTCAATCAACACCCCGCCCCTTAACGATATTTCCTTCAGTTCGCGGATCTCGATCGTGATAGTCAAGAGAGGCGCAGGACTCCCACCAAACATCGACCTCTTTTATGAGTAGTGTAAAGGCATCAAGAGCAAATGCAATGCCCAGATATTCACCAACGATTGACAATTGCAATTCCACTAGAGTTCTAGAGCTGATTGGCGTTGATTTCTCAGCAAATACTGTTATTATGCTGTTCGAGAAATCCCATAGAGTGAATTCGTCAATGGCCCAGAAGAATGTGGAATTATCACTCTCGGAGGCTTCAAAAATGCTCGATAAAGTTGTAGCACGGAGGGAAAAATTGATCAAAGATTCTAGAGATGTGATTTCACTTTCCTCAAAGAGTGTTATCAGTCTTCATCAGTCTGACATCAAAGAAGCTAAGCGACTTCATAAAGAGGCAAAGCAAAGATTGGCGGAGCTTCGCAAAATAGCTGATGTCGACCTAATCAGGTATCTCTCAACGCCAGAGCAAGAATTCGTGGAATCTTCGGTAATGTTCTCTATGAAAGCCAACGAAGACATACCGTCCTTGGACCAACTTAAAGTGAGACCATCGTCCTATATCTTAGGACTTTTGGATGCAATAGGTGAGCTCAAGCGATCGGTTTATGATTCAATAAGGAAGGGAGATCTTGAGAGTGCGGAAAAGCACTTTTCAGCAATGGAAACGCTGTTTGCTCTTATTTCCCCCTTTGCAGTATACGACAACATTGTACAGGGGGTTAGGAGAAAGCTGGATGTGGCAAGAATTCTAATCGAGGACACGCGGGCCACCGTTACCGAAGAGGCGAGACGACTCGAATTCATGAGCGCTATGAACTCTCTTGCTTCAAAGCTCGGACGGTCCGCACCATTGACTACGACCAAGCGGAGGCTAACGGAGGGCGTATCTGAAGAAAATCCAGAAATTCTGTCAACTAACGGCCGTCCACTCAGGAAGAGAGCCGGAGAGGAGGTCGATGGTGAAGTTGAGGACGAAAAGGAAACTGGAGAATAGAAAGCATATGGCCTGCGAGATCAGAGTCTTTGTCCCCAGTAATTTCGCGCCTCGCCATCTTCAACTCCACGGACTTGTCGATCACGAAACACTCACCTAGGGGAACCATGTTTTGAAAGCCGGTATGAAGATGCAGATGTTGAAACCCTCGCACATACCTACGATCATTGAACTGATATCGCTGGGAGCTAAGGACAGACCTGTTGCTGTCACGACAGTGAGTTTGGCTAGGAAGCTTGGCAAATCTCAGCAGTTGGCCTCAAAACATCTGGATGAGATGGAGCAAGAGGGGCTCCTTGAGAGAATGAGAAGCGGAGGTAAGACCTACATACGGCTCACAAAGAAAGGAGTCTCCGCGGCCGCTGCACTCTACAAGCCCCTTCAGATCGCATTTGAGGAGATGGAAAGAGTCATGGAACTTCATGGGAAGGTATTCTCAGGTCTGGGAGAAGGGGCGTATTATGTTTCCATGAACGGCTACAGGCGACAATTCATCTCAAAGTTAGGCTTCGACCCATTCCCTGGCACTCTTAATGTCCGATTGTTGTCAGCGGTTGATAGAAAGATGCGAAAAGAACTAGGCGTTGCCAAGGGGATACACATCGAAGGGTTTGATGACGGCAAGAGAACTTACGGAGGCGCCGAATGCTTCAAGGCAGTAGTTAACGGAGAAGTGAAGGCCGCCGTGCTTGTCCTCGAGAGAACAAGCCATGATGACACGGTGATGGAATTGATTAGTCCACTTAACGTCAGAGAAACTTTGGATTTGTCAGAAGGAGATAGGATCGATGTCAAGGTTGTCTTGGAAGCATCATCGGAGCTGCCTTCCTCGACCTCGTCATCAGACTAGTAGAAATCATGAATTATCTTAGAGCTTTTGATCGATGGTACAGAGCTATCAAGCCTTATCACTTTAGCTTTCAATCCTCTACTTTCGAGTTCTTTGCTTATTGCTTCTTCATTATGCGACTGGTCATAGCCAAGCGCGATTATATCGGGACGTACTAACAGGACTGTTTCGAAGATGTCCCCCTCGCTACCCAGAATAGCTACGTCTACTGGCTTTAAGGACTGCACCAATTCTCTCCTCATTTCTTCATCGTGGAGTGGGTCCTTCTTCCGATTCTTCAAGTAGGTTGCGTTTCTTGCAACTGACACGACCAAAACATCGCCCAAGGATTTTGCTCTTTGGAGGGTCTCGATGTGACCGGGATGGATGATATCAAATGCACCCCCTGTCAACACAACCGTGATCAGCTCCCTGCCCTTTTCCGTGATTCGAAGATCTCGACCGCTGGTGTACTCAATTAGTCCCCGGTCATTCAGGTTTTCGAGTCTTTTTTCGACCTCTTCCCGATTCAAGAATTGCAGTTCCGGTTGAGAAATAAGGTGAGTGAAACTGGCCGCGGGCAGATGCTTTGCATTATCATCTGCTCTTTCTTTTTTCGTTCTCTGATTTGCGGTATACAGCTGTTCAGAGTAGATTGCAGCCAGGAGAGGAGAAGCGGAATAATTATGCATGTCCTTTCTTCCTTCGACTGATGGGGCTGAGCTCAAATTTTGAATTTCACCTTCATGCTCTTCTCCCTCGAGCCTATTGCCGGAACATAAGAAATGTTGGCCTCTTCCACTGGGCGGTTAGAATGCCACTCTTTGCTTATATGTAATTGTTTGACGTTTCAGACGGCGGCAAAAAACGCTGGCTTATCAACTCACAACAAATGGACAAACAATGCTATGTAAAGGCCGAATGCAGTGCCAATAACTATCAGTGAGAACACCAACCAATCCGACAGAGACAGCTTCATAATGTATAACGATGTGGGTCTCGGATACGCACCGTAAGCCCGCGAATCCATAGCTTCGGCGAGATCAAGACTTCGATTAAGCGAAGCGGCTATCAGAGGTACCAAGACCGGAATTGTGTTCCTTATTCTCTGAATGAAGTTCCCTTTATCTAACTCAAGGCCTCTTGATCTTTGCGCATCCATTATTTGAATGGAATCTAGCAAGATAACTGGCACGAATCGAACCGCTATTACGAAAATCATCACAAAATCCGAAGGAATCTTCATCCATCTCATCATGTGTTCGAGTTCGTCGGGCGTCGTTGTGAGGAAGAAGACAGAAGTAGATGCTATCACCGCGAGCAGCCTCAATGCAAAAGTTAGAGCATTCAACGGGGACGAGACAAAATAGTATATCACGAAAGCAATCAACGTAATTGCAGCGGTGAAGACCATCGACCTCGAAAAGCGTCGGAGGATCTTCGCGACAGATACCAAAGCCAAGATTAGTGCTATTATTCCAATTAGTTCTACGATACTGTGGCTTGCCAGACTAACAACAAAAAGAGCAATCGCAAGCGCCAACCTCACGCGAGGATCCAATCTGTGTACTACGGTTTGCCCCCGTGAGAATAGGAAGCCGGAAGCGATCCACTGCATGTCCTAGGTCTCCTTTCTGTCTGGAACACGGATATTGTAACGTTGCTCGATAATCCGAGATTCCGCTTCGAAAACATCCTTCGGGTAATAGTTCTTCCAACCTAAAAGCCTCGAAAGTTCCACAAGCTGCGGAGGCAGTACATCTCCCTTTGATAATACTGCAGGATTCCCGAGTATCTCCTGCGAACTTCCATCGGCAATGATTCGCCCTTGCGACATGAGTATCACTCTTGGCTGCAGTGGCCAGATGAATTCCACATCGTGGGTTACGACCATCACGGTCTTTCCCTCACCGAGCAGTTTCATGATTATCTGACCAAGTAGCGCCTTTTGTTCATAGTCTTGTCCAACTGTGGGCTCGTCAAGGATGAGAATCTCAGGGTCCCAAGCGAGTACTAGCGCTATGCAAAGTCTCTTTTTTTCTCCGCCGCTCAGCTCCATCGGTGGCTTGTCGACATACTCTTTCAGGGAGAATGTATTGAGGGCCCACTCAACTCTATCCTGGATTGTCTGCCGATCAAATCCGAAGTTCTTCAAAGCAAATTCCAGTTCCTGTCGGACAGTCTGAGCAAACAACTGGTTGTTTGCGTTCTGAAACACCATCCCTACCCCCCTTGATAGAAAGGCTGATGTACGTTCTCTTGTCGATTCTCCAAAGACTGAGACGGTCCCATGCGTTGGTTTCAGGAGTCCGTTGATGTGCCGGACTAGAGTACTCTTTCCCGCGCCATTTGTCCCGAGAACTGCAACAAATTCGCCTCGCGTAATTGAAAGCGAAACATTGACGAGAGCAGCAACTCCGCTCGGGTGGCTATAATCGACGGAGTCAAACTTCACTATCTCGATTTCTTTGGTATCTTTCTTCCCGAACGTGCTAAAAATCGTGGTTGATGCGCTACTCTTGACTTCGTGTTCTGCTGTCGTCGAATCTTCACCCATCATCTGCTACTTAGTCTTCATCCGGATTCTTTGCACGATTGATACAATTCACTGAGCAAGGCTGCGTATTGCGGATGCCGCATGTTACTAGCGATGTTTTCAGCTAGAGGCGAGTTCTAGTCGATGAGCCATCGACCCGGGATCGATAGGGATGTTGTTGTCCCCCAACCCCATCAATTTTGCAAGTCTGACTATGGCAGGTTCAGTTACCCCGTACCGCCCAACATCGACTTCCGAAAGAATCGCACGCGGTGCATCATTGAATACTACCCTCCCTCGGTCCAGTATGATCATTCTAGTTACTATCCTCAAGATCAAATCCAACCTGTGCTCCACGATCAGAATCGTCATTCCAAATCTTTCTCTCAAATCCGAGACGAGTCCAATCATGCTGCTGGCAGTGAAAGGGTCAAGGAGCGAAGTGGGCTCATCAAGTATCAGTATCTTTGGCCTCATTGCAATTACGCCCGCAATTGCCACTCTCTGTTTTTGCCCATCAGATAATTCATGAGGCGGCCTTAGGGCAAGGTGACGTATTCCCAAGCTATCCATTATTGTGTCGACCGACTTCCTGATTTCGGGAGGCGGCACGCGCAGGTTTTCAAGGCCAAAGGCGATATCCCTCTCCACCGTGAACATGAAGATTTGATTGTCGGGATTCTGAAAGATATACCCCACCTTCCTCGCTAGCTCGCTCATCGCCGTGTTTGCCACCGTTAGACCATCGATCACGACAGAGCCTTCGTAATCGCCCGCGTGGTGGTGAGGGATCAAACCGTTAAGGGCCCGTAGTAGTGTACTCTTGCCTGAGCCTGAGTGGCCAGCCACTAGCACAATCTCTTTAGGAAATATTTCGATATTGACGCTGTCTAGGACCCTGCGAGTCGTACCCAAGTACTTGAAAGAAAGATCCTTGACCCGAATCAGTGGTTCGTCGCTTGTCAATTTGAATTATTTTTCCCGGCTGATAAGTACCAGGCCATTCTGTGAGAGCGCAGAGAGTTTTGAAGTTGTGGGAGCCGCAAAAGTCCGTAGGAAATTGCGAAAACGAGAACGAGCTGAAGTGAGTTGAAAATTGCTGTGAAACCTAAAATGATGGCCAAACCATTTGTCGTGTTGATAGTCAGGCCGATCAGCTTGAAAAAAGGTGCCAAATAGTCCACCGTGCCTGAATAATCATAGATGTAGGCCAGGAGGAAATAGTTGGCAATCGTCATCACCACCCCTCTGGTCAGCAAACCCAGTCCTAGTCCGCCGCCTAACACAATCCCTCTGTTGATCCTCCCGCCGGAACGTCTAGACAGAAGAGTAATGCCGGCCCAAATGCCAACTATGCTCGAGAGTATTGCGATTATTTTAAAGGCAGGACCGATCGGAGCATTCACCCCGAGAACCATCAGCGTCAGAAATTCGACTATCGCAGCACCTGTTGCAGGTATGGGACCGAACATCAGAAGTGCCAGGATGATTGCAACCTCGCCGAAGTCAAACTGCAGGTAAGGAATCAAAGGAAAACTAAGCACAAGTGCCTGTGAAAACAACGTGAGGATAATCGAGAGTGCGGCGAAGAGGCCGGTAGCTGCGATTTGACGGGTTCCTGAGCTTCTTCGATTGAGTGACGAGGAACTTTTTGCCTGAGAGTTGCTTTCCATGATTGGGTTGTAGGACGAGAGCTAGGGTAATAAATTTATTGTGATTACTAGCTTTGTGGTATCTTCCGCTTGATTATCGCGAACACCTCGTCTGCCACTGCCTTGGGCTGTGCACCATCGCCTGAGAGCGACGCGGCCGTCGAGTGTCCTCCTCCGATTGTTTTCTTGCCGTTCGTTGAGCTCGACTTTTTCGATTCAGCATAGTCGCTCAGAACTTCTCCCAAGTCTATTCCAGTCTCACGGTAGAAGCGCTGAGTGCTTCTCACCGATATCCTGGTTTCCCCATTATTTTCTCCATAGGCCATCCCGAGGTCTCCGCCGATTTCAACAAGCATACGTGCAACGGAAGCGTGAAAGCTCGACACCTCTGTCTGGAGTAGGACGTACTCACCCGCTTCTTCCGACCTTAGGCGCTGTGCTGACTTTACTCGCGCAATGATTTCGGATCTATCAGGTCTCGATCGCAGGACGCTTTTAGACTCCTCAATTTCGGCTCCAGCTTTCACAAGAGTGAGAGCGGCTTCGAGCGTTGACGCAGTGGCAAGTCCAAGATGTTGAGAATCAAACAGCAATCCCACGAGCAAAATCGCTGAGCACTCTTTGTCGAAAAAACTTGAGGGGAAGCCATTTGTGATAATCTCGCAGGTGGAACAGGCCTTCTGATCAATGAATACTTTGTCAAATGGAGGGAGATCTCGTTCGCCTTCCGCGGCTCCGATGGTCGAGGCTCGCGCCGTTGTTGCGTGATGATCAATGAGAACTCTCTTGGCTCTAGACATGGCTACTGCTTCAGCATAAGGACCTAGGAGCTCAATCTCTCCCAAATCAAGCGCAATGATAAAGTCGGCTACCTGAACCTCTGAAAGTGATACGTTCTCAGTAAACTCAATAGAGAAAGTCTTACAGACTTTCGTGCCCAATTGACTAGCACCCAAAGGTGCAATTATCTGAGCTTCAATACTCTTTCCTTCAGTCATCTTACCAAGAAGTAATGAAAGACCCGCGGCCGAACAAAGAGCGTCAGGATCCGCTTGCCTGTGAGTTAAGAGAAGAATCCTTATTGGACCTCGATTTCTTTTGTTCACTTCGGAGAGCTCTCGGGAAAAGAATTTTGAAATGGCGTCGGTTCGAGAGCCAAACTCCACAGGATACCCTCGTTCCTCGCTGTTATTCTTCATGATTACATCGTCTTTTTGAGATCTTTGCGAATGATTTAGGCTATACGCAATTCAACCATTTCTGCATGCGTTCGAACTCTTCTATGTCAGAGATAGGTAAGTAATTTGGCAAGAAACGGCTGTACTTCGAAACGAACGGTCGTGAAATCGACAGAACGCAGCTGATTGATTCATCAGTAGTATGTCTGACTATCCGAATGACAAATCATATTACGAGACTATTCACTAGGACGAAGCAGGACCAGGTCCACGCCCCTTAACAGCGTCTTCAAGTTTGGCTTGCAGTTCCCTGATGTTCTCCCTAACCCTCTGCTCCTGTTTCCCGAGTACAGCCGAGCGCGTGGTTGCGAGTTCCTTCTTGTCTTCTAGTTCCTTGACGAGTTCATCCTTGTTCGCCTTGATCAAAATGCTCCCAGCGCTCTTGTAAATCGCATCACCTTCTGCAGCCTTTCTCAATTCGGTCAGGGCTCGGTTCACCTCCGCCGATTCTAGTTCGACTTGCTGCTTTTGCACTAATATCGCTTGAAGGTTCTGCTGCAACTGCTCAAAACGCGCCAGTTGCTCCCTCAGCCAGGGTGGAACCTCATTCGAGGGCGCTGCTCCGCTCAATTCTATTATGCCACTATCTTCCTAAGAGGTGAGAGACAGTAACCACTTCTGTTTTTTCAGTCTTTCTTTCCTACCGAACCTAATCCTTGGCTCCCCTGGCAAGTCCTAGCTTTCAGACAGGGCGTCAAGTGTATTTAGAGCAGATGACACCAATCTCAGGTTAGTGTTGAAACTCGCTCTTAAGGAAGCCAAGTCATTTGAAGCAAACTTCATCGTCATAACCCCTGATTTTCCCCTCCGTCTCAAAGTAATTTGCATAATTGTCCTTTTTCGCATTGCGTTCCCCTGCTTTGGCAGTGTTTTTTGATCTGCTTCAGGGATCATAGCAGATTCTACTGATGATAATGCAGCGCCATCGCCTACCATCTCAATTTTCAGCTTTGCTCGTCTAAACGAGCCTTCACCGACTTCCAACTCAAGCATGTAGCCTCTGAAAGCAGAAGTACGTGGGAACTCATCCTCACGAAACTAAGGGAGGAGCGAGTGCAATCTAAGATAGTGCTTGATATCCCGTTAGGACTTCGGCATGCTTATAGTGTATGCTTCACCAGTAATCGTGAAGTTGCAGGTAAGGCAGGCCCATATCCCAGCACTCTTTCGCCTAAATCGCGTAGAGCCACATGATGGACACCTGCGAGTTCTCTTCAGGTTGTTCATAATTCGAGCATACCTCTTCCTGACGGTGGAACCATACTTTGCGCCTAATCCCCGTAGTGAACCTGATTCAGAAGAACTAGACAAGGCCGGAGATACCTCTCTTTATCTGCGCTCTAATTTCTTCTCCTTTAAGTTTAGCGGTACTGGCAGCGAGAAGTATTTGCTCCGGTGAAAGAGTACCCGCCTGCCCTTTTTGCCCTGCACAAATATTTCCTCGGTCATCTGAAACCAGAGTCAGACGAGCGTCCATGACTGCTTCTTCTTCTGAAGCAGGGTCAACCAATAACTGATTACCTATCTTTGCAAAAGTCACGGATATTGGAACCGTCTGTATCGGGAGAGACATTGTTTCTTCTGTCTTTACTGGTTGGCCTTCGGCTGAAATTTCGTATTTCGGGATCTTGGTCGTCAATAGAGCTGCCACTACTCCATAGGAAGTCGCATCAAAGAGGTTCCCATCTACGTTGAGGATGCTTACATCAACGAAGACTGCGTAGACACTCTTCCCTTCAACTAAGACCAGTTTGGACACATCGATCATTCCAGATTCGCGAACTCCCCTGTCCGCGACCCTCGCAAGCTCTATAGTATCCTCGTTCGGCGGGCCTGGTTCCGCATAAGGAGAAGCGAGTGGAAGAACCTCGGCGCTGACGACAAGCAGTCCCTTGTCCGGAGTGTCTGGAAATGGAGTCCCCAAGTTGACTTTGACACCAGCGATTAGTTCGGTATTGCCCAACTTGACACGTGCGGAACCCTCAGCTTTTTCGATGACATTGGCCTCTACCACCAGATCCCGAATGTCCATCAGCCCTCTACCATCCAGTCGTCTTCCTTTACTGAGCAGTTCGCTCATCTGGGAGCGCCGCAGCTGCTCAACAACAAATTTTTCCTTGACTGCTGACAAATTTCACTGGCTCAACTCCTCAGTCTTTCCGTTTGTCCCAAAGTATTTGCCCACTAGCGCCTCACGTTGAAGCTGATAAACGCGCTTGCATCCGTCTAGCGCCCAACTGAAGGCTTTACTGAATTCCTCATCGTTGAGCTGTCCGTCGAGCTGTAGCAAAGTAATTTGGTTGGTCATCGGCATCAATGCAACTGGCATGTCCGCTTGACCTTCTTTATCCTCGGTGTCGTCGACATCCATGACTACCTGCCCGGCGACTTTCCCCGCTGCGCAAGCTGACACAAGATCGCGCATGTTTATCCCCGCATCCGCAAGAGCGACTGACGCTGCCGAAATTCCTGCACAGCGAGATCCGCCATCGGATTGCAATACTTCTACGAAGACATCAATAGCTGTCCGCGGGTAATCTTCCAGCATCAGGGCAGGTTCGAGCGCCTCCCTCATAACCTTCGAAATCTCAATCTCCCTCCTAGACGGGGCCGGATTCTTCCGCTCCTCCGTGGAAAACGGGGACATGTGATATCTGCATCGTAGGACGCTTCTGTTAGGTAGGGCGCTATGCTTGGGATGCACTTCTTTGGGCCCGTACACCGCTGCCATGATTTTGTTCTTACCAAATTGAATAAAGGCAGAACCGTCCGCGTTCTTCAGAGTCCCTACCTCGATTTTGATTGGTCTGAGCTCGTCTATTCTTCTTCCATCCAGCCTGAGACCTTGCTCACTGATTAATCGTGAGCTGTCTCCGCCTTGCTTTCCCATTTTGTTTTCTTCTTCAACTCCGCGTAATCGTTCTTGTTCTTATCTTCACTTGAGTGTATGCCGTGAGCAATGCCTGTCCATATTTTTTCATTGACTGTCGTTGATCAGAGCATCGTCGGTTTGAGCGGCCATCGGAGCTTCATTCAACTCTTCGCTCTGCGTACTTTCTACGTCTGATACTTTTCCGGAACCAGTCTGTTCCTCAGATTGAGTGACAGTCGCCACTGAGGACGCTGGGGTGACTTCTGCCTCCTGCTGCTGAGGTTGCTCGGATGGAGTAGTTTCCGTTGGCATGCCTAGGAACCTTTGAACTCTTTCCGTCAGATCAGCTGAGTGCGCCTCTTCCTCAACCAGATCTACCGCCTTTATCGCACGTAAAGTATCCTCAGGCGAGCCAACAATAACCACAACTCCGTTTTGGCCGATCAACATTCTGCTTCTCGTTCCCGATTCTATTGTTTTGATCATCGAACCTTTCTTTCCAATCAATCGGGCCACTTTGGCTGGCGAAATCTTGATCACTTGCCCTCTGGGGATTCTCCCCAAACCTGGGCCTGAAATTGACAGCAAAGGATCCCTTGTTCTGTCGAAAGCAATTACTTTCGCGGCAATCATGTCTCCGACTTCAAGGCGGTCTGTCAGAGAGTCCTTCGCCGGCGAGTAATCCCTACCAAATACGGATTGAGCCGGAAGGATGCCAAAGAAGCAAGAATTCATGTCTGCTTCCCAAGCGAAAGCACTATAGTCAATTATCTTAGCAACCACTAGATCGTCTACTCGGGGTATGTAGGGGCCAGAAAATGGCACGACTCGCACCACATCATGAGAGATCTCAGCCATCCCAACTCTCGTAGAGATGATTCTGTCGCCGGATCTTATCACATTCAAATCTGCTCTCAGATTTCCTCGGGCGACGACTTCCCCTGGTACCACATATTTCCTCTTCAACTCTGGCAAATGATTTTTCACTCTTCAGAAATAGAAATGATAAATTCCAAATACTCAACGAATCACAGATGCTTGGGCCGTTCCCTTCGTAAGCGAGCCCAACCTATCAATTACAGTCGAATGCACTCCTGCTGGTATTTCAATCATCACGGTAAGCCCCCCATCCGACCCCCAATCTTCCTTCAGGATATCTCCGACCCCTTTCAAGGCACCAAACGACTGCGACGAGTATTGAGCAGGTACTTTGATAAGCAGTTTAATCCTTTCGGACTTGAGCGGTAGAATCCCCCTAAGCTCATCAATGATGGTCTTGGTCTGTTCATTTGCATCCTTAAAGGGATCGATCGAGATCCTCACTTCGGCCATGGCTTGCTCAATACGAACCGGTGGATGAGGAAGCCCAGTCCGAGGGTCGACATAGTTTCTCGCAATAACAGCAATTATCTGCCTTCGCTTATCCTCTACTAACTTCCTCCTTTGGTCAGTTGTGAGATTTAGATCGCCCTTTCGCAGAATCGTCTCCGCGATTTGAAGAAAGTTCGTGGTCTTGAAATGCTTGTTCAATTTTTCCGAAGGAACACGCAGCCCCTTGTTTGCGTCAGAGTATACTTCATCCACCGCGACAATCTGCGAGATTTCCACGTTCCTTCCGAACTTGAAATCAAGAGCGGGATCTGGGTGTACCAGAATCTCAAAATGCTCGCCATCGGATGATAACCTAACGATTGAAAATTTCGATGACAAGTTGTCCTTAACCCGACCTTCCTCTGACATTAGTTCGCAATATGTAAAATGTCTCTTTTTGAATTCCTTATGCCAATTATCGTCGACACGAAGGCGTTTCCGTCCTTACTTTCCTAGCGGTTTGTATCAAGAAGCAAGTTTCTAATGAAGAAAGACTATGCGAATAGCCATCGCCGTTTGCAAAGATAAATGAAAAAGAATTTGGTGGTGATTGCCAACGCTCGCCACCTCTGCGGTTTTTATGTTGATTTTTTCTTTCGCCAAGTCTCATATCGTGAGGTGTGTGGGTGAGGCCTCCCTTTCTTACTGAGTGGCCGGCGGTTGTTTGGAAGACTTGCTCTTGGCTTTTTCTGCGTACTTGTCTACTTCGGCATCGGTCAATCGTTTCATTTGCTTTGTATCTGAAGGAACCAGTGCCATTTTGATGTGCCTAGTCCCAATCTTGTCCTCACTTACGAGATATATTGATTCTACAGCAAGTGTCAATGCATCATCTACGCTAATGTCTTCTTTGTAACGCTGCTCCAAATACTCTGCCACCTGGTCAGCGCCGGCGCCTATAGCGATCGCATAATAACCGACATACGTCCCACTCGGATCTGTAAGGAATAGCTGTGGTCCATTAGAATCAACGCCCGCAATAATCAGTGAAACACCAAATGGCCTTACACCGGCGTATTGCGTGTATTGTTGGCACTGGTCAGACAGTCTCTTTGCGACAGATTCCACATCAACAGGTTCATCGTAGATCAATCTGTTGCTCTGGGCAACAATCCTAGCTTGGTCCACCTGAACTCTCGCGTCAGGGATGTAACCGGCAGCCGCGACACCGAGGTGGTCGTCGACCTGAAATATCTTCTGAGTCTCACCTGGAGTCTGCAGTTTCCGAGGGCGCTCCTCTACAGCCAGAATTACGCCATTCTTGGTTTTTACTCCGACGGCCAGAGTGCCTCGTCTAACGGTCTCAATTGCGTACTCAACCTGATATAATCGACCGTCGGGTGAGAAAACCGTAATCGCACGGTCGTAACCTGCAGCTGCGGGAAACATATTTGCAAAACCTGAATCAAAATGTCCTCAGCCGCAGAATTTAAGTCTTACAGAGTCAGAGGTGTCTAAAATATCTTCGATGCATTATGCATTACGTCAAACATGAGACAGCGGATGAATATTCTCGTGAAATTTGGTAACCCCACCTTGGACTTATTTTAGATCTAATTTGTAAAGGTAGAAATTCCGGAGCCGTTGAGTCTATTGTACGCCGAAGAAGAATCTCAGCAATCAAATGAGCCTTTACGTGAGATTGGCGACTTGATAGTTTTCCGGGGGCACCCGAATGTCTCCGCTTTACATCCAAACTCCATCGAGGTAACTACTGATAACGAGATTTCTATGAGAGCCGACTGCATAATCGGCGTGTCAGCATCAAAGGCCTGCGCACAGCTGAATTCTATGTTGAAAACACACATCAAATCTGATGGAAATCTGAAATTCATTTTGCAGGTGCAGGGAGATAAGTTTGAGTTCTACGGGAGGGGTTCTAGTGAACTCACGTTGACAGATCGATTTGAACTTGTCTTGAGAAGGTCACAATACGTTAGTCCGAGGACTGCAGCCTTGCATTGCAGCTGTGCCGCTTCAGATATTCCCCGGCAAATGATCGAGAAACTGAAGGATCGAAATTGCATCGGAGAACTTAGGGTGATTCCCTTCAAAAGATCAGTAGAAGAGCCAGAATTAGACGCTTGGCATCTACCTGATTGGTATCCAGTTTGAGGCGTTTCGGTTCCTAACCTATTTTGAGAATCTTTGCGTCAAGCGAAGCAACTCTCTGTTGTGCATCGTTCAAGAGTGCCTGATCCTGCTTTTTTTCAAATATCTCTTCCGCTCGCAACGCACTATTTCTCGCTTCCCGCAGTTGTAAGCGCTGCTCATGAACATAGCTCAAACGCAGAAGAGCCACTCCTTGGAGAAGATCGTTCCCAGATTCCTTGAATGCTTCCGCTGCGGAAACGTAGTGTCTATAGGCGTCGTCCATGCTCCCAGCATCGTACTCCCTATCACCATCGGCGAGCGACATGTTTCCCATTTCCGTGGCTTCTCCTCTGTCCTCATCACGATCATCGTTGCTTTTCGAAGGGAGTGCAGACATGGTCATACCATTCGGGTCGATTTTCCTTTTAACGATTGGGTTGTTATTTCGACATGACGTAAAACAATTCAAAAAAAGGGGACATGTGGCCGATCCCTTTGTGCGGCAGACTGATTGCTCGAGATTCTTAATAGCGCTTTGATCACGATGAGGAAACCAGATGACAACCCAGTTTCCACTGCCACATGAATTAATTTTCGAGCCTTCTCACACTTTTGAGAGCGGGCAGGTATTCAGATGGTCGCCGATCGGCAATCAAAAGCAAGAATGGCTTGGAGTGGTCTCAGGCAGGATACTAAAGGTCTCGAAGAGTGTCGTGAGCCTACTGGGAGAGGATAGAAAACTAAAAGAATCTACAGAAGAGTTGGTCAAAAGGTTCTTTTCACTTGGAGACGACCTTGAGGAAATCTCTCTAAGTTTCCCCAAAGATCCGTACCTTGATTCTGCGCTTTCTCAATTCTCTGGTTTGAGATTGCTAACACAGGATCCCTGGGAGTGTCTTGTCTCATTTCTCTGTTCGATAAACTGTAACATCCCCTCCATTCGGGCGAAAATCGAAAATCTTTGTTTAAAGTTTGGAAGAAAGATCGAGACCGACCTCAACATCGAGGCCTATTCATTTCCTGAGGCATCAGCGCTTGCAACTGCGAAGAAGCATGAGCTACTTGCTTGCAAGTTAGGCTTTAGGTGGAAGTATGTTAGTTTCCTAGCCAAGTTGATCGCAAGCGGGCAATTGGATCTAAAGTCTCTCTCTTCGTTAGGTTACAGAGAGGCGCGCGAACTGCTCATCAGCGAAATTTCAGGCAACACTTTCGGTGTGGGTCCCAAGATTGCGGATTGCCTCCTTCTATTCTCTTCACGCAAGCTCGAAGCTTTTCCCATTGATGTGTGGATACTTCGATGCATTCGGGAGAATTATTCTCAGTTGCTCCCGCACGGCGGTGATCAGAATCGCCCGCAAGGCTTCCCCGAGCACCTAAGCCTGTCCATGTACTTGCGATTGGGCGATAACCTGAGATCTTACTTCGGCAAGTATGCAGGATATGCACAACAATATCTCTACATGAAACGGAGGACGGAAGGACAAAGGCCGGCTGTCACGCCTTCACTCCAAATAGAGCGCCGGCTTGAAAGCCAGTGCAGACTTTGATTTGCCCTTCGGATCATATTTCTCATCCGCTTTTTCATCCCAAGGGTGTACGAAGACCCTCAGTTCCAAAGCGCTGCCAAGGTACTTGAGAGAGTCAGCATAAATCGACTTCTCGTCCACCTTGGAATAATTTTCGACGTAGAGGCGAACGAATTTCTCACCTAGCTCATTTATCACGGGTGTGAGCTTCGAAAGAGCATTCGCTACTTCCTTTCTTGGAAGGTCCGGCCTTTGAGTGAAAAATTTCTGCAGTATCTCACTAATCTTTTCCTTTCTGATTCGTGCTTCCGCAGCCAGTCTGAACAGTTCATAGTGCCATTCGGGGGCAGAGTACACATGCAACTTGGTTGGTCGCGTTGGAAGCAGTTTTGCAATCTTTTGGGAGTCAGTTAGCAGATTCTCAATTATGGTCTCTGCAATCTCAGCTTCCGGGTGTAGCCTTTCCCTTTCGACCGAGGGAAACCTTGAGGTCGAGACAAGATCAGTGTGACCTCTATCGGCGTTTATCTGCTCTGACGTGTATGGAATGAATGGCGCTAGTAGTCTCACGAAAATGTCTACAACGTATTCGATTAGCCAGGCAGGCCTCCTTTCGGTCATGCTAAGATAGTGGCGGATATCGTTCCAATACGAATAGAAAGCCTCTTGGAATGCAGATTTTGTCTTCATTACGTCAAGTTCAGAAATGACTTTGGAAATATGATTCTGGACCTGATTTTCAAGCCAAAGTTCGGGCATCTCCTTCGATGTTTCGTTGGCATTTGCAGACGACTCGAGTGAAGAAACGAAGGCCCGCAGAGAATTCACCTTTGTTTGGATGTCTCGGGAATTCTTTTCCCGCCAGTCCAGATCGTCCATTCCCTCTGCTCCTCCCAGAAGGGCCGCTCTTAGGGCATCCGCTCCGAACTCTTTCAGGGCTGACGAGAGGGTGATAACATTTCCCTTGCTCTTGCTCATCTTCGTCCCTTCAATCATCACCATGCCGTTCACCGAGATGCCCGTCGGCCAGAGCTCTCTTGGAAACAGCGCGGTGTGGTTGAAGATGAAAAAAGTAAGATGGTTGGGTATTAGTTCCTTGGCAGAATTCCTAAGATTCACGGGATACCAGTATAGAAACTCATCCCTCATTGCAGTCAGATGTTCGCTGGTGATCTTTGAATTGCGCGCAACTGATGTAGGGTCTCCCTTCCCGAGAAACACGTAGTCAAATAGTGATTCGATGAGATCATCAGGACTTAGGCCAAGTTTAGTTATCCAGGGCTTTATAGTGTAAAAGCACATGTAAATGGTAGAATCTGTAAGAGTCTCGACAATCCACCCAGGAGCCCATGGCAGAGGTGTGCCAAGCCCCACCCTGCGAGCGCAAGGCCAGTCCTTCATCCAATCCACAACATCGTGGAACCATTGCCTTGCGGATTCGGGGAAGATGCCAGCAGCATCTATGCAGATATGTGCTTCTCGCTTCCATTCAGGGTCGGAGTACTTCAGAAACCACTGATCTTCCAGTACCCTTACTACGCATGGAGTGAGGCATCTGCATATCACTTTCTCGGGCAGATCATAGAGTGAATCCGCCAGTCCCCTCGATTTTAATTGAGCGACTATCAGTTGTTTTGCCTCTGACACCCTCTTGCCACGAAACTCTCCTGTAACCTCGTTTAGAATTCCAAGGTGGAACTCTTTTTTGTAAATTTCATTCGTCGCTTCCTCCACAGCTGGATCATTCTGGTCCTTGATGCCCATTTTTTCGACGATTTCAACTGCGGGGTATTTTCCCATGCCTGGAAGTGTGACGAGCGCTATCGGGACTATTGCATCCAGAAACTGTTTTGAGAGTGAGAATTCTTCTTGTTGTGGTCGATCACCCTGCAGATCCCTTAGAGCAACGTAGTCCATTGGCGCGTGCGCCGGGACGCTGTATACAATTCCAGTTCCGTTTTCCGGATCGACGAAACGAGCTGGAAGTATAGGGAGCTTCCTTTTGGGGTCAAGAGGATGCTCCACAAAGGATCCAACGAGATCCCGCCCTTTAATCTCCCTTATCACTTGCACTGACCTAAGCTGGTCTCTGAGTTTTGCTACCGTAGGAGAGCTCACTACCCATCTTGACTTTTCATTCACGAATGCCTCAACGTACGAGGCATCCGGGTTGACCCAGAGATTGGTCACACCAAATATTGTCTCAGGCCGGAACGTCGCTGCTGGCAGAAGTGATTCCGAAAGCTTGCCCTCGCCGACGCCCTTGAATAGAACGAGCGTGAATTCTTCCCAAGTCACTCCTTCACCCGCAACTCTGTCGTGGTCGCCAGTGGGACTCTGATCTCTCGGGCACCAGATCACCGGATGGGTGCCTTGCGATATGAACCCCTTCTCTCTCAGCTTGCTCATTTGCCAAAGCACGAACTTGTTGAATGTCGGTTCAAGATCCGTAGTGTGGAATTCCCGCCTCCAATCCAAGGAGAGCCCTAACTGTTCCAGAGCAATCTTGCCAGAGTGAGTGTAGTATTCAGCCATGTACTTTGGATCATAAAATTTTGAAAGCTCCGAAGGTGGGACTTTGTCAATGTCTACAAATTCATGAACCATTGCCTGGTCTCCATTCGCGAGACGCTCAGCCGCAGCTACTATCGGCTGCCCAGTCCAGTGCCAGGCCCAGGGGAAAAGGACGTTGTAGCCCTGCATTCTCTTGAAGCGGGCGTAGGCATCAACCCTGACGGAAGTGAAGCCGTGCCCGATGTGGAGTGGGCCGTTCATGTAAGGAAAGGGGAACGTAACGAGCTTCTTTTGCCTATCCGGGTCCGGGTCTGCCTCGAAGATTCGCTCCGCTTGCCATCTCTCCCGCCATTTCTTTTCTATCTCATGTTCCATATCAACAAATTCATCTCAGGTTGAAAAGTCGTCTCGTAAGTAAGCCGCGGCACAATGAATGCGATCAAAGTGATTGCTTTCTCAGTGCCCCTTACACTTAGGCGGCTCTACGTTTTTCGCACTTATCAAATTTAGCGCAATCGCATGTACATCTGGTATGCTGGAAACCAAGCTTGACACGCCACCTTGACCAAAGCGCTCATCCCCTCCGCCTGACCCCCCAAGCAAGGAAGAAATCTCCTTCACCAGCACGCCAGCTTTGACTCCCGCTGCCCTAGCGCTCGAGCCTACAAACCCCATTATCTTTGTTTTCTCTCCCTCACTGAAGATTGCCACGTAGATGAGGTCGGGTCTTGTCTTTGAAAGCTTGTCACCTACAGAAAGATGAAATTCTGAATCTAGCCCTTCCTCCGTCGGCGGTGAAACGTAAAGCCTAATTCCTCCTGCATTGAGTGAGGCACTCTTTTCAGCAATTTCCGGTATCATCTTTTCAGCGAGTCGTTTCGCAAGTTGCTTTGAGGCTCTTCTGGCCTTCTCTTCGTTAGAACGCATGTTTGCAACTGAGGAAGCTAACTTGGCCGGCGGTGTTTCAAGTTTCGCTGCCGTCTCCAACAGGATTGATTCTTCCACTTCTACGTAATCGACGGCAGCCTCGCCCGCGACAAACTCGAGGCGTTCAACACCATCCTGAACCCTCTCAGATTTTGTAATTTTGATAAACCCCACCTCACCGGTCGACGAGCAGTGCGTGCCACCGCAAGCTTCCGCATCCCACCCCTGAATGTTGACGACCCTCAGCTCTCTAACTGGGACGACGCCGCCCTGATACAGTCTGAAACCGTATTTCTTCTCAGCCTCGATTCTTGGCATCCATTGAACATTGACTGGAAGATTTCTTCTCACCACTTCGTTGGATACTCTTTCTATTTCCAATATTTGGTCGCGAGTCAGATGTGAAAAGTGGGTGATGTCTAGTCTGCCCATGTCTTCATCCTTGAAGGCAGAGTGCTGCCAGACCCAAGGACCAACCATTTTCCGACAGGCCCCGTTGATGATGTGGGTAGCCGTGTGATGCCTCATGATAAGAGAACGGCGCGTCGAGTCAACCTTCCCCTCGACATATTCGCCTTCCTTTACCGTGGACACATCATCCATCCTGTGGAGGACGACGTTGTTGTACTTTACGACATCGACAACCGGCTGTCCGTTTATTGTCCCGTGATCAGGTTCCTGTCCGCCTGATCTTGCGAAGAACGCGGTGCTGTCGAGTACAACATACTTACCTTCAAGTACTCGGAGCACTTGCGCCCTAAATTCCAGCTGGTCTCGATTCAGATAGAAAATTAGCTCTGTAGACGGAATACCTGAAATATCAAATGTCTCCTTTATTGCGCTCTCTTGCTTTTCAGCCATGTGACGCTCTGTGATCAACGAGTAGAAATCAGCGGGAGCTCTTACCTCTAGCCCTGCCTTGGAGAGCAATTCTGGCGATATTCCGTCGCTATCGTAAAGCTGCACTAGCTTTTCAACATCGATTGGCGATTTCTTTTTTGAGAGCGACTCTACAATTTTGTACGACCGATCCTTTGAAGCCTCGTATTTTCTCGACTCTACATCCAGAATCATGGAAACGTCTGACCTGTGCTCGTCGAGCTCGGGAAAGAGTGGCCTCAAATCATCGATGTGCCACATTGCAACATCCGAGAGGATGACCCGCGCTCCAAGCTGTGCGAGGTAATCCAGAGCCCTCCTAAGTATGACCCTCAGGTTGTAACCACCGCCGACATTGCTTGGAAGAGCGCCATCAGAAATAGCGAACACCAGCGTGCGAGTATGGTCAAGAATTGAATAAACGGCCTGGGCGAGCTGAACGTTCTTCCTTAGTTCATCTGAGTTAGCGCCCAGACGCTTTGCGAGTTGAGAAAAGTTCTCTACCTCACCCTTGAACTGATCGATGTCCAGGGACCCTGCGAGCTGATAATATCTGCGCATGAGCTCAGAATCATCCAACCTAATCCCGGTAAAATCCAGAAATTTTGCGAGCACTTTGGGAAAAACTGCCTCATAGCTACTGTAGGTTCCCTGTGTTATCCAAGCGAACCTTTCGAGGCCAGCACCCATGTCAATGACCTTCTCTGCGTACTCTCTATAGTTAGAAGAAGTTCCCTCGAAGGCCGTGAAAACTGCGTTGCCCAGCTCCAATCCCCTGACGTAGTATTCTAGGCTGTTACCAAACGCGCCAGGGCCTAGCCAGACATCCTCTTTGAAGACAATTTCCTCCTTTGGTATTCCAAACTCCTCCGTCAGTAGATTGAAATCAAGATCTATGCATCTGTCCTTCCAATATCCGTGTTCATTGTCCACAGCGGCCTGCCCAACCATGCAGAAAGAGGTGTAGTGTCTCCCTGTGACGCCTACGTTGCCGATATCCAGAAATCGCAAACACATTTGCGGGATTATCAGCGGATTCGCGGGGAATTCGAACACTACGCCCCCTGATTCTATCCTCTGAAAATCCACGATCGAGGCAACAGTAAAGTAAAGATCAGGGCGCCATCTGCACACGACAGGATATCTCGAAAGCGACTGATGACCATTTCTAGTGAAAAAGCGCTCGATCTTCTTCCAGCAAGTCGCATAATCGAACTTTTGAGTAGTTGGGGGATTCCCCAGGAATTGATAATCCTGACAAGGTTGTTCAGGGCAGTACACTCTGCTTTGATCCAAGGTCCAAAAGTGCCTTTGGCAGTTTGGACATTTCTTCCTTACAAAGCCCAGTTGGTTGAAGAGCTCGACCCGATAGTACTTGTCCGCATCCGAAGAGAATCTCTGACGCAGGAGTTCCTTTTCTGAGGACATTTGGAAACTGATTGCTCTCTCCAGTGATGTTGAGAGTACAAAACCGCGCGAGTTGTTTTTTCAATGTTTCCTTGCTTAACATCGAAGTTGTAGGTCGGGCTCTCGCGTCTGCATTTCCTGCTGATCTTTTCTCAGGTACAAGTAGAAGTATTGTTTAGCCTATGATGATGGCGAACAAAAATCCGTTTGGAAAAGATTAGTCTTTCTTTCTTCTGCTTTCTGAGGGACCCAGCGAGCTGCCTGGTAGAAATATAATTTCTAGGTCTCGCTCTCGTGTTCCTCTCGAAGGTCATGGGCGCTGTCAAGTAGCGAGTTCGCCGCCGTCTGCAATCTCCTATCATAGTTTTGAAGAACCCGCGAGAAAGTATCCTCTTTCATCTTCCGCGATATGAATTGGTCATAGCTGTTAAGGATGTCTCTGACCGACCTGTCAAAGTCTCTATCATAGACAGTAAGTTGATTGAGGCCTGCTTGGACTGAAACTGATGGAGTAGCAATTTGTGAGCGCAATACCCCAATTCGGTTTCCAGTCTTCGATCTCAGCTCGTCTATCCTGGCCCTTGCGCCCAGAAGATCGTTCCTTGTGACAGAGGAGCGCTTTCCCCTCAATTCAGAAAGTATGTCATTAGTCCCTGAGACTTTATCCTCAACTGTTCTTACAAGCGCATCAAAAGTCGACGAAACGTCTTCTGCGGCCTCTGTCCGAGGTCTAAAAATTAGAACTGCGAGAAAGACAGCTATAGATGCAAGCGCGGCAACAGGTAAGGCAGACGAGAACGCTGATCCCACTCCCAATCTGTAACTCAGTGTGTAATTTGATGGCAGGCTGGAAGTGTTTACAACAGTCACAGAAGCGCCAGTCCCCGAACTCAATATAATGCCCGACGAGGCTTTAGAAACTACCTGATACCTGTCCACGATCGCATTGACCGGTGCACTTGCGGGAATCTCAACGTGATATATCCCGTTTGAATAGTTCCAATACGTTTGTTCCAACGGATATTGGAGGATGATCGTCTCAGAGCTGTTTCCCTCGATCGCCCTGTTTATCGAATTCAGATTGAGAGATCCTCCACTGAGAGTAGTCGTGGCCACATTGCTGAGCGGAGGCTCCGAGGACGGCAAAACAGTAAGGCTCGTAGAGTTTGTCAGCGGCGCGTATCGGAGGCTCGTGACAGTGTTCATGCCCAAGTTCTTCACCGTTATGTAATCGTTGACAACGACGGAGCCAGTTGCACCCACAGACAGTTGGCGCTGTATGAGAGTGAAATCAAAAGCTCCAGAAGTTGATGGGTCAGAGTAAACATTCGTAAGAGCGTAGCCAGGTTGGGTTATTGAGGAGTTGTGCAAAGTGAGACTCCAAAGCTCGGCAGATCCATTCACGGTTTGAGAAAAGCCAAACTTTTGCAGAGGAGTAGCAATTGCAACATGTGTTGTCAAATATGGTAAGTATATTCTTGAGGTCATCTTGTCGATGCTCATGTTAACGCTCGGGTAGAACATCATCGGGACATTGTAGTTTGAACCGTTGATCGGTTTGAACGAATTCAGCACAAAGAACCCCAGCCGAACCGAGGCGTTGGTTCCAGCTTGGAGTGCAGGCTGAAGGCTAACCGTCAGAAGAACCGTATTGTTTTCGCCACTTGCTTGTGTCACTGTCGCTTGATGGCGTGTTGAACCTGTCACAGAGTAAGCGGACAGGTCAGCAATGTGGCCGACGAAAGCCGGAGGCAAACCAAAAGTAACGGCTGAAAGACCAGTAGTCGCGTTGGGTGTTTCATTTAGCGTTTCATTTACCGAAAATTGGCCGTATGTGTTGAATTCCACAAAATGACTAACAGAGTAGCCAGTGCTCGGAGTCGAGGAAGCGGCTGCGGCATTCAAGACGAAGAGAGGCGTACCCGCAAGGAGGGCACTAGCAAATAGCAAGATGGAGAAGAATAAAACAACAATCGAAAAAGTTCGCGGGCGTTTCATTGTTCACTTTGCATCTTCAACAAAACACAGCGACCGAGTTATCCGTTTTAAAGACTTTCTGTCGTTCAGATCTCTTCGGCTAGATTTGCTTTAGGTGTTGACATTGACGATACTTCAACTCATATGCCCTCGGCCTTTGATGATTTTGTCTTTTCCAAAGTGGAAGTGCAAAAGAAGACCAATCAGTAGCTAAACACATTAAACTGACCCGCTCAGAAATGAAAATGACTACGATGGAGCTATCGAACGAGCGCAGGTCAGTCCACAAGTTCTTGCCAAATTCTGAAGACTCGGTCAGGAACGAGATGCTCCGAAAGATCGGTCTTTCCTCGGTTGAGCAGTTGTTTTCAGATGTTCCGGAGGATCTGAAGATGAAGAGACCCTTGGATGTTCCAGATTCGCTCAGTGAAATAGAGCTGGAGAGGGCAGTTCGCTCGAAACTATCGAAGAATATGTCTGCTCCTGATTTACTCAACTTTATTGGCGGCGGAGTCTGGATTCATCACGTACCTTCAATAATAGACGAAATACTCTCTCGCGGAGAGTATTATACTGCCTATACGCCCTATCAGCCTGAAATAAGTCAAGGCATGCTTCAAGGCATGTTCGAATACCAAAGCGAGATTTGCGAGCTGACTTCAATGGATGTTGCAAACTCGTCAATGTATGATTGGGCAACTGCGTTAGGCGAAGCAGGTAGAATGGCAGCGAGAGTCACTAGGAGGCAAAAGATACTCGTCGCTAAGAATGCTTCACCTGAAAGAATAGGAGTACTCAAGACGTATTGTTACCCGGCCGGAATAGAGCTTGAAGAAGTCAACTTCGATCCTAGAGATGGCATTACTCAGACCGACGTCGTAGAAAACCACCTCGATGATTCCATCGCAGCAATCTATGTTGAGAACCCGAACTTCTTCGGTGTGATCGAGGAATCGATTGAGGCAATTGCCGATCTTGCTCATAAGCGAGGCGCACTCCTTATCGAAGGAGTCAACCCTGTGACGCTTGGCGTCCTAAAGCCACCAGGTCAATTAGGCGTCGACATTGTCGTTGGCGACGGGCAACCCCTGGGCCTTTACCCTAACTTAGGTGGGCCTCTCATAGGGCTCTTTGCAATAAGAGATGATCCCAACCTTCTTCGCCAAATGCCCGGGCGTTTGATAGGTGAAACGACCTCCAGAGATGGCACAAGACGTGGGTTCACAATGGTTTTGCAAACAAGAGAACAACATATCCGGCGTGAGCACGCCACTTCAAACATCTGTACGAACGAGGCGCTCTTTGCGATCGCAGTAGCCATATTTCTCTCTACAATGGGGCCTCAGGGGATGCGTGAACTAGGGCAGCAAATTATCGCACGCTCCCACTTTGCAAGTGAGCTAATGCAGGAAGAAGGTCTTCGGGCGCCTTACTTCAACGGGTCTTACTTCGGCGAGTTGAGCTTCCAGTCAAAAATTGATTCTATAGCTCTTACTAAGCGTTTGTTTCGCCACAACATTCTTGGAGGCCTTCCAATGAAGCGATTCTTTCCAGCAGAGCCGCGCCTCTCCAACGTATCGTCATTCTCTTTTACAGAGCTTCATTCCGAGGAAGACATTGAAAAATTGGTATCTGCGCTAAAACAAATAGAGAGCGGGTAGAGAAATCGGAAGGGGCGTGATTACAGATTAGATGTTTAGACAAGCGATGTGGGATGAACCACTCTTGTGCGAGTTGTCCAAGAAGGGCCGCAGAGCGTACTCGCTCCCTGAACTCTCAAGGGAATTCAAGAAACACGCCGATTTGGACCAGAGCATCCCACAATCCATGCGACGTAGTACGGCGCTGAACCTACCAGAGTTGTCCGAGCCTGAGATAATCAGGCATTTCCTGAGACTGTCACAGATGAATTTTGCAATTGACCTTGGTATGTATCCACTAGGAAGTTGTACTATGAAGTACAACCCGAAGGTTTCTCAGAGAATAGCTCGAGATCCAAAAATCGCCTTGCTTCATCCATACCAGGATGAGCAGACAATCCAGGGGATACTCGAAATTTTAGCCGAGCTTGAGAGATACCTGTGCGAGATTGCAGGCATGGATAGGTTTTCTCTCGCCCCTGCAGCTGGCGCTCAGGGCGAATACGTCGGCGACCTGATAATTCGAAACAACCTTGTCGACCGAGATCTTGAGGGAAAGGATGAAATGCTTGTGCCCGACTCGGCTCACGGTACAAACCCTGCGAGTGCTGCAATGGCTGGCTTCAAAGTCGTCAAGATACCTTCCTCGCAGGACGGCATCGTAACGTCAGAAGCAGTAAAGCAAGTAATCAGTAACCGCACAGCTGGAATGATGCTCACCGTCCCAAACACCCTTGGGATATTCGAGCGGGAAATCGTAGAGGTTTCTAAAATTATCCACGAGCGGGACGGGTTGATGTATTACGACGGGGCAAACATGAACGCGCTACTCGGGAGAGTGAGACCGGGCGACATGGGGTTTGACATCGTTCACATCAACGTTCACAAGACGTTTGCGACGCCGCACGGTGGTGGCGGACCCGGCGCTGGACCCGTTGGGGTAACCAAGCAGCTTTCCGATTATCTGCCCGTCCCAACCATTGAGGAGACACCCGAGGGCAAATACAGGTTTGACTATGACAGACCAAAGAGCATTGGATTCATCAAGTCATTCTACGGGAACATTGCGGTTCTGCTACGAGCTTATTGTTACATTCTCTCGTTGGGCTCAAATGGGCTACGAGAGGTATCTGAGCAGGCGGTGTTAGCCTCGAACTATCTGCTTTCATTGATAGATGCTGAGGCTTTTTCTACGCCATTCATGCGGGGAACCCCCAGAAAACACGAGTTCGTCATTAGTGCATCACCTTTGAAGAAAAAGACTGGAGTAAGCGCGGGTGACGTTGCTAAATCGATACTGGACTCTGGGATGCATTCGCCGACCACTTATTTCCCGCTCATCGTACCTGAAGCGTTGATGGTAGAACCCACCGAAACCGAACCAGTCGAGAATTTAGAGCGGTATGCAAGGACGCTCAACGACATTGCAAAGCGTTCGAAAGAAAACAAGGAAGAAGTGTTGGACTCGCCGAGATCTACTGCAATAGGAAGGCTGGATGAGTACAAAGCTTCTCACCCTAGCTCGATGATATTGAGGTGGAAAAAAGAGGCAAAGTAGGGAAGATACCTCAATCTGCTCGCGGATTGACAAAGATGAACTCGAAATGTCCAGGATGAGCTCGATCGAGGTAGTTTCGATTCCATTAGGCGTCCATCTCCCGAAAGCTTTGTTAGGCGAAAGCCTCCTTTGCTTTATATATTCTCAATAGTCGTGGCGTTGCACACGCGGGCGTGATCATGACGTCTCCCTTGCGCTGAACTATGCCTGAAAGAATGTTATTCTCAATTGAGCCAGAGAGTCACGAAGTGGAGCACGGGTTTGACCAAAAGATCCAATACCATGCAAAGAACCATCGAACGGCATTCAAACCTCGTCTCAGCGGTGAAGTCCACCGATCGCAGGACGAGACGGTTCAATCCTTTCAGTAGAGCTCAATTTATCAAGCAACAGCAAGGCTCTGATCACTATCATCAACATGAAACGCACCTTCTCTTCTCTTCCCTTCTTTAAGGAAAATTCCGATGCACCCAGCGGCGCAATGATACTTTGACCAATACTGACAGAAAGGAGCTGCGTTCACATCGGCAAGCTGACAAATCCACGAAGCGTCGTTCAAGGCATGGACTGCTGAAATCTGAAAGGAAGAAAATTGCGGCACGTCAGGTCGACAGATTGCTCTCTCTTGCCCTGGTAGAACGAAAATTTGACCGCGAGCTTGCCGAAAAACAAGCTGGAATCGCCTGGAAAATGGCTACTCGATTCAATGTCAGACTAAAAGAAAAGAGGCTTCTTTACTGCCATTATTGCAAGAAATTCATCCCTCCTCCTTATGATTCTAGATACAGACTGTCCAAGAATGAGAAGGCAATCGTTGTGACTTGCCTTCACTGCGGTAGGACTTACAGACGTCGCTTTGGAGCTTAAGCTAGTAACAATCTAGTTTGTAGCCTAATCCCGAAGGAAAGCTTTTAGCTTTCCAAACGCATCTTTCATGGCATGCCTGCTGGGATGTCTTGGCACGATTACAATGAGTCTTTGGTAGAAAGAGGAAGGATGCTCTTTGATCTTGGATTTGCAAGCTCGTGGAAGAAGGAGCTCAAATCCATGAACAAGCACAAGGTGGGAAAACCTTTCGATTTCCCTGACTCGTACATCGAGTTTCTCGGATTTATCAAGGTGGGATTCCACGCACCTTACAGGATAGTGGAAGGAGCCATCGAAGCTCTTTCAGAGTACATTTCGTTTATCAAGGACATATGCTTCACACAAATCAGGAGAAGAATACTTCGGCTCATGAAGGGAAAGAAACCGAGTGAAATTATAGGGGCATCAACAGATGGTAGTTCGTCAGAACCCATAACCGCAATTGTGGATTCAACCGGTCTCACAACCACAACGAAAGGAGCTTACATCGAGGACAAGTGGAAAAAGGAGAAGAGAAAGTTTCTGAAACTGCATATTCTGGCTGACAAAAAGACCGGCAAGATACGAGGCTTTCGGGTGACATCAGAACACACTGGAGATTCGAAAAAGTTTGTCCCGCTTGTTAAAGAGGCATCCAAGAAGGGAAAGAAGATTGCAAAGGTGTATGGAGACAGCGCATACGATGCAAGGAAGAATTTCAACCTACTCGATGAACTGGAAATTGAACCAGCAATCAAAATCAGAAAGAATGCGAGGACACTGTCTAGAGGCTCTCCTCTTCGTAGAGAGGAAACTGTCCTGACGAAAAAGCTTGGTCTTGAAGGGTGGAAGAAATTGAAGGATTATGGAAAGAGATGGATCGCTGAGATAGTGTTCTCCTCGTTCAAAAGAGTGTTGGGTGAGACGCTCAGATCTCGGAAATTCTTGTGCCAGAAGGCTGAAGCTTCACTCAAGGTCATGCTTTACAACAGATTCCTTTCTGCGTAACGAGAGAAGCATCAGACCATTCACAGAGTAAATCATGAGCAAAGAGAATTAGGCCACAGACTAGTAACAATCCTTCCATTTATATACCGCCGCGAAACGAGTTAATTATTACCACGAAAAATAACTCCCGCAACGTTTTCAGAAAAAGAGTTGATTATGATTAGATAATGCCCACAGTCTACGATGTCCCACAACAAGAGCTAATTTCGAGGCTTTCCAGTCACTTGAAGCATGTGTCCCAGATTTCACCCCCCGCTTGGACTGCCTTTGCAAAGACAGGGTCTCATGCCGAACGACAGCCTAGCGAGAAAGACTGGTGGTATACTAGATGCGCGTCACTGCTCAGGAAGATCTACATACACGGACCGGTTGGTCTTTCCCATCTAGAAGGAGCCTATGGCGGAAGGAAGGAGATAGGCTACTCTGTCGGCCACCACAGGGATTCTGGTGGTTCCTCAATTAGAAAAGCAATCCAGCAACTCGAAGCCGCAGGTTTCGTCGCAAAACAAGGTCGCAAGGGGAGAGTACTCACGGGAAAGGGTGTCAGCCTCGTGGATCGCATGAGCTATGATCTTCTGAAAGAGCTTTCAAAGTCAAACGCTGCTCTATCCAGATATTTGTAAAGAGTACTTTCGTACAATATTTACCAGGGTCACAAAAAGACGAAGTGAAGAGGAGCGAGAAATACTGCTCGAACGGATTCAAAGTGAAAAGGAGCGAGCACAAACTGACATGAGCGACGAAGGAAGGAGCAACTCCTCCGACAGGCAAAAGGCAGCGGAACAGGAAAAGCAGGCCAAGGTAGCCAGAGAGCAGATGCTTCGGGTCATTTTTACCAGCGAGGCGAGAGAAAGGTTGAACAATCTACGAATGGTAAAGCCGGATCAAGTGGATATGATAGAAAATCAAGTGTTCCAACTCGCGGCTGCAGGTCGACTGAGGAAACAGATTGACGACGAGGAACTGAAACAAATGCTTGGTCAGATGCAGAAACCAAAGAGAGAGTTCAAAATAAACTGGAAATGATTAGACGGAAAGTGAATCGAGGATAACTTGAGTAAGAATACATCAGGAGTAAAGAAAAGACTGCTCAGGTCAAGACGCCAAGCTTATCCGGTCCCGACCTGGGTCATTGCAAAAACCAAGCAGAAAGTCCGTACTCATCCGCAGCAGAGGCAGTGGAGAAGGCAAAAGCTGAAAGTGAAATGAAAAAAGATTCGTTCCTCAAGAATTCGAGTGAATTAGATTAAGAATGTCGAGCGCTAAAGAAGAAGAGTTGGAAAGGATTTACACTGTGCCTCTTTCACGTGCGTGGATCGCCCCACGTCACAGAAGGACTAAGCGGGCGGTGAATATTCTCCGAGAGTATGCTGTCAAGCACATGAAGAGTTCCGAGATAAAGATTGACACTGGCCTTAATGAGATGATGTGGGTAAGAGGGATAACAGCGCCACCAAGGAAAATCACGGTGAAGATGATAAGGGACGAAGACGGTGTTGTTACGATCTCACTGCCAAAAGAGGAAAAGGGAAAGCAAGAGGTCAGAGCTCCTGAACAGGCGGAAGAAGGAGAAAATGAGACTGTTCCAGCGGCGAAAAAGCAAGAAACTTCTCCGGCAGACGTCGTCGCGCCTGCCTCTCAACAGACCTCAAAGAGCGGAGCAACAGAGTCTGCACCCAGTCAAGCGACATCGAAAGAATCACCAAAGCTCAAGAAAAAGGGCCAGCCCTGAGCCACTCTGAACCTACCAAGCTGCAGATTGGGCGCAAGTTGCTTGCCCAATCAACCTGCGCCTAAGAGGCGCCAGTCTCTTTTACCTTGAACCAGTTTCGATACAGCGCTGGGATTGGGCTTCCGTACCACTTTTGAAACAACTCTCTAATCTTGTCAGCTGTCTCCACGCCAGCTAACTGAGCCTCTTCATCCGATAGGTTGTACGCGTCGACCTTGTCCGTCTGATAAAACTCAATCAGAACCTTCGCCGAGGACGAATTCTGCCTAAACCGATTCTCAATCACATAATATGTTCCAACTTTTGGGGTCTTCCGATAGGTGACCTGAATCTTGCCAGCGATTATTTTTTCCACAAGCTCCCTTACGAATATAATCTGCTTTGGTTTCTCTCCATACTTTGTCATAGAGTCTGACCTCCACACCGTCGGAAATTTGTGTAACGCTAGCTCGACGGCCTCGTTGAAACTCAAGCCTTGGTCGAATTCCGCATCAAGGTCTACGGCTTCAAGCTGACCGCGATCTATGCAATTGCTCTCAGCCCAACTCTTGAAGCGTTTAAATGCACTCGGTCTCAAAGAAAATACGCCTCCGATGCATATATCATGTCTAGAGGGTGGGACAAGCTTCCTTTGCTCCGACCCATCCATTTGTTCTAATCAGCGAGGAACGAGTCTGCTTTATCTGCTTTTACATTTACCTAGGAATCTATTGCCATTCTCAGGTAGTTGCTCTGTCGCGCTCAGCTTGCGGTAAAAGCGACTCCAATCCCGAGTCTGTTTCAAGGTCGTCTTCCAAATTGAATCCGCCTTGGCGCAGTGCCATGTCAATGGGATCATACTGTTCAAATCTAGTACTTGGAAAACCGGTTGCCATGATGACTGCGGTTGAAGTTCCGGGTGGGTAGCTTGCGGATAGACCGTACTCGATCTGCATGGTCCCGTTTCCCAAGATCGAAGAAAGCCCACCAATCGCAGTCGCTAACTCTTTCATCGTGACTGATTTGTCGGTGCAAAGATGGACTATCGAACGCGCGGCTTGGGAGGTATCAACGGTATGCTCAAAGTGATTTGCAGCATTGATGACCGCCTGACGATGGTCTGAAAGACGTTCTCTGCAATCATCCACGCACAGGACACTGAAGGATTCTGTCTTTACGAATTTCACAAGATTGTTCAATCCCACAGCAAATTCGTGAGGTTCTGCATTCCCCAAAAGCTTGCTCAGAGCGAGGGCTATCTTTTGGTTGATATCGGAATATTCGTCCACCAGAGGTTTGGTTGTGTCGACTAGCTCATCATTATCTATGATTATGACACCACTAGCGTATTTTCTGACCTGCTTTAGAGCCAATCCAGCGATGAAGTGCTTCTTTTTTTCAAAATTATAGGGCATTACTAAGATTGCGACTGTCACGGCCCCATTCGCGCTTGCTTCCTTCGCAATCACCGGAGCAAGGCCTGAACCGGTCATACCACCAAGGCCAGCAATGATGAACACAATTTTGCTATCGGCGAGATTCCTCCGAAGTTCGGATAGCTTCGAGTATGCCTGCCCGCGTACAGTGTATGGAGAGGACTTGCCGCTACCCGTGACGTCAATCAATACTCTTTCTCCTTTGGAGATATTGGCAAGGTCCTGTTCATCACAGGAGACATACACGTAATGTTCCAGTAGCCTGCTTTCTTTTGATAGCTGGCTTGCGATCCGACTTCCAGGGCTACCAACGGCAACAACAGCAATCTTTCTGCCAAATCCAGGATTTGAATAAGGAAAGTCGTCAAGCTTTAGGTCGAAAACTGACATGAGGAAGAGTAGCGGCTCCGCATGCAGACTGACGACGTTCGATATTATTTCCGATACTTAGCTAGATATCAAATCAGAGTCAAAATATTTTTGTCTATAATTGTTTACCATAAAATTTCTCTATGCAAGAGCCACTCGCAGCGTCGACGAAGTAGCACCAGTGACCCTCACGGTGTGGCTCGTGCCAAGCAAGTGGGTCATGTCTTTCGTGATGGGATCATAACGAAGAAGGCATGGCTTGTAAGCAAAATTTCTCCCAACTACAGCGCTCTTCACAACTTCGTCGTAAAGCGCCGGACCAGTCCACGAAATCCATCGTTTGTTCCTCTCGAGTGAAATCTCCTTGACAAGCCTGGTCATCTCACTGGATCTGGATTTTGAAAGAGAAGCATCGATTTGGTTGCCCATTGTCGCAGCTTTTGTTCCCGGGCGCGAGCCGTATCGGGATATGTTGACAATGTCTGGTTTAACGTATTTCAGTAATTCTAGACTCTGTAGGAATTCGGAGTCTGTCTCAGAGGGAAACCCAACAATCATGTCTGTGCTCAACGTCAAATCTGGCACCCTCTCCCGAAAAAGCCTCACGCTCTCAAAGAAGTCATCTAAGGTGTACCCCCTCTGCATCATCTTGAGAATGCGTTCACTGCCCGTTTGAACGGGCAGGTGGAGAAATTTGAACACTTTATCGTGGCAAAAGCAATTTGCGAGCTCTTCCAACATCCGAAGCGTGAGAAGAGGATTCATCATTCCAATTCTCACCTTGAAATCTCCGTCAACCTCACAAACCCTGCGTACGAGGCTCGGGAGGTTTGTTCCCGAATCTTTACCGTAAGCGGCATTGTCGGTCGACGTGAGCCATATTTCCTTCACGCCCTCTGAGACGAGAAGTCTGACCTCGTCGACTATCTGCTCTTCCGGATAACTAAAGACCACGCCCTTTACTAACTTGACTTGGCAAAAGGTGCAGCTACTCAAGCACCCCGAAGAGATCTCAACTATTCCAACCATTTGATTCTTCCTAGTTCTCGGCAGACCGAGCTTTACCAGTTTACTTGGCTCAAGATGAAGTCTCTTTTGTCCTCTCAGTGTAGCCTCAATGGTTGGAAGGATCTGATCAAGGTTTCCTGGTCCTATCATGCTGAGATTTGTATCTATGGAGGATACAAGTTCTGGTTGCGCCTTCGGCAGGCACCCAGCGACAACGAGCTTTCCATTATGAATACGATTTAGTTCTCGAATGCGACTGACCATCCGTTCCTCAGTAACCTTCTTCACCGAGCAGGTAACCAACACACTCAGGTCAGCATCCCTTTCGTTGTCTACAATGACATAACCTCCGCGAGCGATCATCCCCGACAGAATCTCGGTGTCCGCTTCGCTGGCCGAGCAACCGTGCCCTTCAACGAACACTCTAGTCGTCCTCAAGTCTGTTCGGGATTCTGCATTCTCGTTCATAGTGTCGGCAGGCTTCCTTTTTTCACATTCATCACAAGGGGGAGAACTTTGGCTTGAGCAAAGTCTCGAAATCGAACCTAGCTTACAAAAGTCTGTCGTTCGAACTAATTGGTCGTGAGGAAAGGGTTGCTACCTCAAACAATCGAGACTCTACCCAAACTCCCTCCGCAACTAGTGATCTGAAAGAAGAAAAGAAAATTGAAAAAAGAGAGAAAAAGCTGACCTTTTCTTCCGGGCTTGCCACGCCATACTCTAATCATCGAAGAGGCATCTCTTCAACTAGTCCCCAAACGCATGTGGAGACACCGGAACTGCATTTCTTTCCAAGACAAGTTCGGTTTGACGCCGGAGCGACAGATACTGGACGATAACTTCCACCACGACATTGTTAGAGATCTCGGAGGCGTGGAGAAATTGGGGAGACCTGACGTGGTGCACTTTGCTTTGTTGGATGTGGTCTCTACCCCTCTGTACATGCGGGGCAGTATCGATGTGTTTGTTCATAGTGTTGAGAACAAGACAATTCATGTCATGCCCGGAACCAGATTGCCCCGAACGCTTCATCGATTCTGCGGTCTAATGTCCAAGATCTTGGCCAATGAAATTGGCGAAGAAGAGAGCAGACTGTTCGATTTCAACGGAGCAGAAACGATCAAGGACCTGCTGGATAGGCTCGATCCGACTCTTGTAGTTGCTCTAACTAAGAGCGGCACACTTGTGGATCTACGAGACGCTTTGGGGAGCCTTTCAGCTAGCCTCACAGAGAGAATTGTCTGGTTAGTTGGTGGATTTCCTCATGGGCATTTTCAGCCAACCTTGCTAGAGCTTTCCGATCGCGTAATCTCAATCTCAGAGTTCTCTCTTCCTGCCCACGTCGTGACAGCCAGACTCTCTTACGAGATTGAGCGCAGGGAGCTCAGCGAACGGAAAACTCAAGAGAACTCGAATCCGCAAACCACGGTGGAACCATAGTATTTTGAAGCGAACACCTCAATGTTGAAGAAGCAGGGCGCTCCCCTCCATTGATTCTCGAGGGCGCTGTGGCTCCCGGTATTCTGGCGGAAAGAGTTTGTCAACTTTCATTTGAGGTCATTCGCTTGAGATTCAGAAGCTTTTCCAGTTCCTCTTTTGAAAGCCCTGACATCTCCTCTGCAACTTCCCTTATGGATCGCTTTGTCTTTACAGCTTTCTTTGTGATCTCCGCTGATTTTTCGTACCCGATCCTCGGGGAGAGAGCGGTAGAAAGTGCGCTGCTCATCTCCGCGTACCTGCGACACACTTCCTGATCCGCCACAATTCCGTCTATGCAGCTCTTTGCAAATACTCGAGACCCGTTCGAGGCAATCTGGATCGAGTTCAACAAGTTCCAAGCAGCGACGGGCATCATTACATTAAGTTCTAACTGACCCGCCTGACCTGCCTGAGTAATCGTGAGATCATTTCCAATCACTTGGAAGGCAACCATGTTGAACATCTCCGCAATGCTAGGATTGACCTTGCCCGGCATTATTGAGGAACCGGGCTGAACGCTTGGGAGCAATATTTCGCCCAATCCCGCGGCAGGGCCCGAAGAGAGCAACCTTAGATCGTTTGCGATTTTTGTGAAACTGACTGCAAGAGTCTTGAGAGCGCTAGACATCTCCACGCATGCATCAAGGCTCTGTGTGGTCTCGAACATGTTATCCGAGCGCCGGAAATCCAAGCCGGTAACACGGTTCACCTCGTCTATGGCAAGTTCCGTGAATCTTGGATGAGCGTTGAGCCCCGTCCCGACGGCAGTTCCTCCGAAGTTTAGCTCCTTGAGGCTCTCCGATGCTCCTTTTACCCGGCGGATTCCATGCTCAATCATACTCGCGTATCCGCTGAACTCCTGTCCGAGAGTCACCGGCACCGCGTCTTGAAGATGCGTCCTCCCTATCTTTACGATATTTTCAAATTCACTTGATTTTCTTTGCAGCGAGTCTAGTAGGGCCTGCAGCGATGGAATGAGGTTGCGCGTGACAGACTCTAACGCGGCGATGTGAATTGCAACATGGATTGTGTCGTTTGTTGACTGGGCCATGTTGACATGATCATTTGGATGCACGACCTTGTAATCTCCGAGCGAGCCTCCGAGTACCTCGATGGCACGATTTGCAATTACTTCATTTGCGTTCATGTTTTGAGAGGTACCTGCACCCGCTTGGAAAACGTCGACGACAAAACTCGAATCCAGTTTGCCCGCAATCACTTCTTCGGCGGCTTCGACTATGGCATTTCCAATCCTCGGATCTAGGAGCCCTACGGCCATGTTCGCCTTGGCCGCAGAGAGTTTGATTATCCCCTGGGCCCTGATAAATTCCCGAGGCAGTCTGAGTCCGCTTATCGGGAAGTTATGGACGGCTCGAAGTGTCTGCACACCGTAGTATGCTTCTCTCGGTACCTTCACTTCGCCAAGAAAATCCTTCTCCATCCTGTACTGTGAATCAACTTTGCTCAAGGTCTGTTGCCAATTCCTCCGTTGTTCCAAACATTGGTCTGTTGTTTCGTCGTGATTAGAAGAGAGCGCGCATGAGTTTCTCGCGGGATGCACTCTCTCACTCGTTCTCTCGAATTACAATGAGGAACTTGTTTAGTAATCCTTTGTATATCTTTTACGAGATAGTTTATTTCGCCACGCTTCCCGCTCTAGGCCTTCAACCCGGAATCCCTTCTGGCAGCCGCTTCCTCTTTTTCTTCCTGAAGCAACCTACCGAAACTGTCGTAGAACATTCCGAGTACATAACCGAAGGCAATCGAAACAGGGAACCCTAACACTGTGGGGATGATAGGATAGAAAGAGGGATCGCATTGATAGAAGAATGATGCGGGCCCGGCAAATAGACTTACGAAAAATACGGGTATGGCGAGCGCCATCCCCTTGCGGCGAGATCCTATCCCTGGCAGTCTCCGATAAGCATAGGCAAAAATAACGCCGAACAACACACCGTAGATAAGCGCCCAGATGCCGTAAACCATCGGGTAGTAAACAACATCAGTTGCGAATAGGTCTAGCGCAGAGGAGTTGCTGGGAGCCGCTTGTTTCAAGAGCTGGCTTGATATGAAGTTTATTTGCGCCGTTCTGCACACTTCAAGCGTTGTGAGGTGGAGAATTCCTACCATAGCGCCGTAAATGACGCCTGCCGCTAGGCCCGCCTTTAGGCCGAGTGATACGTTTGTCAAGATTAAAGCTTCCATCGTCCTTCCGTATTAGCAGCAGGAAATGCATCCCTTCGTGTATCCCTATTTAGTCTTGTCACATCTTTTGGCAGCTTCATCGGCTATATGTGGAGCATTTGTATAGCTAAGAATTCTCTTTGCTTGTTACTTCAGCCTTAAGACATCATCGTCACAGCATGCCGTTGCTAGAACAACCAATGAAGTCTACGGGTGTCGGCAAAGAACTAAAGCAGTCTGTATTGATAGTTTCAACAATGGGAAAGTGGGGAGAGTGCAACTGCGGTGGGACAGTACACTACTACTCTGACTTCGGCGTAAGGTGCGGGGAGTGCAACAAGCTCTACGGCACGTGGGTAGAGAACCTGCGAAAGTCCAAGGAAGAAGAACGCCGAAGAAGAGAGGAAATCGCCCGAAGAATCGAAATAAAAAAATTCGATGACGAGCTTCTGATATGAACTGACGCGTCAGGCCAGGTCAGTTTGTGAACCCTTGATCGCGGTAATTCATTTCATCTTGGTCAATAGTGCATAAGACTTAACTCGAATTGACCAGCATTCCTCTGCCATAATGAGCTTGCAGCTGCTGCAGGTGAACCCTTATTCTGACCCGGCGGCCTTTTTCCTCGCCAGCCTAGAATCGGCCTTCATCGCTCTAATTGCTGCCATAATAACCCTGCTCATCGCCTACTTAATTCTCAAAATACTCGTCACAATAGTCAAGCACGACCTGCGCCGCAGACAGGTTCCTGGTGCTCTAGTCGGAATGTTCTCGACTGCACTCGCTGCAATCTTTTGGTACTTTGTCGTGATGGCTATACTTTCGACCCTGCCAGGTTTTAGCCAAATGGTACTAGGAATGGGGATAATTTTTGCCTTCTTCGTCCTCGCAGTGGGTCTTGCTGTGTCCGGCGTACTGAAAGAGTTGGTTTCGGGAGCCTTTCTCGTGACCGACAAGGACTATGGCGCTGGTTTCAGAGTCCGCGCCGGTGGAATCGAAGGCACAGTAGAATCAGTGGATATCAGAAAAAGCAGAATCAGAGATGAACACGGGGTCCTTCATATCGTTCCTAACTCGCTCATAGAACCCGCAGAGTGGACTGTGTACGGACGATCAGGAAATGAATCGAAGAGTCAAGAGTCGCGCACACTACCAAGCTGAAATCTACTTTTTTCGAGAGTTATTCGCAATTTTCTCTCCGATGGCGATCCGACTTTCCACCTTGACCGTCCAATACTTCGCGTAAACTATACAATGAATTGAGTCCTGATGATAGAACACTCTTCTGAGGGATTTTGGAAAGACAGCCGTCTCAAGAGGCAGTGTGTTGGTGATTCTCAATCAAATGCAAACAATAGGACTCATCGGTGGAACGGGTGACCTAGGCACAGCCCTTGCTATTCACCTTTCGAGAAGGTACGATAAGGTACTCATAGGCTCCCGAAACTTGGAAAAGGCAAAGAGCACCGTAAAGGAGATTATAGCCCAAAAAGGCAACGCAGATTATCTTAAGGAAAGACTTGTCCCTTCTACCAACGAGGCCGTCGTGCAAGCAGCTGGGATTGTGATTCTCACCGTACCTTACGAGTCGGCGCTTCAGTCCGTTCGAGAGTTGGCAGCGCATTTCAAGGGCGAAGGCCAATTACTTGTTAATGCGGCTGCTGCTGTAAAGAAAACAGACTCCGGAGAGTTCTCGGCCCCTATTGGCGAAAAATCACTCACAGTCCAGATACGAGAAATCCTCCCACAATCGGTCAAGCTAGCCGCGGCGTTCCAAACAATCCCGGCGAACGTGCTCTACAAAGAAAAGTCTCAAGTTACCGCCGACGTGCTTGTCGCCAGCGAGACTCCTGAAATATTTCAGACATTGTCTGAGATGATATCCTCCATCCCAGGACTACGCCCTCTGCACCTAGGGAGTTTGGAACTCTCACGCGATGCTGAGAGCTTGACATCGATACTGCTTAACATCGCCATTAGGAACAAATTGAAGAGCCCGACTTTCAAAGTAATAAGTTTCTGAGTCAGGGCTTGATTACGGGCCGTTGTCTACTTTAACCAGACGACTAGGAATTTGAACTAGTTAGAGACCTAGTTTTTCTTTAGTCGTTTCTCCAGCTTCGTACCGCAAACCAGACAATCTGTTCTTTGCTTTGGGTATTTCTTGCCGCAAGCGGGGCAAAAGAAAACCCATTCGGCGGCCGTAGTTATTCCTCCGGTCATAAGCGGCCGTGCCTTGATTCCCAGTTTTGATGCTACGTTTTCGACGGCGAAGTCATCAGAAAGTAGGATCGCCTCGTTCCCTTCAGCAGCGATATACAGGCACAAAGCAAGGACACTCAGGTCCGCTTTACTCAGGCTAGAGTCACCAGTACCCCGTGCAGCCTCTTTGACGCGCTTGAGCTGTTCAGGATTTGCTTGCCACACATTTATCTTCGAAAGTGCGATTAATGATCTTGTCCGTTCATTAGAGACTTCGCTAATCACGTCAGGCGTAGTGACTAGGTTCTCGGTCGTGTTCGTATAAGGGACTCCCGCATAGAATGCAGTTGTATCCAATACTAAGAATTGTTGCACCATAAAGCGAAAGAAATCGCCGCCTTCCCCTTTTCATCTCTCTACACAAAAGACAACCAAGACAGGAGTATCGTTAAAGTAAGTTACATCTTATCCTACAGAGACGCTCTCGATTTCTGAGGGGAAGAAAATCCTGCTGGCGAGTCGTCCAACTCGTTTAACAACAGATCAGCCAATATAAACGCCGGATTAATATGAAAGAATAGGAACTGGGGGTTTATCAAACTTTTCTATCATAGTCTGCGTATCTCCGTGGTCTTTATCTAACAGAGCACATGGAAAAAGGTGCTCCATAGATGCGCAGCTATTCAAATCCCAGATTCTTTAGTTGACGAAATGCTCCTGCAGTATCAAATCGCACAAAAACGGCATCCCTGGGATGTCTTTTGAAAGTAATGTACGAGTTCGGCTCGATGTCGAAACTCTCCTGTCCGTCGATCACAAGTTTCAGCGAGTAATTGGCCATTAGCCTCAGGTCGGTTGCGGCCTTGATAACTGTCGGGAACCTCCTTATCGGACCCACAGGAGTAATTGAGAACACGTTCAAGGATCCGTCGAGAAACGGGCTCCCGTAGGAGAAGGAATGACCTGTTGAGCCTGTCGGAGTGCTCACCAAAATCCCATCCATTCGTTGAGTGAAAACCGCACCCTTCTCAAATTCCATTGTGAACAGAGGTGTGCGTGTGATAGCCTGTCTGATCACAAGTATCTCGTTTAGGCCGGGTGGGAGTGCGGTTTCACCCAAGAAAGGTTGTATTCTGAGTCTCCTTTCAAGTCGCATATCTCCACGCTCAATCTTGTCGAGAGCCAACTCAATCTGGCCCGGCTTCACCTCGGCCAAAATACCACGTCCTCCGACATTTACGCACAAACAGGGGGTCGTGCTATCAAGTGTTCTAAGAAGTCTGAGTATAGTTCCATCGCCGGATACTGTAACAAAGAGATCAATTCTTCGGGATCTTAGATCCTTGACTGACTGGGCGTGCTCAATTCCTCTCATGTGGAGGTTGGGATAGCTTGTGACCGCAAAGCCTCTATCCAGCAGGAGTCGTCCAATATCTTGCGCAACCTGCTTTGCTTCGCCGTGACTCTCCTTTGAAATAAGCCCTATTCGAGATAATTTCAGGATACAGTAGATCCACTCCAATCCTACATTTTTCTTTTCATCTAGATTGATGCACAGTCTTCAATAGACGAGACAAGGTAAATCTTCGAGCTCCAGTATTCATTAGATTAGCAAAAGTAACGCGAGTGAATGGAATTGATATCGAGCCCAATCTATAAGGGCATTGGCTACTGCTCGGCGGCCATCGATAGCTGCTTGCTATGCAAAGATATCTTTTGTTTTTCATATGTTCTGTTTTTCCCACGTATTTTTTAGTTCCAGGATCTCATTCCAGCTTACTAGTGCAAAGACGATTAACGTTAAATAGATTAAAGCGCTCTCAACGATTTCAAAACCCGTGTCAGATTCATGAGCAAACCCGTTGATTTAGGTAGCACCAAAGAAGGCTCTTACATTTTGATTGATGGAGAGCCGTGCAGAATAGTTGAGTACGACAAGAGCAAGCCAGGAAAACATGGTGCAGCAAAGGCTCGAGTCGTCGGAATCGGCGTATTTGATAACGTAAAGAGGAGTCTCGTAGCACCTGTGTCCGCTAATGTGGAGGTCCCTTTGATTGAGAAGAAATCTGGTCAGGTGGTCTCAATGTCTCCGACCAACATTCAATTAATGGATCTCGAAACATTTGAGACCTTCGATGTCCCGTTGCCCGCGGATGAGGAAGTAAAATCAAAGCTCGCTTCCGGCCTCGAAGTAGAGTACTGGCGCGTAATGGGTAGAACGAAGATAGTCAGAGTGAAAAGCAGCTAGAGGAGTATTCAAGCCGCTTTCCATTTCTTTATACCGTCTTTGGAGTAGACGTCGTGAATCACTGATATCGATCAATTTAAAAAAAAGCGAAGCGGGTTCCTAGAACCTGAATATCCCTGCTCCCTTCTTCTTGCCTTCGTCCAGCTCTCTAAATTGCCTCAATAGCTCTTTCTGCTTGTCGGATAGTTTGGTGGGCGTTGTCACTCTGACCGAGACGAGCTGATTCCCGCGGCTGGAACTTCCAACTATTGGAAGCCCCTTCCCTTTCAACTTTAGGACGGTGCCGCTTTGTGTCCCTCCTGGTATAATGACCTCGGCCGTCTTGCCATCGATTGTCGGAACTTGCACGGCTCCTCCAAGTGCAGCCTCGACGAAATCAATCGATATCTCACATGCCAAGTCGTTCTCGTGCCTTGTGAAGAACCTGTGAGGTAGAACATGGCAGACAACGTAGAGGTCTCCCGGAGGAGTTCCACTCTCACCTGCATCACCTTCGCCCCGAAGTCGCAGGGAAGATGCGTCCTCGATTCCCGATGGAACTTTAACCGAGATCTTCCTTGTCCTTTCGACCGTCCCAGTTCCCTTACAATCCTTGCACGGATTATCTAGAACCTGGCCGCGTCCTCTGCATGTTCGGCATGTCTCAATTCTGACAAATTGTGCAAATCCTGCTGAACTGATACGTTGAACCTGGCCGCGTCCTCCGCAGTCAGTACACACTCTCGGGTTGCTTCCCGGTCTGGCTCCAGAACCTTTGCAGACGGGGCATCTTTCTGTTCTTGGAATCTCTATTTCGGTCGTCAGCCCCGTGGCAACCTGCTCGAGAGAGAGATCGAGGTCGTAGCGGAGGTCTGCGCCCTTTCTGACTCCTCTTCCAGAGCCGGTCATGTTCCCGAAGAACATGTCGAAAATGTTGCCTCCGCCAAATCCCCCGAAGCCTCCGAACCCGAGGTCTCTCAGAATTTCATCAAAATTAGCAGTTCTGAAAATGTCCTCAGGACTATACCTACCCTGTATTCCTTCGTGGCCAAACCTGTCGTACTGGGCCCGCTTTGCATCGTCGGACAGTACCGCGTAAGCTTCGGAAACTTCTTTGAACCTATCCTCTGCACCAGGCGACTTGTTCCTATCGGGGTGGTACTGCATCGCGAGCTTTCTATATGCAGCCTTTATCTGATCTTTCGTTGAATCCTTGGCAACGCCAAGGACTTCGTAGTAGTCCCTCTTCTCCGCAGACATTTGGCTTCAGCTTTTTGTTCTGTGCTTACACTCACTCGTTTTTCTTGGATGCTTAGCTTCTCTTCCCGCTATCGTCAGAAGAAGAGGAAGGATCTACCTTGTATTCCGCGTCTACCACTCTTTCTCCGCCCTGGGTTGAAGAGGAGCTTTCCGTCGCACCTCCCCCTTTAGAAGACGCAGTCGCAGCTGCCGCCTGCTGATAGGCGACGGTGCCTATCTCCTTCAAGACGTTAGATAGACCCTCTATCTTTTGCTTGAGTGTTTCTACATCCGCATTTGATCCTACCGCATCCTTGAGCTCCTTCGCCGCAGCGTCAACTTTTGCCATGAGATCCTGAGGTATTTTGTCTTTGAGGTCGGATTTTGTCTTCTCCACAGTATAAAGTAGACTGTCTGCCTGGTTTCTGATCTCTGCTTCCTCTTTCTTCTTCTTGTCCGCTTCAGCATACTGCTCCGCCTCCCTGACCATTCTCTCCTTCTCCTTGTCCGAGAGTTTGGTTGAAGCAGTGATGGTGATTCCAGTCTGTTTGCCGGTGGCCATGTCTTTTGCAGAGACGTTGAGGATTCCATTTGCGTCGATATCAAAAGTCACTTCGATCTGCGGTATGCCTCTTGGCGCTGGAGGAATGCCTGTCAGGTTGAAATTCCCAAGAGACACATTATCCTGCGCCATTGCCCTCTCGCCCTGAAGTATGTGTATCGTGACCGAAGTTTGGAAGTCAGCAGCGGTCGTGAAAATCTGACTCTTTTTCGTTGGGATTGTTGTATTTCTCTCCGTTATCTTTGTAAACACCCCACCGAGCGTCTCCACACCCAGCGATAGCGGCGTTACGTCAAGGAGTAGTATGTCCGTGACCTCTCCAGCCAGGACTGCCCCCTGAATCGAAGCGCCCATCGCTACACACTCCATCGGATCAACTCCCCTTTCTGCCGGCTTGCCCATTATCCTCTCGACAAAGTTCCTCGCAATGGGCATTCTGGTTGGGCCTCCAACTAGGATTATCTTGTCCACGTCCTTTGGCTCAAGCTTTGCATCCTGCATCGCCTGCATCATCGGATGCCTGCATCGCTCGATCACCGGATTGACTAGCTCCTCTAGTTTCGCCCTGGTAAAGCTGAGTGTGAGGTTCTTCGGTCCCGAGGGATCGGAGGCGATGAACGGAAGGTTGATTTCGGTCGTCACAGTTGTAGAGAGTTCAATCTTCGCTTTCTCGGCTGCCTCCCTCACTCTCTGCATCGCGACTTTATCACCGTGCAGATCAATCCCGGTCTGGCTCTTGAACTGGGAGACAACGTATTCCACGAGGATGTTATC
>JAJPHP010000052.1 GCA_021325255.1 Nitrososphaerota archaeon | reverse complement strand
TGGCTAGGAGGAACTCGTCTTCCGTGTTTGTCATCACCAAAAACATGAGAGATCAGTCCTTCTGGCCATAACCCTTTATCTTACTGGGCTTAACTTGACGGTACCCGTAAGTCATATGTAATGAGTTAAAGTAGTAAAATCCGAGCATCTTTTTCACACAGGCGCTCTTTTTTCATCGCATCTTCAACGTAGTTGAAGAGGCGCAATTCTTGCAGCTTTCATCAATGAGAACATCAAAATTCTTGACAGTATGTTATACAATCCAACTATGAGAACATATAAAGCAACGGCCTTTTTCCAAAGCCGTTACACACGCCGGCGGTTTATCTCAAGCCTACTATGGCAACTTTTAGGCGAGAGGGCGCTCAATCCGTGTACATCCAGCTGTCTCCCTCGGTGTTCCCGCGAGGGCAGAGGCGTGCCCTTGCTTGAATTTGTGAATGACTGGCTAGCCGGTCTTGCATGCGCGACCAGCCATTTATTTCTGCTCTCTCGATCACTTATTGCGCGCCTAGATATTCCATCTCTTCGCCACTTTCACGATCAGGAATATGACAAAGGCGACGATGACGAACGTCAGCACTGTTCCGAGGAAATTCCCAAGAGAAACGGGCCAACTTGGAGAGTCTGCCACGAATTTCCTCCGCCAGCGCCGGTGGCATATGACACGACCGGCATTATCAGGTCGTTGACTAGTGCTTGAACAACGGCACCCAGGTAGATTCCTATGATAAACGCGACAGCGAGGCCCATGATTTTGTACTTGCTCAGGAAATCCAAGAATTCAGCTGCGAGGCCCTTAGGAGGAGGCGGTGTAGGCTTGGGCTCAAGATAGCCGCTGATCTTCTTTAGCTGTTCTAACATTTCATCTTCCTTGGTTACTTCCTTTAACATTGTAACATCAGAGATGGAAAGATGCTCGGCATCGAATAAAGCCCAGATACGATTCTCATTGGTGATAACTAGCAATGTATGAGATCTGAACTGAATCTTCCCGCTCCGGGTTACATACGCTCTGCCAAACTTCTTATGAACAGCAATAGCAGAGATGGCGAAAAGAGCGAATAAGAGAAGCACGCACAATCCCACCCTTCTCTTGGCTTTTATCACTGCTGACAGAGTAGAAGATATCATATTGTACAGGATTCCGAAACTTTACACAAGTCTTGCGAAATACTATGATCGGTTAGAGAGTCAGTACCGCGACTACGAGCATGACTCCCAATGGATCGCGGAGGCCCTGCTCTCTCACCGAGCTAGAAATGTGCTTGACGTTTCTTGCGGGACGGGGAATCACATCTCGAAGCTTGCGGCTTCAAATCCGGAGTTACAGATTTACGCGATGGACTCAAGCAAGGAGATGATTGATATAGCGAGAAGGAAGGCCGCATCTCAGCACATACAATATCTTCTTGCCGATTTCATCAACCTTCCCTTTGCGGTCAACAGTTTTGATTCGGCGATCTGCATGTACTGGAGCCTTGCAGGACTAGACGAAGAACTGACACTAAAACTCTTCAAGGGTTTGGCCTCCTCTCTTTCAAGAGATGGAATCTTTCTTTTCGATGTTGAAAACGCGGAGGGAATAAAAGAAAACCTGATCGACGCACCCTTCATAGATTCCTTCTTCTTCACAGACGACGAGCGGGAGCAAGGGAAGAACAGCGAGATAAAGAGAAGAAAGGCAGTGATTAGGGCGAATTACAGCAGGAAGGTTGAAACTGATGTTATTGACTGGCACGCATATTACCTCATCGAGGAGGGCGGTGTGTCGGAGCTCTCAGAGGATAGAATGCAGCTCAGGTTTTATTCGAGATCGCAGCTCGAACGTCTGCTGTCTGAATCAGGATTTGAAACGCTGAGAGTATCCTCCGGGCCCTTCGAACACTATCAAGCATACTCTCCGAGCCTTTACTTCATTGCTAGAAAGAAATAAGCAACTAGAGCACCCTTTCCTCGGACTTCATCAGGAATTGGAGATTCAGGAAGCAGAGTGCTTAGGACTCTTGATGGTCTCGTCGTTGACCTCTCGAATCGACTGCTCGATTACGCCAAGAGCCTCGTCCACGAGTTCTCTTGTTATGGTCAGAGGAGGCACGATCCTTAGAGTCGACCTGCCGCTCGTTATCAGCAATACACCCCTCTTCCAGGTTCGTGTGACAATCTCCTGTGCCTCGCGCTGGCCAAATGCCTTTGATTCTTTGTCTTTGACGAGCTCTATTCCGATCATCAACCCCTTGCCGCGCACGTCGCCGACAATCTCGTATCTTTCCTTCCACTCTTTGAAAATGCCCATCATGTACTCGCCCTGCTTTCGAGCATTCTCTAGCAGTTTGTTTTCCTCGATGAAGGAAAGAGTAGCAGTTCCGCCAGCTGCCGAAACGGGGTTTCCACCGAAAGTACTCGCGTGAGATCCCGGCCCCCACGTCATTACTTCCGACTTTGCCACGAGCGCCCCGATGGGCAATCCTCCGCATAGCGCCTTTGCTAAAGCAATCATTTCGGGGACGACGCCAAAGTGCTCGATGGCAAACCACTTGCCGGTCCTTCCGACGCCGCTCTGGACTTCGTCTGCGACAAAGAGCATCCCGTACTTTTTGAATCGCCTGAATAGCTCCCTGAAGTAGTCATCTGGGGGAACGACGTATCCGCCTTCGCCTTGTATTGGTTCGATGAAGAAAGCCGCGACCTCTTCTGGCGGCACGTACTTTTCAAAATATTGCTCCTCAATATAGTCGATGCATGCGAGACCGCAGCTCGGGTACTCTTGCTTTATCGGACACCTGTAGCAGTACGGGAACGGTACGTGTTCAACGCCCGGAACGAGCGGAGAAAACCCTTTGACCTGTGCGGGCTTGCTGGAAGTAAGCGAGAGTGACCCCATTGTCCTTCCATGAAAGCAACCAGTGTAGGCAATCAACCTGTTCCTCCCGGTGGCATACCTTGCAAGCTTAATCGCAGCCTCGATCGCCTCCGTCCCCGAATTTCCGTAAAAGACCTGGGCTCTTGGTTTTGAGTCTTTTCGTTCTGTTCTTTCTTCAGGAGAACGCGGATAGATGTCGATCAGCTTCTCGGCGAGCTTGTTGATATTCTCGTAGTAAAAATCGGTATAGGAGTAGTGCGTGAACTTGCTCAGCTGTTCAGATGCGGCCCTGACAACCTTCTCGTTGGTCGATCCAACATTTAGGACAGCAATGCCTGAGTTGAAGTCGATGAACTGGTTTCCGTCAACGTCTTTCACAATGCAATCGTGGGCACTTTCAACCACAAGAGGGTAAAACCTTGAAATTGAAGGGGAAAGAACCTCGGTCGTCTCTTCGACCACTTGTCTTGCTTTTGGACCTGGAGGCTCGCTAACAATTCTTATCGCCGGCAAGTACGTCGCACCAAGAACAGGCAAATGTTCGAAATCCGTTATTAATGTTGTCGCGCTGGCAGAACCCTCTTGTCATCTAAATGAATTCTCGAATGCACATTAACATTTGCTTCCACAAAGTCTGCCCCGTTTACTTAACGACCGATCGGCCTAAGGCCGAGTGCCCGCTCTCCTTTCTTTGTGACCAACATTGGAAAGAGAACGAACACCGTTCGAAATCATGTACT
>JAJPHP010000048.1 GCA_021325255.1 Nitrososphaerota archaeon | reverse complement strand
TGGCTAGGAGGAACTCGTCTTCCGTGTTTGTCATCACCAAAAACATGAGAGATCAGTCCTTCTGGCCATAACCCTTTATCTTACTGGGCTTAACTTGACGGTACCTGAGCCCCAAACAGCAATGCTTTTCAACCATGCTCAGGCGGAGATGGGGAAATAAGCCTTGAATCGCACAAGGGAAGCGGGCCAAGCCCGCACGTTGATTCTCGTCTCCTTCCTGCTCTTCGTCGGAGCTGCAGTCTCAGCACTTCTGCAAGGATTGAACATCTACCTGGTGCTTCCTCTGATGCTGTTTGGTGTGTTCGGTCTGACTATGGCGACGATAATAAGAGAACACACTAGGGTTACTCCTCGGACCGATCAGAGCGACTCCGACTTTGGCACAAAGGAGCAGGATAACGGGGAAGAAAGCGCACTGTTGTCCTAGTATCACTCGAAATGAAAAATTTCGTTCCTCGAAATTGCAGTCTCTTTCTCCTTCAATTTTCCGCTCCAAATAGGAAAAAGGGATTTGGAGGAGAATTCGCAGAAGGATTTGTTTCCGAGACAAAGAGACTATAGGTCGGGGAAATCTCTTACTATCGAATCAAACTCTTCGTAGGGAACCCCAACCAGTTCTCCAAAGGCTTGTTTGGTTTTTCGGAGTTTCAGGCGGTCGGCCTTTCGGCTAGACGCTTCGAGTTTTGCTACGAGGCCTACGAGGATGATTGCGTTTTGGGCGCGCTCATCGCAGCCCAACTTTTCACGGAGGAAACAGAAGACGCGAGCATCTTTCCCGTCAAAATATGCAACCGCCCTGGAAGAATCCTTCCTATCCACAGAGACGTCCAGCATGCCAGTGAGCATTGAGAGCGTACTTCAAATATATAGCTGACGGCAATTAGATTATTTCTCGAATTTAGAGCTTGCCTAGTAGTGGATGACATCTTGCATGGTTTGGAAATGCCACATACCAGTACGGTTACGGACAGTGCGCAGAGTAGGAAAAGCTGTAAGTGCCTACAATCGACGTTATGATATTTCGAGATTCGCGACATGTGGCACAAAGCGATAGTCCCGCAAGAAAGCCTCATTCGTTGATAGTTTTCTGTTCTTTTCCTTCCTGTTGCTGTCCCTCCGTCGCTTGCTTTTTTGTCTCTTCGACCAGCTGCTCGAGAGTCTTCCCCTCATAGCTTGTTGAGATCAACGAAGCCAGCTCTACCCTCACCTTCTGCTCTACTACGTATGCTGCTCCTCCGAACAATCTTTCGAGCCCGGTCCTTAGAGCGGGAATGCATTCGGCCAGGGATGAGACATTGACCGAGTGTTCCAGTTCCAAAATGTAGAGTAAGGAATCGGAAACCTCTGCGGAACCAAAGTGTGCGAGCCCTCTCTTCACCGCCTTGAGAAGAAGCCGGTTCAGAATGGAGTCGGGTTCTATTGGGCGGTCTAGATCCTGCGAAGTGGAAACCGGTTCTGATACAGGCGATTTGACATTTCCCTGTTGATCCACAGCTTTCATACTGACCCGCCCTGTAACACTTGACTGCGTTGTGGATCGGGGATGCAATGTTGCGGAAGGGAAGCAAAAGATGGAAGGAGAAAATAATCGATTGGAGAAAATAAGATTTGGGCTCCAGCCAAGCTCGTTCTTCCCTTTTGGAGTCCCTATCGCCTTCAGCACCATTGCCTGCGTTGGCCGCTAACTCTGCCTGCTTCTGATGTCCTGTTGAACTTTACGCGTAGACGTCCTGTAAAAGTACACTGCCGTGTATATCGCAACAACGCTGAGAAAAGCCGTGCCTATAACAAGCAAGTGTTGAATTGGATCAAGATATGGCACGGGATAAAGGATCTCGTTGATGAGCGATAGAAAAGGCAGAAAGAAGAGGAAAATGAATGCGACCAAGATAAGCCTGAACACTGTCCTGGGCTGGCTCAGTGCCACAATCTCTGCATCCTTGGTCATGGACACCAGTCTATATGCGTAGAGCATGGTCGCGAGTAAGAACACTATGGCGACCGCATCGAAAGCAGCATCTAGTGGGGTCAACTTCCTTATCCCGTTATCAAGAGACGAGCCCTAGTTTAGCTGGGTGAAAAATGTATCCCAGTGCTGGCGCATTCCGCGAACCATAGTCACTTTCAGGATTGTTGAAAATGACTGATCTTGGTTACACTTGAGCATCAAACCGGTTCATCCATGAGGGAACAAGAAGCGAGGGAAAGATGTTCAAGGTTTACTTGAAATCACGTACTCTCGTATTCGATCTGAGTAGTTTCGATATATTCAATATCGCCTGACTTCTACCCGTCTATCCGCGCCAAAGCAAGCATGGAAAACTTCCTTAGTCTGATGAGAGGGGATGGAGAGAAAATTTGACTGATGAAAAACACATCAAAGTATCAACGCAGGGTCGGATAACCATACCAAAACAGCTCCGAGACCGGCTGAAGATTCGAGATGGCCAGCCGATTGCGATACGGCCCGACCCTACGATGAAAGGACTTGTGATTGAGCTCTTGCCGATGATTACTGATTACAAGTAAGAATCGTGTAGGCAGGGTGCAAAAGATGAAACAGAGCTTAATTGCAACAGAAGAGATGTTAGGGTATGCGTGCTATCTTTCCGTCTTTGGCTTCACTTTTCTTTTTGTTCTTGTTCTTCGTCTATCTTACCCTCTAGGACGTTCCATGTGGGCTTGGCATACACATCATCAAACATCGTCGCAACTGGAGGCGGAGGCAGGGACTCTGACTTTTGGATCGCCTTGCTGATCTCCGCATCTAACTGAGATCGTAACTGAGTCTCTTTTTCTCTGGACCAAGCATTTCTCTTCTTCTCGAGATAATTCATCACTCTGGGAAGCGGATCCTTGCGCTTCCAGCTTTCCACTTCCTCTTGCGATCTGTACTTCTTCCAATCATCCGAAGTGGAGTGCGCTCCAATTCTGTAAGTGTAGCACTCTATCAATGTGGGGCCGTCTCCTCTCCTTGCCTTTTCTGCGGCGGCACTCACTGCAGAATAGACTGCCATGAGGTCGTTCCCGTCCACCTTGACTCCCTCGAATCCGTAAGCTGTGGCTTTTATGGCAATGCTCTCAGACGCCGTCTGCAAAGTCACTGGAACGGAAATTGCGTATTGGTTATTCTCGCAAACGAGAATTGCTGGGGCCTTGTACACTCCGGCAAAGTTCATTCCCACGTGGAACTCGCTCGACGAGGTAGCTCCATCACCGAAGGTTGCAACGGTCACCAGATCGTCATTCCTCATCCGAGCGGCCATCGCAAAGCCAACCGCGGGGCATACGTGGCTCGCTATGGGAGCTGCGAGGCTGAAAATCCTGTATTCCTTCCAACCGTACGCATTGGGAAGATCTCTTCCGAGTGACTTGTCATTCTCATTAGAGAACAATCGGTCAAGAATGGAATCGAGAGGGACGCCCATCTGGACGACGACGCCTAGGTCCCTGTACATTGGAAACACCCAATCCCTGTTCCCCTTTGAGATTCCAAGGGTAACGCCCACCTGCGTTGCCTCTTGGCCCGAAGATGAAACATAAGTGCCCAGCCTGCCCTGACGCTGCAATGCGACGAGTTTCTCATCGAGCGATCTTGTAAGAACCATGTTGCGGTATGCCACAAGCAACTCTTCGGTGGGAATCATGGGATCCCGCGCCCCTTGGACTAACTCGCCGTCGGGGCGGAGAATCTGCAGCATGCTCGAGGAAGATTCCGATGACGGGGTTGCAGTTGAAGACACGCTAGATTTCATTTACTCTATTTACAGCCCTCCTGTATCTCTTCCACTCTTCACATTTATTGGGTAGGCCTTTCTTTCTCCGCTCATTTACAACGGGGGTCTACTTCCGTAAGTCAAGAAGCTAACGCGAAAAAGAAGGCTCTGATACTGAGTTTGTTTGCGCCTTAATTAGCTTACTAACCAAAAAGGCTCTCCCTTGAAAACCTGTTTCACCGCACTTCTCTTCTTTCTCTCAAAAACTACCAAATGGGATTGAAGCGGAGTGATAATGAGACAATCGCTCTTCGAAGGGACGGCCGCAGTTTTCGCTTTTTTAGCTTCCGACGGCCCTGGTTATCTTGACACCCTTGATCATCATGGAAGGGGCGAGCGTAGGGGTCTCCACTTCCCACCACTTGATCCAGTTTCGCTCCTTGGATATCAGCTCGATGCTCTCAAGCTGTCTTGGGATAGAATCGCTCACCCGAAGCCCTGAAAGGGGCTCCTTCACTTCTCCGCCGGATATTCGAAACGCCGCATCTCTCGGGACAGTAGAATAATCGCCCGTCCTCTGATTTTGGTATCTCGTGTACCAGTTGTTGGTGATAAGAACCCCGTTTCTGGTTTCCTTGATCATGTCGTCGAAACTGATTCTTCCCTCTTGAAAGACGGTGGTTATCGGATAAGGTGCGATGATTCCAGCGTTACCTGTACTCTTTGAATTGAACTTTCTCGCAGTAGTCGTGTTGTGGAGAATGGTTCGAAATACTCCTTCACTGACAACCCGCTTGTTCATCGTTGGTGTGCCCTCGTCGTCGAAGGCCCTTCCACCGAGACCGTGATCATATACGCCACTGTCCTCGATACCAAGCGTCTGGACACCGACCCTCTGGTCGAGTTTCCCTTCAAGGAATGAAGTGCCCGACTCTATCGCAAAAGCCGAAGCGCTTCTTGCTACGGGAAGTATGTTCGCCACGACGGTGCTGGTGAAAACGACGTCGTAGGTTCCCTCTGGCAGCTGGGCAGGATTCCTTGATTTGCTCGCATACTCACCCGCAAGCGCTCCTGCCTCCGCCGGACGAAAGTCTGCGACGTACGAGGTGCACGAAAGGCCGTGCCCTGACGCGTCATCATCCGTAAACGCTCTCACGTTGAGCAGCAGCTTGGTCTGGCGGTCGCTCCCGGATGCTCCGGCAGAGGTCAGAATTGCAAATTCCGTGCTCTCGGTGTTGAGCGATCCGCTGACCCGGGCTGCGCCCTTGGAGAGCCCTGCGTCAATTGTCTGCTTCACATAATCAACGAGCTCCGTCGACTCTGCCACTCTGGGGTCAAAATTCCCCTGCGAGTTGTAATGGAACGGACCGGTCGGCAGCGGGGTATAGTCCTCGCTCTGCGGAATTGATTCGCATGAACTCACGAGGCTGCCTATGAATCGCTTGATTCCGCTCTCCGTGGGATTGTATGTCTGCCCCACAATCCGCTTCCTTTCCTTTGCGACGTAAATATCGAGAGTGACATTCCTGACGTTGTTCACGAGCGTGATGTTGTTGTTCGAGAACCTGACCTGAGAGGCATTTGACTTTGACGCTAGAACGGAGACGTCCGAGCAACCCGCCCCAGTCGCCTCCTTCAGGGCGATGCCCGCAATCTCTTCAAGGTTCGTCGTGTAAGCAGCGACCGCCAATTTACCTTGCACTCACCCTCACGCCTCGGAGTCTGATGTGTGGCGAGCCGAAGAAGACCGGCGCGCCCTGCATTGGGTCCCCTTTTCCACAGGTACCGCAATAATACTCGAGGTCCCTTCCCCGCGCATCTATGCTGCCCCAATACTTTGGTGTGGTTATTTCGAAGATTGGCTCCTTGATGGGCTCGCCGAGCGCTCCGTTCTCGATGGAGTAAGCCTCCAATCCAGCGTACCTCTGGTTGAGCCTCTTATCGTCGATGTTCCACTCCATGAAACTCTTGATGTAGACTCCCCTCCTGATATCCTTAAGCATCTCCTCGAAGGTCCAGTCCCCCGGCTCGATGAACGTATTCCCCATCCTGATTATGGGCTCCCGATCAAACTGCACTGCCCTCGACGACCCATTGCTCTCAATCCCAAAGTAGGAAGCTGTCTCCCTATTCTGCAGGAACTCTGTGAACTTGCCAGCGGTGATCAAATTTCGCTTCCTCGCCTTCACTCCCTCGTCATCGTAGAGGTAAAAGCCCATGGAATGCGGGATAGTAGGATCATCGGACACGTATGCTTCCGAACTGCCGATTTCCATTCCAAGGGTGTTCGCCTTGAGGAAAGATTCGCCGGCCTGGGCACCCTCCCTGCCCAAAATCCTGTCAGCTTCTCCCGGATGCCCGCAGGACTCGTGGCTCGTCAATCCGGCGACGTTTGGTCCTAATATAACATCAAGTGTTTCTCCAACCGGCGGCTTGTTGCTAGCCTTGATCCCTATGACAGCCTGCCTTGCCCCGTCGGGTATCCTGCTCTGAAGATTTAGGGCCTCGATTATCTCCCAGCCGCCCGTGCCCCCGAGCCCGCAGTAGCCTGGAGGCACTGAAATTGAGGACGGCCTGCCCTGATACATCCCCACCATCATGCCAAGATAGAAGAATCTAGGTATCCGACTTTCTAGCCTCGATCCGTCAGAGTTCTCAAAGTACTTTTCCTCGACGCTCCTTCCAAGGATAAGGTTCCTGTTTGGAAACGAGACTTCGGAGATTGGATTCTTCAAAGTAGTATCAATCTCCTTCAGGAAGGAGATCATCGACTCGACGGAAACGTCGTCGGCTTTCTTCTTCTCCTCGGCTACCCACTTTGCAGTATTCGCCCTCTCTTTGGAAAGTCGTATTTTGCCTCCCTTCATTGTATTAGACGCCGCTCGAGCGTTCTTCACCAGTCGATCTGTCAGCTCGTCAAGGCTCCCTGCAGTCAAGAGATTTGTAGCGCCAAAAGCAAGCTCGCCGTCAAGTACGACGCGGATTCCAATTCCTTCGGCCGAGGCGATCTGCGTGGGCTCTGCTTCCCCATTCCTGATGTAGCAGACAAGATCGTCCGTTCGCTGCCATCGGGCTTCTGCGTATTCGCACCCTTTTTGCCCTGCCCGCTCAACGGCACGGTGCACCAGTTCTTCGCTCAACTCTTCAGATAATCAATTCTCCTCTGTTTCATTCACAAATTCTGCTGGATCGAGGCCCGGTCATACACGCATTTCAAAGCAAAGTCACGGGACCGCACAATCGTACGGAAATGAGACTCTTTCTCAGAATCATATATCAATTTCCGAAAAAAAGTTGTTCGCTTTGAGATTGACTGCAATTCATCGCGGAGTGCTTTATGAATCAGGTGAACTTGCGCTGTCTTTCATAGTCCAACCACGATGGGAGGGAGAATGTGAAAGATGCGGTGATTCAACCGCTATGAATCCTTACAGGAGATGGAAGTCTCTTTTTTACTCAGCCGCTTTTTGTCAGTAGCTCCAGCTTTGCGCCGACTGAGATTGCCCCGCTGTACTCTGCAATCCGGGTTCCATTGAGCAAGACCTTGACGGTCAGGTTGTTGGGAGAGGGGGCAACGTCCATTACGACGACTCCGTTCGATGAGGAAGAAGAGTTCACGCTCACGCTCGAATTGAACCCGTATAGGCCATTGACCTCGACCGTCATTCCGGGGGAGAGGCCGCCAACGAAGATCGAGGATGATGAGTAAGATGTAAAGTTGGTCCAGGTGGTCTTCATTGTCTCGTTATTGACCGAAGTGAACTGATAAAAGTTTAGGGCAATTCCCGTTCCGTTGAGACTTATGGGGAGAGAGGTGTTGCGGTAGATAAGGTAGTTATCAACATAGAGTTCCAGGTAGCTCTTCCTGTCAGTAGAAATCGTCAGAGTGTGGTGAGAGGTAAAGTTCTGCACCGATATTCCACCCAGAAACTTGCCGCCGACATACTTCCCATTCACGATGCTTGCTGTCCCGGCGCCGAAGGTCATCCCCTGCTTTCCCTCCGCGACGCTCACTGCAATCGAGTTGTCAAAGTTCTGGCCGAAGACGTTGAGCGCCCAGTTGGCGGAGATGACCGGTCCCTGGCCCTGATACGAGCATCCCGAGAACGCATGGTCGTAGGGGCAATTTGCAAAGATTGTGCTATAGTTCGGCAGGACTACATCTATGGAAAACGTAGTGGCGTTTAGCGGAATGCCGTAAAGTACTCCCGAGAGCTCGCTGACGTTCTCCTCGTGGTCTCCGTCCCACTCGTGGTGCGGCGCGTTCTGCGTCTCCTGCACAAGCGTCAGACCAGAGGAGTTCGCAAAAAAGTATGCGACGCTGGGTTCAAAGTCGCCGCTTATGACCCAGTTGAATCCGTTGTCCAAGTAGGGGGTGGTAGCATTGTCATTCCTCAGACTAGTACGCAGTACGGGAGTCTTCAGGGTAGAGTTGACGACCGGGGAAAGGCCGGAACTTGTAAGGTTCAACGAATAGGTCTTCTGTACAGTCGACGTGGTTGCGCTGTGCGAAGTCGTGGATGTCGTCGTAGTCTTGGATTGCGACGTAGTGACTGAGCTCGATGTTGTGGAAGAAGTGTTGCTAGCCCTGCTGACGGGCGTCGCGCTGGCACTCGTTGAGCTTGTGAGTACAGGCTCTGTTGTAGTAGAGCTTGGGCTTGTTGACGAGGTTGATTTTGTACCGGCCTGGTTTTGTGCAAAGTAGGTGTATCCAAGAGCTGCCCCTATCAGGATTATGATCAGAATTCCGACGATCGCAACTGCGGTTCCGGCGCGTGCCATAAGGGTACTCTACCCTTTCTCCCCTGTTCTCTTGACCTTCATTTCCTGTGTCGCCTGTGCTCGAAGAGCATCCGATTGCAGGCAGATTACCACAGCGGAATTGCCTCTGGGGATTTAATCTCGAAGCAAGATTTCTAACTACACGGTAGGCGTACTCTTTGAATAGAAAATTTAATCCGACTGCTTTTACCAAGGTGTGCAGAGGCTACTCACAGAACGATCTCGCTTTTCTCAACCGCAGGGCTCAATTGTTAGGCCAAAATCTTTTCAGTTTGTTGAGGGCGGATTCGGGATTTCGTAGCCCCCTCTCAGCCGCGCCACACATATATCCGAAACTCTTGGAGCTTACTGTACTGGAGAAAGCAGATTCATTCTGCTCGAAGCAACTTTCATTGTTGGGTGAGTTTTGTGCAGTTCCACAGAGTATGCAAAGCCTCTGAAATTTTGGATGAGGGCGCTCTGTATCGATTCGAGGTAGAAGGAAGGCCGATCGTAATCACGAGACTGGGAGAAAACTTGTACGCTGCCGATTCAACTTGTACCCACGAAGAGGCTGACCTTTCACTGGGAATGCTCACGGGGGGAGGTTCTCACCTGTCCACTGCATCAGGCTAAATTCAACATTGAAACGGGTCAGGTTCTTTCCGGACCAAATGGCGATGATCCTGAAACCATCCCTAATCTGCGAACCTATGTGGTAAAGGTGGAGGAGAGTGAGGCCTACGTTGGCATTTAGTGAGTGCCAACACACACTTCTCGAATGTATTGAGAAGTACGCGGCTAAAGGAACGTTTACGGAGATAGAACACAAGGATGGAAAGCGAACTCAAAGAGGAAAAAAGTAAGAGGGAGTCAAAAGGGGGCTATGTTGTAATTTGCTCGAGCAAAAGCAAGGGAAAGTAGAGGGCGGTATCAACAAGAGGAAGTCTGTGGGTGTGGATAATCTAAGCAATGATTCCGCTTCTACTAGTCCAGAATCTGATGTTGCGCCATTCGTTTCACTCGTTGATATCTTCTTTAAGGCAAAGGACCTCGAAAAAAAGGGGTATGACGTTATACACTTCGACGCCGGCGAGCCAGACTTTGAACCGCCACAGGAAGTAGTCGACGTAACGATTAGGGCGCTAAGGGCCGGCAGAGGAAGGTACACGGAGCCAGGTGGAATCCCAGAGGTGAGGAGGGCGATCGCCGACCACATCAATGAAAAGTACAGCTCGGGCTTTACCCCGAAGCAGACCCTGATGGCCGTGGGCGGGAGAATGGCCCTATACCTTGCTTACTGCACTCTCCCCGCAAACTCGAGGGTTGGAATAATATCGCCAGACTGGCCGGCTTACAGAGACCTCTCAAAGTACATGGGTTTCTCATCCGTGTTTTTCCCAACACACCTCGAAAATTCGTGGGAGCCAGACCTCGAAGCAATTGAGGATAGCGGGTGCAACGCGCTTGTATTGAATCTTCCAAACAATCCGACGGGGAAGATCTTCGACGGCAATACCATGGATCGTCTGATGAAGATCGCGGAGGATAAGCAAATGACTCTGATTGGCGATGAGGTGTACTCTGATTATATCCTGAATGAAGGCGCGAGCTTCAGGTCTCTCTTGCAGACGAACGGGCGGTGCAAGTACGTGTTTGCGACTTCCCTGTCTAAGAGCTACTCGATGACAGGATTCAGGGCTGGATATGTCGTCTCCGATGATGATACGATAAAGAAGCTTGAGAAAATTAACAGCCTCATAATGACTAGCCCTCCAGAGTTCATTCAACACGCTCTCATCGCCGCGCTCCAGTGCAAGGACTATGTGAGGGAAAAAGTTAGGCTGGTCAGGAAGAGGCGGGACGTTGCGGCCTCGGCTCTACGCAAGTACCTTGAGGCAGAGTTTTACCTGCCTGACGGGGCGCTTTACTTCTTCCCTCGGCTGAAGCCTAACAACGCAAAGCCAGGTGAGAAGAAGTTCAATAGCGAGAAATTTGCCCTGAAACTACTCGAAGATCAGCACGTCTCGGTGACGCCAGGTACGTCGTTCGGAAGATGGTACCTAGATTTCGTAAGAATCACATTACTCCAAAGCGAGGAAAGGATTGTTGAGGGGATTGAGCGGATGGGCAGGTTAATTAGTGACTACTCGGACACCTGACTCTCCACGGTCCTAGCCAATAGAAACTCCAGCTCGTCCAAAGCATTGTCCGCCTTGGTCTTCCTTTCCTGGGTCTTCCTTTTCCGACGTAGACTAGGAATCCGCGGTTCCCATTTATCGAGCCAATCACCCAGTGTCTCTGGGACTGGATCTCTTCGAATGACCTGCACTCTTCGAACCATCAAATACAAGCGAAACCCCAACGACTGAAATTATAAAGCATAAAGTATCAATTTTCTAATCTCAAAAGCGAAGGAATTTCAAGCTGCTTTTCAGTTGCCAAAATAAGAAAGAGTACGTCGCTCCACTTGATTTTGATTTCGCTAAAAAAGACTGTCTCGTGGGTCTGCTTTAGAAGAAAAGGTCGACGGAACGGCGAGAGATCCGGACAGAGAATGGGGGAGTAAATTGGGGTCTGTAGATGGGGAAAAAAGTGCTTGTCGCAAGACTTTGGTGATGAATTTTGACGGCCTCTGCGAGCCAAAGAACCCCGGCGGAGTGGCAACCTACGGAGTCACAATAAGAGGAATGGACGGAGAAAAAATCTTCGAGGAAGGGGGACTTGCTTTTGCAGAGCCGTTCAGCGACGAAGCATCGAACAATGTGGCCGAGTATTCCGCACTGATTCGCGGGTTAAAGTGGTTGCTCGACCATGGTTTGAACGAATCTCCATTGGTGATCAGGGGGGACTCGAAACTTGTTATCAACCAGCTCAACGGCACGTTCAAGGTCAAGGCGAAAAGACTCGTCGAGCTCTACAGAGAGGCGGCTGATCTGCTCTCGCGCTTCAAAAACATGCAGATTGAGTGGATCGAGAGATCCATGAATACCGACGCTGATCTGTTAAGCCGAATCGCCTACTCCAGATTCATCAAAAGTGCAAAGGCGTCCCGCACTGCAACGAAGAATTGACTAGGCTGTATCTCTTTCAGCGACTTTTCACTGTCACTCTTTCCCAGGCTCTCTTGCCTTCCTCGAAGAGCCTCTCTGCCTCCTCGTCCGTAACGGTCTTTATCACCGCTGGAATTTCGCGCCGGCCTGCTTTCGCGTAAGCTTGCAAGACGTGATACCCCTGTATTAGCTCGAATCTTCCATTCTCTTTCAACCGGATCGAGACAGGCGGCAGGGAATCAAGGTTTTGAGCGAGCTTCGATATATCACCTGCCTCGTACTTGCGGCTTTCGGGAACAGACAAGCTGTCGATCGGAATGTCGGCGGCAAAGTATGCATTTCTGCTGTCGATTGTAAGCGCGTGCTCGATTTTCCACTTGTCGACATTAAGAGTGTCCCTCGAGCCGGAATACCTTGCCCACCAGCTCAGGCTCTGGCTCATGAGATATTCAAAATTCGTGGAAATGCTGTTGTTGTCTGCTGCTTGCGTTGAATCACTTGATAATATAATGCAGGTGAACTTCTTAAGATCTCCTGCCCTTATTTGTTCAGTTCGCACAGACCTCTTGAGCTCCTCGACTTCCGGCCTTATCCGGTTGACGAGTATGTCGAGAAAGACTTCCTCTCCAGTTGAGTCCTTGCCGAGGCTCATCCTCAGCGCGAGGCTGTTCCTGTGCGCGACTCGCTGAAGTACCTCCTCCTTGAGCCTGTCCGTAATGTAGTTGTTATACAGAATCTGCCCTATCTTGGCCTTTAACTGGTCATCATCGACGCTCAATTTGTCCTAACCCCCTGTTCTGGTCCACAAGCAATCATCTTTGGAAATTCGAAAGGAACTTGGAGCAATGTGAATGTCCGTCATTGTCATCTTTTGATTTAACGCTAGTGAAGAAAAAGTTCTGTGGATGGGTAGAAGACCCTTGAAAATAGTAAAGGGAGGAACCGAGCGCCGGGAAGATAGCCTCGGTTTTTCCTTCTGGCGCAGTCAAGCCTAGCTTTGGTCCAACAATTGCGGCCCCGTATTGATGCCTCGGGAGAAGCTCGCCGACGTTTTGTTATCTTCAGCGGCGCTTCCCTTATGGAGCATTCTCGATGTATACGGTGTCTCCAACAGGCATGCGTGGATGGAGTATGTAGAGCAACTCATTGTGGACGAAGTTCAGGTTCGCTTCGCAGAATGGAACTAGCATCTGCGTTCCACTATCTTCCTGTATTGTCTCTTCTTGCTGCTTCTCATTCTGAACGGCTACTACTTGTTTCGTGTCGTTCGCACCTATCTTTCCAACAATGGTATTCCGGCTTATTTATCCGAGTTGACAGAACTTTAGTAATTAGTCTTCTATAGCGGCAGGAAAAAGTTTGTCAACGTACAATCTTTCTTTTCCCACGGCGTTCTTCCAGTTGTCTGCTTCGCAACAGAGAATGCTACACCTGTCTGGATTCCTCGTAACCCTGAGAATTTCTTCCGATTCCGTCGTATCTTTTTTCACTTGTCTAGGCATCTGGGTGCCTTTGCTTCCAAGTGCAACTTCATTTGCGGATGGAATTGTACAAACTGATCTGAGCCGAAGGAAAGCTCTTTTAGACTCTCAACTGAAAAGTAAATCTCGATTCATTGCTAATAGAAATACTGGCATAGTATCATACGGTGAGCGTGAACCGACCTCAACTTGTCACTAGAAGAAACCCAGCTCCTAATCAGGAGAATTAAGGAAGGAACGGTGATAGATCATATCCGTGCGGGCGAAGCTCTCAGGGTGCTCCAAATACTAGGGATCACAGGAAAGGAAGGAGAGATAGTCAGTGTTGCGATGAACGTTCCGAGTTCAAAAATAGGAAAGAAAGATGTCCTCAAAGTAGCAAACAGGTTCCTCAAGATCGAAGAAACTGACAAGCTCGCTCTTATAGCCCCACAGGCCACTGTCAACATCATCAAGAACTACAAGGTCGCAGAGAAACGAAAAGTCGAACTCCCTAGTGTTTTCAAGGGCTTGTTGAAATGCCCAAACCCCACTTGTGTTTCGAACTTGTCGCACGAGCCGATAACGCCAACTATTGACGTCGTGGATAGAGAAACACCATTATTGAAATGCAGGTTCTGCCAGAGGCTTATTACGCCGAACGAGACAGTCCTCATTTAGACGAGGCATAATCTAAGGTTATTGCTCTCAAAAGAGATTCTATTGCGTAGTTTTGGAATCAAGAGAAATGAAGAAAGATAGAATAGGTACAATTCAAAGGAGAAGCGATGTAAGTAAGACAAATGCCGTGGTCTCCTAAGGCAATTAGAGATGCAATGTTGCTTTTAGCCGTCATCGTGCCAGGCCTGATGTTCGGTTTAGGCATAGGAGGTTTCCTCCTTGCCAGAATGGTGGGCCTGGGAGATATTGCAATGTGGATTGCGCTTGCGCTATCCACTGTGGGTTTGATAATATCCGTGATATTGACCTTCAAGATGGGGAGGACTCACCAGCGTCCTAAAGAAAGCATTCCTGCATGATTGGGGCCCCGCCAGTGCCATTCTCTGTCTCATTCGTCGTCAAGTTTTCTCATTCTACTTTCCGCTCGATAAAGTGAAGCTATTCGAGAAATAGCCTAGAGAAAGTCTGAAAGGAAAAAGGAAGAAAAATTCGACCTCGCAAATTGTGCGAGGTCGCGTTCACAAGATCGTGTTCTAGCGTGTATTTTGCCTTGGCTCACAGCGACGTGAGTATAAAGACAATGACAAAGCCATAGATTGCAATTCCTTCACCAAGAACCACAATGACAAGTGCTCTGCCAAAGAGGTTCGGTTTCTCAGCAATCGCAGCAATGGCCGCAGAACCAGCGTACCCTACGGCAACACCTGCGCCCAACGCTGCCAATCCGAAAGCAATTCCTGCGCCCAAGACCTTTTCGGGATCGGCGGCAAGAGCAGTTGATTGGAGCAGGCTCGACGCGCTATCGACCGCAGAATAAGCATTCACGTGAAGTGTCAAAGCTAGAAGCGCTAGGTAGGCAGCGCCCACAGTTGAAGTTAGGACAAAAGCAGCTGTCCTCAAAATCTATCGTAAAACACTCGCTCAAATTGCATTATAAAAGTATTGGGAGAGTGCGAAGATTTTCCATTCTCATTTTTCCTAGTCAAACAAGTCTTCATGTGTGCTGCCCTCTACGTCAAAAGAAGAAAGCAAATCAAGTGTGGTCTCAACTTCGAAGACTCAGGTTCAAAGACATCGAATCTGGGAAATTGACTCGGGAACTAAAGGGATCGCGATCTAAAGTTGGTTACCGAAACCGTTAATAGCTATCTGAAGGATTTTTTTTATTCTCACTCGATTCTCCACCTCTGGATGAGACGGTAGAGTTCTATCTCTTTGGGCGTTTCCAGATTATCTAAGATCACCCTATTCGTTCCTAGGAGCGACATGCCCGAGGCTTCTGGATACATTGCAGAAATCGGTCAATTTCACCCAATCTCCACCGAATCAGAAGTCTATGACAAGAGACTCTCCCAACTTGCTTCAAATGCTTACAGGATTTCCTCCGAACTCACCTTCATCGTCGACAACATGGGGCTAAATCTAGATCCTCCTGCGATGCGGAAAGCCTTTGCTGGTATAAAGTACGACTCCACTGAGATAGAAGCTTCGAACTGGGATGATTATGTGACAAATCTCGAGTCGCGAGCTACACCGATCATCCAATCACTTGGCGAGCTAATCAGACAGCGAAGGTCTCTAGAAAAGAAGCGAGATGATCTCGCGGCCATGCAGAGGGGAATCCAAGCATTGTCTACCTACAGCGTGGACTTGGGCGCCCTATCTGCCTTGAAGAGATTTCACGCTGAATTTGTGATTTTGAACTCCAAAGACGTCGAAGAGTTGAGAAAGAGCCTTCCAGAGTCGACGATAATAACGACGCCTCTCTCCCAAACCGAGGTGGCGTTGCTGGTTGTCGGGACGCGCGAGCAATCTGATAGGATCTCAAAGACTCTCCGAAGCTTTGATGCAAGGACACTAGCGATTCCAAAGGATCTTCCCCAGAGTCCTGAGGCAGCCTACCGAGAAATGGGCCACCGTCTAATGGAGGCAGGCAAGCAAATCCAGGAAAACATAGGGCAGACTTCCGCCACAGTGAAATCAATCAATGATAGTATTCTCGGCCTCCGAGAAGCAGCCGACCTTGCCTACAGAGTCTTAGATGAACTGAAGAAATCCGGGAAGTTGAAACGCGTCTCGATGGTACAGGGCTACGTGCCAACTTCACTCGTACCTAAACTGGAATCTAGGATCGGCGGCAGGTGGCCCCTGCTCAAGAAAGAGGTCGACCCTCACGAATCCTATGCCGAGGGATTGCACGAAGCCGAGACGGGTGCTACCGAAGTGGATCAGCCGCCGACACTTTTCAAGAACAAGAACAAGGCGGTCAAGGCCCACGAAGCCGTCACAGTGACTAGCGGCCCACCGGTATATGGCGAGTTCGATCCAACGCCAATCGTTGCAATAACGTTTCCCATATTCTACGGCCTGATGTTCGGTGACGTAGGTCACGGCATCCTGCTGATGATAGTGGGCGGCGTGATATTCTGGAGGGGGACGGTTGACCTGAAGAACTGGGGAATTCTGCTGCTGCTTGCCGGAATATGTGCTACAATCGTCGGCTTCATTGTGGGAGAAGCCTTCGGGTTTGACTTTGCTGGTTTGTTTAATTTTCCAAAGACAATCGGGCTAGGCTGGCTTGAACCTCTAAAGCAGGAAATTTCTGCGGCAAACCCGAATGGACTTGCGTTCAATACCCCGACCGTACTTTTCTTCATAAAGACCACGATTTACATTGGAATAATCGACATTTACCTGGGGATGGGTATTGCAATATACAACAAGGTAAAATCCGCGGACTACTGGCACATGCTCGCGAGCCTCCTCCCGACAATTTCTGGCTATTCATTCTTCCTTATTTTCGCCTTTGCATTCAAGGCTGAACACTACAGTCTGGGCGCATCACTCAACGGGAGCAATCTGCAGGCAACCGTAGGACTGTATGGACTCATCGCTTCGATCATTTGGTTATTCGTCTCGGGTCCACTGTTGGCAAGAGCAGGCAAGATTCACGGTTCAGTTCTTTCTGAACTTGGGCTCGCGACTATGGAGTTCTTAGAGTGGGTAGTTTCCAAGTTCGTCGGGAATACTGTGAGCTATGTAAGGCTCGCCATTCTTCTCATTGTGCATGCTGCACTACTTTCTGCCATAAATCTCCTCTACTTTGGCTTCGGGCTAGTGTCGTTGCCCTTTGTTATTGTACTCAATCTGTTGGTATTTGCGTTCGAGGGGTTGATTGTTTACGTTCAGAGCCTCAGGCTCCACCTGTACGAATTCTTCTCAAAGTTCTACGTAGGGACTGGAACCGAGTTCAACAGCATAACACCTCCACTTAGGCATGTGAAAGTAAAGTGGGGCAAACCTGCGGTTGCCGCAGTTCAGCAGAAAGCCGAGTAAGCCGCAAGAAATGCTCCGAAGGGAAGTATGATCTTTCCGAGTTGATGTCGATTATACTCATTCGCAAGAGAATACTAAAGCAGAGTAAAGAAGAGTAGAGAAAAGAGTAGAACCGCGCGCTCTCTAACCTTTTACAACCGCCATTGGGGTGAGCCTGATCACCTTGGTTGCAATCCCAACCTTGTCTGAGACATCCGCTACAGAATCTACGTCTTTGTAGGCTCCCGGTGCCTCCTCTACGACCCCCTTCTTGCTCGCAGATTCGAGCATGATTCCCTTCGATTCAAGATCCTGCTTGACTTTTTCAAAGGGATAGGTCCTGATTGCTGCACCCCGAGACATCATCCTGCCAGCGCCATGAGCTGTTGAACCAAAGCTCGCTTCCATTGATTTCTCCCTTCCTAGAAGCACCCACGACGCTGTCCCCATCGAACCTGGAATCAGGACTGGTTGACCAACCGCCCTATAAGTCCGAGGTATCTCCTCTCTCCCTTTTGGAAATGCTCTAGTCGCCCCCTTTCTGTGAACGAAGACCTTCTCCTTCTTCTTTGGATTGCCAGGATCGGTCGAGTGCTCCTCGACCTTGCAGATATTGTGGGCGACGTCGTAGACGAGCTTCATATCAAGATCTGACTCGCTCATGGCAAATACTTTCTCAAATGCACGCCTGATGCGATATGTTATGATCTGCCTGTTTGTCCAAGCATAATTTAGAGCAGAGCCCATCGCGAGTCTGTAATTTTCAGCCTCTCTCGATCCGGCGGGCGCGCAAGCGAGCTCCCTGTCTGGCAGTTTGATGTTGAACGCGGAAGCACCTGCCTCAACTATTCTGAGATAGTCGCTGCATACTTGATGCCCAAGCCCCCTGCTCCCAGTATGCATGAGTACACAGACCTGCCCTTTCCCAGTTATGCCGAAAGTTCTTGCTGCCTCGGGATCGTGAATCTCGTTCACGGTCTCCACCTCCAGAAAGTGATTGCCTGATCCCAGAGTCCCGAGGGACTTTGACCCTCTTTTCTTTGCTTCTCCGGACACTTTGGAGGGGTCGGAGTGCTTCATTGTTCCATTCTCTTCGCAAAACTCAAGATCAGAAGAAATGCCATATCCATTCGAGACAGCCCACTTTGAGCCCTCGGAGAGAACGTTGTCCAGCTGCTGGCCTGAGACATTCAAAGCCCCAACATTGCCAAGTCCGGATGGGACGGCGTTGTACAGCTCTCGAACGAGCTGTCTAAGTTTCGGTCTGACGTCCAGCTCGGTCAAATTCGTTCTGATTAACCTGACTCCGCAGTTAATGTCGTAGCCCACTCCGCCTGGAGAAATCACTCCAGCCTGAAAGTCGGTAGCAGCTACGCCGCCTATTGGAAAACCATAGCCTTCGTGACCATCCGGAAGGACGATGACGTGCTTCTTCACTCCTGGGAGATGTGCCACATTAACCGCCTGATCTATTGTTCGGTCGGTTTCCATCTTTGCAATTAGAGCTTCGTTTGCATAAATTGTGACAGGGACGCGCATACCCTCTCGGGCGGAGGCATCTATTCTGTACTCGACGTCGCCTGTTTTGACCATTCCCAATTTCATTGTGGATGCAGCCATATCTCTTTCCACTTTCCAATTTTAGCAGAGGGCTTTTCGTTTCCTGTTTGAAGATGCAAACCGAGAATTTGTTTCTCTCATTAAGAAGAATCCGCAGGTGCTCTGAATTTCTTGCTTATCAAAGGCGGAGAGGGGAAATTTGAAGGAAATTATGAGAGTTGCCTCAAAAGGCTTTCCTTATTTCGTTGGGTCAAGATAAGTGATTGGAGGGCCAGAAGGACTGAAAACCATCTATGCTCTTTGGGTGTGCGATCTGCATATCTCTCCCGCGATGAGCATGTAGGAAGATGACTGATCCTCCTCTTACAGGCCACCACGGTTAGTATGAGGAGCTATCCCTTCGATTGCTTACCGGTGCAACCACACCTCAAGTTAAAGGAGGGGCGCGTGTACCATTTGAGAGCAGTATGATCTCGGACGATATATCACTGAGTATCAAGAATGACGACGAATCAATCAATGTGAATTTGTTGTTTTCTTCGGTGAAAGGTACAAGAATTGTGCATCTTCAACGTAGTTGAAGAACAGATGAAAAAAGAGCGCCTGTGTGAAAAGTATACTCGGATTTTACTATATGAACTCATTACTTATGTCTTGGTTACTTTAAGTGGCAAAGTACTACACGGACACCAAAGACAACGAGTGATTGGTAATTGTTTGCGACGTTGCTCTTGATATCAGCCAATTGTTGATTCGGTCACAAAGATAATCAAAGTGGGCGACGGGCTTGGGAGCTTCTTATCCTGACGGTGGCTTTACTAAGTACCGAATTCGCGTTCTTTTTTCTTGCTCCACTTGAATGATCAGCGACCCTCGGTTTACTCTATGACAGAGGGCGTTACGTTCTTGCCAATCTAAGGCAACTGACGTTTGATTTGATTTGCTACCGAAGCGCCTATCTTTGGAACTTTGGCAAGCTGTTCGATCGAACTCTCGGAAAGCTTCTCCATGCTCGTATACCCCGCTCCGTAGAGTGCCCTGGCCCTGACCCTCCCGATTCCCTCCAATTTCGTCAATTGGATTAGTTCGGGCCGTATACCGTACCTGACCCGCTGTCTCAATTCCTCTGATTCCAGCGCAAGGTCCGTCCTGAGAAAAAGTCGTGCAAGTTCACCGAAAGAGTATAACAACCAGTCAGCATTGTCGACCATCCTGTGCAGGTCTCCAGGCTCGATCGAGTACTTTTCCAGTATGAACTGCTCAGGACTTTCATTGATCCAAGAATTCAGTGCTAGCACAGTCCTGAAATCGCCGAGAACCTCATCGAATTCTTGATAGAGTTCATAGTCCGAGACTGAACCGCTAGAGAGAGGTATCAGAAACTCTCCTTCACTGCTCTGAACAATCTCTTCGACCTCAGGGTAGTCCTTCTGTCTTGTGTTGAATTTCGGCGTCATGTCCGGTGTCTTTACTATAAGGTGGAGCAAGCCCAGTGTGTGTCTCACTTTTGCATGCGTCTCCACTCCGCGTTTGGTCGATCTCGAAGATGCGAGTTTTATCCCTCGCCGCATGATTATGGCAGACTCGGGATCAATGTAGAGCATCGCCACCCTCTTCCCAAAGTCCGTGGCGTGGAACTTTCTCGTTCTGCGGGTTACAAGCTCCTCTTCCTCGAGGAAGAGCAGTGATCTTTTCACTCGTGACTTGACGGTCAATCGCCTGTATTGCGCCCCAAATAGCGTGCTTTCAAAGAATTCGAACAGGTCCTCCTCAGAAAGGCCGAATCTACTGGCAATGAGCCCGAGGATGTGAGACCTGAGGGGCCCCTCCGCTGAAAGCTGGGACCTAATAGGCTCCGTGGGAGAGTTGATGTAATGTTCAAGAATCTCTTCCGCGTTCATCTGGTTTCCTGCAAGAAGCACAATCTCGCCAGTGGTATCATATCTCGGCCTACCGGCTCTGCCCGCCATCTGCCTGAATTCAAGGACGCTTATCGGAGCCTGCCCCCCTTCATCCGCGTTATACCTCATTAGTGAGCTCAGGACAACTCGCCGGGCTGGGAGATTTACTCCTGCCGCGAGAGTAGGAGTGGATGTGAGGATTTTGATCAGCCGCTCCTTGTATGCGTCCTCTACTATCTTCCTGTGCCTGCTATCGAGGCCCGCGTGGTGAAAGGCGGCCCCTTTCTCCACCATTTCGGCAAGTTTTCTAGAAATCTCAGTCTCCTCCCCAGCACTTGAAATTTTGTGCGCGACCTCTCTTAGATTCGCGCTTTCTTCGAACGAAAGGTATGAGGGAACGACCTGGGCCGCCTTTTCGGCCATGGAGACAGCTCTCTTTCTCGTTTCGCAGAAAATCAGGGCCTGACCGGAGTCCTTCACAGAATCTGCAGCCACGTCGATGGGAGCCCCTCTATTCGAAGATGGGATCGCTTTCACCTCTCCGTCGACAAAGCCAAGTTTGCCGTAATCATAGATTCCCTCACGAAGCTTGACTGGCCTCCAAGACGTGTTCACTAGTTTCGCGTTGAGCCAGCTCGCAAGGTCGTCAGTGTTGCTCAATGTTGCGCTTAGGGCAAGTATTTGAGAAGCAGGAAAGTACCTTAAAATCTTGGCAAGTATCATTTCAAGAGTCGGGCCGCGGTGCGAATCTCCGACGAGATGGACTTCGTCTGCAACGAATAGAGAGACAGAGTCGGTCCACGAAACTCCGTGGCGAATAACTGAATCAAACCTCTCGTTGGTGAGGACTATAATATCGCCGCCGCCGAGAGTCTCACCGGACGTATCGTAGTCGCCTGTCGAGATGAAGACACGCAGTTTTGTTTTTTCAGATCCTGGCCTTTTCAGAGTCTCAAATATCATCTTAAATTCCTCGTACTTTTCGGATGCAAGTGCCCTCAAAGGGGCGAGGTACACGACCTTGCCGCCCCTCTCGATTGCCTTCATTGCCGCGACAATTGCGACAAGAGTCTTTCCGCTCGCAGTCGGAGTCGCAAGGACAAGGTTCTCCCCCTCAAGAACACCGCTAAGCAGCGCTTCTTCCTGCGGAGGGTAGAGTGACTCATAGCCCTGAGCGTTGAGCGCGCCGATGAAATCCTCCGGTAGTCCGGGTATCTCCTTGATCAGCATGAGAGAAAAGCAGCAGAGGGGCTAAAGTTAGCTGAATCGTTTGCTATTATGATATAAAAGTTGAGATGGAGCAACAGACCTGCTTATGCTTTCTTGAAGAAGTGCGGTTTTGACTCGTAGATCACCCCGGACTTCCACATGTCCTGGAAGACCTTTTCGATCTGTTCCCTGCCAAACTTGCCCGCCTTTTCCATCTCTTCATAGAAGACCTTGTCCTCGACGGGCTGCTTTGACTCTCCTGAAAGTTTCTTGAATACCTCAAGGGCCGACTCGCGAAGTCCCTTCTCGCTGAGCGGCTTGTTGTAAAGTACTCCGATGTCGACCTTCTTTGTCGTCTGATCCACAGCGACCGTCTGCAGCATTCGCTCCACCAGGTTTATCGCATGGAGCGCGTCGTCTTCGGTCACCCTGGGATGAAGCAGTACCCTCGCTCTTGCAATAGAGAGCCTGACGAGACCTTCGAGCCACCTGGGAGTCACAGACAACTGCTCGGGGGAGGCTTCTCTGCGCATCTTGATGTAAAAGTTTGACAGCCTGTTTCTTGCTTCTTCGGTCAGCTCGGGATCGAGTTTCTTTGCGTAAATGACGTACTTCTTCAGAAGGTCAAAGTCGATTGATGGGGCGACCGGATATGTTGCTTTCGCTCGCAAGTCGAGTATGTGCTTTGCGACGGTCTCGTCCTTTGCTTGATCGGGCTCGTCCCTGATGATGAACACGAGGTCGAACCTGGTGAGCAAAGGAACGGGCAGTGCAACGTTGTCGAGAATGTTCTTGTACGGGTCATACTTGCCGTCCACGGGGTTTGCGGCCGCGAGAATGCTCGTTCGCGCGTTAAGCGTCGCGATAATTCCTCCCTTTGCCACGCTTGCAGTATTGTGAAGTATCACACCCTTTGATACAAAGTTGTTCGATGGTTCGACGGTCACATCGTAGACCCATTCTGTCTTCAACGGCCCGTCATTTGGAACTACCTCGACATCTGTAATTCGCAGAAACCGGAACCCACAGAGCTTCCTGATCCTCTCTGACTTCAGTCGCAGTGTCTCCGCACATTCGCCGACGCCTTGCCTTAATCGTTGAATCATTTCTACCGACGCCTTCCCATATCCTCCATTTTCGAGGTATGCGATTGCGCTTCTCTTCATTCCAGACAGGTTGGCAAGTCTTTGTTGAGAAAAGCCAAGCGCTAACCTCGCCGACTTTAGAGAAGTCCAAGGGCCGCGCGAGAATTCGTCAAGTCTAAAGATTGTGGCGTCAATCGCATGAAGATATTTTTCCGCGACTGAGAGGTTGACTCCAAAGTGATGCTTGGTATGTTCGTAGAAGTAATTGGCGTGACTGATGCCGAGTGATTCCATAATCTGCTTTATCTCGACCGCGACCTGAGGCGGAAGTGTATCATGAGACCGGAGCGTGCGCGCGCTCTTCCTCTGGAACTCTTTCAGCCTTTCGAACCTTTTGTCAAATTTTTCGACGACTTTGTCGAAGAAGATGGAAAAAGAATCTCCCATGATGCAAACCTTGAAAGAGTCATTGGATCTATCGTAGACGATTCTTGACAAGATTCCGAGCTTGTGCAATAGGTCCTGATAATCTTCAGCCAGACCGGGTGAAGCAGTTCTGTAGCAAAACGAAGTGCTTTCGACCGAACCATCGCCCAGAAACGCAGCGGAGAGAAACTCACGAATTACATTTACCGACGAGCCGTGGATCTTTGTAGGTACTCTCTTTTCCCTCGCTAGGTGCATAATCTCCTGAAAGTTACGTGTGAACCATTCGTAGAGGGTCTTTGAAATATATCGCTGGGTGGTTACTCCCTCCTTTAGTCTTATTGAGGGCCTGATTCCAAAGACCGTATCGAAGAGCCTTTGAACATCATCGAGTATTGTCTCGTCGGAATTGGAGAAGCCAATCTCGAATGAACTCCCTGCATACGAATGCCCTTCGGAGATCAAGTATCCGAGTAATCTTCCTAGTTCTGGGGTAAGAACTGATGGAATTCTCACCGTCTTACTCCTGTGCACTGGCTCACAAGCGACCGTGAGTGCGACGGGCACAGAGGAATTTGGAACGAACCTCGGTGTGGGGACGTAATCCCGAATTGTTACTTCAGCTGCAGGCACTGTCGTGATTGATTTTCCCCTATACACGAAGACTGGATGATCAGGCGTAACCGTGATCTTCCTTCCGTTGGAATATTTGATGGTCACGAAATTGCCAGGAGATTTATGCCTGCTCACCCTGTCGACGCGAATCCTAGAAACTGTACCGGTCGAAATATCGCACGAGTAGATTTCGGGGCCCTCTCCTGCGAGCGGCAGGACCTCGCAGTCTTTTCCTGCGGCAATCACCCGATCCTTGTAATGATGAAGCAAGCTCTCCACATAGTCGCCAATGTGGACTCTTCTGCCGTCAGCTAGGGCAATCTCGACAAACGGGTGATATGATTGTTGCTCCATCACCTCATGCAGTGCGGAGCGATCTTCATCTCTCATTTTGTCGAATTCGTCTATACAAGCAATCCCGAGGTCGGCCAAAACTGTCGCTCCCGCTTCGAGCATCATCATTCCGTTTTTCTCCTTTACAACAGCTGCGGTCAAGCCCGCAGCAGTCGAACCCCTGCCGCTAGTGTAAAGACCTCTTGGGGCGATCCTCGCTACATACTTCAAGAGTTCTGACTTTGCGGTGTTGTGCGATATCACCCCGTTAGCGATGAACCTATGCCCTTCAGGGACTTCGATGTCGAATACATCCTGCGGCGGATGCTCTACTATCTTCACCACACGCTCCAATCTTTGGCCATGCACCTGCCTTTTTCCTATACTTAGGGCAAGGAGCCTCCGCAGGTTCACTTTCTTCCTTGACGACGCAAATCCCACGCTCTTTGCGAACTTTTTAACGTCTCCACCTCTGCGGATTACAAGGGCATTTCCAATGATTCTCGAGTGAATCCCAAACCTTAGGAGCAAAAGCTGGACATCCCGCAGCAGCTCAATCTCCACGGACTTCAGGCCTACGCAGCCCACGCCACGGCCGGTCTTCGACGCAGAGACTGTTCCATCAGCCTCGTACAGCCACCTCAGGAAGGCTGCTACGACCTTGTTTCCCGAGGAAAGAATTAGGTCGGGAACTCTCTTTGTCTGCAGAAACCTCAGGTTTGCCGCAACGTCTTTGCTGTGAATTGTGGCATAATGGAGGAGCACTGTCCGCCCGGGAGCCTTCTTTGAATGAACGTGAACCTTGAGGCCGAACAGCGACTCTGCGAGGCTGCATAGGCGGGGCAGGATGTCCTTGTCAGTGTCGGCGACGACGAAGCCAGTTTGTTCTCCGGTCGTCCTGACCCATCCATCACCAAGCATGTAGCCGCAGAAGGAGGCGAGATCTTCGTCCATGAATTGGGGCAGTCTTCCCTTGAAAGCCGGACCGTAGTTGCTCCTCCTTTCGACAGGTTTGAACTTCGTTTGAATGTTCCACGTTACATAGCATGGATAGCCCGACGAAACGACCACTCGATCTCCTACCTGAAACTGATCTAGCTTCCTCCACTCATTTTCCCTGCTCCCTGGCTTTCGCGTCCTTGCCAACAGGGGGTGGTTGTGCGTCCCCTTGACGCTCTTCCCGGACTCCGTGATAATCTCCATCACTGGCTGGTTCCTGTAGATATGAAACCTGGTCGCGAGTGCCCTCTTTCCTCCGCCCTCGCCGGTTAAGACCTTGGTGGAGATGCTCTGCAGGTGATGATTGCCCATCTGTCCGATCTTGGAAATCGTTCCGTCGCCCAGGACTATTCTCTCGTCGAACACGAGGCAGCCAGGGTCCCCAACAAGTAGTACGTTAAGATCTCCCCTGAGTGTCGATCCATCTGGGAGCACCTTCTGCGGTGAGCCGATCATAAGAAGCAGCGCAGCCTCTTTGTGCAGCTCGTGCCCGAATATTGCGGGTGCTACGGAGCTTACCAATCGGTCGTATGCACCAGGCATCTGAGCGAATGCCCTAATTCGTTCCTCCTCTTCGCGGGTGATCTCTAGGTCCTCAGGTCGTTTTCCCAGTTGCTCCACAAAGTTTGCCTCTATTCTGTTGTTGAACAGCCTGAGCCGCGTGGCTGCCCCCGCGTAATCCGACTCTGCCTTCACGATGCCTGTAAGAACTATTCGATCTCCGGGTCTGGCCGAGTTTACGACGTCTCCCATCAAATGCACATCAAACGACTGGGGGAGCTGACCCGGCGGAAGCTCCTCTGGCATCTCCTGTATTCTTATCACCTGAAAATCTATGAAATCGGTCTTCATGTCGTCGAGCTCGAAACTCTTGGTCTCGCCGCACCCTTCGGTTTCGCACTTGACGGGTTTCTTCAGTATTGTTCCGGACTGTTCGACATAGGTTATGTGTTGGTTTGTGCAGCGAAAAGCAGCGGTCATGGCAAGAGGTCGCAGTTCCGAAGTTCGAGTGACCATCCCCGCAACCTGGATGAGCATGTTCAGCTCATCTTTCGTGACGCCGCGCAGAGAGACTCGGTCCGTGAGCTCCCTTACCCTGACGTGGAGTTCCTTCCTTATCTTATCGGCGTAGACTGGGTTCTCTATGCCGAGAGTTTCATGCGCTGCCTCGTCGAAAGACTTCAGGTAGAGTTCGGGCTCACGCACCAGATTTGTCGCGATGTCGTTATTGTAGGCGAGCAGGTCTGGGTAGTCGACCACTACCGACTTGCCGCCCCTCGGCGGGAGCTGCGAGATTTGCGTCCTGTACTTTAGCTCATTTCTCGAGTCCTTGAATGATTTGAGGAACTCTACGAAGATGTCCTTTATCTTTGCGTCTGTGTATTCCAAGAAGCTGCCCGCCCCACGATGCTCCAGAACTCTGCTCTTGTTTTTGGACTGGCGTTAGCCTGTGTTTTAACTTCCTTCCAGCGCAATTGATCTCCAAGACTGGAGAAGGTTGTAAACTGTATCAAAGATCTGATACTCTTCTGGTGTGAGCTTTTCCTTGATGTCCGGAGGAGGGGAAAGCGAAGCAGCGATGATCAGTATCTTCCTTAATCTCAACGCTATCAAATCGTAAATCAGTGTCTTTGTTTTGTCAAATTCTGGCACTAAGAATGGTTTCTTCGCAACAGCATCCCTTGCAAACGCGAGGTGTCGTCTGATCCGGAGGTAGAAATCGGGTTTGAGGGAAGAAATTTGATCCTGCCCTGCGATCTTTTCCCTGTTTACCGCCTTGAACACTTCAGAAGAGAAACTCTCTTCCTGGCTCTCGCACAGTTCAAGGCTGACCAGAACCTCCGCAATCCATCTCGGCAGTTCGACAACGTCTCCTTGGCTCAACGCGTCGATGTTGACGCTTCCGATCTCAAGCTTAGGTATATTCTGTCTGACTTTCAGCCTTGTTGCAGAGAGTAGGTAGGCAAACTCCCTATCTCTTATCAAATCGAGGACAGAATTGCTGGACATTGGCTTGCTCTTTCTTTTTCGAGGGCGTGTATCTGAGTAAAAAGCCATTGATATAACTTTGCCAGAGCGGAATCTCAAACTGCAACAAGACAATCTCTCTCACATGCATTGAAGGGACACACGCTTTGTCATAAGAAGAGCTGGAGGTTGCTTGAGCAATTCTGAGAGAACTACTTACTCTCGGTCACAACCGCCTGAGTCCATACCTTTGTCGGATGCTTACCCGTTCATTATACCTGCACCCTCGGCGACATTTCCGGTTAAGGTATGGAAAGGCGACAACCTCACGCTACCCGCAGACCTAAAGTCTATTCAGTTCTCCGCGTTGAGATTGAAACAGAGTCAAAAACAGAGATCGCACTTGGGAAAAGTCGCGCATTTCACCTCAGGCTTGGAGGCGCACGAGTTCTTCATAGCCATTCCATCGCCGGCAAAGCAATGATTTATTTCTGATGGGCGACGGGCTATTTCCCAATCTTGAGCAGACTAAGTAAGGCAACAGAAGCAGCTGAAGAACGGCCGAAGAGTGGCGACGCCGGCATGGCACCGAACCCAGAGGAGCAGCTCATGTGGGTCGAAAAGTACCGCCCATTCAAACTCGAGGACATTATCAACCAGAAGGAGATTGTTGAAAGGCTGGAGGCAATCGTGAGGCGACCAAGCGAGATGCCACACATGCTTTTTGCTGGTCCACCGGGCACCGGCAAAACGACGGCGGCACTCTGCGTTGCCAGGGAGATAATGAAGGAATACTGGCGAGATTACACTCTTGAGCTGAACGCATCCAACGAGCGCGGAATCGACACCGTGCGAACCCGCATTAAGAATTTTGCAAGCTACGCCGACAGACGGGCCGACATTCCTTTCAGGTTGGTAATACTTGACGAGTCGGACGCGATGTGCCTTGATCCATCTACCAAGGTGATCGTCGGAAAGCTCGAAAAGGACGGATTGGAGGAGAAGACGCTCGAACAACTTTATGAAGCACACGGAGAGGGATTTTTCGCTCTTCCAACTTACAATTCTAACACGAGATTCCCAGAAGACGATGTTGGTAGAATCGTTCCATCTGGAAGTACAGAACTTTTCTGTATAGAGTTCGAGGACGGTAGGCAGATCTTTGCCTCTTCCGAACATCCTTTCTTCCACATCGAGGGAAATCGGGTATCGGTCATAAGAACGCGGGATATAATTCCCGGCGAGACAGAACTCGCAGATTTCTCAGGCCGCTTTCTACACTGCCATAATTGTCGGAAGGTCTTCTACCGAGCTAACACTTGGGATCATTACGAGAGGGCTTTCTGTTCCGCACAATGCAGGAACGTCTTCTTTGGCTCGCTTTCAAAGTGGCGAACCAAAGAGGAGAAACTGGCAATTGCTGCGAAATCGATACAGTCCTTCAAGGCAAGAGGCATCTATTCGTCTCTTGCACATCGCACAAAGCGTTCAGGGATAGCAAAGCGTCTTCTCAAGGAGGGCAAAATAGGCGCCTTCACTCTTCGTCAATACAACGGGGGGAGAGGGGCATGGTTGGGAAAATCGCTCTCGGAGGAACACAAGAAGGCGATTAGCTCCGGAGTCAGGAAGAGACTGGAAGAGGATCCAGAGATACGAAAGCGCATCAGTCAGCGGTTAACCATCGCTCTTAACAAGGAAGGCAGTAAGTACAGAGAACTGGTAGCATCGGGCTTTTTCAAGGAAAATAACTACAAAGCATGGCTTGCTTCACAAGAATACTGGAAGAAGAACCGATTCAGAAGCAAACTGGAACAAAAAGTCGCTTCGCTCTTAGATTCGTGGAAGATTGGATATGAACGGGAGCACGTCATACTTCGAAACGATGAGGACCATCCATACTCGCTTGTGATTGATTTTGTAATCAACAAGAGGATCGCACTTTTCGTGAACGGTTGCTGGTGGCACGTGTGTCCAGAGTGCCGCGTGGCTCCACTATATGAAAAGCAATTGAGGAATATGGAAAAGGACAACCGGCATGCTCAGGAGCTCATGAAACTTGGTTACAAGGTCGTGGTCGTCTGGGAACACGAACTGATAGATGAGAAATCTGTGAAGACCAAGGTCCTTCCCAAATTATTTGAGACCGTAGGAATATCTGGGATGAGGCTTCCCGTTGTAAAACACTCAAGAGTTATTTCTGTGACGAGCATGGGAACGAAGCCTGTGCTCAACATATCGGTCGTCGCGAACAAGAACTTTTTCCTTGCAAACGGCATTCTGACACATAACACCAACGACGCTCAAACCGCCCTAAGAAGAATCATGGAGGAGAGTTCACGGGCGGCTCGCTTCATCTTGACTGCAAACTATAGCTCTAACATCATCGAGCCAATCCAGAGTAGGTGCGCGGTCTTCCGTTTTTCTAGGCTCACCGAGGCCGATGTCATAGCATATCTTGAAGGGATTTGCAAGAGGGAAGGAATCAAGTACCAGAAAGCAGCGCTTGGAATTATTTACAAGGCAACGGAGGGGGACATGAGGCACGCCCTGAACATGCTACAAGCTGCGTCGACGATGGGTGAGATTGGCTCTGATTCGGTTAACAAGGTCACCGGGATATCTGGAAGGGCAAAGGTTGAGGAAGTTATCGGCATCGCTCTTGAGGGTGACTTCTCTACCGCGAGATCGAAGATGATCGAGCTTCTCCAAGTTGGAGGAATGTCCGAGCACGACTTTATCAAATTTGCAAACGATACGATTTCAAAATCTCCTTCCTTTTCCTCCTCGATTGAAGCTATCGAAGCCACTGCTGAGGCAGATTACCGACTACTCGTTGGGGCAAATCCGGACATCCAGTTGAGCGCCTACCTTGCGCAGCTAGCGAAGATAGGAAAAAAAATGGAGCGGGGAACGCAAAAGTAGCAAACGCCGAAGGAAAAGAACATCACTGTCACTTGCTTTACTTAATGAACTATCATCAACAGCAGGTCGTCGCCCAGTAGAAATGGACTATACTCTTCCAAGAGGAATGAGGGACATCCCGCCAGAGGAAGCCGAGTCGGCGGAAGTTGTCAGATCATCCTTCATTGATACGTGTAAGTTGTTCGGGTACAGGTTGATGGAGCCCTCGACCCTTGAGCTAATGGAAACGCTGGAGGCAAAGAGCGGGCCGGGAATCAGAGACGAAATCTACTACTTCAACGACAAGAGCGGCAGGGAGCTAGGACTGCGATTCGATCTGACCGTCGGGATTACGCGCTACGTTACCTCGAGACGCGACCTCACTCCGCCTGTGAGGGTTGCCTCCTACTCGTCGATGTGGAGGTACGACGAGCCGCAATATGGAAGATACAGGTGGTTCTACCAGTGGGACGCCGAGCTTTTCGGCCCCTCAAATTCGGAGGCCGACGCGGAGATCATCGAGTTTACGTCCGCGCTTTTCAAAAAGCTCGGCCTCCGCGCGAGGATCCTACTTGGATCGAGGAAGCTCGTGGAGTCTTTCATCAGGCAAGAGTTGAAAATAGAAGAAGAGGGAAGGATACTGGATGCGCTTCGCGCCATAGATAAACTAGGAAAGAAAAGCATCGAGCAGATAGCTTCCGAATACAGTCGAAGCATTACTGCACAGGACCTTCAAAAATTAGCCGAGTTTGTGAAACTGAAAGGAGGATCAAAGGACGTCTCATCTTCATTATCTGAAATGAAGCTTGAGGCCACTCCTCTACTCGAGATAATCGACTCCCTCAGTTCGCGAGGAATTTCTGATGTGGAGTTGAACCTGGGCGTCGTCAGAGGGATAGACTACTACACGGATATGGTCTTCGAAGCCATCGACGGTGACAAGCCAAAACTTGGCTCTCTCTGCGGAGGTGGAAGATACGACTCTCTTCCCGCAGTGTATGGCCGACCCGAGCTTGGTGCGACGGGCGTCGCCGGCGGGGTGGAGAGAGCACTACTCTCGCTTGAGCTATCAAGGCTTGCCGAGGCGAACAAGAAAAGAGTGTTCGTCGCACCTATTGGTACTGACATCGATATGCTGAGAAAAGCGGCCTCAATTGCCTCCGACCTCCGAAGAAACGGAATTGCTGCCCAGTCAGAGATCTCCGGAAGAAGTTTGAGGAAAATCCTTGAGGCTCAATCCGAGGCCGGCACGAGCGCCGTCGTCATTGTTGGTCGAAAGGAGCTTGCGGAGGATTCCGTGAAGATAAAGTGGATGAAGTCAGGCGAGGAAGTCACGGTAAAGATTTCTGACCTAGCCGACGCCCTAAAATAGAACAAAAAGAATGGGAAAAGTGGAAGCGGAGATTCCAAAATATCTCTCCGCATCAGCTGAAAATTGAGGCACTTACTTCGGAGTGATCTTTATCGCAACGGTCGGGCACACAGTTTCGCAGGCCATGCAGAAGATGCAATCGGCCTCGCGGATTGGATCGATTTTGTCGGTCCTGAACTGCTGCCACTGCTCTGTGCCTTGCTCAATCTTTACGTCGTTACCTGAGCCTCCCTGACCATCGCCTCTGAGGAACCAGCCGAAAACGTTGACCGGACAAACGTCCGAACACTGGCCGTCAGCAATGCATGATTCCCAATCAACCGCAACGTTAGTTCCGTGAATCCCGAACGCAGTCGGATAAGGATTGCCGTTGGCATCGACACGCTGAATACCTTCGGCCCTGACCTCATGACCCTCGTGTGTTCCCGTCACTGGGTACTCGTTGGTCTTGCTGAGAAAGTCGCCGTCGATTGGCTTTGGCTTGTAATCGAGCGCGGAAAGTTCTACCATGAAGATTTCTTTACCTTAAGGAGAGGTTGTTTTGAACTCCAATATAATATTCACGCTATCCTCTTGGTTTTGCCTTGCTTTGGAGCAACGGCACACGCATGGAGCGAAGGAAGTTCACAAGCACTCTAGTGGAGGCATTCCATCTTGGTCGGAGCTGAGGGTTAGCAATTTTTGCTCTCAGAGTACTAATCCAGCTCAATTGAGTGGAAACTGCAGGTCGCTTCTTTCTTTCTCGACTTCCCTTTCTTTTTACTCGGCGAGCGGTTTTCAAAGGGACCTTTCCATCATTAGTGAGACGAATAGAATTGCTCGTCAGGCGAGAGTTGATTCTGCTCTAGTTAGGAGTCGCTCCTTTGTTACCCCAAATGGAGAAAGAACAGTCGCGCAGCAGTCCGAGAGTAGCTCCACATACCTTTCAGAATCGTACTCGGAATCTTCGGTTACAATTTCTTCAGGGATGGATCTATCTTTTCCGCTGGTCCGGTATCGCGTGATAACGTAGGATATCGATTGACCGGCTTGAAGTTCAAGGCCGCGAATTGAAAGTTTCGAGGCGGCACTCACAGGCAGCTGTCTCTTCGAAAAATATTCGTCAAGATTCTTTGAGAGCCTCCTCCTTATGAGGAGCTCGCTCGGGGGAACCATGTGATCTTCAAGCGCTTCTGCATACTTTTCGAATATCCTGACTCCGTCTGTCCTAGCAGCCTGCCTCAGCTCCGAGACATCGTCGCACCTGTAAAGTGCTTGGAGAATCTCTCCCTGGCATTTTTTGAAGTACGGCGGGGTATCGCGACGGCGCAGCTCTATTCCCCTCACCTTTCCCTCGTTTTTGTCCTCAAACCGTCCGAAGTACCTGTTCGCGACCTGATTTTCCGAGTGCGTCTTGCTCGGGAGGAACACGATCCACCTGTACTGGCCCTCGATTGCAAGCTTGAACCCCGTCTGCGCTTCAATTTCTTTGCACAGCTCCTTGCAGTCCTCCATGTCTGCGCCGTCCTTTGCTATCCACAGCGAATCCACTATCCCGTGGATCATTCTGAAACCGTGGTACTCTGCGGTGTGCAGGGCATCGAGCAGTGTCTTTCTAGCTTGAGCGCAGACTGCTATGTGCGAATCTATCTTACCGAACTTTGCGTTGCGATAGGATAGATAGCCAAAGCAATTGTGGGTAAAAACTGCTCCCTCTCCGGTGAAGAATCCTGGTACTTCATCATCGGCAAGCTGGAAACAGTAAACATAGTCGTCAACCCTACTCAACTCTTCAATTTTCCTGATTCTGGCAAATCCTAAATCGCCTTGGAACATGCGTATGACGTTCGTGAGCGCAGCAATTGATTTTTCTCCCAATCTTCTCTTTGAAGAAGAAAAGGCAGAAATTCTTTCGATTATCTGAGTTATTCTATACGGGCAGGCCGATTCCCTTTGGTCTATGCGAGGTGTTCTTACTGTACGTGCCTCTCGTGCCAAAAGTACGATGTTGGATTCAGTCGTGGGAAACAGTTGATAGGTTGGATGAGTGCAGTTTACATTTTCGCTATCGCAGAGATTTTCAAGCTTTGGATCTAATACCGCTCGATGCGCTTTCTTCAAGTATTTCCACTGAGAAACCGTTTTGAGAGTCTCGGGTCCCACAAAATTGACCGTGTACATCGGACTTGCTAAAGTCCTTGGATGAATAGCTATTCTGAAACCTAGACCTAATGTTGCTCCAATGTAACCGATTTGATTTGCAAAATCTCTTGATGATGTTGCGACACTCGCGAAGGAGCGCTTTTTGTTAATGCTGCCATCTCCTGCGAGTACGCCTTCTAGAAAACCCTGCGCCACATTTGTGTTAGAGTTGAATACTATCTCGGGAGCCTTGAGTTTTCCAGTCTCGGGAGTAGGGGGAATGCCAAGTACTAGTTCCAGAAACTTGACGATTGCAAGATTATTTATTTGAACAATATACATGTTGACGCCATTCTCTTTGTACACTCTAGGCGTGGTTCGGAACAGCGACTTTGTTACCATGCAAGCGTTTTCGAGAAGGTCTGTTTCGAAATATCCTATGTCAAGTCGAATGTACGTGTTGGTGGTACTTCCATCGGCAATATAGAGGCCGAGGAAGAAGCCAAGCTCCTCATTTGTGGAAATGACGGCTGGCATCCAACTTGTTATTCCGAATTTCCCTTTGGGCCTTCCGATTCCTACGCGCAATGAACCATGCAGTTCGCGGGGTACATTCAGGAGATGGAAGAAACGTAGAGGTATGAACCCATTCTTCGCCCATACTCGCACAGCTTGATTGCTATACCCTTCTTTCATAGAAGCTTCGAGTATCACTAGCTTGTTTTCGAGAATCATCTGTGAGAGAATTGCGCCCGATACTCTCCATCGGCCAAGTTCAACTTGGTCTAGTTTCCTTGTCAATTGATCAATAACGTCAATGAATCCCTCATTGTGACAAGGAGACGATGGTGGCGAAGGCAGTTTCTTTGCGACAGGAATGAAATTTCCTTCCTGCAAATCAGAGGCCTGCCTGACCTCAAGGTTTCCATTCTTTAGCAGATAGAATGGATGGTTTGGTGTCGCAGTCACCTTCCTTCCGTCATCCAACGTAATGTCTAGTAGTTTTTGATTATTAGGAACCTTGAGAAGTTTCTTGACCTTGCAAAACTTGACCTTGAGATTTCGATCCACACTGGCTACCGAAATACCATCAGGGCAATCTATGATTCCTTCCTTTCCGCTAACTATGTTGTCGATGAAGTCGCCGATTTTCACGTATTGGACCAGGCCGTCTTTTTGCTGAATTAGAACCGGTGATTCTCTCGCGAGACAGCAAACTAGGATCCATTTTAGGGCTCCAGCCCTCTCGTTGTAAACGCTCTTCAGCCACCTGTCCTGCGTGGAGTCTCTGAGCCTTTTGTAGGCAAAGCGCTTCTCGAGCGGAAGTTCTAGGCTGCTAGCGACAATCCCTTTGCGCTTCTCGCAGATGTGCATGCCCAGTTCCTCTATCTGGTGGCGGGAACCGGAGCGGCAACAAGCACAGTTCACCGTCTCGGCGCTGATGTTGTAGTTCCTTATTATGGAAGGGTAGAGAGAGGCAAAGTCGATCTCGAAAATATGTTCGTGTATTCCGGGCAGGGGGTTGAACACAAGCCCTCCCCTGTCTGACTTGAAGAGCTCGTACCCATTCTTGCCGTCTTCCGTAATTTCGGGCTTCCAGGGGATCAGCAGACCTTGCTTGAACGCATTGTAAAACTGCAGGCCGCTGAGGCACTTGCCTATGCTCGCACGCATCGAGGTGTGCATCGGCATCCTGCACAACCTTGAAACCTCGAAGAGGCCCTGCAGCCTACACTGGTCGTAGACGAAGGTGTTCTCCTCGTCGAGGTGCAACCTCCCAAACAGCCGTTGCGTCGCCGGGCGGTAGAGTATCCGGCCGTAGGAAAAGTACGTCTTTCCAGCTCTTACACTACTCGACGCTGTAAGAGAATTTGAAACCTCGGCGTCCCTGTCAAGCTTTTGCAAGCTGACGCCGCACTTTGCAGCTTTAGAGCGCAGATAGGGAATTACGAAGGAATCGCCGTTGCGAGTGATTAGCAGGTCGGGATCAAACCTGTCGATCTCCTTCATCGAACCGGCGAGTATCTCCGCCTCATCGCTTGACTCGAGAGTAATTACGTCGGTGTTTCCCTCTGCGGCACTCTTACTTTCTCCTTCCGTTGTGAATGCTTCGAGAGAGATTGAGTTTAATTTGGAGTCAAGCCCTGGCACTCTGTCTTGCAACTTGGCGTCGAGCCTGACGCACCTGAGAACCGGTACTTCGTAGTTCAGCGACTCGACGCTGTCGTCGAGCAATTGCCAGCTCTTCACTTCTCCGCCTTGCGCCCTCGCCCTGACGCGGGCGAGCGGGAAGAGGTCCTTCTCGTAGAAGTACTGCTGCTCGGGGAGGACATCCACGTTGTACAGGTGGATTGCGTCGTAGCCCTGGAAAGCGCCCTCGAGCCGCTCTGCCAGGCTCCTAGCCCTGCCAGCATTAGAGAGCTCGAATTGAAGGACGGGACTCTTTGCTTTCGTGAAGGCGTTGATTCTCCGCCGGACCAGATTAATCGAGTGTACTAGACCAGAGTTCTCCACTTTGGATGAAACGTAGGACGGGTTGTCACAGGCCTCTCCGCTTGCGTAAATGCTCGCGTGCCAGCTTGAATCTTTGAGTTTGAGAGTCTTTCCGCTAGCCAGCTGCTTTAACCAGAAAGTCATCCCAGAGCTGCTGGAATCCTTGGAAGGGTAGCAGTCAAGCAGCCAGCCTTCGACCACTTCCAAGATCGGCTCCCTTCTATGCCCTAATCTTTTCCGTCAGTCTGTTGCTGCTGCTTGAGTTTTGTAATCTCTGATTCTAGACGGTCGATCTCTTTCTGGCGGGAGAGCAAAAGCGCAATCAGGAAAGCCTCAGTCGTGCATCCTTCCTTGCTATTCTCGACAGCGTCCGCGTACTTCCAGGCATCAGATATCAGACCGCGCAGAAGCTGGCGATCTTCGAACCTCAGGGCTTCCACGAAGGGCCTCCACGAATCAACCTCGGCTTTTAATTTCGACTTGAGCAGATTCGAACTGCTGCCGTCCAATTTCAGAATCCCTGCTTGCCCGTCATCATGCTCTGCACTCACGCGGGGTAATGGATCCATGGAGAGAAGTAAAAACCACCATACGCATGCTTTCTAAATCTCGATCGAGGCAAACCTCTTTTCTGACGCGGGGTGCTTGGTGAGCATCGCCCTGTCCTTGCGGTTTCTCTCAGAGTACAGTTTTATCGAAACGTCTGACTTTAGTACGAAAAACTCCGAACGCTCGCTCGAGGATGCCACGATGAACTTTACTCCGCTTTCTTTGTCCCTTGCAACCTTGCCCAGGGCAGAAGCCATGAAAAGCTGCAATCGCTGAGTTTCAGCTTCGGTGTTGTCCTGTTCGCTGAACACGCTGTCAATCCCTGCGACAAAGATAGAGTTGATGGCTTGGTTGCTTGCCCTGCTTTCTGCAACTTCCTTCTCGATCTCCTTCGTAACGAGCTTCTTCAGCTGGTAGCAGGTGAAGGCCCTGTACACGGTTATCGACTCCATGAACTCCTTCAGGTCCACTTCGTTTTTCTTTCTGGTGCACTTTTCTGCTATCAAATAGGGATCGTACGAGTTTGAGGCGTCGATGAACAGGGCTCTTCCGCCGAAGACGCGAATCGAATTTCCGCAGAGAATGTTCATCATTCGGTTGGCGTGCTTTCCATAGAGGAAGGCCATTGAATTTGGCGAGAGGCCGCCTTGGAGCAACTCGTCTATCTTGTTCCCGAACGTCAGGCCGCGCAGCTGGGAGGCCCGCTTGATCAGGACCTCCGTCGTAGTCACTGCGGCGGCGCTACTTTTCTTGCGCTGTACGCTCAATTTTGATCAGTTCATCACCTGTTTTTCTTCTTGGCAGAAATCAAAGGCGTGGCCCTTGAAAGCTCCTCAATCAGAGCCTGCAACTTTTTCTCCTGCTCAAGAAAAACTGCAAACAATATCGATCTTATCGGAACGAGCTTCAGTGACGCTGAGCAAGATTGAGAGTGTCTAGTGCAGAGCTGAAGCATGTTCTCCAGCACTGCTCTGTCCTGCTTTGAGAGCGACCTGCCGTATGTCTGCATGACGCGCCCTATTTCGCGGTCTATCACCATGCGAAATGAGGGTATGGTTCTTCCCAAAGTGAGTCGGTCGAGTATTGCAGTAACTTTACTGTAATTTCAAGGTTATGGCGCGGTCTCACGCTCGTCAAATCACAAAGAACTAGATTTAATATGCAGGTAATACTATTACCAGCAACTACTTCTAACTAGGACCTCATCCTCAAGAGTAATCTGCATACTCCATTCCTAGGCGCTGAAATCGAGAGCGGGTGGGTCTGGCCCAAAAAAACGAAAGCTTTAGACTCGAAAGAAGATGCGGCGACCGGGATTTGAACCCGGGTTACCAGCGTACTGCTCTCGCGTATTGGATCCGTGCCTAACCAACGCGTTTAGAGAGAGATTGGCAGGCTGATGTCCTAGACCAGGCTTTCCCGCATTCGCTAAATTATTTTAGCCGAAACCGCGTCTAGACGATCGCCGCACCGAGTTTCACTTCGCTCCGTCCAGCCAATAAAACAGTTTCTGAGCAAGGCAATTTCGCTGACAAAGAAGAATCTCATTAAAGATATCTTTCTGAAGGAAGAAGCCTTTTTATCGTTAGTTTGAGAAAGCATTCCTCTGCTGTGTGTAAAGCGGGCCGGTCGTCTAGCCTGGTAGGATTCCTGCTCTCTCAGAAAAAAAGTGAGAGCGGACTAGAACCACTTTGGCATGGTGGGGGTCCTGGGTTCAAATCCCAGCCGGTCCATCCACTGCACTTGAATAATATAGGGGGTCGCAACATAGGACACTTGACCTTCTGCTTTGATAGTCGCCCGCTGGTTTTTCAAATGCGAGCCAGTGTTTCCTAAGTTTGATGGCGCTGGAAAGCGCTTCCACAGGCGCCAGATCTACAATGATCTAGTCAATGTTGTCAGGGAGAACCCTGGTCTCACGAGCGGCCAGATTGCTCTAAAGCTTGGAAGACCCCCTTCGCACGCTTTGCCCTTCCTATGGAAACTGAAAAAGTACTACGGAGCTCTCGAGGTCGAGCGCAGCGGATTCATCCGGACTCCAGGTCTGGCAGGATTCCTGGAGATCCCGTGTGTCAAAAGAATGCTCCTCAAGCTGGGCAGCAAAAAAGACTCGCGCCTCTTGGGGAAGGAAACTCTTCAAGTATCAAAAGTGGCTTGTAGCGAAGAAAATCTGCTCGGATGTCGAGGCGCTTCTCGATGATTACAAGAATGCGAAAAATGAGGATGGCAAGTACAGACATCTCGGCATCATGCAGGAATACCTCAATTCCTGGAAGGGCGACTTTGAGACTAAGGACTCTGTCCAGACAATAATTCGAGGCTTTTACAGAAAGAACGCAGCCGAGCTTCCTCGCGAGAAGATAACCTATGACAGAGAGATGCTTGCAAAGAACGTAACCGAGCAGTCCTTTGTAAAGCCCGACGAAGTCTCGAGGATAATAGATGGCGGTCACGTTCCAATCCGCGACAAAGTAATCATCGCGACTTTGCTCACACTGGGAGCCGACGAAAGTACCATCTCTGAATCTTTCAATTACTTCGGGTACACTCAGATAGTGAAAGCTCTCGGAAGGGACTATGTAAACTGGGACCTCTCAAGAGCCCAGATCAGGTTAGACCTCCGCCGCAGCAAGACGAAGTACAACTACTCCTTCCTGCCGAGAAATCCACCCGAGCTCATCCGCAGCTGGCTCAACCTGAGAAAAGTCTTGGTAGGCCAGGACGTCAGGATTTTCGTCGAGGACGGCGTCGAAAAGTCTGTCGGTTACGGTCAGAGTAAACATTCCTTCAGACGGTTCCATCGACAGATTTCTGACTTCTGAAAATCCTTTGATGGTTGCGCTCACTCTTTCAAAGCATTTACCACACGTCAACCCCTGCGATTCGAAGGGTCACTTTTGTCATGGTAAGGATGTCAACCAAATGTACTTCATCAATGATCTACCCCAGATACCAAGAACTGTTGGATACAAGCGAAGGTAGACCATTAGGCAGCTCAATTCCCTGCATGACAATTACTCCTTGCGCGTTCAATGCGTAATAGACATCTAAAGCGGCTTTCGGATCAAATGCGTACGTGGTAGTTTCGTTTGAATAGCCATAGTACCAACCTTGTTTACTTGACCCTCCGCCATACTGATTTGCAAATTGCGTCAGGTTTGGACCGCTCTGACCAAGATCATTGTAGAGCTGAATTACTAGTATCGTAACCCCCTTAGATTGGAGTTCCGAATAATAATTGGATGCGAGCATTTGTGCTCCCTGCTGGCATGACGTACACCAAGTAGCCACAAACCAAAGCAGAACTGGCCGCCCATGTAGATTGTAGAGTGAGCGAGAAACACTTCCATTAAGAAAAGTGATAGGAAAATCTGGAGCCATTTCTCCATTTTGAGTTCCGATAACAGGAGCGGTGCCCGAAGCTGTAGTAGTAACGCTGCTGCTAGTCTCGAAAGTAGTGGTAACTACAGCTAACGAGCTAGTGACGCTACCACTAGCAATCCGTGAAGAACTTGTCGTAGTCGTGGATAATTCAGATGAGGTCGCGTTCTTCGAAGTTTGAGAAGGAGATGATGATGAAAATTGGGATGTGGTTTTTACCTCCGCAGTATGACTTTTCACCAAAGTAGTGGCGGCAAGGCCGCTTGCAACTGTGATTATCCCCGCCAGCAGAGTGATAATGACAATTCGGCTGAGAGCTTTACGGAAATCGTTCATGAGAATCCTAGGCTCCTAGCTTGGCAATGAGTCGTTACAATAGGCTGAATCTTCATATGACCAGATGTTACACTTGCGACTATAATGGTGTATGGAAGAGTTTCACAGAAGGAGTGAACAGCTTTTTATTGTCTGAAGTAAAGCTGGGAAACTTTATATCTGATCATATGAATCTCATTTCATATGTCGAAACAGTATTATCAAGCTTACGTTCTCGTATTCAAGGTTCTATCAAATCAGGTGCGGCTAAAGCTGATAGAAGCTCTTCGCGACGGCGAAAGAGATGTCGGCCAACTTTGTAGTGATATCAAAGAAGAGCAAACAAGGGTTTCTCATGAACTAAAATGTTTGACAGTATGCGGTTTTGCAAATTATAGACGAGATGGCAAGCGAATAATCTACTCACTCAATTCAAAGACCGTCATCCCAATTCTTGATGCAGCCTCAAAGCATGTCGAGAAGTTTGGCGAGAGAATGGAAGGCTGCGACATGATCTCTGACGCGAAGAAGATCACCGTGGCTCAGATAGCGAAGTGATTCTTCTAGATCTCTCTACAACAGAGGTTCTGAAATAGCCCATTGACAGAAGAAGCGTGGAAAGCAAAGTACGATCTGGTCATCCTCGGGAACGGTGCCGCAGCATTTGCTGCTGCAATCAAAGCTGACGAGCTCAAAAAGAAAGCTGCTCTAGTGCAAGGAGGCATAATTGGAGGAACTTGTGTTAATGTTGGATGCGTTCCTAGCAAGAGATTACTTGTTGCAGGAGAAGTGATCAAAAATAGCTTCAAACATAAGCTGGGCAATGGTACGATAACTCCTCACGTTGAGAAATTCAACTTTCAAAACCTGATCCAGTCAAAGAACCAGATGGTCTCTGTTTTAAGGAAAGAAAAGTACGAAAATGTTCTGAAAGGGCTTTCGGAGAATGTTCATGTGTACAGGGGAAAAGGTGTCTTTGTTTCTAAGGATCAAGTAAAGATTACGACCAGTGACAGTCATCATAACAATGGTACAACGACGTCGATAACCGGGAGCGCATTTCTCATCGCTACTGGATCGCGCCCGAGAATACCTTCCTTTGAAGGCATTCAGGATGTAAATTACTGGACAAACGTGGAGGCACTTTCTCCGCCGTTTCGTCCCAATTCTATGATTGTGATAGGAGGAAGAGCACTTGGTCTAGAGTTTGCCCAAATGTACTCTAGACTTGGAACGAAAGTCACCTTACTCCAAAGAAGTAGCACCATAATCCCCGATGACGAACCAGAGATAGCAGAAGCTCTTGCGACCTATCTAGAAGAAGACGGAATCGACATCAGGACGGGCGTTAATGTCAAGAAAGTATCGCAGTCAAACGGCAAATCTAGAAATGGCAAAAAAATCATAACTGTAGAAGCTGTGATTGACCGAAAGAAGAAAGAGGAGACATTCAAAGCCGAAGCTCTGTTGCTCGCGACTGGTAGAGCACCAAACACAAAAGACATTGGACTAGAAGAGCCGGGTGTCAAGACAAAAGATGATGACAATGAAATAATCATCAATGATGAAATGCGTACCAGTGTTTCGAACGTCTACGCAGCGGGAGACGTCACAGGTGAACCTATGCTTGAGGCTCTTGCAGCTCGAGAAGGGACGATAGCTGCCGAGAACGCGCTCACTGGTTCAGGTAAGAAAATCGATCTTAACATCGTTCCAAGAGCAATCTTCACAGATCCTCAGCTCGCAAGTGTGGGCTTGACGGATAGAGAAGCTATAGAGAATGGCTACGAGTGCAACTGTAGGGTGCTCAATTTTTCCGAGATCGCAAAGGCGAGAATCATTGGAAATACGAGAGGCGTCATCAAGATGGTTGCGGACAACAAGACGCATAGAGTGCTTGGCATCCATATCCTCTGCCCTAATGCCTCAGACATCATCACTGAAGCAGCCTTGATTATCAAAAACAGGTACACTTTGGAGGATGTCATCGATACAATCCACATTTTTCCAACTTTAGCTGAATCGATCAAGATAGTTGCGCAATCCTACTTTAGAGATGTGGGAGCAACAAGCTGTTGCATATAGAACACAAGGAGTGGATCGAATCGTTTGAAAAAGGAACAAGAAGAAGAGCGATACAATGACTGCGGAAACAGTAGCTATCTGGGCATTAGAGAAAGGAAAGGATCAGACTCTGGAAATCTTGTAGAGCAAAATCGCGATAATAGCAGTGCAAAGCTATCTCTTGCTTTGATAGCTTCGCTATTGGTTTGCTGCGCACTTCCTGTAATCCTGGTCTCAGCGGGAGCAGGGCTCGCAGTCTACTCTATTCTCAAAGAATGGGATGTTATTTTGATCGTCGCTTCGATTCTTCTCTTGATTTTCGGCGCTTTCGCATTCTATCAATGGAGACACGAAACCAAGACATTGATTCCTGCTAAAGAGGGCGAATCTCCAAGTCCAGAAGTATCGAGAAAGACGAAGGAGTGAGCCAGATTAGATGAAATCACAGACTATTCGCAATTCGTCACTGTCGCTAGCTTATGAGAGAAACGCATTACGTCTAGCTTTTTCTAAGAGGAATTATGTTGCATTTTTCGCTGTTCTTGCGATAGCAATCTCTGTATTGTACATGTATCTTCTGCCTTCGCTACCAGACGGAGTCTTAATCGCACCATATGCAATCAATTTCATCACGCCTCTGCAGGAAGTATTCGCGCTTGTCTTCGGCGTATTGTTCGGCCTTGTAATTGTACTGAACATCTATGCCTTCAGAATGCACGCGTCTTCAGGAAAGCGCTTGACAATTGGATCTGTACTTGCAAGCTTGGTGAATGGGCTATGCTGTACTCCAATCATACCAACTCTGATTGCTCTATCCGGAGCATCAACACCGATTCTATTTGATTATTCTCCAAGGATTCAAGCCTTCTTCGAGTTCAACTATCCGTACTTTTACTTACTTTCAGCTGCCCTTTTACTTGCATCTGTTCATTACCTGAGCAGGAACATAACCTCTTGCTGCAAGAGGTGAAATGCGGGAGTCCATGTCAAAGAAGAGTTGTGATCTTTGTGACAGAGAGTTTACTTCCGAACAAAGCTTGCTTCAACATTACTCAGACAAGCATCCGGGTGTCGCACCTCCCAAAGACGTAGTGAAGAGGGATGCACTAAGAAAACAGAAAGCGAATAGATCTCACAAAAGTAGACAAAACAGGCTCCTGATAATATCTGCTATTGCGATAATCATCATCGTGATTGCGGCAGCTGGATTATACTACTATTATTCTTCTACAAGCGGGGCTACAAAGCACACTTCCGACAATAAGGTATCTAGCCCTATTTACGGCATAAACCAAGGGGATTATGCCCCGAACATTCCGATCACACTGACAAACGGGACAACTACTTCCTTGTTCAAGTTCTCTGGTAGTACGGTTCTCCTTTACTTTGTGGCAACCTGGTGTCCTTCTTGTCAGCAAGCGGCACAGCTCCTGGATCAACAATACTATTCGCAGCTTCACTCAAAGGGTGCTGTCATTCTAACAATCGAATTGTACAACGATTTAAACCAGCAGGGACAATCGATACAGCAGTTTGCAAGCCAGTATGGCGGAGGAACAGGGAAGGCAGGATGGTTCTTTGGAACTAGTACCCAAAACGCAACTTACACTTACGATCCTAGCGCGAATCTTGAGGCCTATTATTTGATCAATGGCACTGGAACAATAATCATGACCACAAGTCCCTCTGGTCTTGCCAACAATCTCCCGAGTGTTGTCAATGCAGCCTGACTTCCTTTTCTCTTAGAGAAAGCACAGAAAGCGGTATGTGAGCGAAAGTGAAATCACTTGCGAAGTGGGAACAAGCATTACGCATCTCTTCAAAAAGAAGTCTAGTCCGAGATTAATCAAGATTAGAAAGCGAAAAGCGGAGAGACAATAGTTCAAAAGAGATCTCTTTTCAAAAATCAGGTTCTGTTTTCTCACTTTTAGGACAGCTTCTGAGTCGATCGACGAAGTATAAAGTTGTGGCATTGCTGAGTGCTATTGCCTACTGGCTTCTCTATGGATACTCCGCTGGGCTGTTTTTCTATTATTCTTTTGACGTAACGCAGTACATGAGGGAGGAAGGAATTCCTAATCCGTCATTCGGTCTTGATCTGTCAGGTCTTTCCGGCTTTTACAATTCTGGGCTCATTTGGTATCCCTCTGGTCATCTCGCCTTGATACTTTTTATAGGTCCAGTGATATTCTCAATTGTTCTATCCGTTCTCTTTGCGTTGAGTATAGTTCTTATTAGCTACAATATCCGCCTGCAATGTAGGATCAGAAAATCGGGCGGCCTGGTGGGATTCCTAGGAATTATTCCAGCTATTTTCAAGGGCGGATGTTGCTCAGTTCCGCTTGCTACGTTGTTGCTCGGATCTGTTGTCCCATCAACGGTGCTTCTCAATATAGAATTTGGCAATCCTTTACTGTTAAATTTCCTGACAGTTCTTTTGATGGTGTCCGCCGTCATTTACACTGCTCGAAAGACTAGTGCACTTGGCAGAACTTGTTCTCGTTAACTTTTATTAAAAGCTTGGCGATCGCATGAAACGTCCTAAAATGCCGAACTCGAACCCAAGGTGAGTTGAAATCCCTCCGGGCTCATCTCCTGAAGAAAAATTGCGACCTAGCATTCTTGATGTAACGGCGCATAGCAAGTCCAATAAAGGGCAAATTATTTAGATTCTTTGAGCGTGGATTACATAGCTAATCCTTCACAATGTCACCGCACTTAATGTTGAGAGCTCGGCGACCGCACGAACGCTCTAAAAGGGGTAGGATTTGAACTCATAAGCCTAAGCGCCTCGGGGCCGATGCATAAGAAATGATCTGGAAAGTGTTCTGAATGCTCTTTGAGATCATTTCATAACCTGTCTAGAGAAATCGTTCTTATTGTCTGTGATTAGAGAATTCGCAACCGGAATACAAGCAATGAGAACCAGTAAGTATCCTGCAACCTGCAACCACCCGTTGTTCAAACCGTAGGCAAATGGTCCCATCAAGGGTGCGCTTATGATCAAGAGCGCTGATGCCCATCTTGGTATGATTCGTGATCTATAGAGTGCAATGCCGAGAAGGACATAACCGAACAAATGCCCCAGCACCCAGCCGGTTGCAACGATGTAGTAAATTTGCCAGTGAAGGTAAATTGAATTCATCAAAGTAGTGGCGTTGGAACTGGGCAAGAGATTCGCTGCATCGTAATACACGAAGATTGCAGCCCCTATAAAGCCCCAGGCGATACTACCGAACCACCCAGCTATTACTCCGCCGGCTGAGAAAATTGGCGATCGCTTAGCAGAGAGGTATCCCAATCCCAAGTAACTTAATGGATAGACGTATGGCACGATAGTGTTCACAGTGAGAAAGATTCCCATGAGCGTTGGGCTATCTGCCTTGAAAGCCAGGAGAGCAGAGTTAGTGTCAGCACTTGTCGGACACTGCGGGTTTCCAAACTGCGGACAGAGTGAGAACCACGCCGCGAGCAGGAGCGGAGCAAGTAAGACACTTACGCCGAGTAAAAAGAAAACTGCGCTACGGAAGTTCACGATCATTTCCCATCAACATCCCAAAGCAAACTCGCTTTCCTTCCCTCTTTTTTTGCCCTGCTCAGTCTCGGAAAAAGGCTTTCAGGTTTTTCTTGTTAGTTGGATTGTTTGTTCTTGTCGTTTTTTGGGGAGTGGATGATATTCTCTGTCCCTCTCAAGGTGAGGGATCTGACTCCGGTTACTGGAAACCAACCCCACGTCACAATCATTTCTATTCTCTGATAGAGACCAGTTAGCTGATAGTTCAGAGCATTAACTATCGGGAGCATTGATGGTACGAATTTGAGGATTGGGTAAAATGTGCCGAATATGTCTATCGCCAGATTCACTATTCCACTTACAAAAGTGTAGGTGCCATATTTCTTAGATCCAGAGACAAATCTCAGTTTGGAACCTGCAATTATCTGAGCCAATGGAGGTAGTCCAAAGATTAAAAGGCCCCCAAAAGCGTGAATGTAAAGTTGACCGGGCGCTACAGTGAATACTCCCGCTAGTATCCCGCCTACGGCGGACAGCACGAGAAGAATATTCACAGCAATAGACCTTCTCCTAGTAAAGATAGGGGAAATTGCTCGATAAAATCCAACAGAGAAGATTATCAGTGATATGCCATAAACTGTTAGTGCATAATTGAAGAGCCACGCATACTTTAGTACACTAAGATCGCTACCATGCTCGCTTACAGGTGAATAGCCTGGTGTTATCAGACCTGCAATTGTTAGAATGACAAAGAAAAACGGGAAACCGAGGGCTCCAGACCATGCTGAGACTCTTGGCATAGCTCCCAGCGAAGCCTTTGTGATTCCCTGAGAAGTCGTTTTCTTTTCAATGTCTCGATTACTCAGATTATCGGGTACGTTACTCTTTTCACTATTCATAATTTCTTTCGGAGATCCTTCTTCATTACTCATTTTGCGCTTGGCATGCCCTTGGAACTTGGTATTAACATACTAGTTCCTAGGGGCGCATTATGTTATCTTGAAGTACATAACCGCTTGTACGGGAAACACAGTCAAAGCGGACAGAAGGAAAAGGTAAAGGGGCAATGCCGCTGACTAGAATTATCTTTGAAGTGGATTAGAAAGATTGGATGCAATCGATATCAAAATCTTCCGAAAACTTCGTCTCGGTGGCAGATCAGAGTTTGACCCTTTCCCCACGATGGTGTCATCCATCCGCCAAGTTGCTTCTGACATGGGTATTGACAAGGATACAGTGAGACGTAGGCTGTCTAGGCTAGAGGCGGAAGGGATATTCTCAGGCTGGTACTCGATGATTAATCCAAATTCGCTTTCGATGAAGGTTGAGCGAGTCTGGTTTTCAAAATTTCGAGAAAGAGTAGAGATGGACTCTGTTATCGAGCGATTCTCAAACACAAGCAACGTAAGGACGATAACCCGATATTTTGACGACGCGCTATCCATAATTTATGTGAAAAGGCAACCAGGGGACTTGCACAATTTTCTGCAATCGATTTTTGAGAAGATGGATCGTCCTCAGGTAGTCAGACAAGAAACGCTAAACTTCCCCCCAAGCTCTCGAAAACTTTCTTTGAATGATCGTAATGTGTACGAGGCCATCAGGAACCGCTTTGACAGACCCAACTCCTACATCGCAGGGCAAGCTGGCTTGACCGTTCGAAGCGTAAGAAGAAAGTTCCATAGTCTCTCGGAGAGCAAGGCAATCTTGCTTCTTTCACACTGGAATCCAAGAAAGATAAAGGGTGTTGTGCTCGAGCTGTTTGTACGGTGTTCGGCAGAGAAAGCTATTGAAAAGTTTACGACCCAGGTTGCTTCAGAGTACGACGATTTCCTGCTCACAATTGAGCCATACGAAAAGCATGGGGCGTGCTTCTATCTGATTACCGAGAACATCTTTCAAGCCCGAGAGTGCATTAGATTCGCAAGCTCGCAGAGAGACACAGTTGACATTGTTGCTCACCTGATTGACGACGTGCACTTTGTGAGGGAACGGTTGAGATTTTAGCTAGCGGGTGAAAAGATTACTATTTCTCGTTTCAAGTCCTGCATTTTCGCAAGGACTAATTTTTCCAAAGCGTAATGTCAATAACTCTAACGCGATCAAACATGATCGAGCGGACTATTCATTCACATTGCATTTTTGTCAAACTCTCGGCCTCGCTCAATCTTCCGTATGGCGCTCGAGATTGGGCTAGGATTTGAATCCGAGTTTTTTTACGCCCGCCCGCGATTTGAAACGGTTCATATTCATCCAAGACTGGCGGCCGTCGATTTCCTCAATGTTGAAAATCTTACAAATGCTCCTGTCAATGAATCTAGACCAGATCACGACCTGTGCGCCACGCTCAAGTGTACTAGAAGTTGATCTCGTTTTGCCTAATTGCAGCGCGTGAAACCCGGCCGGTCCACTTTTTCATTCATTATCAGAAGATTCTCATGCTTCGAAATTTCGGAGGGGAAATATGCCTTGGACAGGGAACTGAGCGAATTACTTGATACGCTGTACGAATTTGGAACTGACTACGATTCCAAGGTCAAGAATCACGTCGAGCGAATGCTGAACATCACCCATGATACCGGTCTGTTCCTTTCCATTCTTATTCAGGCCGTAAGGGCAAACAGAGCCCTGGAGTTAGGGACCTCGAATGGATCCTCGACTCTTTGGATTGCTGACGCGCTGAGAAATACCTCGGGCAAGGTTACGACGGTCAAGGTCTCAGAGAAAAAGGTGTCAATGGCCACGGGCAACTTTGAGAAGAGCGGATTGAAAAGTTACGTAAATTCGCGTCTGGAGGATGTCAGGCTGTTTCTCAAAAGTCAGGAAGATGAATCCTTCGACCTCGTATTTTTGGATGCGGAGCGACCGGAGTACACGAGCTACTGGAGGGATCTTGATCGGGTTCTGAAGCAGGGAGGTCTGCTCATTGTAGATAATGCCCTAGCTCCCAGGCCGGAGAGAATTGGTTGATTTCTTAAAGTTGATAAGTGAATCAGATCGATACCTCGTGCAGACTCTCCAGATAGGAAAGGGAGAAGTCGTCGCCTTGAAGCAGAGCAAATAGTGATGTCCAGGCTTGTAGATCATATTCGGCCCTTTTACTGCTTAGCATCGGATCGACGTGCGCATTTCGCAAGCGTGCCTTCACAAGGCGGAAAAGTCATCAATTGTAAGTGCCTAGAACAGGCACAACATCATGACAGTAGATTTCGAGATTACAAGAGGGCCCGCACGTGAGAAAGGCAGAGAGGAAGACTCTAAAGTCGCTCCTGCCTAATCTGGAGATATAGTGAGCACTGCGGGTAGGACGGGATCTTATACCCATTCACAGCCCTAAATCATTTCGCCAAAAAATTTTGCTCCGCGTCCATTTTTGTGGGCGAATAATTTACCATTGAGCGAAGCTTGTGGCAAAGTTCGCTCACCTCTTTCCTACTACCGGACGGCGCTCCTGGCCAATCAGTGAGGTTCAATCTTATGTATTCTTCAGGCATTCCGGGATATCGCGCGGCTAGGAAGACGTGAACATGCCTGTAACCCTCCAGGAAGCAGTAACAGTACGTCCAGGCGGCGCCTGTTGCGGCCTTTATCGCGCGACTTATCCGCATGATCAGTTTGCCAAGTTGCGAGGATTCCGCTTCGGTTAGAGCTGCTAGATCGTTTACATGCCTCTTTGTCTGTATCAAGACCATCCCGAGGTAGGATGGCGTGCTTTCATCTCCCTCGTCGGTCAGGTGATGAGAAACGTGGAAGCGGTTGTCTTCATAGATAATGACGTCTTGGAGAGGTGCCCTGTCTTCCATCCGCCGGCAAAAGAAACAATCGGTTTGGGGATTTTCTTGCGGACTCATATGATTTGATCGCGTTTTCTATCCCCTCCCAATCTTACCTACTCCTTAAGCATACTACCTTCGCACGACGGTCGATTTTTCAGATATCGAGTTCTAAACGATTGCAGGTGCGCCTCATGGCAATCTCGTGCGATCATTTTGAGCTCTATGAGAAAGCAGTCAAGCACGAGAGCGACTTCTTGCAAATTCTTGGGTTTCCCATCGGGCCGTGTTTTCTTCGTAAATGAAAACCGTCGCGCGTCAAGATTCGCAGTCCATATCAAAGCATAAGCAAGGAACGATAAGGTTCACCCGAACGACCGGCTAAGAAAAAATGGGCTAAGGTTGAATGCAGTCGGGCCAATGTATGCATCTTGTATAGCTGTCTGTGCATTCTCTCGATCTGATCACAAGTTACTGTCCAGACCAGGCACATTTTTCCACAGTTGCCTTGTGTACGGAAAAGTGAAAAAGGCGTGGTTGTCCGCGCGGAAAAGACTAATATATTTCAAGACTTCGGGCTTGTTCTCGATGAACAATAGTAAAGCTGCTATCGCTAGGATAACTGCTGTTGTAGTAATAATCATAGTTGTCGCGGCTGCTGTCGTTGGCGGTCTCTCGTACTACTACCTGAGCGCGAACAGTGCTTCCCATGCGAATCCGATCATAAGAATTGGAACCACGTTTGGCGCGGCGGACACGAGCGACGTCCCTTCAGTCTACGCAATGACGGTGCTCTTGAAGAGCTACGGATATACGGCGAATTATATTGTCTTCACTGGCCAGCAAGCTGCCATAGCGGCGTTGCTGTCTGGCGAGATTGATGTTCTGCAGAGTTCGCCCGTGGGACCAATTGCAGCTGCGCAAAAGAATACTAATATTGTGGCCTTCGGCTCGGCCGAGGATGCAAGCGATGAAATTTTGGTCTGCACTAGCAACGTCACCTCTATGGCGCAGCTCGCCACTCAGCATGCTACTGTGGCGGTCACATCATTTACCGATTCTTCATATTACTATCCTTACGTATGGCTCAGCGAGAACGGATACGACCCCAACAATGTGAACTGGGTGTTCGTTCCGGGCGCGGCAGGAAGAGGGGCTGCACTTCTATCCGGCAAGATTCCCTGCGGAGCGACCGACGTTGGGAGCACCGTGATCTTGCTAGCCCAGCCAGGGAACAAGTTCCACATTGTTGCGACACTTGCTTCACTCATACCGAGTATCCCCCTGAATGCTCTGTTTACGACGCAATCCTACCTGGGCTCGCACCACGACGCACTTGTGGCGTTACTCGAAGCCTACATCAACGCGAACAGGTGGGCGCAGAACAAGCAGGATTACCTCAACTTCGCTCCGTCAGTAATCGGGAGTCAGCTTACACCCGCGCAGCTTTCCTCTGCATATGATATTCTGATTACATTGAACATATGGAACCGCGACCAGCCATGGAACTCTACAATTACTAACACAATCGCTAACATAATGGGGCAGTTCAAACTCGGAGGGGTAACTAGTACCCCGGCTGCATCATCGTGGTCGACATTGTCTCTATATCAGGAAGCGATTGGGAAGACGGGAACTTGAGAGAAAAATAGGATGAGAGTGATTAGAAGGAAATGAACAGAATCGTCGGCGTTGGCGTCCTGGTAATCGGTCTGATTGTCCTTTCGAGCGGACTATTCTTCTTTGTCGTCGTTCCGGGCCAAAATTCTACTAGTCTTCTTTCGACCACGCAGTACGCGGTCAAAAAAGGCGATGAAATCTCCATTGGCATTCCGCTGACTGCTGGCGACGTGGTGAAGGGGACGTTCGTGCAGAACAACGGCACGACAGTGAACTTGTACTTCATGAACTCCACAGAGCAGAACGTCTTCGGGAACTGTGCGCCTTGCTCCTCGCCCTCGATCTTCAACGCGAGCAACCCGAGCAGTTACAACTACAACATCAAGATAAACCAGACCGGGACATACTATGTCGTGCTCGACAACTCGAACGGGAACAAAGCGGTGTCCGTGACGACGACTGCTGCTCTTGTAAACAGTTCGGGAATGGCCACGATTTACTACTCGTTGATGGGCGCGGGAGTAGTCATAGCGGTCGTTGGGGCGCTCCTCGCCGCAATGGGAGGAACTAGGAAGAAGAGTGCAAAGGACGCGGACGAGCAAAAGAAAACTGAGACCAAGCCTGTAGCACCATCAGGCTCGTCCACCTCTACTACATCCGGTCGCTGAGAAAGGAAAAAAGGATCTCCGCTGGCACAATGATCGACCTAGTCGATGTGTCAAAGGAGTTCAGGCTTCAGCGCAAGGAAACAGAGCGGCTAGAAGTCCTCCGAGACATATCAATCAGTGTTGGCGAGGGGCAGGTATATTCGATCATCGGTCCGAGCGGTTGCGGCAAGACTACATTGCTCAGGATCATCGCGGGCCTTGAGGAGATGGACTCGGGGTCGATCTCGATCAATGGGAAGGAGGTAAGCGGGCCAGGGCGAGATCGGGGGCTAGTCTTCCAGACGTTCAACCTCTTTCCGTGGATGACCGTAAAGCAAAACGTGGACTTTGTCCTTTTCAATCTTCCAACCGAGGAGAGAGAAGAAAGGGCAAAGCGCTACATCAATCTCGTCGGCCTCTCGGGCTTTGAGAGTTATCATCCTCACGAGATCTCTGGTGGAATGCAACAGCGGGTGGGAATCGCTCGGGCGCTTGCGATCGAGCCGAGCGTCCTGCTTTTGGACGAGCCTCTGGCTAACGTGGACTCTCAGACGGCAGAGCTGCTTGTGGACGAGTTGCTGAAGATATTCGAAACTACGAAGAAAACCGCGATATACGTTACGCACAACATGGACGAGGCTATCTACGTCTCCGACAGGATCATCGTCCTCTCAAAGAGGCCTGGAGTCGTCAAGGAGACTTTCGACGTGAACCTTCCGAGGCCTCGCTGGAAATACGACATTCGAAGTATGCCAGAGTTCATTTCGCTCAGGTCAAAATTGAGAAATTCGCTGGGGCTGGCAAAATGACAAAGCAGGAAGAAAAAGAAGAACAACAAAGTGGGAATGCGGAAAAAGAGTCGTCCATATCGGTCGACACGCTGACACCGCCAAAGACTACTGCGCACAGAAAGAAGAAAGCGGCGGGCGGTAACCTCCTCAGCAACAAGTGGTTCATACGGATCGTCACATTTGTCGTTGTGATGGTCCTTTGGCAGGTTGTGGGCTCGAGCATCAATCCACTCTTCTTCTCAACGCCAGTAGGTGTTGTCCTGGGATTCAACACGCTCATCAGCGGCACGGGGAACTACTCGCTTGTGGACGCCACCATCGTCACGCTTGAAACGATGGTGGTCGGATTCATCATCGCTGCGATTTTCGGAGTCTTGCTCGGCATAGCGCTTGGAATCTCGCGATCGCTCGAAGTTGCGCTGAATCCCTACATAAACGCTTTCTACGTTACTCCCAGGATCGCTCTAATTCCACTCATAATCATCTGGCTCGGGGCGGGATTTTCGGCCTTCGTTTTCACAGTCTTTCTCACTGCGGTATTCCCGATGATCATCAACACGCAGGCAGGGGTGAAGAACGTGAGCAGGTCGCTGCTCGACACGGCAAATGCATTTGGAGTCGGAGGGATGAGGCGCTTTCGTCACGTCATTGTACCTGCCGCGACTCCGTTCATAATGGCGGGCCTCAGGCTGGGCGTGGCGGAAGCTTTCATCGGGGTGATTGTGGCTCAGATGGTGCTAGCAATCAGTGGGCTGGGCTGGTTGATCACTGCATACGGCCAGTACTACGACACGCCGCAGCTCATCGGATCCATACTCGTGCTGATGGTTATAGGTGCCGCGCTGACCTCGTTCGTCCAGTTTCTTGAGACAAGGATCTCTTACTGGAAGCAGTCAGAACGCGCGTTCAGGTAAGAGAAATCAAATTCGGCCCTCTGCCGCTGGTATAGCCAAGAAGGGAGAGGAACTGTGAGCCGGGATCCTGATCACAGCTCTTTCAGCGTTATAAGCCATCTCTGGACAAAGAGGAATACAATTCGGGGCGGAACCATTCGGGTCCTTGACAACCGACGTTTTCACCCAGTTTATCAGATCAAGCCAGGAACCCAGCTGGCTCGAGGACAACGTTCTACATCACCGCATAATGGTAATTGATGAAGGATTCTACAAGGGAATGAGGGACAAGCTCTACGAGCGATTTCAGAGCGGCGCATCAGTGATACTTTACGAGATGGGCCTAGGATACGGAGACATCATGGGGAAGGACATGGTAAACATGGGCGTCTCTAAATTTGAGACGATAACCAAATTCATGGAGCTGGGAAAGAAACGCGGTTACGGCGAGTTTCACATACCTCTCCTGAGATCGTTCCTTTCTACGCTAAAGGGCGAGCCCGTAGTCTCTTTCAAGAACAGCTTCTTTGCCACTTCTGTAGGTCGAACGGGTAAGGCGGAGTGCTATATTATGGCTGGAATAATCGCAGGTGCATCGAGGGTGCTCCTCAACAAAGAGTTTGTGTGCGTAGAGGAAAAGTGCCTATGCAAGGGGGACTCAAGCTGCGAGTTTAAGCTAAAGGAATCACAGAATACCGCATCCTGAGGCATTTGTGAAGTCGTGCTCTCCTAACATCCTCCTGTATGGAGTGGCCAGAACAGTATCAGTCATTTCTTCCAAGCAAATTTTCAGGGAGCTATCGGGCAGATGCTTCAAATTACCTTTAATACTCGATTCCCGGATCTATTCTTTCTTGATTGCCCTAATTACCTTTCCCACAAGTAGTACGGGTAAGCATCAGAGGAGTCAGGGGGCCTAATCTACGCCGCTAACCTGAAGCTCCTGGTTTTCACTCGACTATTTTGAGATTGTCATGGCTGCCTGCAGGATTGAAGAATGACTTTAGATGAATAATCTGCAACCGTGAAATGCTTGGTCTTGTCACTAGTCGAGCGCGACAGGTGCAAAGGGCTTTCCATTAGAGATAGCGGGGAGTCGAAGATTAACCAGCTCGCTTCTTCCTGTTTTGATCGCGCTTTCAATCGCGGTATCGATCAGTCTGTCGCGTTTCATAGAGGTATATGATTCGCAGTCGATTGGTTGGGACAGCGCCTCTTTCCTTGCAAATGGCGCAGCCTATGCGGGAGACACCATATACAATCAGGCCTTCGATCCTACGCGTCCACCCGTGATACCGGTTATTCTCTCTCTAATGTTTCGTGTCACGGGCCCAAGCGCAAGTGATGGATACATCCTTTCGGGGCTGCTCTACTTTCTGGCAATCTTGGGCTGCTACTTTCTTGCGAGGGAGATCATGAATCCATGGCTTGCACTCTTGCCGGCTGCCTCTTATGGTCTCGCGCCGATGGTCGTGGAGTGGGCGGGAATAGTTTACTCCAACGTCGAAGGTACTGCAATAGCCGCTCTCGGCCTTGCAACTTTCTCCTTTGGAATCAGGACAAAAAAAGCTTGGTGCCTCTTTCTGACACTTCCACTGTTCGTCATTGCCACGCTGTCACGTTATACTATGGGTGTAGTAATATTCGCAGCGATTATCTACTTAATCACATCAAAGTCGGCACGCGAGACTTTGAAAAAGCAGTGGAAACATCTCGCCGGGGGCCTTGCACTCGCCTCTGTCGTATTCTTTGCCCTGGCTACATACTGGCTCGGTTTTCCGTCAAGGTTAGGAATTGGTCTTGCGAACCTCTTTCCGGCGCCTCAGCAGCCCAACCCTTTCCAGAGTCCTCGAGGGCGGGCTTTCTTTGCAGTTAGTCTGCCCGCAGAGCTAGGCATAGGTAGGTACGGCATACTAATGACATTTGTCTTCATTGCGTCTTCTGCCTATGCCCTAGTTCTGGTCTATCTTTTGGCCAAGTCGTCAAGGATTGGGAAAAACAAGGCTGCCATTCGCATAAATCAGGAGAGCATGGTTCGAAAAAATGAATACGGTGTTGATAATGAGAATGGCGATGAAACCCAAGAGCGGCTCAAACTGGGCGTTGATCCTCTCGTATATGCTCTCCTCACTTGGTTCTTCATGTTGTTTGTGTACTACAGCCTGATCTGGCCATACTACGATCCGCGCTACTCGGTCGAATTTGTGATGCCTGCGCTAATCTTAGCTTATTGGGGGGTGAGCAAGGTGCTCTCTCGCATATATCGACTGGGTGCAGAAGCGAAGACGAGGAGGTTTCTCAAGGTGACGGTTACATTCCTCGTGGTGGCATTGATAGTATTCGTATTTTCGGCAGAGATGTTTGCGTCATCAACTGCTGTTATCGAAAGCACTCCGGTAATTGACTCCTCCGTAAGCGCTGGCTTCAGAGAGGCCACCGGCTGGATAAAAGCTAACGTGCCGCAGGATGCTCATATTGAAGGAGACTGGTACACCTTTCTGCAGTGGTATCTTCCACAATACAACATCACAGCTGCACCAGTCCCATACCAGTTGCAGACTTATTCACAGTATCAAAGCTGGCTGAGTTCGATAGCGAATAACGGAATCCGCTACGTGGTTTACTCAGATCCATCTGCGATACAGATTCCGCCGGAGTTACATCCTGTCTTCACGTCCTCCGTAGGAGACGTGGTAGTGTTCTCCGTGGGTGCTTAGTTACTTTTGAACATGAGAAAGAATCTGAACTACAATAAGGTTAAATGCTCTAACCGGCGATTCGTACTTTGAATCTGGTGCCTGTATCCGGACAAGGAATGTCTCAGTTTTCTATAAAGAAAGAATGTCGCTATCCGAATCGATTCAACGTGATCCCCCTTGACCAAGAAGACTGTCCTAGAATTTACAGAGTCAAAAGAGGCTGCAATTGAGTCGGACAATCTGACCGACGATTACTGCGACCTTTGGGTGTGGCACGTCCACGTTCCCCCGAGCGGTATGGGCGCAGTAACACTGCTCAGTTATGAGAACACGGTCCACAAACCCCTCGGTCTGAGGAAAATTTCTGAAAAGGAATATTCGGTCTGGAAAGAAAGTGTACCTCACTTTTCAGATGATGGTACAGAGAAGGCGGAAGAGAACGATCGAAATGAAAAAAGGACGCGGCTTGCGTACTCTATGGATCGAGGAGCGGTTCCTCGAGGTGCCAAGATGGTTCATTCTAAACTAGGGTTCGTTGCGGCTAAGGTAGACCCGCCATTTGAGGGCAGAGATGAAGTTGTCTTCAAGATTACATCAGAGCGGGTAGGATATCTTGAGGACATGAAGCGTTTTCTTCCATGGTACTAAATCGCTCTGAAACCCTGTCAATCTTTTCAGGACTCTTGAGCCAACTACCAATGTCTTGTTGACTCTTTTAGCAAAAGCCTTGTTTCCTCAGTAACTCTGACTTCTCCTTTGGGTTTCGTCGAAATTACTTCATAGTTCACGTCGAGGCCCACCTCTGGATCCATGTCGTAAATTGCTTTGAAGGTAATCTTGCCGATGTGCCCCTTTGCAACTACCCTGCCAAGCAGCGACTCATGCTTTGCTCTTCTCGCAATTGAGCTGAGAAACTTTTTCTTTCTTTCATTCCATTCGCGTAGCGTCTCTATGCGGGCATCGTAGGATTTTCCACTCTCTCCCTCCTTCCTTTGCGACCACTCCGGCTCATCCCACTCGAACCTGTAGCTCAGGTCTAGCAATTCCCAGTTGAGCTTGCTTAGAACGATCGTAACCTCTTCCGCGTCAGAGACGGGCATGGCTTTCCTTTGCTTCGCCAACGTGGGATCTCTTGATTCCCAAGGAACTCGATGGCGTCTATATACTTACTTGAATCGCCGAAACCACTGGTATTCTCCCGTGCAAAAACGGGACCAGCTAGTTGTCTCTCTCCCCATCTCACAGATAGGTCAGGACCTTGCGGAGCTTTGCTGGCAAGGCATGTCCTATCAGTTGCTTATCCTCAGGCCTCAGCACGCGAAGCCACTTGAGACACGATAGGAACGCAAAGCAACCAACCAGGGTATAAGGTACTATTGTGAAAAGTGAGGCTGAGACGAACGTCGAAAGGACCCACAGCAACGCGAGGAGCACGCCTGAACAAGCGAACATTTTGACGTAGGCTAATGAGCTGTCGTAGCGGACGGAGTATCTTCGTGCAAAAACAAGCGCAACCAGTGCACCGACCACCGCCGTTGCATCTCTTGAAATTGCAGCTCCGACGATCCCCATTTCAGGCACGAGAAGAACAGACAGGCCGATTTCAATCACCGAAGTTAGGGCGCTCAGCATAAAAACGTCTAGGGATCTTCCGGTGGCCTGCAGCAGTGAGTAGATTGTGGACTGAATCGCCAGAAAACCGTAGAACAGGGCAATGAGTTCGAGCGAGTGTGCGCCCGCGAGGTAAGCGCCTCCCCCTGAAAATAGCTCCAGTAGCTGGTGCGAGAGGGCTGCGACAAGGAACGACGCAGGAAGAATTGCAAGCATAATGAAACGGACTGCTAGGCGAATGCCGCTTGAGACTTCGTCGCGGTTTTGGGAGCTGGACGAGGCCTCGGGGAGGAGCGCCGTGGAGAGCGGTGTTAGAAAAACAAAGGTGAGCACACTTGAAATCGAGACAACCGTGTTGTAGACGGCAAGCGTCGTAGCGTTGAGGTATCCACCAACGGCGATGAGGTCGGAATTGGAGGTAATGATCACAAGTATTCCCGCGGCGCCGAGAGGCGCCGAGTAGCGTAAAATCTCAGAATATCCAAATCGTGTCACCTTTGCGCCCTTTTTCGCGTTATCTCCGAAGTTGGAAGTTATGATCCACATCGACCACAATGCAAGGATACCGCTGTAGACTACCCACCCCGCCACCGCGATGAGCACGCTACGGTAAAGAAGGAGTCCGCCGATGGTGAAAATCACCATAGCTACCCTACTTGCAAAAAGCATCCAAGCTATGAGCGAGTACTTCCTGAGACCCTGAATAACTCCCTGCAACACAAGCGCAATCGAACTTGAAAAAAGCCACAAAGCTCCGATTTCGAAAGCGTCGCTCCAGCTGGGGGACTTTGTGAAGAACAAAGACAGGAAGGGAGCCATGAGCAGGAACGCGACACTGATGCAAGCAGTCGTCAGCAGAGAGAGAAGTATTACCCTTCGAGCAGCTACATATGCCTCTCTTTCGCTCGTTGCCTGAAGGAACGAAACATACCTTGCTGATGCGTACTGCAGTCCAAGAGTTGCGACCGAAGCGGCAACTCCAACCAAAATTGAAACTGCGCTATAAACGCCGTACTGAACCGACGGGAGGAGACGAAGCAATGCACCGAGGAAGACAAAGGCAAGGATGCTAGTCGCGAAGTTCTGAACGGTCAGTGATCTTAGACCGGTTGAGATGTTTCTCTGTCTCTGCTCGTACAAAGATTTGCCTACTTCTTGGGCTCTTGCTACCGATCCTTCCTCATCTGACTCGTTCTCAGTTAACGAGGTCATTAGGACAGAATCACTTTCTTTTCACTTCTTTCCAAAACCTTACGCCACTCAAATGCTCAGGCGCATATCCTCAATTAATTGCCGTCTTCAGCGGCAGGATCTTTTCGATTGCAGCCTTGTAGTGCTCTGCCTTCGAAGAAGAGACGAGATATATGTCGTCAATTCCTGCAAGGAATTCTTGGAGAAAACGGTTTTCAACTTCACTGAGAGTGCCTAAATCCAGACCGTTGAAGAAACTCTCCGCCAACAGGTACGGATTTGACTTCCAGCCGAACTCGTAGTCCTGAATTGCACGTATGCGCTGGAGGGCCTCTCGCTTGCCCAATGTTTCGATACGGTCTATTCCGTTCTGAATTATCGCAAGATGATTGATTCTCCCTTTTGTGACTGTTGGAAGTATAGAGTCTGGGTATATCTTGATACCACCTGGAGCAAATCTTGTCGAGAGGGCCTTTGATTTTAGGTCGTTCAGAAACATTGAGAGGTGCTGAGCGCCAGTCAGTTTGATGTTGAACTTTCTGACGGTAACCTTTGAAATCACGGAGCTGCAGGGAAGTCCGTAGCAGTACCTGTCAGAGTCTAGAATGGCGAACTCGTCCGTGAGAAATTGTGCTCCTAGCTTCTTCTGCCGTGCGAGCATCCAAGAGGTCGTGGTCTTTCCAGTGTTACCAAACGCTGGGAAGATTATGCCATCCTCACCCAATTTCACTGCCGCTGCATGAAGCATATACTTCCTGTTGCGGATAAGATGGACGAGTAGCAGGCTCCTGAGCTGATCTATCAATTCCCAGCCTTCTGCGACGATATCGGAAAAGGTCAGATAACGCTTATTGAAAGTGAACCTGAAACCTTTCCTTCCCTCGTCACATCCATCAATTGCTTCAAGCTTCGCACACACAGGTCTGAACCAGGGGTACAGGAACTCAATTGCGCCGCTTGAGCGGTCGTGGTAGAGCATAAGATTGACCTTCTCCTTGCCTTCCGGTTTCACCTCGAGATTATCATCTCGAATGAACTCAAGCAACCACGTCGAACTCTTTTCTACTCTCGGTTCTGATTCCTCCGCGAGACTTCTATTCGAAGAATTTGAAGCTGTATTGCCCTCTTCAAGAGAGGTTCTGAAAGAGTGCATCATTCCTTCAAAGTAAGGGATGTTTGTTCTCAGGGCAAAGATGCCGTTGAAATCGTACCTGTACGTCTTCAATTCTCTTTCACTCTGATATCATGTCTCAAGCTACAGAGCAAGCCCGACCACGCTGAAACAAAGAAATGAAGCAAGGAATGTGACTGCAAGGTAAAGTGAACCTCTGAGCAGCGGTCTTGTTCCAGAGATGTAGTTGCCGGCAAGAAGATAACCGAATATTGCGAGTCCGCCCACGGTCGTCGTCAGTGTGTAGACATCTATTCCGTGCTTTGCGTTCTCTATCTGGGGCAAAAGGTTGAACTGCGGGCTTCCAAACAGAAGATACCCTGATCCCTGTGTGAAACTAAGAATCAGAAATGCTGTCATTGCCCCAAAAGCTAGGACGTATGGACCTACACCGTAGTTCTCGGAAACTATCGCGTAGATGAGACCGACAGGTAAGACGATGATCCACCACTGTGGTTGCTGCGCAGCAAAGAGCAGGAAAACAATGAGAGAGGCAAGGGTGATTGAGACCATCCCCCTAAGGTCAAATCGCCTCTTCCAGAGGAAGACTCCTAGGACAAGTACGAGCATTATAATCAATGGATGAAACGCCTCAAGTTGAGGAAAGTTCGAAAATATCGTGTAAGGCGTGTGAGGCTGGGCGAGGAGAAGGGTGGAAGAAGCTCCTAGCGCAGCTGCCGCGATCAGATAGATCAGATGCCACTGAGGCGGGTATGCGAACAACAACAGGACGGGGCTGAAGACTAGGAGAATATTTGCAATCTTGATTGGCCTTGAGAAGAGCGACTTTAGAAATAGAAAGAGGAAGGGGATTAGTCCCACGAGCTCAATAAGGGCCGAGACCGCGAAGGAGAGGGAGGCGCTCAAATCGTGCACGAGGCTGCCTTGCCCTTGTTCCGTGCTGGCTCTTGACATAAAGAAGAATCCTAAGACTATGAACGAGACAGTCGCAGCCTCATATTGCCCCCATACGGAAGAAATATAGATCGAGAGTGGATTAAGGAAATAGAAGATCGCAAGCACTTTTCCTCTGTTGTCTTCTGGATTGAACTTGAAGATGAGGTAAGTGACAAAACAGTCCGCAGCAATTGGAAACCCCTTAAGGAAGAAACTCTCGACGAACCCTGTCTGGTGGTTGAGGATGTAAAAGTCGTGGAACCCGAGTTTCACTAGGAGCGCGTAGAAAGAATAGGGCACCCAGTAGAGAAAGAATGTGAATGGAAGCGTGGGGCCGAGCGAAACATCAGAGACTCCATACTCAAACCAACCTCTTGCAGAAGTGGCGTAGATCCCAATGTCGAAGGGCTGCATCGCAACAGGGGCGAGTGCAAACCTACACACGATACCAGTCGCAAGCGCCAGTGTTATATGACGAGGCTTGAGCTCACCTGCCTTCAAATACAACAATAGGGCAATGAGTAGAGGAAGCAGGAACAGCATAAAGACAAGATAAGCATACCAGAAGATTCCGGAGAGTGCGGTGGGCGCCGCCTGTAGGGAGGTCTGCGCCGGAGTAAAGACGAAGCTTGCGTTCTGGAGTTTTGCTTGAGTTAGGGCGCCATTCAAAGCAATGACAACTATCGAGAAATTCCCGGAGGGCGGAACTGCATCCGAGAATATCTTCTGCCCTCCCTTGGGATACAGCGAATACTGGTAGCTCGAAGTGGTGGGGGAGTACTTGTAGACGCTACCTACTGTTGCAATGCTACCGTTCAATTGATAGAACACATAACTCGTGCCCGGCGTCGCTTGCAACTGCAAGCTGAGGTCTATCTTGTTTAGCACCCAGGATGAGTTGAGGCTTGGAAATGAATCGAAGGTAAAGTAAACCGAATGGTAATTCTGGTTAGGAACAAATTGCTCCAAGTGATAATTGAGGAATTCGAGGTTCTGTATCTGCATGCTAAACGGTAACGGCGTTGACGAGGCGCCTCGTTCTACGTAGAGCTGGAGCTGGGTGATGTTTTCCGCTGCCACTCCAATATTGGTCTTGCTCAGAAGCTGCATGTTCACTTGAATTGTCTCGAGATTTCCCGTCCCTATCCTGTGATTCAAAAAGTCGGAATTGTTCCAGAGAGGAATGAGTGTCCGATTGTCGGCTGTCGAGGAGTAGAATCTAATGCCATAGCCCACGCCCTGGGTCACGGAGATTTGCAGAAACATGATGGGGTATCTAGTGATGTTAACCGAGAGCGATCTGGAAATTTGGATCGAGGTGGGAGAAGAGCTTGGCTTGAACGTGCCCGAAAGCGTCGTCACGCCCACTGTATTGAGTTGGGCATTGTTAGCTGATTTTTGTGTGCCCGACCCAAATGACCAAGTATTCAGGTTCTCGCTGTAGCCAACCGATGGGTTGGGGCCCTCAGTGTAGATATGGGCGAGGTAGTTGTTCCCATTCACAACGCGAATGTTTTGTGGAGGAACCGTCCCAGCCAAGAGAACTGTCAGGAGAATTCCTGTAACTATGACTATGGCAACAACGGCGCGCTTCCACGAGAAGAGCCCGTGGAAGGTTTCAATTAGGAGTGTCCTTAGTTCCAATTTTCGAGTTCCTCCCAAAGCCGTTCCGTTTGCTCAAGAGTGCAGAGATTGCGGATCGATTCGTACGCGCGTGCTCCCATGTTGGTGGCTACCTCCGGAGAACCTGCAAGATGTCGAGCTCTCTGACTCATGTTAGGAACATCCATGGGGTCGCAGAAGTAGGAACTCTCCCCGTCGCGAAGGAGCTCTCTCACCCCGCTTCGAGTGGTAAGTATCGTTGGCTTCTGATGAAGTGCGGCCTCGGCCGGGATGAAACCGAAGCCCTCAAAGAGGGAGGGGTGTATGAGGAAGCTTGCTTTGGCGTAGAGACTGTGCATTATCGTATCGTTGGATCCGTAGAAAATGTGAAGATCAACTCCAAGATTGCTTGCGAGGTGTTCGTATTCTCTTTTCAAGAGTCCACTTCCCACAATCGCTAGTGAGTGGCTTTCCTTGATCCGAGCCGCCGCTCTAATTCCTGCCTGAAAGTTCTTGTATGGCACGAATGCGCCGACCATCAGGACGAATGGCCGATCAATGTCGATTGGCACTGTCTTGGCCGTGGCTATGCCATCTTCCACGGGCGGGAAGATGACAGAGGAATCGCGCCCGTAGACATTTTTTATGTACCTAGCTTGGTATGCACTGTTAGAAATTATCTTGCGATAACGAGCCACCGTTTCGTAATCTATGACGTGAAGCATCCTTTTTGAAATTGGAAAGAGGGCCAGGCCCAATCCGCCGAGATATTTCCCGTAAAACGATTTTGAGGTAGCTTCAAAAGTGACGCTGACCTTTCTGTAGTCTTCACCATGCAAGAGTTCAGAATATGCCGGCTCAAATATGCTCCCCGAATACCAGGCCGTCTTCTTCGACAGCTGTTTTGTGATCCTGAATGCAAGCAGCGGCTCCACGTGGTGATGGACAAGGATGCGATCGTAACCATCGAGCACGTGCATCAGTTTGAGTGACTCGGGCTCGCACAACCCCCGGGGGAGTGAGAAGAACTTGATTCTGCGAATCTCCTGTCTTGCCCATAAGTGCTTATCAGTGAAATCTGCAAAAAGATCTACGTCTTTCCCCGCGGCTTTGAGTCTGTTGTAGTGCAATAATGCTGCACGCTCCGCTCCACCGAATCGGCCGAAAGACTGAATCATCATAGCGATTCTCAATTGACCTGCATTATCGCCTCTGACCCCTGGCATCTCAGAAACGAAGTAACAAGATCAAGGCTTATCGGCCGAATTGGCATGTTGCCTTCTGAGACTTTGAAACCCCTCCACGACGGAGAAATTCTCATTCCAACGCTCGAAGAAGCGTGATGTTTCAGTTAGCTCGGCCTTGCCGTCTGACGAAAGATGACATGAGAACGCTTCAGGCGCTCTTCCCACAATGAGAACGCAATTTTCGCATTTTAACACAGAATGAAATCGCTTTTCATTCGTCTGAGGACAGCGATCGCTATGAAGGTGATGTTACCTGGATTGCTGATCTTAAGGGAACAAATGATTAAGTATGATATGACTTGCGACAAAACTTCTGATATCTGATCTTCAGAAACGAAGAGCCCTAGCTTTTCGGATATTGAAGATCTAGGTATTTTTCTGTAGTCACAGAAGATTGCATTTTAACTTGCCAAAACGAAAAGAGGCAGCGAGCTCAGAATGCCCTTCGAGTTCGTGGCAGAATGCTAACAGTTGGGATAAGAGTGGACCTTACTGAATTTCATTTTCCAATTCCATGCTACTGCCACTAACACAAGAGTAGACACTTGTCAGCATCGTTGTGTTTAGAGGCTCATTTCGTACTAGGAATTCTGTCATTATGCTCTAACCTTTTCCTTTGCTTGACGTTCGACCAAAGGGTGGCGTTGCACCGGATCTTCGCAACTCTCGGAAACAAACCTGTCACAGACCGTAGATTGAGCTACAGAGATTCTCTACGTGCCAACTCTCGGAAACAAGAAACTCGATTGAACAGACGAGTCTTAAGTAATGAACGTAGCGCCCACCGGCTACAGCGAGATTATGCTAGATTGGTGGAATCAACGGAGCAACAGCATTACTTTTCACCACAGAGAGCTTTCATAATATGGCGAAAGCCAGACTTCTTGAGCGATGGATTAGTTCACATTTTGGCGCATTGAGAGCTCTCGTCTTACTATTGCCTCTAGTGATGGTGCTCTTTCACTTTCGGTTTTGCAATCACCTGTTTGTTTGCGGGGCTGATCTCCATGGATGGGCTGGGCACTACGAAGAGATCTCCTGAGATAGTTTTACAATAGCAGGAAGTAAAGTAGATGTATCCGTGGTCAGGCCAACTGAAATCACGCCCCTCTAAGCCCAAATCGTTTGGCCAAGCTCGATTTATGCCTAAACAAAAGATACTGAGATTTCCGTCCAGTCATATTTGGAATTGAATTTTCTTCTCGACGAATTAGGCGTCAGGGAGATATATGCCCCAATACTCGAAGATGTACCTCGCGAAGATATGATTCCGCGCGGGTCGGATGGTCTTGGAGAAACTAAGGGACATAGATCAATGGATTGACAGATGGTCGAACGGTTCTGTGAACTCTCTACCTGCGGACAGGGCGAACCGAGCCTTGGATGAGCTGGAGTCTCTGATAGATAGTTACGTGTCGGAGTAGCACTAACAGCAGGGGGCCTTTAAGCTGTTATCTCCTCATGCGAAGTCATCTTGTTATTCACGGTTCTAAACCTGAATCTAGATTCTCGTTAATCATTACTCGATTGCTTAGTACTTCTCTATTCTTCAAATACAGTTTAGAATTTTAACGTCGGAGTTTTGTATCCAATGCGATGGGAAAGACTTGGGAACATCAATTGATGAAGCAAATCCCTCCGATAAGAACGTGGAAAGATCCATCAAGGAAGAGAGGAAGTTCCTAAACAAAGGCAAGTACAGCATTGCCCCGCCAGGCTTTGAAGAAAGCGGATTGGAAGGCGAGGAGACGAAGGAGATGGAAGACGCAGACGCTAAGACTGTCTCGGAAGAGGATTTCGAGGAGCTCAGTTCAGATAAGGAAGAAGACACAACCGAGGGCGAGATTACGGATACTCATACGTCCGATTGATAGGTCTAAGGGAGCAACATCCCGATCTAGTAATCGGAGGAAAAACGACCCTCTGCCCTAACACAGGCGAAATGTGGCACAATTATCCGTTGGCGCACTTTGCACTATGGAACGTTAAAATGCGAGTTCTCTCTTTTAATGAGACAGAGATAGGCGGCGACGACTGATAGCATGAGAAGAGAAATTCCTGAGGGCGACGAAGCGGAGGAGATATTGAGAAGGGACGAGATTAGGAAAAAGGCAAGAGTGCGAAAAAGAGGGCCGTACAGAAAATCAAATGCCGTTCACACTACAAAGAGAACCTAATGGCTCTTGTAAGCGATGGCGTCAATTTCCACTTTAGCCCCTTTAGGTAGCTTCGAGACCTGGACGGTGCTTCTCGCGGGGGGCGTGCTCGTAAAGAATGACCCGTAAACTAGGTTGAAGGCCTGAAAATCTTCCAAATTGGTGAGGAAAACTGTGCACCTGAGCACCTTGTTCAAGTCGGAGCCCGAAGCTTTCAGTACGGCCTGGAGGTTTTTCATCACCTGTGCAGTCTGAGCTTCTGTTGAGTCGGCCTCTATGTTGCCTGTGCTGGGATCTATGGCAACCTGCCCGGAAAGAAAGACAAGATCATTCCAGATAACAGCTTGAGAGTACGGACCAATCGCCTTCGGAGCGCCCTCTGTACTTACTGCTTGCATAGAAAGAATAATTTCTTCCATTTGGGATTAATGATTTGTGCTTTTCTACTTTCGCGATTGTTCCGCGTTGTTACCCAAACAGTTCAACCCCAGACCATTCTCGGGACAGTCTTGGACACTGCCCCCACGAGCCTGCCTGTTCTCTCCTTCAACTCATCAACGGTTTTGAACTCTCTGACTATCTCTCCGTTTCGGATCAGGGGGGTTATCAGTGGGCGGTATTTCTTGCCGGGGGGCATGGGGCTGTTGGTGATCAAGTCGGTCATAGTCCTTAGATCTCTGTATACGTACTTTCTCCCGGAGAGGTCCCCACGTTTCGATCGAAGAATCATGTTACGCGTCCTTGAGTCTTGAACCTCAACTATTTTCCCACCAAAGTCGATTACGGAGGCGGCGGACACGCTTGTTCCTACTCCGAACCCATCGACCCAGTCCCGCAGTTCGATGACTTGTTGTTCGTCGAGCCCTCCTGAAGCAAAGATTTTGACATCGGACGCTCCTCTGAGGTTGAGCTCCCACCTTACTTCCTGCACGATTTTCTTCAGGTCCCCTTTTCTTGATCCGGGCGTGTCGAGCCTCACTCCGTAGAGGTGCTTCCCCAGCGTCTCAAACGCCTTAATTGAGGCAATTTTTTCGTCACTCAATGTATCTACAAGAGCTATCCGTGGCACCGACTTTGCCAGCGCCCTGTCAAATATCTTCCAAGCCTCTTCTTCATTCCCAACGCAGAGTATGAAGGCATGCGGCATGGTGCCGCTGGGCTGTTTGTTCAGTAGTTTAGCGCCAAGTACGTTCGAAACGCTACCAAGGCCACCGATAACACAGCTTCTTTCGATCATCGGGGCGAGAGCCGGATGGGCTCGCCTAGTTCCGAAACTTATGACAGGTTTCTCTTCCGCAGCTAGGGCAATACGGGCCGCCTTGGTGCAGATGCCGCTTGACTGGCAGAGGAACCCGAGTATGGGGTTTTCGTATTTTGCAAAATCCTGATAGCGCCCCTCGATTTGAACAACAGGCTCGTATATCGCAAGGTTGGGATCGGTGAGAAAGAGTTCTCCTTCCTCCACCGCATCAACATCAATCGGCAGCCCCTCGAGCAGTTTGGCTACTTCGTATATCCCGCACGCGATTGCCCAGTTGGAATCAAAGGGTGTGTTTCTAGTATAGACCTCCATCATGACCCTGGGATTTATCTTAGCATAAGCGAGTGCCTCAGTTGCATAATTGAAGTAAACATCTGTCGTTTCTGCATCCTTGATTTCGTCTTCCTTGGGCATCCAAAAGAGCCGGTCATCAAGGTCGCGTTTCTTAGCCTTCATTTTTACCACTACACACGATTCTTCTTTTCTTGGTCCCCCAGCACACAAAGACAGCAACTGGGAAGGGCAAGAGAACAAGGCTTCCTTGACGGAATTTAAGCAGTTACCCGACTCGATTTCCTCTGGACTGTTTTCCTTAACTCTCCCGAGTCCCCTCATCGGACACGTTCCAAGGGGAAAGGAAATAAAGGCCAGCAAACCAGATGGTTTGGTATACACGGAGAGTACGGTGGTTTTCCATGAGTGGCCAATTAGGATCAGCTGAACCTGCAAATTCTAAGGTATTTGGTGGAGTAATTTACGAGTGTGTAAGGTGTGGTACAAGAGTAAGCGCGGACGAGCTCGCACAGCTTCCTGAGATCAAGTGCATATGCGGATACAGGGTATTGAAGAAGGCTCGGCCTCCCGTCGTGAAGCAAGTAAAGGCAGTCTAACTCCACAACTCTCTACATCCTTTTCCCAGCCAAGAGTTGAGATGGGTGTAGCGATCAAAGCCTGACAAGTCGGGCCTCGTCATAATTCGTTAATCAACGAAGTCTGAATGTATGTCAAGAGTTCCATTTAATACCCTTAGAACCAAAACGCTGTTTTGCAGACTGTGATCTATTTCTTTTGCGCAGTAATACTCCAATAGGTATCGAGGGCTACGGTGCCTACATACCTTGCTACAGACTCCCCACGGCTGAGATTGGGCGCGTATGGCATGGAGGTGGCGCCGGCCCGAACAAAGAAAAAGCGGTTGCATCGATTGACGAAGACACGACGACGATGGCTGTCGAGGCGGCAAGGGTCGCCATCCAGATGGCAGGAGTAAATGGAAACATTGGTGCAATTTTCGTTGGGACAGAGTCCAAGGTCTACGCGGTAAAGCCAACCAGTACTATTGTTGCTCAGGCTCTGGGATGTCACAATCTTCTCGCGGCTGATTTTGAATTCGCCTGCAAAGCGGGTACTGAAGCAATGCAGATAATCAGTGGCCTTTGTGGATCAGGAATGATTGATTGCGGGCTGGCCATCGCGGTCGACACTGCTCAGGGCAGGCCTGGGGACGACCTAGAATACACTGCAGCCAGTGGAGGTGCTGCATTCGTGCTTGCAAGGGAGCGGGAGGAAAGTATTGCAAAGATTCTTGGAAGCGTCTCGTATGTTTCGGATACCGGCGATTTCTGGAGGCGGCAGGGCGAAAAGTATCCCAAGCACCTTTCACGGTTTACTGGTGAACCAGCTTATTTCCATCACGTTGAGACAGCGGTCAAGAACCTGTTCACAGAGTTCAAGGTTCAACCGAGCGATTTTGACTACGCCGTGTTTCACCAACCGAACCCACGGTTCCCAGTCGAGGCTGCGACGCGGCTCGGGTTCACGATCAAGCAGATCGAGACCGGGCTCTTGAACCCGATGATTGGAAATACATACTCCGCGAGTTCCCCTCTTGGCCTTGCTGCAGTGCTTGACATTGCAAAGCCAGGACAGAAGATACTCCTCGCATCATTTGGATCAGGTGCTGGCAGCGACGTATTCATCATTGAGACAACGGAAAGGCTTCCGGAACGACGTCGCGTCGGTGTGCCGGTAAGGACAATGATAGAAGACTCAACGAAGATAGATTACGCGGTTTACGCAAAGTATCGGGAAAAACTTAGGCGCTGATTAAGTAGCGCGTCTCGACTAGATACAGCTCGCATTTTTGTGAAGCAAGAAGTTCAAGACGGGATAACGCCAGCGGATTTGCCAACAAGACAAATCATGACCAAAAGAGTAGTGAATGTGGATTGCACCCATCAGTGTTTATCAGAAACATCGGGTTTACAAAGGTGGGAGACCACTGGGGTAGCTCGATTTCGGAACTAGCGTTTGAGGCAAGCAAGAAAGTTCTCGGCGACATACGACCTGACGCGATTATCGTCGCAAACGCGTACGCGGAGCTGACCTCATCGCAGGCAAACCTTGGATCTGTCATCGCGGACGCCTTCGACCTGGACGGCCCCGAAGCCTTCAGGGTGGAGTCTGCTGGGGCGTCGGGCGCTGCAGCGATACAGACCGCATCCGGGCTAATCAAGTCGGGCGAAGCAAAGTCCGCTTTGGTTGTCGGAGTAGAAAAGATGAGGGACCTCGATCCGCAGAAACTTACGCTTGCGCAGGCGCTCTCTGAGCACGCCGAGTATTCGCAATTCTTCGGAATATCCTTCCCGTCAATGAACGCTTTGATTGCAAGAATGTACATGAAGAAATTTGGCATCGATCGGGAAAAGCTATCATCGTTTCCAGTGTTAGCCCACAGAAATTCCTCTACTGTTGCACACGCGCAATTCAGAAAGAAATTCACCGTGGAGGAGGTCTCTCGTAGCGAGGTAGTTTCGGATCCGCTCCGGGTGCTTGATTGTGCACCAGTTGGAGATGGCGCAGCCGCGGCATTATTTGTTAGCGGAGAATTGCTCTCACCAGAGGAGAGAGGCTCGTCGGTAGAATTGGTTGCAAGTGAATCCTCTTCCGGGAGGCTGAACTTTTTCGAGCGTGACGACCCACTGCACTTTGACGCAACTCAATCGGCGACGAAGAAAGCTCTTGCGAAGAGCGGTCTGACCCTTGATCATATCAACTTTTTCGAAATACATGACTCTTACTCAATCGGTGCCGGCCTTTCGATTGAAGCAATCGGGCTATCGAAGAAAGGGCATGCGTTCTTGGACGCGTCTTCGGGAAGATTTGATCTCAGTGGAAAGCATCCGGTGTCCACGTTCGGTGGAATGAAGGCAAGAGGCTACCCCGTGGGCGCTGCGGGAGTCTACCAGGTGTGTGAAGCTTTTCTCCAGCTTACGGAGAAAGCTGAATTCAACCAGGTCCCACACGCGCGAAGGGGTTTGATACATACAATGTCGGGTATAGACAGTTCCGCTCACGTCCACGTCGTTTCGAGGAGAGGTGCATCCTGACCTTGTCTGTTCCTTTCTGGCGCACGCGCGATAGATACTACCGGATGCTTGGAAACAAGTGCGTAAAGTGTGGGGCGGAATACTTTCCCCCGGCGAACGTTTGCAGGAAATGCAAGTCGCTTGAACTCAAGGATTGCGAGATGCCTCACATTGGAACGCTCTTGAGTTTCACTTTACAGAAGGAGAGCCTCGCGGGTTTCGAAGAGCAGGAGCCAATGATCTACGGTCTGATCAGGCTCGAAAACGGCGCCAAGATAATTGCACAGATTGTCGATATGCCTTACGAAACGCTGAAGGAGGGATTAAATTTGCAAGCCGTATTCAGGAAGATAAGAACCGACGGCGAATCTGGACAGATATACTACGGGTACAAGTTTGGTCCGCTACGGCGCTTGGATTCAACGACCCATCACGAATGAAAAGACTGAGGGAATTTCAGGCGTTTAACACAATGGAAGTAACGCAGGAAAGGAAAGCAAATTACGATGAACTCTTGAGGCTCGCGCTGGAAAGAGGTTTCTTCTTTCCCTCCGCAGAAATTTACAACGACGCCCCGGCCGGCTTTTGGGAGTACGGTCCGGTCGGCCTACTCATGAAGAACAACTTTGTTAGACAGTGGAGGCAGAGGATCGTAAAGCAGGACGACATGGTGGAGATAGAAGGGTCGGTCATCCTCCCGAAGATTGTCTTTGAGGCATCCGGGCACCTTTCAAGCCTGGTCGATCCGCTCGTCCAGTGTACAAAGTGCGGGCACCGAGTCCGAGCAGACAAGTACATTTCTGAGAAGACTGGACAGCAGATAGACGAGAGGCTCTCTCCCGACGAGTTCCAGGAGCTCATCGTTAAGAACCATCTTCGTTGCCCAAAGTGCGGCGGCGAGTTTGGAAGACCAACCAAATTCAACATGATGTTCAGGGTCGGCGTTGGTGCCGAAGACGTCGATGCTTACCTTCGCCCCGAGACCGCACAGAGCATCTTCGTTGACTTTTCGAGACTTTCAAAGACAATGAGAATCAAGCTTCCAAAGGGAATCGCGCAGGTTGGAAAGAGCTTCCGCAACGAAATCGCACCGAGACAGAGCTTGATTCGCCTTCGCGAATTGATGCAGGCGGAAGCGGAGGTCTTTTTCAATCCTGCGAGCAAATTCGACGCCGCAAAATTTGACACGATAAAGGACACGAGGATGAACGTGCTCTCGCAGCCGTATTCTCCTTCGGAAGATTTGGCGGCCAAGACAAAACAATACTCCGCATCCGAGGCTGTAGCTGCATTTGGAGGGCTGGAGATAATCTCCTACTACTTCGCTCTACTCCAAGAGTTCTACGAAGCTGTGGGCTTCAAGAAAGAAAACACGAGGTTTCGCGAGCTTTCCCCATCTGACAGGGCATTCTACACCACTTCCGCTTTCGATTTCGAGGTCAACACATCGCTGGGCTGGCTTGAACTCGTCGCGTGTAACTATAGGACGGACTATGATCTCTCGGGGCACGCTAGGATGAGCAAGAAAGATCTATCTGTTATGGATGAGGATCGCAAGGTACTTCCCCACGTCATCGAGCTGAGTCTAGGCGTTGACAGAAGCGTTTTCGCTTTGCTCGATTCATACTACTACCACGAGCAAAACAGAGACACATTGAGACTCTCACCGCGAGTCGCCCCGTACCTGGCCGCCGTCTTCCCTTTGATTTCCAAGCCGGAGTTTGAGAACAAAGCGAGGGCAATTTTTGAGAGACTAAAGAAGGAGGATTTCGCAAGCTTCTACGATGACTCAGGTGCGATAGGAAGGCGCTATAGGAGGATGGACGAGATCGGAACGCCCTACTGTATCACTGTCGATCACCAGACCCTCGAGGACGATACCGTGACGCTCAGGGAGAGGGATTCGATGATGCAGAAGAGATTAAAAATATCTGAACTTCCGGGAATCTTGAACTCGCTCAGAGATGCCTAACTGCTTTATCGAAGCAAGACGTAGAGAAGCACTCCCACAACAACTCCCCCAATTATCCCAAGAACGTTTACCATGTTGTTGTCCACATACTTGGAGCCCTTAATGAGAACCGTCTCCCTATCGTGGTGATAGGCTGACTGCGTATATGCGGCGCAGACAACGCATTTTCTCGTGGCCTCTATCGTTGCACCTAGAAGACTGTCAAACGTTGTACCTGCGATGGCTCCAACAACGATGGATACGGCAGCCGGAACAATGGGGATTCCGGAAGATCCTCCAATTATGGAAAGCAATCCTCCAAGGCCTACGATCACGAAAGCTGAAGCAATAGATGCGCCCTCTCCAAGCGAAGACACCCCGCCCGAAGTACCTGCGGCAACGAATCTCCGGATATCAGTAATCAACCGGGGCTTTGATCTGCTGAGCAGTCCCACTTCCGTTGCCACAGTATCTGCCAGTGCCGCTGCGACAGAGGTCAGAAAGCCTATAACAAATATGTCCCGATGTGAAGCAACCTCGGCGACGGCCAATAGGGCTGCGACTCCTCCGTTTGCCACTGTGTTTGGCCACGATCGCGTACCACCCTTTTCCTGGGCAGACCCGAGTTTTACTTTGTAATCATACCGAAAGCGCGTCAGAATCGAAGAACCCACGAAGAAAACAACGACTATCACGAGCCAACTGGGTCCGCCTGCGACGAAAGTGACGAACGTTATTGCAATTCCAGCAAGCCCACCCGATGTGTCGATCGCACGCGCCTTGATTGCGAGCATAGCGAGGGCAATTATGAACACAAGGCCCGCGAGAAGCACGAGTGGCGAGATCAGCATTGTAACCCTTTGATCTCCGCGATCATTTATCCTAACTATACGCTTGGTTCGTCGCGCTCAGGGACCTTTCGAAAGATCCCAGAGCCAGGTGCAGAAAATCTCTATTTTCTTGCTGTAATTGAGTGTTTTCATCGTCTGTTCGCACGCATCATTTTCATGTATTTTCCACTGCGCTCTCTTTCTCGTCTTCTCACCTAATTCGTGCCTTAGTCACTCTTGATTTTTCTCCGTCAAACTGTTATGAGGGAAAAGTTTCCAGAATTTGTCCTTGACCTTTTTGCTAGATGACTTTTGGAAAAGGAATTGAAGAAAGAAAGGTGGAATCAGTCAGTCCAAAGTTTCAGAGTCGATGATGCGACTAATCTATTGCCTATTGTGACGTGTACTAGTTTCGACTCTCCTAAGGCGACGTATTTCTCGCTATCTTCTTTTCAGGTTCCCAGGAAGAATGACAAATTTTCCTATGCGATCCTATTCTCTCCTGTGTTCGCTTTCCGTCAGCAGATGCTTTTCAGGTCCTGGATGATCTGCTCTTCGCTCTTGGGACCTGCAAGAGAAAGAATAATTCGTTCCTTCTCCGCGAGGGCTACACCCACCCGATCAATCTCCTTCGGGCCGTGGAGTATGACCATGCGGGGCTTCAGGTGTACAACGCGAATCGCCACCATCGGGGAGCGCCCCATTCCCACTTTGGTGAAGACAAGCAGCCTCTCTGTGGTAGCCCCGTAGATCTTGTAAAAGTCAAATCCCGAAAGCGCGTATATCGTTTTGATCGAATCGAGAACGGTATAACCGTAGATTTCAGTGTTCAGCCTGTCAGCTCCTGTAACAACAGTGCCGCCCACAAGCTCAAGAAGAGTCTTCGCCAGGACCGGCTCTTTGAACTCTCCAATCGCCAAAATCGCCGATTTGTCCTTGGGCTCAACTTCACGCTGGAGAAGCTTGTGCTGGTTTTGGTCGAGCTTGACTAGAGCATACACGTATTTTTTTATGAAACCCACTCCAGGTGAAGCACGCCTTCCGCTCTCATAGTCGCTAAGGACGGATGGCGAGAGTCCCATTTCACGTGCAAGAAGCGCCTGTTTTACCGCGATGCGCTCTCGCCACTTGCGCATCGTGTCGCCAGGGTTATCACTTATTACAACCTCACCTGCAATCTGCGAGGCGAACTCGACGTACTCCTGGCTCATGCCGAAAACCTACGACAAGTGTCGATTTAAGTCCTTCTTAAGGAAAGTAGTTCGGGCTATTACGCACACTTATTGAAAAGAAATGGAGAGACAGCGCTGACTTATTTACTTGTATTAAACGGCGCCAGGCGCAATGAGAGCTACCTTTCTGTCCGAGCCATTTCTATTGAAGAATCTCTTGGTCTGACCCAGGGTCATGAATTTTGTCTCGCCGACCTTGACGAGCATGGGCAGATCCGCAACAACCTTTCCCAGGATCAAGCAGTGTCTTCTTGGAAGAGTTCGCACTATAGATCGTATTGTCTGCGAATCAGCAGTAGAAGCCTTGGCAATCATGTCCAGATCAGCCTCATTTGTAAAGTTGAATAGGAAGATGTTGTCCGCTTGCCTGTATATGCCAGAGTTTATCGCGTCAGGTTGATTTGTGATTAGAGTAGTGAAAATTCCAAAGTGCCTCATCCTTGTAACAATGTCGTCCCAATACGTCTCCCGCAGATACAAATGAGCCTCCTCAGCAAAGAGAAAGACAGGAGGGATTGTCTCCCTTTCAAGAAGCTGAACAAGTTTGCTCAAGACAATCTCGACGAGCATCCTTTTCGAAAGAGAAGATGATCTCTTTAGCGAAATTATTAGGGCGCCACCGCCTGGCAGCAGCGAACGCATCATCGAATCGACCCGAATGCCCTCCTGAGAGTCCTCTGCAAAAATTCCAGAGCTCCTCATCGTCTGGTATCTCGCGTGCAGGGCATCCTTGACGAGTTCGTTGCAGCGCCAATTCTGGATCGTCTCGCCCAACGTGGTGAGGTTCAGCTTGCCCGACTGTTCCAGGCTGTTTATGATTCTGATGAACTCCCTCAGCGAAGCACCGGGTGCGTCGAGCACGTGCTGCATGAGGGAAATCAGGCTATACTCACCCAAATAATCAAGAGAGAATTTCAGGTTCCGACCCGGCTCCAGAACCTTCACCTTCTCGGAAAGCTGATTCTTTGCCCCGTCCCGGTTCAGTGCCAGTCCTTCGTACTCGTTGTTGAGATCAAAAATTATCACGACAGCACCAGCGCTGACTAGCGAACTCACGAGTATCTTTGAGAGATGAGACTTGCCCGATTCCTTCTTCCCTGTTATGATCGAAAGGTTTCCGTCGAGAGATTCGCCGAGTACCGAAAATGACTCGCCATCTTTGGTCGTGCCGATCTGAATTTTCGCTGTGCCAATCTGTCCTGACAGGTCGAGCAGCCTAGACTGTGAGATCTTCCTCACTCTGGATTTTGACCTTGAAGGGAGCCAAGATACGTTAGGGATCATCAAGCCATTCTGTATGCTCCCCCTGACCTTACACTTTAGCAGCCTCATGTCCTTTATCATCTGGGACACTCCGGAGATCTCGTAAGGGTCGAGCTCCGTTCCATTGGCACTGGCCTCTATGATTTGATCCCTGATGATGTCCTCGGTCAGCGATTGGCTGGGAATGTAGGATTCGTCGTAGACCTGAACTATTACCGAACCTGCCTTGGACTCGTCAAGAATCTCAAGGTAATCGCCTTGGAAGATCGATTCGCTCGGCAGCGCGACTATCGATATCTCATCACCCTGCTTCTCGAGAATTCTCAAATTTTGAGTCTCATGCCCCCAGTTCGAAGTAACTCTCTGAACTCTTGTCATCATCATACTAGGCGCCCGAGAATAGTCGCCCTGAGGTCGTCCGATGGAACGTGGATGATTCCGCATTTCGATGAAAGGTAACTCCTGACAGAAGAAACCGTCGAAGCATCGAAAACTGAGAGATGATGCGCAAGCCTAAGCGTTTCTGGATACCCCCTAAACATGATATCATTGAATTTGAGGTCGCAAAGAACCTGCGACTCGTCCTCTGCATTCTGGTACGAAAAGTCTACGCGAAAAACCTGAGAATTTTGGTTGAATTTTGCAAGAAGCACCCTGCACTGTATCGATGGAATCAAAGCACGGACAGACTCCGTGACATCGATGAAAACGCCCCCCTTCCTCAGTGATTGGAGCGTCGTCGCAGTCTTTGCCAGAAACTTAACGCTGGAGGCCTTGGATATTCCAACAAGCTGGTTAAAGTTCTCCTCGGAAGTGCGTTCGAGCTGCTTCAGGTCGTGGCTCTTGGGCTCAAGGATGGAGGACCTCAACGAACCATCGACAAGTATGAGCGAATCAGAGCATATCTTGCTCGCTTCGAGTTGCGCGCTTCGCTCGAGTTGCGTACGTATGAATCTTTCAGCAAGTGTTCTATCATGTAGGATTAGACGGGCTACCTTGCCGTAAGCCTCAGGTCCTAACTCCGCGCGAATCGTAGTAGGGTCAAGGTAGAATATTATGGGGCCTGCTCTGCAATATTTGATAACCTTTGATCGACTAGCATATACTACTGCGACCCTCCCTGCGTAAATCGCACCCTCGTCAGTCTCACCAATTAGGGCGCAAGAGGAATCAACCCCAACGACCAATCGGTGCCGTGGAGACGAACTGATAATTTCCTTAACCTGGTAGGGCATCGCGCTTCCCGCAAGAGAGGCATCTGCGGGACTGTGAAGAGGAATTGTCTCTTTAGAAAAGTCAGACCTGAAGAACACTTTCTTTCCTGAAAGGCTTGAGAGTCTAGATTGAAGCTTCTCCTTGCCAAAAAGTGCTAGATTTAGGTCGAAAGAGCGCTCCTCAAATTGAGATTCCGAGGATGCAGGAATAATACTTAATTGGTTGTTCATCTTGCGCAAGATGCGTATACAAAGGCTATTGTTTTAAGTATTGCGCAAGATGCACATTATATTGTTGAGCAATTGATTTGCGATGGAAGAAACTCCGAGACTCATAACCGTCAAGCTGAAGAAGGCAGGTTGGGAGGTCGAGATTACCTGCACCGAGAGCCAGTTGAAGCAGGCAATTGAAAGCGTGCTCTCATCCTTGGAGAGCAAGTCACCTGCGCAATTGCCATTGACAGGCCCTTCGCAAATTGCTGGCGAATCGACCGAGAACAAAACATGCAGGGGACTTATTTTTGAGCTCTGGCAGAACCAGTGGTTTGCTGAGGCCAGGTCGCTATCAGATGTTCACGAGGAAATTGCGAGGATGGGTTACCACTACGATAGAACTGCGGTCTCGCATGCTTTGACCGACCTTGTTAGAGAAAATGTCCTCACGAGGCAAGGGTATCCCAGAAACTACGCATATATTCAAAAAAGGCCGCCATCGTCTCAGCCTGCACAATTCACCACGGCTCAAAGTGATGCTGGCGAAGGTTCCCCAGGAACTGACGAATCGGAGTGAAGCATTGGAGAAGCTAGCGCATTGTCTCTCACTTATGACAATATCTAGATTCAAAGAGTCCATCCAGCCACCTTCAGCCGAAATCCATACGCCTAAATCGTAGCGAATGGGCTAATCCAAGATGCAAGCAAGTCAGGGCCGACAAACAGGAATACTCTCTTCGCGGCTCTTATCAGCAAAAACAGCTTCTTTCTTAATGTTTATGCCCTAGTTGCGGGCCGACTTTTATGGCTTGCATGATCTTTCACTCTCAGCAACTCCATGATTCAGAGGAGGATATTCCACTCTAATCACTTTTGGATTTCTCGACAATTGTCGAGAATTCAATGGGGTACCCCCCTAGAGGGGGTACGTAACGGTGCTATTATGGTATTTAAAGCGGGAAACGGCGCGAACCATTCATGAGATTCTCGGGACTATTGCCGTGCAGCAAGTAGTAATTAGGGCAGACATTGACGATCTAGGCTCTGCCCTTCGGCGAAGGAAGTAGATCTTTGCTTTATATATTCTCGATAGTCGTAGCCGTCGCACGCGGGCGGGTTGCCTAAATGTAACTCTCCTACTTTGGCGTCGTTCGTGAAACTGACAGAAAGAGTGACTGAGAGTGGGACTAACTCGCTTTCTTAGCTAGGTATCTTGCGACACTAGCAACAACTACTCCTACCCAGTAATCATAGTGCGAAATGATAGAATAGAAACCTCGAGTGGTAACTATTTCCAGCCCTATTGATATTGCGATTCCAATAAAACCCACTCCTCCGCCAAGTGCGATGAGTAATCGCCCAGTGGACGTGTGGCTCGCCATGATGACTATTCCGCCGAGAACCACAAGCAATCCGCCGAGCGCGATGACGATCGCGAAGATGGCTATCGAAGTACTGGTCAGAATCTCAAGCAGAGGAGGGAGACGTGATCCAAAGTGCTGATTTGCAAAATCCAGCGTGGTCAAGAGAAAGCCCTGCGTTCGATAACCGCTAGTGATAATGAGGGCGCCGCCGATTATTGCGAGGACTCCGCTCGAGATGAGCACCCCGACTTTCCTTCTCTTACCAGATTTACTATCGACAAGCATGAGTCTTTCTTTGCCTTTGGAGTCTCCTTGGACTTTTGCTTGGTTCAATCTATCCGACTTTATGAATCTTAAGGCGTGTATTCAACGACAGTAGCCCTACCGTTCCTCGTTGACATGAAGTTAGTAGATCAAGATTAGGGGCTCTCATACCTTTTTAGGAAACCCAAGAACCTAGTGTCAACTCATGTCCGAGGAGTATAGGAAGCTTTCAAGAAACGAGATAAATGCAGAACTCCCGAAGGTGAAGGGATGGTCGATTGAGAGGGGAAAGCTGCATAGAGAAATCAAGTTTGCAAGCTTTGAGGACGCGATGTCCTTCATGGTTCGAGCCTCACTTGAAGTAGCAAAGCTCGATCACCATCCAGAGTGGTTCAACGTCTACAACACTGTGAAAATAGATCTTGTAACGCACGATGTCGATGGCATCAGCAACTACGACTTTAAGCTCGCCTTGATACTGAATCGAATACTTTCAAACTACAAAGTAAAGCGTTAGTGCTAAGAAAAAACGCTACACTCTACGTCCAATTTACCAATTCTCTGAGCAGAACAAGTGACAGCTGGAGAAGAAAAATCATCTCTCGGAAAATGCTAAAGTATTAGGGCGCGATGCCTGTTCCAGGACTCGTTGGTCTTTGGCGGTCGCGCCCTAAACTTCCGATCGTTTCGCGCCTACACGGATGCCGCGTAACTCTTCCTGCCTTCCTTGTCGAGTTCCTTGCTGCTATTCCTTATTGCGGACTGCGCGGCCGCGAGCCTTGCAATTGGAACTCGGTAGGGCGAGCAGGAAGTATAGTTGACGCCAACCTTGGTGATGAAGAACTCTATGCTCTCTGGGTCTCCCCCGGCCTCTCCGCAGACCCCGACCTCCAATCTAGGGTTTGACTTCCTTCCTTCCTCCGCAGCAATCGTCATCAGCCTCCCGACTCCCTCCTTGTCTATCACTTCGAAGGGGTTGTTTGGCAGAAGCTTCTCCTCAACGTACTTTACCAGGAACTTGCCTTCCGCGTCGTCTCTCGACATTCCGAATGTCATCTGGGTTAGGTCGTTCGTCCCAAACGAGAAGAAGTCTGCTGATTTTGCAATCTCTCCCGCCGTGACCGCCGCTCTCGGCGTCTCAATCATCGTCCCGATTGGGGAGTCGTGGAGTGGCTTTGAAATGAGCTCACGGAGCCGCCTCAACTCCAAAGCCTCCGAGGTCAGAGGAAGCATTATCTCGGCCTTGACTTTGACACCCCGCTCCTCAGCCTCTGCCTTTGCCTCGGCTATGGCCTGTGACTGCATCTCATAGATCTCGGGATATGTGACACCTAGTCGTATGCCTCTGTGTCCGAGCATCGGATTGTCTTCCTTCAAAGTAGGCAGTTTCTTGGCAATGAGGTCTCCAAGCTCAGGGCTTGCGGGAGCATGAAGGAACTCGTGCTGAGGCAGGTCCAGTAGCCTTATTACAACAGGTCTCCCCTTAGCCGCCAGAAATATCTCCAAGAAGTCTTTCTTCTGGAACTCTTTCAGCTTCTCAAGCCATTTCTTCCTCTCCTCGACCGTGTCGGAGATGATCATCCTTTGCACATAGGGAAGCCTCGTCTTTGCGTTGAACATTCTCTCGGTTCTTACGAGACCAAAGCCCTCCGCCTTGAACTCGATAGCCTTTGCGACCATGGTGGGAGTATCTGCATTGGCCCAGACTCCGTTGCGCCTGAACGAATCAGCCATCGTTAGGAACTCGTCCAGATCTTCTGAAATCTCTGCGTCAACAAGAGGTGCGGTTCCGAGTATTACATCGCCTGTTCCGCCGTCTATGGTGATGATATCGCCCTCGCCAATAATTACGTCTCCAGACTTTGCATGATTGTCAAGTATGACAAGAGACTCGGCGCCGACCACTGCCGGTTTGCCCATTCCCCTCGCGACAACCGCCGCATGGCAAGTCTTGCCGCCCCTCTGGGTGAGCACACCTTGGCTTGCGATCATGCCGTGAATGTCTTCGGGCGCAGTCTCCCTCCTTACGAGGATTACACTCTCGCCAAGCTTCCCCAATTCCGCAGCTTTGTTTGTATCGAAGATGGCCTTACCTACGGCGGCTCCAGGACTCGCGGCTATTCCTTTTACGAGTACATCTACGTGAGCATTGGGATCAATGTGTTTGTGGAGGAGCTGATCTAGTTGGAGTGGATCAACTCTAAGAGTGGCATCCTCCTTCGATATGAGTCCTTCCTTGACCATATCAAGAGCTATCTTGACTGCGGATTGCGCAGTCCTCTTTCCTGTCCTAGTTTGGAGCATCCAGAGCTTTCCGTTTTCCACGGTGAATTCGAAATCTTGCATGTCGCGATAATGCTTCTCGAGCAATGTGGCAATAGATTGGAGCTGGGCGTATAGATCAGGGAACTTTTCTTCAATTTCCTCAATTGAGTATGGAGTTCTTGCGCCGGAGACCACGTCCTCTCCCTGTGCATTAATCAGAAATTCGGCAAACAGCTTGTTTTCTCCAGTGTTTGGATTTCTGGTGAATCCGACACCGGAACCGGATCTGTCACCAGTGTTTCCAAAAATCATAGCCACAATGTTAACGGCTGTCCCCATCTTTTCGTCAATTTTGTAGAATCTTCTATATTCCTTAGCGCGCTTTCCGTTCCAAGAAAGCAAAACAGCTTCGATTGCACGCCTCAACTGTTCCTTTGGGTCTTGAGGAAACTCTTTACCCGTTTCTCGTTGAAACAGTGACTTAAATTCCTGTACCAGTTCTGAGAGATCGTGCGTACCGAGGTCGACATCATTCTTCACTCCGCGCTTGTTCTTCTTTTCCTGAATCATGTCCTCAAACTTTGAGCCTTCGATATGCTCGACTATCTTTCCATACATCTGGATGAATCTGCGATAGGCATCGTAAGCAAACCGCTCGTTTCCCGTCGAGGAGATTAGATACTTTAGCACCTCGTCATTCAGCCCAAGATTAAGGACAGTATCCATCATTCCGGGCATCGAGAGCGGGGCGCCGCTCCTTACTGAAACAAGAAGCGATTTTCCGAATTTCTTCCCTGTCCTTTCCTCAATCTTCTTCATTTTCTCGAGGATGGATGGCATGAGATACTCAGGAAACCTTTCACCGTTTTCATAGTACTCCGAACACACTTTGGTCGTGATTATCAGGCCGGGAGGAACAGGGAGTCCTGCATGGGTCATTTCAGCCAAACCATGGCCCTTTCCGCCCAAAAGGTTCTTTCCCAGTCCGTATGCTTCTTCTAAAAGTAGAACATTTTCGGAAACAGAGGTCTGAGTTGTCATCTCTTATCTATCTCGCTATATGGCCTCGGGTGCGGATTATCAGTGGAGTGTTGAAGATATAAGAAAATTATCATTTTCCTACTTACAATTTTTTGTTCGTGATTTCATATTGGACCCGAAATTGAAGCGCTAGAACACACTGTAAATGGCTTATTCTCTGAGACGAACAGCAAAAGATGCATTATACAGAAAATATGCACAAGGTTGGAGACGATTCGATCCCGCTCATTACTAGGTTGGCTGTAGCAGATTTCGCTACAAGTGATCAAGTCAGACAGAACCGGAGCGCTGCCAAAATAGGATTGTGTGAAGCTTTGATTCAGAGAACTGATACTATGTCGGTTTAATCACGGCGCCTTGGTCGGTTCGCGCTGGGGGGACTTGGCTCCAACGAATGTAGCAATGGCTCAGATCAATTTACTAAGTTCGTCTTCATCTCCTCCACGAAAGTTCGAAATGCAGGTCAGCTATCGCCGAAGATTGCCCCTTTTGATATTGATAGTCGTTCTGATCCTTACACTCATAATCGGTACTGCGAGTGGTCTCGCTTACATGAACAAGGGCACCCGTCTTGCCGATGGGAGAACGTCCTCCTCCCAGAGTTTTGATTCGTCTTCTGCTCAAACATCACAGTCGATCAACACTTCCTTCATGACTTCAACAAGATTTGTTACACACATTGTGAGCGCGACCAATACTAGGATTGAGACCGCGACGATTTTCACTAGACAAACAAACAGTACAACGATAACTGGAACTCACACAACTTGGGAAACTAGTGTAAGTGTACACATAGTCAATGTGACAGTGACGTACGCAACCATAGCCATTACAAACTACACTATCACGACTACGGTCACTGTAGTGGCGGTAACCCCGTCAACCCAGAATTATTCCTCTGTCTCCTCCTCAACCTCGCCATTCTCATAGTAGAATTTGTCAAGACAGGGAGTCAATTCTAACCAAAAAAAATACACCCACCTTTGAGCCATTTTTGAGCTGGTTGGGAAGTGCCTTATTCAGAACTTTACCCAGCTCGGACACCGAAGAAGTATTGAGTGTTGTTTTTGAAGGCAAAAATATGCTGCAAGGCTGTATAATTCAAAATCCTGCATGATAAGAAGAGATTCGGGCTTGACTTATCCGCTAGAATCAGGCAAGGAGTCTTCTAGTATTGAAGGTCGGCAAAAGTAGGTAGCGAAAATCATGCCAAGTCTGGAAAAATAATTCTTATTACTACCATGACAAATTATCAAAACCTGATTCTTGAGACGGCCCAAACAGGCATAATGCCTATATAGGGTTCGGCCCGAGAATCTGTAATCTCCTGTTTTCTACCGTAGGGTATGTCATCGAAGGTCGTTTTATAGTGGCTAAAAAGACTAGGAAAGAGGATGCAGTCGAAGAACCAAAAGTAACAGATCACGTTCTAGTTCCAAAGCACGAGATAATCGGCGAGGAAGAAAAGAAGCAAATCGTGGCGCAGTACAGCGCAACCGAAGATCAATTCCCGTTTCTATTTGCTACGGACCCTGTCGTTCGCGAGATCGGGGCAAAACCCGGCGACATGGTGAAGATCACCAGAGTAAGCGATACTGCAGGCGAGACGACGTACTATCGGTATGTTGTGGAGGCTGTTTAGTTAAAGAAAATGCAAAGAGGAATCCAGCAGCAATACGATGCTTGGCCGGTCCTTCAGGATATTTTGACGAGAGAAGGAGTCGCCAGGCAGCATCTTAACTCGTATAACGAGTTTATTCAGCGTGGTTTGCAGAGCATTATTGACGAGATTGGCTCGATCGATATTGAGACTGTGGGCACGCCCTACAAGGTAAAGTTTGGAAAACTAAAGCTAAAGCTCCCGCGAGTCGTCGAAATCGACGGATCAGTGAGTAATATTCTCCCGCTCGAAGCAAGACTGCGCAATCTCACCTATGCCTCTCCTATTTTCGTGGACATGACTGTTGAGGAGGATGGAATTGTAAGAGAATCCCAGGAGCAGCACATCGGAGACCTGCCGGTCATGGTAAAGTCTGATCGATGCATGCTGGCTACGATGAATCCTCAACAGTTAATCGAGGTGGGCGAAGATCCCAAGGACCCGGGAGGATACTTCATCATCAACGGTTCGGAGCGCGTGATCGTTGGATTAGAAGACCTATCTCCGAACAAGATCCTCGTTGACATGGAGAAGATTGGCGGTGTCACAAATTACAAGGCAAAGGTCTACTCCTCAATTGTTGGCTACAGAGCGAAACTAGAGATTACGTTAAAGCAGGATGAATCAATCAGCGTAAAGCTCCCAAGCTCTCCGGTTGACCTGCCGCTTGTTATCATCATGCGCGCCCTGGGTCTTGAGACCGACAAAGAAATTGCTGACGCAGTGTCACTAAAGCCTGAGATTCAGGACAGGCTCGAAGTATCATTCGAGAAGGCAATCGAGGCCAAGACTTCCAAGGATGCATTGATGTACATTGGCAACAGGGTCGCCCACGGAATGCTTGATGAGTTTAGGCTCAGAAGGGCTGAATCGGTCTTAGATTGGGGTCTCCTTCCTCATTTGGGGAAGACGAAGGACGACAGGTACGACAAGGCGATCTTCCTGGGAGAGGCAGTCTGCAAGCTGATCGAGCTCAGGATCGGGCTCATCGAACCTGATGACAAGGACCACTATGGAAACAAGGTGATCAAGTTCGCCGGACAGATGATTGCCGACCTCTTCCGCACCGCTTTCAGGAACCTTGCGAGGGACATGAAGTACCAGCTTGAGCGTACTGGACAGCGAAGAGGACTCAATGTGGTCGGCGCGGCGATAAGGCCCGGAATCATTACTGACAAGCTCAACAACGCGATTGCAACTGGAAACTGGGGAAGGGGCAAGGTGGGCGTGACTCAGCTTCTGGACAGGACAAATTATCTTTCTACACTTTCACACCTCCGCAGGATCCAATCACCTCTTTCAAGGAGCCAGCCGAACTTCGAAGCGAGGGACCTTCACGCAACCCACTTTGGCAGAATCTGTCCAAGTGAAACTCCGGAAGGCTCAAACTGCGGACTAGTAAAGAACATCGCACTCTCCGCACTCATCTCCGTCAGCGTGCCATCAGCACAAGTCGTCGCAAAGCTCTACGACCTTGGTGTCCGCCCATTTAAGGAAGCAGACGACAAGACAAAGATTGATGGATGCAGGGTCTTCGTCGAGGGTCGTTTCGTCGGATTTGTCAAGGACGGCGATGCGCTTGCAAGATCATTCAGGAAGCTACGCCGCGAGGGGCAGATACACCCGCACGCATGCATTGCTTACTTCCCCGCCTCTAAGGAAGGTGGCATAAATAGAGTCTACATTTCAACAAACTCGGGCAGGGTATTGCGGCCGCTGATAATCTGCGAAGGAGGAAGGCCGCTTCTCGCGCCTGAAATGATCAAGCGACTGGAATCTGGACAGCTTAACTGGAGGGATCTTGTTCAGATGGGCGTAATCGAACTAATAGATGCGAACGAAGAAGAAAACGCCCTGATTGCAATTGACATCAAGCACCTGTCGGACAAGTCCACGCACCTCGAGATGTATCCTGCGGGAATACTTGGAATTGCCGCATCGATCATCCCGTATCCACAACACAACCAGTCACCGAGGAACACATACGAGTCGGCAATGGCAAAGCAATCTCTAGGATTTCCAACTCCTACCTATCCGTTCAGCACGTACGTCCGCGAACACCTTCTGGTATACCCGCAACCTCCGCTCGTCAAGACGAGGTCTACGTCACTCCTAAACCTTGACGACAGACCAACGGGGCAGAATGCAGTGGTTGCAGTCCTATCCTTTGAAGGGTACAACATTGAGGATGCGATCATATTCAACAAATCTGCTATTGACAGGGGACTCGCTAGGTCGATATTCTACAGGTTGTACGAAGCTGAGGCGAAGCAATACCTCGGCGGCATGAAGGACACGTTTGAAGTGCCAAGAGCCGACGCGAACATACGCGGATACAGAGGTGAAAAGTACTACCGACTCATCGAGTCGGATGGCGTTGTCATGCACGAGGCCCAGGTGACCGGCGGAGATGTCATCATCGGCAGAACCAGCCCTCCAAGATTCATGGAAGAATACAAGGAGTTTGAAATCAAAGGACCGTACCGTCGCGATACGTCGATTGGAGTTAGGGCAAGTGAGAACGGAGTCGTTGACGCCGTCTTCCTGACCGAGAACGAAGAAGGAGGCAAGATGTACAAGGTTCGTGTCAGAGACATGCGTGTTCCCGAAATTGGGGACAAATTTGCCTCAAGACACGGACAGAAGGGAGTGATCGGTCTGGTCGTCAACCAGGAAGACATGCCCTACACTGAGGAAGGTCTCGTCCCAGACGTAATAATCAACCCACACGCGTTCCCATCCCGAATGACAGCGGGTCAGTTCATCGAGTCCCTAGCAGGAAAGGCTGCGGCGCTCAGAGGGAAGCCAGTCGATGGAACTGCGTTCTCAGGAGAAAGTTCGCAATCACTTGAGGAGACACTGAAGGAGAACGGGTTTGCCCCAACTGGCCGCGAAGCGATGTACGACGGCAGGACCGGTCGCAAATTCGCAGCGGACGTTTACATCGGCGTCGTCTTTTACCAGAAGCTGCACCACATGGTAGCTGATAAAATTCACGCCAGAGCAAGAGGACAGGTTCAGATGCTCACAAAGCAGCCCACCGAAGGCAGAGCTAGAGGCGGCGGTCTTAGGTTTGGAGAGATGGAGAGGGACTGCCTCATTGCATACGGCGCCTCAATGGTTCTCAAGGACAGGTTGCTTGATGAGGCGGACAAGACTGAAGTTCACGTATGCGAAAAGTGTGGACTCATCGCCTACTTCGATGCAAAGCAGCGCAAGTACGTTTGCAGGGTAGACGGCGATGCGGCTAGGATATCCACTGTGGTCATAGCTTACGCCTTCAAACTCCTGCTCCAGGAAATGATGAGCCTCAACATTGCTCCTAGGTTGCAGCTGAAGGATAAAGTCTGAGCAAAAGAACAGTGGAAGTAAAGAAAGGGGAAGACGCACTTCTAAGAGAGAGGTTTGACTAGATCCATATGTCACTTGAAGAATCAATAAAGGCAGTCGGTGGAATAAGGTTTGCATTTCTTTCTCCGAGCGAGATAAGAAAGTACAGTGTCGCAGAAATCACGGCTCCGGAAACCTACGATGAGGACGGAATGCCCGTTCAAGGAGGGCTGATGGACAACAGGCTCGGGACTCTGGAGCCAGGACAAAAATGCGCGTCCTGCGGGAACACAGCCCCCAAGTGTCCAGGGCACTTTGGTCACATCGAACTGGCGGAACCAGTCATCCACATAGCCTTCGTTGATGAAGTGCACAAGCTTCTCATTTCCACATGCAGGGCTTGCGGTAGACTACTCCTATCAGAGGAGGATATTGCGGAGTACAGAAAGAAGCTGGATGAGAAATCTTCTTCCTCGCCGATGCTGGTTGAAATCATATCCAAAGAGATTCTCAGCAAGGTCAAGAAGGCAAAGCAGTGCTACTTTTGCGGACGAGGACAGTACGAGATCGAGTTCACAAAGCCCACGGTTTTCCACGAGATTACCGAGAGCGGCGGAGCAACTAGGCTGCTCCCTGTTGCAATCAGGGAAAGACTAGAGAGGATTACAAACGACGACTTGAAGCTGATGGGCTACGACCCATCGAGTGCTCGCCCAGAGTGGCTTATACTCCAAGTCCTCCCAGTTCCACCGGTCGCGGTCAGACCCTCGATCACATTAGAATCAGGAATCAGGTCAGAGGACGACCTGACACACAAAATTGTAGACATTCTCCGTGTCAATCAAAGAGTGAGGGAGAGCAAAGAGTCAGGAACTCCCCCTCTGATCGTACAGGACTTGGTCGACCTGCTCCAGTACCACGTGACAACCTACTTTGACAACGAGGTTTCAGGCATCCCGCAAGCTCACCACCGGAGCGGACGCCCGTTGAAGACCATCAGCCAGAGGCTCAAGGGTAAGGAAGGAAGGTTCAGAGGCAGTCTGTCTGGAAAGAGGGTTGACTTTTCGAGTCGCACCGTTATCTCGCCCGATCCCTCGCTTGACATTTCAGAGGTAGGGATTCCATTCGAGGTCGCAAGAAAGCTTACAATTCCAGAAAAGGCGTCACCCTGGAACCTTGAATTTCTCAAGAAACTTGTCCTCAACGGACCATTCAAGCATCCTGGTGCGAACTATATCATCAGACCAGACGGAATCAAGATCAGGCTGGATTATGTTACAGATCTTCAAATGCACGCGGACTCTCTTTCGCCAGGCTTCGTCGTTGAAAGACACCTAACCGATGGAGACATTGTGATTTTCAACCGCCAGCCATCGCTTCACAGAATGTCAGTCATGGCACACTACGTCAAAGTGTTGCCCTACAGGACTTTCAGGTTGCATCCAGCTGTCTGTCCACCATACAACTCTGACTTTGACGGGGACGAGATGAATCTTCACGTCCCCCAGAGCGAGGAAGCAAGATCTGAGGCACTCACCTTGATGAGGGTACAGGATCAAATTCTCTCACCAAGATACGGTGGTCCGATAATCGGTGGCATCAGGGACTTTTTGACAGCCGCATACCTTCTGACAAAAGACGGCACGTACCTGACAAAGGAAGAGTTCACAAATCTTGCGGTGGCGGGTGGATTGCCTGCAGATGCAGATCTGCCCAAGCCTGAGAAGACAGACCCGCAGCCGCTGTACTCGGGGAGGCAACTATTCTCTCTCTTCCTGCCCAGGGACTTCAACTACGTTCTCGTATCAAAATGGGAAAAGAGCTCGAGGGGTGCTGGTAAGGATGTCGTCATAAAAAACGGCAGCCTGCTCAGTGGAGTCATTGATCGCGCGGCGATTGGCGCTGAAGAGTCTGATTCGATACTTCACAGAATCGCCAAGGACTATGGCACCGACGAAGCGAGGAATTTTCTCAATTCTATCCTGAGGCTTCTCAAGGCATTCATCACTCGCTCCGGATTCAGCTATGGATTTGACGAGCTAGAGCTTCCAATCGACGTAAGGACCAAGATCACCGAGACTCTCAACGAATCCTACGCCAAAGTCAAGGACTTGAACACGCAGTACAACAATGGCACCTTACCAGAGACGAGAGGGCTCTCACCAGAAGACGCTTTGGAGTTCTACGTTGCGAACGAGCTCTCAAGAGCAAGGGAAAAGGCTGGAAGGATAGCCGACAAATCATTCTCGACTGCAAACGCTGGAATCATTATGGCGAGGACAGGTGCCAGGGGTTCTACACTCAACCTCGGTCAGATGACCGCAGCGCTTGGGCAGCAGTCTGTCAGAGGAAAGAGAATCGAAAAGGGATATCAGAATAGGGCGCTACCTCACTTTAGCCAGGGAGATCCGAGCCCTGACGCGAGAGGATTCGTAAAGTCAAACTACAGAGATGGGCTCAACCCTATCGAATTCTTCTTCCACGCGATGGGAGGAAGGGAAGGACTGGTAGACACCGCGGTCAGGACGCAGCAGAGCGGTTACATGCAGAGAAGGCTTGTCAACGCGCTCGAGCATCTTAAGGTCGAGTACGACCTGACGGTAAGGGATCCAAACGGAAACATTATCCAGTTCAAGTACGGCGAGGATGGAATCGATCCGGCGAAGAGCGATCACGGCCGTGCAGTCAACTTAGAGAGGTTGATAGACACAACAGCATTATCTGCGGACACATCTCGCCCAGCTGCAGAGTCGACCATTGAACGGGCCGTGGAGAAGTACTCCCCGCAGCTAAACCCCAAGCTGAAAGAGGATCTGCTCGGGGCACTGAAGAGTTCGAAGCTTGATCCGAAATCAGTTGAGAAAGTCTGCGAGCGCGTCGTCGAACTAGTTAAGAAGGGGACGGTCGAGCCCGGAGAGGCTTCGGGCATTGTCGCGGCTCAATCAATCGGGGAACCTGGAACGCAGATGACTCTGAGAACCTTCCACTTTGCGGGAGTGAAAGAGCGCGACGTTACGCTGGGACTTCCAAGACTAATCGAGCTTGTCGACGCTAGGAAACAGCCAGCGACGCCCTCCATGGACGTGTTCCTCGACGAGGAATCAAAGAAATCAAACGAAAAGGCGATCAAGGTTGCAAACCAGATCCGCTTCACAAAGGTGATAAGCGTCGTAGATAGGGCAGAGGTTGACCCAGCTGGCGAGATACTCCTCTTCCTCAGCAAGGACAAGCTTATCGAGAGGCAGTGCAGCATTAAAGAGATTGCCGCCGCCATAGAGTCTCCAAAGCGCAAGGTAGAGGTTGACGAGAAACGAAACATCATCTCGATAAAGATTGACGTCGACTTTGCATCCCTGCACATACACAAGAACAAGATACTCAACCAGAAGGTCAAAGGAATACCTGGAATCGACCGCGTCACCGTAGTAAAGGAAGGCGAGGAGTGGAAGATTCAGACTTCCGGCTCGAACCTCCAGCGAGTGAGGGCGATCGAAGGGGTGGACAAGACCCGCACGACCACAAACAACATTTTCGAGATCTACCAAGTTCTAGGGATCGAAGCTGCAAGAGCAGCTCTCGTTAGGGAGATTATCAGCACGCTAGAGGAGCAAGGCCTGGAAGTTGACATCAGGCATATCTACTTGGTTGCCGACTTGATGACGAGCAAAGGGTTCTTGCAGCAGATCGGAAGGCACGGCGTTGCCGGTACGAAGACAAGCGTCCTTGCAAGAGCAGCGTTTGAAATCACAGTCCCAACGCTTGCTGAGGCAGCGGTCCGAGGGGAAACCGAAGACCTCCGCGGTGTAACCGAGAACGTGATCGTCGGTCTGCCAATCCCTGTGGGAACCGGTATGATCGATGTCTTCATGCGAGGAGTCTAGCTTTCCTGACCAAGGCAAAATAACGAATTTCCAACGTGAGAAGAACTGCTACGCGGTCAATAGGAAAAGAAGTAAACACACAATCCAATAGCAACTAGAGAAAAGGCGTGAGCGAATAGCCGAAATGCCAGAAGAAAGAGAATTGGAAAAACAACTGAAATTGGTATCGAAGACGGGAAAGTACGTGGTGGGAAGGAGGGAAGTATTGAGCTCCCTAAAGGGCTCGAAACTTCTCGTATGGTCTGCCTCAGCGAATATTCCAAAGAATCTTCTAGACGAATCGAAGACCCTCGCAATCCCTGCAATCAGATTCAACGGAAACCCAGTAGAATTAGGGCGGGCATGCGGTATCCCGTTCAGGGTGTCGGTTATTGCGGTAAAGTCTCCGGGCGATGCTGACCTAAAGGCCTTCGCGAGCTCCGCAGACTATCTCGTGAGCTCGACACCCTCCGGTACCTCATTGACTTCGCTCCAACCAGCTGAAGAAGCGGAACAGCCTCAGCAAAAAGAGGGAGAAAAAACAGAAGAGAAGGCTGAAGCAAAGAAAGTAAGGAGAAAATCCCCATCGGCAAAGGAAAAAACAAGCCCCGCTGAGGAAGAAAAAGAAGTAAAGGTCGAAGAAGGAACGAAGAGAAAGGCAAAGCAAGCTAGCAAAAAGTCCACCAAGAACAAAGAGGAAGGGGCGGGAGAACCGAAAGAATCTAGGAAGGCAAAATCGGCTGGAAAGAAGGAAGAGAGCGACGTAGGCAAGAAGAGTAAGAAGACAAAGGCTCCGCCGAAGGATTCGTCCGAAAGTGGCGACGACGACGAAAAAGAAGAAGAATAGTTAACGGTCTACGCCATAGGGTAGCTGCTGAAGAAATGGAAATAAGAGGACAATGAGAATTCCTTTCTCTTTTCTTACTCTGTTTTTGAGATGAAATACAAGCCCGGACATCTCTCTGTCCACCTTTTTGTTGTATTCAAAACATTCTCTTGTTATTGAATCACTTTGCGTGATATTTGTTTAAATCAACCAAATGATTCGATCTAAAATTCTCCTTGACAGTTGCTTCTCAAGCCATCAATAACGGGGTCCTAAAGAAAAAAACAGGAAGTTGTGCAGATTCAGATTTGCCTGAAAAGATCAAACTTACTTCAGAGGAATTGGGGCTGATGTCCATTTTCCAGAACATATCTGGCGCCTCCGTTAGAGATTGCATAATCGACTCAAAGGCCGATCGTGTTATCTTCGTCGTCAATCCTGGAGACATGGGCCTTGCCATAGGAAAGGCTGGATCAACGATCAAGAACGTGCAAAAGACCATCGGCAAGCCGGTCGAACTTGTCGAGTGGTCCGAGGATGCGAAGCAATTCATCATGAATTCGCTCAACCCAAGTTACATCACTGAGATTAGGATGAACGAAAGGGCCGATGGAAGCAAGACGGCTACTGTCGTGGTGGACCAGAAAAAGAAAGGGGCGATCCTGGGTAAGGGCGGAAAGAACGCGGAGAAGGCAAGGCTGCTTGCAAAGCGTTACTTTTCTATCGACACAATTCACATAGTTACGCCGCAGTGAGATAATGGGATTTGGAGTTATCCATACGTTTTTATAAGATTCAGAGAAGGTAATTTTTTGCGTTGTCCAAGTCGAAATCACCGAAGGGCGAATTCGCCGCCAGGAAGCAGTCACAGAAGAGGCAGAGACTGCGCTGGTCTGACAAATATTACAAACGAAGAATGCTAATGCTTGACAAAAAAGCTGACCCACTTGAGGGGTCTCCTCAAGCAAGAGGAATCGTGCTCGAAAAGGTCGGTGTGGAGTCCAAGCAGCCAAACTCCGCTATTCGAAAATGCGTTCGCGTCCAGCTTGTCAAGAATGGGAAACAGATCACCGCTTTCCTTCCTGGAGATGGTGCGCTGAATTTTATCGACGAGCACGACGAGGTCGGAGTACAGGGAATTGGCGGTTCGACTGGAGGAGCTATGGGCGATATTCCGGGTGTGAGATATGAAGTCTTCAAAGTCAACGACGTATCCCTGAACGAGCTCGTATACGGAAGAAAAGAAAAGCCCAGAAGGTAAATTCATCTCTCTGAACTTGCTATGGTGATATTGTTTAGAAAATGCCTGAACCAAAATTAATGCTCTTTGAAAAGTGGGACATATCTGGGATAAAGGTTCAAGACCAGGGTCTGCAGCGGGCTATCTCACTCAAACCCACGATTGCTGGAACTTCGCTCGGGCGCCATGAGCACAAGAAATTTGGTAAGCTCGAGGTGAACATAATCGAGCGTCTTGCAAACGACATCATGCACTTTGGCAAAAAGTACGCAAAGAATGCGGGCAGAATGGGCGGCAAGAAACAGCGGGCGCTAAAGATTGTGCAGGCTACTCTTGACATCATCGCGTTAAAGACTGGACAGAACCCTGTCGAGGTGGTCGTAAGGGCCGTGACAAACTCCGCACCAAACGAGGACACCACGAGGATTGCATACGGAGGCGTCGTTTATCACGTGGCCGTCGATATTGCACCGAGCAGGCGCGTCGACTTGGCCCTGAGATTTATCTCAGAGGGATTGAGAGAGGCCGCATTCTCAACTTCAAGAAGCGTAGAAGAGATTCTGGCAGACGAAATCATCATGGCGGCAAACAATGACACAAACAGTTTTGCCATAAAGAAAAAGAACGAGCAGGAAAGAATCGCAATGTCTTCGCGCTAAGAGCCTGCGAAGGCATTTCTGTACTTCTCTCTTTTTTTCTCTCTTGACTTTTCATCTAAAGATAGGCAGAGGAAATGCGGGTTTAGCTCTTTCACTAATTTTTCCATCCTCTCTTTTTTCTTCTTCTCGAGTGGATAAACTGGATTCCTACTAATTTTTCTTTCTCGTTCAGTTTTTTTGCACTCTCATGCTGCAAAGCGCATAATATTTAAAAAGCCACAAGGCGAATCGTGAGTTTACTTTAGGTGTGCATTTTAGAACTTGGCAGACAAGCCTCACTTGAATCTAATTGTTACAGGTCACGTTGATCACGGCAAGTCAACTACCATGGGTCACTTCCTGTTCGATATGGGCGCAGTTGACCAGCGAACTATAGATGAATTTGCAAAGGAATCGGAAAAGACGGGCAAGGGTGATACTTTCAAGTATGCCTGGGTCATGGACAGCTTGAAGGATGAGAGGGAGAGAGGTGTTACGATCGACCTCGCCTTCCAAAAGTTCGAGACCCCCAAGTATTCTTTCACTTTGATCGACGCTCCGGGCCACAGAGATTTCATCAAGAACATGATTACTGGGGCCTCGGAAGCAGATTGCGCTGTAATTCTTGTCTCCGGCAAGCAAGGCGAGACTGAGGTCGGTACTGGTCCGGGCGGCCAGACAAGGGAACACGCGTTCCTTCTCAAAACCTTGGGTGTGAATCAGGTTGTCGTATGCATCAACAAGATGGACGATCCGCTCATCGCATACAAGGAACAGCGCTACAACGAAGTCAAGGGAGAAATGGAAAAGCTCCTAAAGACCGTAGGATTCAAGACTGACAAAATTAGGTTCATCCCAGTGTCAGGCTGGATGGGCGACAATCTGGTGAAAAAGAGCGACAAGATGCCTTGGTACAAGGGTCCGACGCTGAAGGAATCACTAGATGAATTTGAGGTTCCAAAGCCACCGACGGATAAGGCGCTCAGGATGCCTCTACAGGACGTCTATTCAATTACGGGAGTAGGTACGGTTCCAGTAGGAAGAATCGAAACCGGCAAGATGAAGGTTGGAGATCAGGTTATCGTGATGCCCGAGGGCCTTACAGCTGAAGTCAAAACAATTGAGTCGCACCACGTCCAGATGAACGAGGCGGTCGCAGGCGACAACATTGGAGTCAACCTCAGAGGAATCGGCAAGGGCGAGATCAAACGAGGCTCGGTCTTGGGTCCGTCTTCAAACCCCCCAACAGTGGCGAAGGCGTTTAGGGCACAGATTATCGTCGTGCATCACCCGACGGCGATTGCGCCAGGATACACGCCGGTTTTGCACGCTCATACCGCACAGGTAGCAGCCACAATAACCGACATTGAGGCAAAGCTAGACCCGAGAACCGGCCAGCCGACAGAGGAGAAACCAAAGTCGATCAAGACGGGCGACTCGGCTATAGTGATAATCAAACCGCTCCGCGCTCTGTGTATCGAGACTTTCAAAGAGTTCCCAGAACTCGGAAGGTTTGCTCTACGAGATATGGGAACGACGATTGCAGCGGGTGTCGTAAGAGAAATCACGGAAAAGGGTGTCGCTGAGAAAGAGAAGGTCGTCGCAAAGGCCTAGTCGAAGCTTCTCAAGCGCTAAACAACGCGAGTGTGCGAGAGTAGAATCGGAAGGAGAAAAATTCCTGTCGAGATTCCCTCTCCCACTAGAACTCTTCTTTTTCTGAATTTTAGTATCTTTCTTTTTTCTTTACATCCTTGCTTTGCCTAATTGAGGTCGAAAGCTGCCTCTCCCATAATCTGTACTTCTATTACACCGTATATCATTCATAAAGACGTCGGCAGTAAATAGGACGCAAAGCTTACCTACTTCTCTCGCGTGTGCATTTCCTCAACATCTTCTTCTCGATGTTTCCGACCTGAAGATGGAGCGTTTTTGAAAGCTGACAAGAAATTTGGATAGTTGTAGGCTGGGAATTTCATTCGGATACGAGTCCACGTTGTACTCCTTCCCCCGGCCGCATCCTTTCAACAGTTCTAGGCTCGACCAGTTCACAGTCTCGCTCAGGAGGCTCGAGCAGGCGAGTAGGAGAAGTGGCTCTGTCAAGATCGAGAAGCCTGTAAGTGCAACAGAAGACGATCTTCTACTCTTCCATACTCAAGAATATGTCAACTTCGTGAAGAGCTCATCCAAAGGCAGCGGGGCAGAGTATCTTGATTATGGAGACACGCCTTCATACAGAGGTGTGTATGAGGCGGCGATGCTAACCGTCGGCAGCACACTTAGAGGTCTTGATGAAATACTTCAGGGAGGGGTCGATCACTACTTCAATCCCGTAGGCGGTCTGCATCATGCAAGAAGAGATAGGGCGGGTGGTTTTTGCGTCTTCAACGACTGTGCGATCGCAATCCTCAAAGCTCTGGAAAAGTTCCAGCGGGTAGCCTACGTCGACATTGATTGCCACCACGGAGACGGAGTGTACTATGGCTTTGAATCTGATCCGCGAGTAATCATCGGTGACATCCACGAGGACGGAAGGTATCTCTACCCCGGAACAGGATTCGCATACGAATCTGGAAGCGGGCCAGCGAAGGGAACAAAGCTGAACATTCCTCTCCCTCCGGGTTCGGGGGACGCGGAATTCATCCAAGCTTTCGACAAGGTCATGGATTTCGTAAAGCGCTCTAATTCAGAGTTCATCTTCTTTCAATGCGGGGCGGATGGTCTCGCCGACGATCCGATAACGCACCTCCGCTACTCTTCGAAAGCGCATGCTTACGCTGCAAATGGATTGCACAAAATAGCCCACGACATGTGCGAGGGTCGAATCCTCGCAATGGGAGGAGGCGGCTACAATGCCGCGAACATTAACGACGCTTGGATGGCGGTTATAGCCGACCTTGCAAAAATAGAGAACAAGAAGGAAGGGAAAAGAGAGCAGTAGGTGGAGATCAAAAAGTCTCTTCTAACTTTTCAGTGGTTGCCCGTCGTTGCCTGCTTACAAGCCAAGGTCAAGCCTCGACAGGTTTACCCTATTCTTCCGGATGGTCCAGAACCTTTTGAAAGAAGGCGACAGGTCTTCGGACTGAATTCGCATTCCGTCGGAAGCTCCCGAGTGAAGTCAACTGCCAGATCAATCAATTATTTTGCAGGGTAGGAATTCATTAACAAGGGATCGGTCGAGATGTGATCATACCTCTCTCCGGTTTCTTAAGATTTCTTTTACATCACCCTTTATGCGGTTGCAGAACGTAGAATAGATCAATCTGGAAAAAATCTGCAACATGAGGAGATGTCGAATTAGGACAAGGGGAAAAGGGAGAAGGAAGAGCACTTTTTCTCACGCAAGTTGCTCGCGCCTATCCGAAATGAGGAATGATCGAGTTTTGCCATTTTTGCCGATCAGATCGCGTCTAGATTCTCACTCCTTTTCTCACACTTCCGATGCCTTCTCTGCGGCAAGAACGGTGCAACTCCCGCATGATTGCAGCAGGGTTGCAAATGGATGGAAGGAGACAACTCATTGACCGCGTCGTTGGAAGAATCCGAGTTTCTCAAAGGGATCAATGTTCACGCCCCGGAGTCACGAGACTATGCCAATGAAATGATCGAGCTCCTGAGAACTGCCGCGCCTTCGATAGACTGGATAAGAGTACACCCACTCCCTACGAGAAAAATTTGTGAAAGGAACAGATTCGGCGTTTCCTACCTCGACGCGCTCGAGAGGTTCGCGTCGGCGGGCTTCAACCTGGTCCTGCCCATAGATGTGGGAATAAAAGAAAACGTAGGAGTCGTAGACGGCTCGCGCCTGAAGCACTTTGTCGACGAATCGTACTCAGAGTCGTATAAGGCTGTTCGGATGATTGAATCACGAATTTCAAAGTACGGAAGACGCGTGATCTACGGCGTGGAAAACGAGATCGACACAAAGGAGTGGATCATGCAGTCGATGCCCACGATTGCCTGGCGCGAAACACTGCCCGCCTGGGCGAAACTCTCCTCCGACAGGGAATTGAAGTTTAAGCGCCTCGAGCACATCTTCTTTGGAATCAGGGACGCGTCTCCCGATTGCATGACGATGGTAAACTTCGAGGCCGATGATCCCTTTGAGGACTGGAACACGCGGATGAGTTTCTTGATTGGCGCGCAAACAGTACTTTCGGAGCTAGGCTTGCTTGAGAAAGGAGCCCGGAGAAGGATGAACAACTACCGCCTTGACGTGGCCCACTCGATCAGAAAGTTGCCCGTTGACGTTATCGGACTGGATAACTATCCGAACTACTTTACAAAGACGCCGCCAAGAGGCTCAGAAATCGGGTCAAAGGTCAACGAGATCGCGAGAATTACCGGAAGACCCGTAATCAACGCGGAGTTTGGTTATTCTGCGCATTCTGCAATACGCCGTTTCTTTTCGGTTCTCCGTTACAGGAGTAGCGAGTCAAAGTACTTAATCAGTGATGATATTAGCAAGGAAGTTTCAGAGTACAAGTTTCATGACGGAGAACAACATAAGCTCCGGTTCTTCGAGAACGCGCTGAGCTCAATCGAGGCTTCGGAAAGCAGGGGAACCTTTCCCTGGGTACTCATGCTTGATCCCTCGCGGAAGTACAGGCCAAAGGAGGAGAAGGGGTTTTCGCTGCTTAAATTTGACGGAAGAAGCGGTGCACTAGAGCCCGTTCCTGCATTCAACCATTATGTTTCTTGGCTAGAAACGATAGGAGAAAGCTTCGTTGCGGAAAGGAGTATATCTGCACGCTCTTCAGAAGAAGAGAACATGAAGGCAAAGTTGCCAAAAGGGGTTCGGATTCGGAGATCAACAGAGGCAAGTGGATAGAGTGATCTCCACGCTCGAAATTGGCTAAGGGATTGAGAAGAGCGGTAGCCAAAAGCAAACCACAAAGGAACATCAACCTCTAAATCTTCTTTCCACTGCAGGTGACATAATTCCCAGTTCCTCATTCAAAATTCAGAGATGAATTTGGGCTAACGGAACGCGCCTCTCCCGCATTTGCCGTTTTGATACACACGTTAACACTAAATAGTACGCCAAAAGATTGGTTTTCTAGGACTAACCGCGAAAGCAAAGGATGTGTTGTGGAGGGCAATGGCCCAGTTTGCTAGAGTAAAATTGACGAGTACGAACCTGCAGGGTCTCGAGGACGTTTGCAAGGAAATCAAGGACATTACTGAAAAGACGGGCGTGAAGGTCAAGGGGCCTCAGCCCCTTCCGACGAAGAAGCTTTCAATCTCCACCATGAAATCTCCCAACGGAGAGGGAACAAAAACATGGGACAAGTGGGAGATGAGGATACACAGGAGATTGATTGATCTGGATGCGGACGACAGAACGATGCGCCAGTTGATGCGCTTACGCGTCCCTGAGGATGTCTTCATCGAGGTCAACCTCTCGACAAAGTAAGAACCACTTCCCTGCTTTTCTGCCGGAAGCAAATTTCTGGCTTCTGTGCCAAAGATTTGGGGAATAGAGATTTTGGGCTTTTTCACAGAATCTATTGGACTTTTTGAGCATTGATGTAGCAACGGCCTAAGTGCCAACAAATAGTATTATTAGAATAAAATGCGCATTGACTTTTCTTTATGCTCTGTAAGAAAGATGCGGCGCTATAAAATTCGTCGCCAACAGCGCCTATCACGATGTTGTCGTCTTGCCGATTGAAGTTCAAAAATGGGGAAAAAAGAGGCTTTTTTCCCTTCTGCCTCTCTATTTACTTCTTTGAGGAGAGCCACCACTCGAGATACTCGCTCTGCTGGGCTCTCTTTTTCCGGTTTTCATCGATGTCCTTTCTCAATCGATCGCGCATGTTGACGAGCTCGTCTTTGGTGACGTATAGCCCGCATCCCTTGCATACGTAGCGGCGAGAAGGAGAATCGTAGAAAAGAAGACCGGCGCACTCTGGACAAACCTGCTGCGGAGGCTGTTGCTGCTGTGGATCTGGCAATGCAAATACATCTGGACCAAATTCGAGATTAAAAGCTTTCCAGACACCTAGACCTCAGAATATGGTCTTGCCCATCGAGGAGAGGATGAGCTCTACCGCTAGTTCCGCCGTTGCGTTCTGCTGGTCCAGGATTGGGTTCACCTCGACGAGTTCGAGCGACATCATCCTCGAGGATTCGTGTATCATCTCCATGGCGAGGTGCGCTTCCCTGTATGTTATGCCTCCCCTGACGGGAGTTCCCACGCCGGGTGCCTCGCTCGGGTCGACGACGTCGATGTCAAAGCTCACGTGAATGCCAGAATTGCCGTCGCTTGAAGCGATTTCCAGGGCCTCGCTCATCACGGCCTCCATACCCAGCCTGTCAATGTCCGCCATGCTGAAGACTCGCACCCCTGTCTTCTTCAAGTTGAGCCTCTCCTCCGCGTCGAGCTGCCTTGCGCCGACTATTGCGATCTTCTTCGGGTCCACTGCTCGCGCGGGCCACGGCGGAGAAGGGAACCACTTGCCTCCATGCCCTGAGGAGATTGCTAGGCTCATTCCATGGATGTTTCCGCTCGGAGTTATCTCCGGAGTGTTGTAGTCGCCGTGGGCGTCAAGCCAGAGTACGCCGAAATCATCTTTCGTCATATCTCTTGACACCCTATCGATTAGGGCATTGCGCGCCCCTGCGAGCGTGCCTATCGCGATTGAGTGGTCTCCGCCGAGCACGAGCGGGAACCTCCCTGCCTCCATAGAGTCCGAAACAGCCTTGGAGAGACGCAGGCACACTTCGCTTACCTGGCCCAGGTACTTTGCGTTGGAGTTCCCCATCTTGCTCACCTCCGCGATGGGCGTGAGGAGGTTGCCGGAGTCGCGCACGGAAAGTCCAAGAGACCTCAGTTTCTCCGATAGTCCAGCATACCTTATTGCGGAGGGGCCCATGTCCACGCCTCGCCTGTCCGCGCCGAGGTCGAGCGGCACGCCGATTATCTCAATTTCGCGCTTTTTGTGCGATGGAGTGTTGTGGTTACTTTTGGTTGACATTGTCAAGTTGAATCAAACCCACTTGGTAATTTTTGTTGGGAGCTTTATCGCTCACTTGGTCGCACTGAACAATTCGATAGGGTGATCGAAAAAAGCATTGTTACGTTCTCTCACTCACTTGACCTTTATACGCTCACTCTCTCCGTCTTCGTGGGAAATTCCCTTGGGAGAAGAAGTGGATAAATAATGAGAGCGCAATTCCCTGCGAAGTGTAGTGCATTGACTCTGCTGGTCTTCGTCCCTGTGCAACTCGGAGACTGCGGAGAAAAATAGTGCACGGAATCTTGCAGGAAAGAGAGATAGCGAAACATGCCGAAAACAAATGTGATAAAGAAAGACACCTTCCATTACAAGTGGAGCAAAAGCCACAAACCCGTCCTCAGCGTCCGCCCCGGATCTAGAGTGCATTTCGAGGTTAACGAGGTTTCCTCCTGGCAGGTCACGGAGAAGAGTAGGCCCCAGGACCTGACGAAAATTGACGACAACAAGCTGTACCCCCTCGCTGGGCCCGTATACGTCGAGGGAGCGCAGCCCGGAGACGCTCTTGCGATAGAGGTTGAAGAGGTCAAACCAGCGAGCTGGGGGTGGACCGGCATCATGCCCGGGCTTGGACTCCTTTCGGACGAGTTCAACGCGCCGTATCTGCACGTCTGGGATCTAAGTCGAGGAAGAAGCTTCTCAAACTTCCGCAAGGGAATCAAAGTACCTCTAGCGCCTTTCTGCGGGGTTATGGGTGTGGCACCGCCCGAGGATGGATACTTTGACGTCCTTCCGCCTGGGAGGCACGGCGGCAACATGGACATACGACACCTGACCGCCGGGTCAAAGCTTGTACTTCCCGTGTATGCGAGCGGCGCGTTGTTTTCAGTGTGCGATGTGCACGCGGCGCAGGGTGACGGCGAGGTGTGCGTTACGGCAATCGAGTGTCCGGGCGACGTCACTCTCTCATTCGACCTGATCAAGAACTCAAAGTTCACTTCGCCGTGCTATTACACCTCTAGAACAGGAAAGAAAACTTCCAAATCTGCTGGAAGTTTCGTTACGACGGGAATCGCTCCCGACCTCATGAGCGCGACAAAGCAGGCGGTTCGAAACATGATATCTCATCTCGAGGTGGAAAGGGGGCTGACTCGCCCTGAAGGGTACATGCTCTGCTCCGTCGCGGCCGACCTGAAGATACACGAGGTTGTGGACGCGCCGAACTGGGTGGTTGGGCTCTCGCTTCCGATGGAGATCTTCGGCGGCCGGCGTTGAGCAGATAACATCTCCCATCCACCTCTTTCCTTCTCCTTCTTTACTCATGCTCCGAGGCAAACTCCTTGATCCTCTTCATGCCTTCGACGATTCTGTCCTTGGATGTGGTGTAGGAGAGGCGCAGATGGCCCTCGCCGCTTGGACCAAAGTGAGCCCCGGCTATGAGAGAAACATACTTTTCCTCAAGCAGCTTCTTTGAGTAAGAAACTGAATCGCTCGAGGGAATGCTCGGAAAGCAGTAGAATGCGCCCGGCGGGGGAGCGCACTTCCAACCCGGGATCTGCCCGATGCCCTGAAGCATGAGGTCTCTTCTCTCTCTGTATTCGGAGTTCATCTTCGTCTGCCACTCCCGCGGACCAGTTAGGGCGGCAACGGCCGCCTTTTGCACGAACGAGGCCGGACACGACGTGGTGTTTTCCTGAAAGTCGCACAGCAGTTTTGTAAAGTTCTTCGAGGCAACGCTGTAGCCGAGCCTCCACCCTGTCATCGCAAACTCTTTGGAAAAGCCGCTGACGATGATTAGATTTCCGTCCTCGAGGTCGTACGCAGGAACCTTGCTGTTCTCCCCGTCGTAACTTAGGGCGGAGTAGATCCTGTCAAGGATGAGCGGGATGCCTCTCTTATCACACTCTTCGAGAAGTCTTGCGATCTCTCGCTCAGGGACCGTCGATCCAGTGGGGTTCGAAGGGGAGTTGACCAGGACCGCCTTGGTTTTGCTCGTGATCTTACTAATCATGCCCTCCACCGATGAGGTGGCCTCTATCTCATTCCAGTTCTGTACACGCAAGGGAACAGCCCTCAGGAACTCTAGGATTGACGCGTAGGTCGGCCACAGCGGATCCTCTATGATGACCTCATCGCCCTCTTCACAGAGCAGCGAGAACACCGAGAATATCGCGAATTTGGAGCCGGGGTAAAAGACGAGCTGATCGGTGCCAGCCTCCAGACCATTCCGCTGACGAAGGTCATGGACAAGGGCATCTCTGAGTTCAGGGATTCCCCGAGGCGAAGTATAGTGCGTGAATCCCTTGCTGATCGCCTCTGTTCCGGCCTCGCTGATGTGCCTCGGTGTATCAAAGTCGGGCTCGCCAATGTCAAACCTGACGACGTCCGTCTTCTCTGCGAGGAGCCTGCGGACCTTCTCCGCAGCTTCCATCGTAGGCGAGCCGTGAAGTCTTTGTGCTACGGAGGGGTTGGTGTTGGTTTTCTTCAAAGCGGTGGCGACCAAATCCTTGATTTCACCCCGTTTTCTTCCTTCCTTCTTAATTAGCTTGAATTAATCTGCGGCTAAGGTGCGGGAAAAAGAGCAAAACAAACTCGAAAAAGCGAAAATTCAATCTACGAAAGTAGGAAAATTGGATCGCCAACCTTGATGACTCCGTTCGAAGCGACCTCGCCGTATACCCCGACGCAGCCTTCATGATTTTGCTCGATGTTCTTCAGCACAACGGGCGAGGCTTCTCCAGTCAGGGGGCTGAGCGTGGGAATTGCGCAGCGCATATTCTTCTTCACTATCTTCATCGTTGCACTTCCAAGCAAAAGTGTTCTTCCGACGAGACTGTCCTCAAAGAAGGGCCTGTCGTTGCCAGAAACCCACTCTGCGTACAGGTTTGCGCGGAACCTTTCGCGCTCTAGGTTGACGCCGACCTCGTTACTGAGCGCCTTAACTGTTGCAAGGCCAAAGAGAGATACGGGCTTGCTGTCAAAGCATCCCTGCTCGTCGTGCCTGAATTTCAAAGAGTAGCCGAACCTGCGCTCAAGGAACTCCTCGAAGGCGGGATCGTCTACTAAGAAAATCTCCCCCTCGGGGGTCTTGACCTCGACGACGCTCTTCACAGAATCCTCCTTGTACTTCGGAACAAACAGGAGCATTTCGTGTTTCTGCCTCGCGGTCATCCAAGGGAAACTTTTCTTCTCCGCGTTTTCATCGATGAACGCAAACCGCCTGTCCCCAGGTATACCTGATTCTGACAGGACCGCGCTTGCGAGATCTTCTCCCTTCATGCTCTTGACCGGATACCTTCTTATGAACCTCAGAGTTCCAATCTTCCTCTTTTTCCCAGCTGCGTCAAGATTCAAGTCTAAACAGAAATCACTTCATAATCCCGTTTTCGCTCACATGTCACATTCGGGCTAGATAGTTCCTTTCCTTTCTTTAGCATATCAGATTGATGGCTCAGGTTGAAATCCTTGCTGATCTACCGTGATTTTGCGTTTGTTCGTTGTTCAATCATGATATGAATCAAATATTGATGCGAATTTCTTTGATCTTGTCTACTTCTGCGCCCTAACCACACTGCTCGCCGATTCTCACTTTCTACAACGCGATTGCGCCTGCATGCCCCGCAAAAAGGGCCTTTAAATACCATAATAGCACCGTTACGTACCCCCCTCTAGGGGGGTACCCCCTCGCTTTCTCGACAATTGTCGAGAACAGGCGATCAATTTAGCTTTCTGAGCCTGAAACGCAATGTTCTCGCCCTGAACATTGCGTTTCTATGCTGTTCTGCTGCATCACAACCTGAAACTTGCTATTCTCTTTCCTATTGCAGTTATAGGCTAATGGTACTCTATAACTCTACATGATCCAATACTTCTGATTTTGTGATCTGTCTCAAAATAAGGATCGCAGATAAACGTCAAATCAAATTACACTTCGGGATCGCTTCCAGAGTCGTCCCACTACTGGTCAAGGGCTCCCAATTCGATACACCTTCTTTGGATCTAGATGGGATATGATTTGGCAGTACGATAGAATGGACTGAAATAATTATGATTATTCACATTAATTTCTATGCGAGTTCAACGGCGCGAATACTTCAGCCGAGACCCAAATCTGGTTGGATTATTTGTCCTGCAAATAGGAAGGCAATCTTGGAAAGAGGCAGAGAGATCTACTTGGTCTTCTCTTTCAAGAAGACAATGTCGTGCCTGCATCGATTCCCGCTGACAGCCATGCACTCCTCCAATCTGATGTCTTTTGCCGCATTCGACAGCGCGCTCTTGATGATTTCCCCGTGTATGCCTTGGCAGACGAGATCTTTGTTTGATCTTGCGCACTTTATGAGAGGACAGTTCTCGCTTATGATTGAGATCGTGGGATTTTCGTTCCTGGCATTGTTGCTCTCTTCCAGATGAGCCCTGAAGCCATAATCGGACAGCGCGGAAACAAAGGATGCCATGTGCGAGTGATCTGCCTCTCCCGTTGGATTCATTTGCGTCCCTATCTCTGAGGCGATCTCCTTCACCAGCTCATCTCCTGATTTAGGCAATAGCTCGCTCGAAGAGATTCGAGAGAGGAGCAAACCAAGAACGCTTGAGTATTGCGAGGAGAACATGCCTCGTCCGTCGTCCGTGATTGCATAGTACTTCTTCGGTCTCCCTACCCCCTCATTGACGAATTCCTCCTTCACGAGTCCAAATCTTGCTAGGTCGTCCATGTGAGTACGCACAGCACTGACCTGTATCTTCAGTGCTCCCGCGAGGTCACGCGCTGTCAGATTCTTGGAGAGAAGTAGTTCGAGAGCTCTTGACTTTGTTGGACCCAGAGAAGCAAAGAGCCTGTTTTCAGAATCGGCCAATTTGCGCAGACAGATAAGATACAATAATATATTCATATTATCCTTTCTGCCTATGCGGACGGAAAAAGCTGTTTAATATGTCTAAAATAAAGGACATTCGAGCCGTTTCAAACGTCGGATTCGTCGTTATCGTCGCTATACTCATGATAACGACCGCGTCGCGAGACGTTGAAGAGGAACTGAACAGAAAAACGAGGTATCCGCCGCTCTCTTTTTTCCGAGTGCGAACAGACGTTTGAGAAAAAGGGCCACAGCGGGGGATGGATATTCAATGAGTTGACCGCCCACTTCGAAGTATGACGGGGCATGTACGGCATACAGATGGAGATGGGTGGGCCCTTTGGTTGCGAGGATTACGCTGCTGGACACTTGACTGAGGAATCGCCTAAGCAAAAACAAGCACAAACTCTCCGCATTAACAAGATATTCGAAAACACTCCAGCTCTTGAAATGATTGCTGTTGGAAACAAGGACCAGCTCGACTCTTCACTCGCTGGGCGTGCAATAGTGCGATTCATCTTGAGCGCTGTTCTCACTCTATCTTTGATTGGCAGTATCTGTATAGAGCGTCGTAGAGAGGAAATTGCTGCCTCTGATTGTCAAAATCATCTTTTGCAATAAGGGCAAAACCATCAGCTGCTGCTCTTAGGCCCATTGATTCCTGAGGCGGGTTGTGAGGTGTCTTCGCGTCCGCACCTCTAACAATCTCTGCGAGCTTCAGGAGAGCCTTATTTTCCTTCAGATTGTACTTTTTGATTATCGCGTCAAAGCTTACGTGCTCAAATCCGTCTTCCTGATAGTGCGTGAGTTCCACGCCTGGGGTATCATATGATGTCGCATTTTCCTGCATTGCAACTTCAATGACTTTATCCTTGGGAACGTAAAGGAATACTGCTTCACGATCAACAAAGTTCTTGATGAGCCACGGGCAGGCAATCCTATCCACGTGGGCTTTTTCCCTCGTAATCCACTTTGACATGAGCGCAGGAAATTTGGTGGACAGGTAAGTTATCTACTTTAGGATGTTCAAAGAGATGACAACATTGCGTACGAAGCATTCTCAGGTCCAGGTGACCAATTTTCTCCAGAGCTTCGCAGTCTCATACCACAGCAATGCTACAACCGAGGCGGAGACCATCACAAGGTAAAGTACAAAGTTCTGTGAAAGAAGCGATTCGTAGGAAAAGTACCCCACAAGCACCGTGAATAGGAGGGCAAGGAACATTAGCTGCGGGACGATGTTTACGCCTATTCGGGTATATCCGTCGAGCAGGTCGTTTGTTATGTCCTTTTCGAGGCTGTAGCTCCCGTCTTCGTTGTGACGCATGTAGCCTGCCTCGACCAGTTTGTTAAGGTGGTATGAGACAAGAGAAGCGCTTGAAAAATTAAGGGCGTGTTGAATCTCTCTGAGTTCGACCGTTTTGTGCTTCAAAGAGAACAGGTATACTTTCAGTGTGTTCCCCTTGATTTGGGACGCTTGAATGGAATCTCTCTTCAAGGCAAATTTTCATGCTACACTACTCTAGGATGGTGGGCCTAGAATGTAAAACGGTCGTTGGAATGGCATAAAATAGGATATGAATTCCAAATTAGTACCGCTTCTGCTGGCATTGTGGCGATGATGCAGTCCATAACGCTAAATTTTGCTAGTCTTTGGAATCTCGCCACTGGGTACTGGAGTCTCCTTTTCAAAATTTTCTTCCCTCTGACTGCCTTGATGCATCGTAAGTGGATATGGTGTCATTCTCCAAATCTGTACCCTAAGATCTGTTTACTTACCTTCACAAGGATCTTTCAAAAGAAACTACAATGCCTTTCAAATGAATTGAAACCCCTTTCATCAGCCTAGGATTATAGCGAACCCGTTCGCTGAGGTCCTCTTAAGATGTAGCACAAATGTCAGTCAAGAAACGTACATTGACCTACGGGCTGGCCGCGGTTGTACTGGCCATTTTTCTTGTTGCGAGCGCAAGCCTCCTCGGACCGCTCGCTGGCCTAGCGGGACTGAAATCCGCGAAGTCGACCACGACTACCGGCAGCAGCTTTGCTACAAATCCACAAGGGCAACCGAACTTCCTTGTGCTCTTGACGGATCCCCCAGTCGTTCCAAATGGGACTAGTTCACTCAACATGAGCTACAGCAACGTTGACGTTCGCGTCATGGTGAACGACAGTTCCTGGTGGATCCCGACCAATAGCAGTGGAAGCGTGGACTTGATGTCTATTGTGAATGTGAGCAAAACGATTGCTGCAACTACCCTACCAAATGGTTCTGTGGTAGATGAGATTCGGTTCGACATCTCATCCGTCCAGATCACAATCAATGGGACCGTCTACAGTGTCACCTCTGTCACCGACAAGTTGACCGTTCCACTTGCAAACAGCACGGGCGTTAAGTCGCTCTCAGCAGCTCTAGTGGACCTTTCTCCAAAAGTTGTCGAAGTTGTCACAGATGGGAACGTGACCGCATTCGTCATGGTACCGAGTGCTTCCGCAATCATCAGGGACAGTACTCAGATCACTTCGGACCAAAGTCACGTCGGACACGAGTCAAACCTAACAAACGAGGACAGAGATGAACTACACAACATAAATGGAAACGTGTCAATAGTTGTCTCCAAACTCTCCGTCACTGGTAACGTCACGAATTTCTCAATTCAGATAGCCAACAATGGTAACACATCAATTGCGCTGTCGGCGATTGCTCTTAACGGAGAATTCAACGGCACATTCAACCAGGCCATGACATGTTCGGCAACTTCCACTTCGGCGGACCCGCATTCGGTAGTTAACTTCAGCAATGACCAAAGTTCCTCGCACGACGGAGACTGGTCGAATTCGACAACTACTGCAGACGGGAGCACGACAAGCACAACGACCTCTGTTCAGAGTGGTGACTCGACAGACGGTACAACATCAACAACATCTGCTGGCGTCAGTGGTCAAGATGCTATCTTTCTGCCCGCTGATGTACAGGGAAACATTTCCAACACCATGACCTGGGTGCACAGCAGCGAATCTCACTCGTGGGCAAATGATTCTTGGACCAGCCTTTCGGGCGATAGATGCGCGATGAGCTGGGAACAGCCCCACTTTTCGCACGAGATGATCTTCACGACCTCGGTGAATAGCACTACTATGGTACCGGTCATGGGTTCGAACGATGGTGAGCACGACGTATCGCCGCTTATCATACAGCCGAACCAGACAGTCACGCTCAGCTTCAAGGGAGTCATCAATGCAACCTACTTCGGTGGAGAAGACGGTGACTTTCACTCTCAGTCAACACTCGTCATGTATCCTATATCGGGAAACACGTACGAAGTGAACCTTGCACTGTCGAGTGAGGCAGACGCAGCCGCTCAGGTTATCGCATCCTGAACGGCGGTCTCTCCCTCTTCTTTCTTTATTCCAGATATGCTTCTTCACACTACTGCATGTATTGTTCACGATCTCTTAATCTTGCCATCAATTTGGCGCTTTGAGATTCCTTTCTTCCGGATCTAGAATGGAGGACAATGTGGATTCTCATTTTGAGCGATGAAACTACATTTCGATTATAGAAGAAAATCACTAGTGTTTTGGTACCGGAGAGCTGCTCGGGAATCACATAAAGTAGTTCGTGTGTCTATACTTTACCTGTAGGGTGTATCAGGCTTGCTTACTGCCGGAGCAGATCTGATCTTTGACTAGGCTCGCAGAGTATGAAACAATAGTCGGCCGAGAAATCATTGCCGAGCTCTCATCGCTCGCCTCGCGGGTGAAGCGAAGAAAGATCGTACACGTAAACTCGGCAAAGAACGGAGGCGGAGTAGCGGAGCTCCTTTCTAGCATTGTACCACTCATGCAAGAGCTCGGCTTTGACGTGCGCTGGGAAACGATGAGAGGGGATGAAGAGTTCTTCAAAATGACGAAGGCGATTCACAACTCACTTCAGAGAGGGCTCGATGTCGCAGACTTGACTTATGTGAGAACTATTGCTGAGAGGCTGGAGCCCATCCGACTAGAATGGGATATCATTTTTGTCCACGATCCGCAGCCATTGGGACTAGTTGCCGAACGAGTTGAGGACAAAGCGGAGGACGACAGTGTTGGTTCTCACCTAAAGCCAATTTGGATTTGGCAATGTCACATTCAAATCACGAATCCTTCCCAAAATCTTTGGAAGTCTCTTGAAGACAATTATGTTCGCAGGTACGACGCCGCAATCTTTTCTGCTGAATACGTGCCTCCTAAGGATTTAGGCACTCGTGAGTTTATAATCGCTCCCTCTATAGATCCCTTGAGCGAGAAGAACAAGGAACTCGACCAGACTTTCATTGAAGGTGTACTTCAATCTCGTGGACTAGGTGGAAGGCCAATAATCACGCAAGTATCCAGATTTGATTATGCAAAGGACCCAATAGGAGTAATCGAGGCATTTCAAAAAGTGCGGAAGCGCTTTGACTGTGAACTTGTCTTGGCAGGAAGCTTTGCGGCTGACGATCCAGAAGGGCTCGAGGTTTATTCTAAGGTGACCAAGATGGCCGAAGGCAACAAAGACATCCACGTCCTGAATATGCTCTCGGACCTAGAGATTAATGCTATCCAGAGGGCATCGACTATTATTATCCAAAAATCTCTCAAGGAGGGGTTCGGGCTGACCGTCTCGGAGGCGCTCTGGAAGTCAAAGCCTGTGATAGGGGGAGCCACTGGAGGCATAGTGCTCCAGATCAAGGACGGGGAAACTGGGCTACTAGTTTCTTCTGTTGATGAAGCGGCCGAGAAGATAGAGTATGTCTTGGAGCATCCGAAAGAAGGGGAAATGCTCGGTAGGAATGGCAAGGAGTATGTCAGAGAGAATTTCTTGATTACAAGACAACTGCGTGACTACTTGAAAATGATACTTGAGCTAGAAGAAAAGAAGACGTAAGCTGCATTCACGCTTTATTCGTCCAAATAAGCGAATGAAGAAACTTCTTTTCTTCACAAGCTTCGTTGCCTCCTATCGGGTCACGTACAATTTAGACGACTCTAAATTTTTGAATCGCGCTCCAAGCTTCGTAAGAAGGCGAAGCGGCCACAGACTTTTGTGCGAGTCTAAGATTGCTTGCAGTATTCAGCATAACTAAAGTAGTCAAGGTTGTTCCTCTGTTACGTCTCGAGCGAGCGCGGATATACACCCATGTCAGAACCCACACCTAATTTGCGCAAGGCGATCACACTCAAATACGCCGTTGCGCTTTACGTGAGTTCGGTGCTCGGGCCGGGGATACTTGTTGTCCCAGGCCTAGCTGCTCAAGTCGCGGGGCCGGCGTCAATTCTTGCCTGGATTTTTCTCTCCTTTGCGAGCTATCCGTTTGCGTACACCTTTGCTTCACTTTCCGCAAGAAAGGCAGAGTCCGGAGGCGTGTACTCATTTTCAAAGGAGAGTTTTGGGGTCGGTGCGGGGACGGTAACTTCCTGGCTATTCGCTTTCTGGTTTATAACCGGAGCTCCAGCTGTCACATTGATAGCTGCATCCTATCTGGGCTATGCATTTCCATTAAGCCGGCCAGAAACGTTCGTAGCAGCTACGGCGGTACTGTTTGCAACATTCGCAGTTAATTACAGAGGTATAGTCGTAAGCAGCAAAGTACAGCTCGCTGTCATAATATCCACAGTTGCTCTTCTTGTCACAGCAGTTGTCTCCTCCTCTCGTCTCGTAAGGCCAGAAAATTTTGTACCATTTGCACCATTTGGATTGATTCCTGTGGGTACAGCGGCAGCGTTGATCTTTTGGTCTTTTCTGGGCTACGAGAACGTGTCGAATGTAGCAGAGGAGTTCAGAGATCCCAAACGAGATTTCCACAGAAGCATACTGCTGAGCGTTCTCCTCATCGGAGTACTCTACATTTCAGTTTCAATCGTCACTGTCGGGACGCTCGCGTACATGGCTGGAGGGAGCGTTGCACCGTTTGCAGCTATACTATCAAGCGTAGTGGGAGAATACGGGGCTGCAGGCACGGCGATACTTGGCGCATTCATCATATTTGGAACGGGAAACGCGTACATGACAGGCATGTCAAGGGTGGTATATGCGGCTGCGAGGGACGGGGCCTTCCCAAAGTTCCTCGACCACGTCGATCCGAGGACCGGCGCCCCTAATAGGGCGCTTGCCATGCTCTTTGGGTCTGCAGTTGTGGTACTCGTCATATTCTATTTCCTGGGTATCAATCTCGAAACCGCGCTTCTCATACCAAGTGGTGCGGCTATCTTGGTGTATGTCTTTGGTTCGGCAGCGGGGATAAGGCTCTTGAAAAGAAAGGATGAAAACAGCATCAGGATTATTTTGCCTTGGATATCGCTCGCGATCTCGATAGCTATTCTTCCATTTGTAGGAGTGTGGATCTTCGCGAGTCTAGCTGTCGTGGCAGTTGCATGGATTTACTGGTCATACAACAGGCGTGCTCATGTGATCCGACTTTAGTCCCTCTACAATGATTTTGATTTGGGTCTGACGCGTGAATTCCTTCAATCGCAATCATCCACCATCGTCTTTCTTCGCGTCGGTAGGCTCATCAACTCCTTTGCTGGCGGTTTTGCTCTGCGCCTCCTCCAAGTCTTTTCGAGTACCACTCTTGTCCGGGGGAGGTATTGCCTTTGAGACATCCTCAGTCGGACCTGACTCCTCCGTTCTTCGAAACATACTTTGGAGTTCCGATTTCTTCAATGTGGAAGTCGGCTTTTCCCGAATCAAACCCTGAGGCCTCCACAAGAGTATGATGAGCAGGAGGACGCCGATCGCAATAGGTTCTAAAGCGTTAATGTCTACGGGAAGAGATACGCCTGTACTAAGCGCACAAGTCCGGTACTGGTCAATTGATGTTGTAACCCCGACGAAGGCCACAGTGCCGATTACTACCCCGACGTTGTTGGCGGCACCGCCGAGAATCACTATGACCCATGGGTAGAAAGTCCAGGCTGCCCTAAGAAACGTCGTCGGGGATATCGCCGGGAACGCGAGAACGTAGAGCACACCTGCAATGCCGCTTATTGCAGATCCCAATATCAGTATGTTTCGCCTAACACCCACATTATTTTTCCCGAGCGCGCTCGAGGCCATATCGTTGTCGCGAATTGCCCTTAACATTCTTCCTAGCGGCGATCGTACGGTTCTTTCGGAGTAGAAGTAGATAACAACCGTGATACCGATTAGGACAATAAGCACGATAAGATCCCTCTCACCTAATACAGAAGTGGCCCAAGCGACGGGATCGGGCACCAGAAGCCCCTGCGTGCCTCCGGTCAGAGGATAGTAGGCGGTTACGAAGATTCGGAAGAATTCTCCTGCAGCCAGGAGAAGCATCCCGAGATAATCCTCACGGAGCCTGATTGCAGGATATGACGCTAGAAAACCGAACGCAGCCGCAGCAGCGGCACCAATAACGAGCGAGAGGATGAACAGCTCAAGACCGAAGTACGGGTGAGTGGGTAAATATTCTTGGTTTATTGTATGAATGAATGTGGCTTGTGACGCGATTATGTCGGTTGACCTTAGACCAAGCGCGTAAAGTGCGATCCTGTACGAAAGTGCGCCCGCTATCAGACCTCCGGCGGCTACAAAGAGTACCTTTCCAAAGTTCGGAACTCCAGTGTAACCGTACTCGAGATTTACTGAGAGGCTTACAATCAGGTATACGCAGAAAATTATTCCCACATTGATGAAGACCGAAACGAGGTCTATTGTTGTGCTGCCGCAGGTTACATTGAACGAAGGGATGGGGCCAGCCATCTCTCAGTGTCTTCTCCGTATTTTATTCGCAATTTTCCGCCAATCAATCGAGGTGAGTCCCTGCGGAACGAAGAGCAGTACGACAATCATTATCGCAAGAGGAATCCCCTTTTGGAAAGCTATCGCATACGACCCCACGCTGCTCCCGAAGAATCCGCTCAAAACTTGGTCGAAGAAACCGGTAAGGTAGGTCTCACTTGCCCCTATGATGAGCCCTCCAATGATTGCACCATAGAGACTGCTGAGGCCGCCTAAGATACTTCCAGCGAAGATGTCAACGATAATTAAGGACGAGGAACCTTGAGGAGTGTATGTCCATATAGCGTATAATCCCCCGGCTAGACCTGATATCCCTCCCGCGAGAAACCACGAAGTCAGGTATACTCTGTCGACATTGATTCCGACGGTCTTTGCCAAATTCGCGTTCTCGATTGCCGCCCTCATTGCAACTCCAAACTTTGATCGTGTCAGGAGAAAATACAATCCCAAAGTAACTCCTACAAGAACAGCGGGAGCAATGAATAGTAATGCGGTGTTTCCAAGGATAGTAAAATCCGGGAGCTGCCCCAAATTGAAGAACTGCCCCCCGTAACCCTTGTTGTTCATGATTCTTCCATACTTGCTCCCCATGTACTCAACAAAAAGCTGGAAGACACCGACGTAAATTATGTCGACCGCGAGCGTAGCTATCATTAGTACAACGAGGGAAGACCCACGCCTAATTAGCGGCCTGAGTATTCCAAGATACATCACCACTGCAGCAATGCCGGCAAAGAGAATCGAGAGGGGAGCGGTCAAGTACGGACTCCTCACGTTCCAGAGAATGTATGCCGCCGCCGAGGCATAAGTCCCTACAACTACGAAATCTCCTACGGCGAAATTAGGAACCTTCGTAGTAAGGTAGGTGAGAGTCAGGCCAACGCACATCATTCCTACGATAGATCCGTAAATTATGGAATTTGAGATAGCAGGATCAATCAATGTTCATTCGCACAGTTATGAAAATGTACTCTGCTGCGTTCACTTCACTTAACTTTCCCTGCTATGCCCTATATCGCCTGCTTCCAGCAAAAGACTAAAGGTTAAATAGTTTCTGATCGATTCCCCGAAGCTATGGCGAAACTACGATACAATAGTAAGCGATCCGTTTCCACAATAATAGCTGTCATACTTTTGATCGTTGGTTTGGTAATTGGTGCCGGCGGTGTTTATGTTGCGATCGGCACTTCATCTGTCACTCAAACCAAGACAGTCACAACTGGTGGAGCTGGCTCCACCGTAACCACAACTGTTGGCGGTGGCACAGGAGGAGCCCCGTCTACCGTCACCACAACTGTCACGGGCGGCGCTCCGGCAGCGCAGGTGTGCAAATCGCCAAAGTTAACATCCCCGACATCCAATGCAACCTCGGTAACATCAGCCTCTGGTCCTCCGCTTTCGGGTACCATCAACATCGGAGTCCTCGATGATCTCACGGACGGTCTGTCAACCGAGGGCATCAAGATCAACTTTACGGCTCATCAGGCTGTGAACGATATCAATGCGTGGTTAGCGCATACAACATTGGCGGGCAAGGTCACATTCAATGTAAACGTTCAGGATTATGCGCTGGACAACACGAAGGCTCAAAACATAATGAACACCTTCAAGAGCGATGGAATCACTACAGTTGTAGGACCTTTGAACAGCGGTACCGCTCAGGCGCTCTTGACATTTGCGGACTCTAACCAGATTGTGATGATCAGCCCATCATCAACATCGCCCGCGCTCGCAATCCCCAACGACTATCTATTCAGAACTGCTCCGACCGACGTGAACCAGGGGGCTGCCGACGCCTGCATAATGTGGTCCCAAGGAGTTAAGGCTCTGATACAGGTCTATAGACAGGATACGTATGGCAGCGGACTTGCGAACTACACCAAAGCTGACTTCACGAACGATGGTGGAACAGTCATAGACTCGATTCCATACGATACAAGCACCACTAACTTCGTTCCGATCCTCCAGAAGGTTGCCGCTGACTGGACTACCGCCTCAAAGTCATATGACAATAACTCGATAGCTATCCAGCTCATTTCGTTCGACGAAGGCGCAAGCTTGATACAGCAAGCAAGTACAAATTACCCGTCTCTCATAAAGACCCCTCAGCCCTGGTACGGAGTTGATGGCACGGAGGGTGAGGCAGTTTTCACCAACTCTACCATTGGATCCACTATGCAGACTGTGAGACTACCCAGCACCGTATTCGGTTACACCAATAGCAGCAAGACAGTCACGCTCTGCCAACAGTTGCTCAAAGCAATCAGTCAAACATGCGATTCATATCCGTTGGGTGCTTACGATGATGTCTGGCTTGCCGCCCTTTCCATACTAGCGTGCGGAACAAACAGCGGTGCGTGCGTCCAGGCCACTCTGCCCACGGTCGCGGCGAACTACTACGGCGTGACTGGCTGGACTGCATTCGACGGTGCTGGCGATAGAGCCTACGGAGACTTCCTGATTTACTGCGTCAGCGGGGCGAGCCCCTCGAGCCTCAGTTGGAATGTATGTGGTTCATGGTCTCAAGCGTCGGACTCCGTAACATGGTCGGCAAAGCCCTCTACGTAGATTTGCAAGGAGACAAACAGAGCATAGTCGCACCATATTGAAGCGAAAGGACGGGGGAGTTGTTTTCACACTCTACCCTCCACACTTCCTTTCTTTTTTTGTTTTCACTTCTTTTTTCACGTATGCTTTTATCTAGGGTTGCTCAATCCTCTTCCGTAGCCTGTACATCTTCTTTGGTAGCATTCAGGTAAGAAGAAAGCGAATGGAGGCCGCAATCGAGGTTCGGAATATCAGCAAGTCGTTTGGGAACTTGCGAGCGCTCGATGAAGTATCGATGCAAGTCGAGCGACACACGATAACGATCCTGATGGGCCCTAACGGCTCCGGAAAAACGACTCTCATCAATGTAATCGGGGGTTACTACAAGCCCGATTCGGGAAAAGTTTTGTACCTTGGTAAGGACATAACTGGACTCCCGCCCTACAAGATATACAGGTTAGGGCTGACCCGGACTTTCCAGATTCCTGCGCTATTTTCCCAGCTCACAGTTTTTGAAAATGTGATGGCAGCAAAGAAGGACAACCCTGGCGAAAATTTTGCCAAATCACTTCTCAGAAGAACTTGGCTTGGGAAGGAACGGGAGGCTTCGGAGGAAGCTTTCAAAATTCTGGAGCTCATCGGGCTCTCGAAGATGTGGGATAAGCAGGCTACTGTCTTAAGTGGTGGTCAGATGAAGCTCCTGGAAATAGGAAGGGCTCTCATGACGGGGGCGAACACTATAATGCTCGACGAGCCCATCTCCGGGGTGAACCCGACTCTCGCCCATGAGATTTTCTCCACTCTCGTGAAACTCAGGGACAATTACGGGATTACATTTTTCATCATCGAACACCGTCTCGATATTGCTCTAACATATGTGGACAGAGTCATCGCGATGGCTTTCGGGAAGTTTGTGACCGAGGGCAGCCCTCAGGACGTCACCGCGGACAGAAGGGTAGTTGATGCCTATCTTGGTGGATAGGCATCAGCCATAGAGGTAGCGCTTGGTTTCGAGGTATTGCTCAAAAAATGCTTACAGTTCACAACATATCGTCAGGTTACGGCAAGTTTCGCATCATCACGGATGTTTCCATCGAGGCGCGGCAAAAGGAAATCACTGTGATAGTCGGGCCAAACGGATCGGGAAAGAGCACGCTATTGAAAACTATCGCCGGACTCACCTCGCTGTATTCCGGCGAAATTTCTGTCGACGGCTCGAAGATTTCAAATCTTCCCGCACACGAGATTGCAAAGAGGGGCCTTGCCTATCTTCCCCAGACCGAAAGCGTGTTTACGCAGTTGACCGTAGCCGAGAATTTCAAGATGGCCGGGTACACGGTCGCCGAGACGGAATTTGATTCCAGAGTGAGGATGGCGATGAACATGTTCCCGCAACTCGCAAATTACCTTGGTTCTAAGGTGCAAAATCTAAGCGGCGGAGAAAGACAGATGGTAGCGATGACGATGGCACTCATCCGAAACCCGAAGGTAATAATGCTTGATGAACCGACTGCAAACCTCTCGCCCAAACTCGCAAACGAGGTTCTAAAGACGGTGGAGTCGCTAGCTTTTGATCTTGGAATGGCTGTATTACTTGTAGAGCAGAATGCGAGAAAGGCGCTTGCTATAGGTAACAGGGCCTACCTCCTAGTAGGAGGTAAGAAGGTGTTTGACGGAACCGCTCAGGAGCTCTTGGCTCATGAGCAACTTGCAAGTATGTATCTTGGACTCAAAACCAGAGCTTGACTTGTAATCTGCAATCTGGTTATTCTTTTACTACTTCTTCCTCTCCTTTCTGCTCCTAGCTCTGACGAGCAAGGGAGCAAGACGGCCACAACGCAGAATGTCAAACATGACCAATCTGTCTTCAGACTCTTTCTCCCTCATTAGTCTCAAGCTGATTATTCCATTCTGACTGATATAGAAGACTAAGGCAAGGACAAATCGCTAAATATGAAAACTCGTGATCTTGCATTGTCTTGATTACTTCGACTTATCCTCTCGGCATGCCGATTGGCTGAACGTAAACGGGTCTTTCGTTTTCCAGGGCACCGATCACTTGGCGTACCTTGTCTTCGTCAAATGCCCCAATTACTACAGACCCTAGATTTAAGGCGGTGGTCTGAAGCTAGATGTTTTGCGCTGCATGCCCTGATTCTTGAAAAATATACTGAACTCCTAGTTCCCCATACCTTGCCGTTGTTCTCTCAAAAACAGAAGTAATCACAACGTTTGTGGCAGCGGCTTCGACGAGCTCTTGATTCAGAGCAGCTGATTGCAGACCTTGTGAATAATCTCCAACCTTAATCAACGACAATGTATTGTCCTTGGGCTGGAAGTGATAGACTGCGGATTGAAGTCCCGTGACTCCGCCTTCCTTCACTACCGTGTATATCTCCAACGGATAGAGCGCTCCTGCAGAAGGGGCACTTCGTAGATCGTCATGGGTAATTCCCCGAGCCGACCATAGAATCTGAGAGAGCTGGCAAATGCTAATTGGTTCTTGCAAGTAGTCTCATATTGATTTCCTTCGAGATATCGCTTCTTCAAGTGGCATTGCACCCTGTTGCACAGCAGTAGGGATGCTGAACATCTGAGATGTTTCTGAAGCTGCTTGTGAAAATGTCTGATATCCAACAATTCCGCTTGCGACTCCTCCAATCACTGCCCCTATTATGGCTAATCTTCGAAGAAATCTGCGACGATGAATGTGGCTGCCCGGAGTATCGCTGCCAGATCTACTGGTATTTGTCGAGTCCGTCATCAACTCCAGATTTGCTCCTCCGGATCATTTTCGAAGATGTGCACGTGCTATTTAATGGAGGAAGATGTTTCTCGCACGTGAGAATGACGGAAGCGAATCATTGCGATTTCGCGGTGAGGCACGAATTTCTCCGACTTGGCTTGCCCTAGACAATGACAATTGATGTTCTTTGTCTCCCTCGGGGACTTTTTAGCTCCTGATCACTTCGTTAGGCGACTAGCTGAATCAACCGGGATGGATTGAACTCGACTAAGCGAGCATGAGCGGGGTTCAGTTCGGGAGCTATTATGGCAAATCGGTAATAAAGCTTCAAACTCGAAACTCGCGTTACAGTCGTTGATTCGTCTCGGTTTGCTATCACATTATCAATCTTGATGATCATGTATGGCGCTTTTATTTTCGAAACGCTTCTACTATTGTTGCAGAGCAAAACTTGAAACTAGTAACTAACACTCACAAAATGGATAGTGGAAGTAACAATGTGCGATTTCTAGATTCAAAACTTGTCCTTTCTTTCTTGGCACTGGCGATTTTGATACTTTGTAGCTCGGGATTTGGTGGGCTGCTTCTTACTCACAGTGAATCGTCGACAGCTTTGGCCTTGAACAATGTGCAAATACTTGTACAAACCAGCGGTAACAACTTTTCCGCATTTTCGCTGACGATTTACAATTCAACGGGTTACGTCGTCGGCTCGTCAGACAGTATGCATCCAGCTTTCGGAGCCGAGCTCCCACCAGGATCTTATCTCTTCACAGTAGCAGCATTCCAGTCTTATGGATACTACTCTCCTTACGGATACGCTACCGGGTCATCATCCAACGTACCTAGTTCTGCGCCTTCCCAAGCGACAGGATCAATCAGTCAGGAATACGGCTATGCAATGCAAAACATCAACGGCGCGTCCACGATCAGCATAGAGACTACCACGCTTTACAACGAGACTACCTCAAAGGTTCGTGTACATGTCTCCTACGTCAACGGTTCGAACGCTGGAGGGGTCTACGTTCAGGGCTCTATCGTGGGCGCGATGTACTACTATTACGGCTATGAGAAGCCAAACCTCCTGGTGATGTGGAATCAAACTGGTCCTGATGGCACGGCCACACTCGTAGTTCCGGATGTTCCAGTCGAAATTAGCGCATGGACCTACATTGCCGTAGATCTTCCGAAAAACTTGACGACCGTGCAAACGAACATTGGCGGCGAAAAGATCAACGTCACGATTTACTGGCAACCGATGTATGTCTGGCTCGCTGGCACGGATCTTATTATGCCCTCGGATACTACTTCAAACATAGTGCTTCACGCGCAACAGTCAAACTACTGGATCATGCCTTATGCAGTAAACAGCGCGACCGCCCCAAATCCTGGCATCGCCTACAGCCAAGCTCCAAGTCAGCCTGCAGCAATCGGAATCGGAAACAAGATAGGTGCGCCCATTCAGCAGCAACAGATACCAGCAAGATCAACATCAACAACGGTCACGACGACAATAGTAACCCAGACAACGAGTCAGAACGCTCCGGTAGCTACCGACTATCTGATTGCTACCGCTATCATCGTTGCGCTCGCGTTGTCGATTGCTGCCATCTTCCTCGGGTCGAGGAGAAAATGAATAGTTGGTCTTGAGCAAGGGCTGGTTTTCGCTCAGCACTCCTTATGTTGTCAATGAGCGGCAAATTTCGAGATCACTCGGAGAAGTGATACCAAAGATGCCTGATACCTGTGGTTGTTCTCAAATTTGGCAATCTCTTCAACTGTTGGACCCGGAAAGCACGCGACGCCTTGTTCGCAAGTGAATTGTGAGTACGGATCATGAAGAAAAGAAAGTCTTGGCAGGAAAAACTACTAGACAGAGAAGGTTTGCCAAAGATATTGACTCTCGAGACCAATTTTCCCTGCTACAACGCTGTTCACAAAATGGAGGCTAAAGCCGGTGAAAAAGTGATTCTGGCGAATCCGAGCGAAGTCGTGAGAGTAATGTTGAGCGTGCCGAAAGGAAAATTGATTACTACATCGGAAATCTGCGAGAAAATTTCTCAAGAGCATCGGGTAAAGGCCAGTTGTTCTCTAACGACCGGAATTTTCATCATGATTGCAGCAAACGCCACTGAGGAAGCTGCGAAGGAAGGGAAGAATCTTGGAATTCCGTACTGGCGCACGTTAAAGACGAACGGATTTCTGAACGAAAAGTATCCAGGAGGACAACAAGGGCAGAAGAAACTCCTAGAGATTGAGGGTTTCCAAGTAGTTCAACGAGGGAAGAAATACTCTGTCCAGAATTACCAGGACTTCCTGGTTCGATAAGATGGTCGGAATTGGGCGAAGGATGAACATCGTGAAGGACAGGTGCAGACAGAAAATGAGTAAAAAATTGCACACTAGTATTCTCTTGTTGCGAAAAAGTAGAAACGCTTGCAAGAATCACTTCAATACTCGGGAAAGGCATCTCCAAAACAAGGGGGATTCGATGCAAAGCTATGAATTCTTCACGGTGCATTCGCTTATAGTATGAGGATTGTCAAATTCTGAGAAACTGATTTATCTTCCGAGAGAGGTCAGTTTCGTGGACGACTCCTTTGTCGCTGGAAGAAGAGAGAAGGCTCGCCGCAGTCATGTTCACGGACATCGTCGGTTACACGGCGCTTGCCCATCGTAACGAAGCTGCTACCTTGAGCCTTCTTGAGAAACATAACCAGCTGATCCGTTCTGTAATTTCTAGATACAAAGGGATCGAAGTAAAGACGATGGGAGACTCTTTCCTCATCGAGTTCGGCAGCGCTCTTGAGGCGACCGAATGTGCAGTCGAGATACAGAGAGTTCTTCATGTTGGATACAACGAGAGTATGCGCGTTCGAATTGGCATTCACGTGGGAGACGTCATCCACAGGGGGCGTGATATTCTGGGCGATGCTGTCAACATTGCCTCGAGGATTGAGGGATTTGCAGAGGGCGGCGAAATTTGCATCTCCGAGCAAGTCTACGCTCAAATAAGAAACAAGTTGCAGTTGAAGATAACAAAGCTGGAGCCTCGGGAACTCAAGAACATATCGTTCCGTATCGGGATTTACAAATTGGAGACGCCGTTGGGAGGGAGCAAGATGGAGAACGCTGGTCAAACTCAAGAACAGCTTGACATGAACCGCATTGCGGTCTTGCCATTTTCGAATATAAGTCCGGACCCGAAGGATGAATATTTCGCCGACGGGCTCACAGAGGAGCTCATCTCCAAATTATCTTTGGTCAAGGGTATCAAGGTGATCGCACGCACGTCCGTCATCAAGTACAAGGGAAGAGACAAGGGAGCGTCCGAGATTGGGCAGGAACTACGTGCCGGGGTTATTGTCGAGGGAAGCGTGCGGAAGGCCGGGAACAAGATACGTGTGAATGTTCAAGTGGTAGACGCGAACACCGAGGAACACCTGTGGTCTACAACATACGACAACAACTTGGACGACATCTTTGCGGTTCAAGAAGAGATAGCTATGAAGGTAAGTCGATCGCTTCCGATTCAACTGCCACCCCCGATCCCAGCCGAACAAGCTACGGGCGGCACCAAGAATATCACCGCTTACACTCTCTATCTAAAGGGAATGCAACTCCTGAATGAGGGAACAGGCGACTCACTTAGAGAAGCACTTGATCTATTCACCAAAGCAACAAGGCTCGACCCAACGTTTGCACGCGCCTGCACGGGATTGGGAAATTGTTATGGAGAACTCGGCCACCGAAGCTACATTTCGTACGATGAGATGATCAAAGAAATGAAATCCGCTGCCAGCAAGGCGCTCGGAATTGAACCCAATCTCGCGGAGGGCCATTCACTTTTGGCTTGGATAGCTTGGACGGAGGATCACTTTGTCACCGCTGAAGCTGAAGGAAGAAAGGCAATCGAGTTGAATCCGAGCTGTGCGGAAGCTTATCAACTGCTCGGCTCTTTGAAACTAGCAGGCGGATATCCAAAGACCGCAATAAAACTCCTTGAAACCGCACACCTGCTTGATCCGCTTTCTTCCGACATTATGAGACAGTTGGGCGTGATGCTGGTTTACTCCGGAAGAGAAGCCGATGCCATGTCGCTTTGGGATCGGAACATGAACACCTCTCCGTTTGATGCGCACTTTGGATTGTTCACGTACTACTCGGAAAGAGGAGAACTCGAGAAGGCGGAGGAAGAGGTGAGGAAGCTTGAGGAGCTGTCACCTGAGGATTTCAATACCATATCATTTCGAGGCTTGCTCTCGGCCCGTAAGGGCGAGGTACAGGGAACTCAAGATGCTATCCAAAAGCTTCAACGAATGTTCAAAGGGGGACCAACCGTTGAACCGGTTATTGGTGTCATGAAGTATTATCTCGGTGACTTGGATGGGTTCTTTGACTCAGCGTTCAAGTCAGCGGACGCACATATGCTAAATCCAATGTTGGTTCGCTATGCGGTACCGTCAAGTTAAGCCCAGTAAGATAAAGGGTTATGGCCAGAAGGACTGATCTCTCATGTTTTTGGTGATGACAAACACGGAAGACGAGTTCCTCCTAGCCA
>JAJPHP010000002.1 GCA_021325255.1 Nitrososphaerota archaeon | reverse complement strand
GTGGGTTAGAGAGTACAATTCTTCATCCAGTTACTACCTAACGACTTATAGTTATGATCTCTCGGCGAACCTCCTCTCAGTAACCGATGCAAAGAACCAGAAGACTAGTTATCAATACGATGACCTAAATCGGCTCATTGTAACCAAGTATCCAGATGGTACAAACCAGACCGTAACGTACAATAGCCTCGGCAACGTGATCTCGAGACTAGATCCTGCTGGTCACACAATCACCTACGCATACGACCAGCTCAACAGGCTCTCGAACGTTACTTATCCCAACGCCGCGAAGGTTCTCTACACCTATGACCTCGCGGGCAATACGCTATCCGTAAGCGGCAACGCCCAGTCCGCGACGTCTTCCTCTTCTGTGATGTACACCTACGATGCAAGGAACAGAGTGACGAGCGAGACCGATAAGATTGGAGGAACTTCTTACACAACCTCGTACTACTACGACAAGGCAAGCAACGTGGTCGCGATGAACTATCCAGACTCGTACAATCTAACCTATTCTTACGACTTCCTCAACAGGGTTGTCAATGTTGGGAGCGGAGGAAGCATAGCCTCGTTGAATTACACCGTGGATAGCAAGATAAGCTCAATTTCATACTACAACGGCGTAGTGACGACGTATAGCTATGACAAGAGGGATAGACCTACGCTCATTCTCACGAAGAAGGGTACAACAACCTTGCAGAGCCTCTCCTACTCGTACGATGCGGCAGGCAATGTGATCTCGGTGAACTCTCCCTCCTACAACTACACCTACGACAACGTCAACCACCTGAATTACACAAGCGGCCCTTGGGGAAAGATTACATACACTTATGATGCTGTTGGCAATAGAGTGAAGATGATCTATGGTTCGGTTACGACAACCTATCTCTACTCTTCGTACAACCGGTTGACGCAGGAGAATACATCTTCGTGGACTGCAACACTCACCTACGACAAGAACGGAAACCTCCAGAAGATCGTCAATGGCTCTAATTCTTGGAACTACTACTATGACTACGAGAATCATCTTACGGGTGTATCAAAGAACGGTGCTAATGTCCAGAACAGTACCTACGATGCGAGCGGCCGAAGGATAGAGCAGAATGTTAGCGGTACCACCATCGTCTACGTCTATCAGGGCTCGAACAACATAATCTACGAGAAGAACCTCTCGAGCGGAGTGGTCACAAAGCACTACTATGCAGACGGAATGCAGGTCGGCGAACTTTCCGGGAGCACATCATATTATCTTCAGCAGGACAGCATCGGCAGCACGAGAATAGCAACTACAAGTACAGGAAGCATACAATTCAGTTCTGATTACCTGCCGTTTGGTCCCGAGTACAACCCTTCGGGCTCTGGCATTTACTACCTCTTCACCGGCAAGCTGATCGATCCTGTGACGGGATTGTACTACTTTGGTGCACGATATTATGATCCTGAAAGCGGGAGGTTCATAACGGAGGACAGCAACGCGGGCAATGTCAAAGATCCAATAAGCGAAAACAGATACGTCTACGCGCGGGACAACCCTCTTTCACTCGTCGATCCGAGCGGACACATGTTCATTCTGCCGGCATTGAACTACCAATCGACTTTGAGCGCAAAGAACTCGTACACAAATTCCCCAGCTTACCAATCATGGGTTTTGGCTCAGACCACTTCTTCCCAGGACTGCGGAGGCACTGGCTGCGTTGCAAGCAATTACGTACCTGTCACAAGCAGCGGTAGTTACTCAACTGCCGGGGGCGGAACAAGTGTTTCAAGGCCAACAGTGGACCAAGCGGCGTACCAATCAAGCCCTTTCACAACCACCGTAACAACAGCTGTGCCAGCAACATCATCCCAACAGATTTCCCCGGGTTTGGCTGGCGCGATCTTGGTGACCATAGGTTACTATGCCGCCGGAGCACTGGTGATTTTTGCTAGCGTACCGTTGTATATCGATCCGCCAATCGGCCTCGCCACAACGGCTTTAGGTGCATCACTTCGATGGGGAGGAGACGATGCTGCTCTTTACGATACTCAAAACGGGAACAGCGCTACTTGGAACGGGGCCGTAGTGCATGCAGATGAAGGAGTGAAAGAGTTTTTCACGGAGCTTAACAACTTCTTTTCAGATTACGGATGGCCGTGGGGCTAGAATTGTCTCGCATTGGAAGCTACAGACGCTCAAGAAATGGCAAAAACTTAATCGGTTTGGCTGGTCTCCATGAAGCAGACTTTGGAAATACCGCACATGGCGGGATACAAGTCAGGTCTGATCGCTGGGCTTTTCACTGGTTTTCTCAGCGTTGCAATCCGACTGAGTAGTGAGTATTTGTTTGAGAAATCCTTGAAACTGCCACCCTATCCAATCTCTTCCGCCGTTATAGTGGATTCGGTTCTAGGTGGTGCCATTATTGGGCTTTTTCTCGGCGCGTCGCTTGACTGGGCTTATGACAGATTGCCAACCAGCAACCCGATTTCCAAGTCACTAATATTATCGTTGCTCTTCTTCGGTTTTTTTGAGGGACTGGGCACTCTTGTATTTTACAGCTCAAATCCAGTGAGGCATTTAGCAGTGGCTGTTCCAGCCGACCTTCCTATTTACTTAGTTCTCGCACTCGCGCTCGGTTACTCTTATGACAAAATACGACCTCGAGAAGCCAAGATGATAATAGAAAGGGCTTCCCACTTGGGTAGTCTAGACGCAAGTAAACCCAATGCAACGAAATTGAACAAGCGGTATTCCAAGTATTCGTTAGTAATAGCCTCAGTGTCGTTATCTGGCGGAGGACTCCTTTTCGCTTATCTGTACATACAGAATCAACCGAATAATGTTTTTCTGGTCTCAATTCTTTTGATTATTGTCGGCATTGGGATCTACATGTATCGTTTTGCAAAGTGGACCTTGGGCTTGAATTAGGATGCAATATCACTACGGCGGAGATATGTCGAATGGATTACAGCATCTGATATGCTCCTTTTGTTTTGCACTCGAATAGACCACAGTGGTAAATTAGATGCAGACTTTTCTACAAGCTCCACCACCACCTTCGTTTCCAATGTGTTCAGATTCTTGGAGCCCTCTTGTATGCGCAGAGGTCGGGTTGGGTTGGCTAATTGCAGGAATTGTGATGATTGTGCTCTTTTTTCTGGTAAGTCGATGGTGGCGGAGGCTTCCGCGCGGATATTGATGAAATCGGACCAGCGGAGCCATACCCTTTGAGATATAATTGTATTTTAGGGCAAGCGTCCAATTCAGCCCTGATTACCTGCCGTTCGGCCCTGAATACAATCCTTCGGGCTCTGGCATATACTACCTCTTCACTGGCAAGCTCATAGATTCTGTTACTGGATTGTACTACTTTGGAGCGAGGTACTACGACCCAGAAAGCGGGAGATTCATCACCGAAGACAGCAAGGCGGGCAGCCTCCAAGATCCTCAGACAATGAACAGATACGTGTACGCGAGGGACAATCCTCTGATGTACTTAGATCCGAGCGGGAACATGTTCACTTATAATGGTGGTAATGCTGGAGGATCCACAGACTTTCACAACCCACCACCGTACATTCCGAATGGCTGTGGATACTTTGGGTGTGGCACTGGCAACCAGGTGTACAAACCGCCCCAGCCTCAAACAACCGTGGCAACACCTGGTGGATCGAGTGTTGACTCATGTAGCTTTTCGAGCGCAGGATGCTCAGCAGGTCAGCAAAGCTCCTCCTCGTCAATATGTTCGAAAACTGATTTCTCTTGTTGGTTCATTAAGATATACCTGTCCGATCCGGACAAACTGGGTCAAATGGCTATTGATGCGGTAACAATACTGGATTTGTTGTTAGGTGCGCCTGTATTCACAGCTTCCGACATTTTGAAAGTTCTCACAGCACAAGCATTAGGTGATTTGTCCCTCGCAATTGAAGACGCTGTTGTAAATCACAATCCGGGTGGGTTCATAAATGCCCTTGCTTCGTTCTCTGTTGGAGTTATGGGAGATATGATAGCAAATGGCATTTCTTTTTCTCAGTCAATGATGCTAATTGCGTCAGGTCTCATAGACGTCGCCGGGGTTGCAGGATACGATGAAATGAGAGCTGCGGTTGCCTCGGTGGTCGCTGGCGTGGATATTGGAGGATTTCTCGCTGACATAGGAGTGGAGGGGACACAATATGGCCAGTCATGAATTTCTCGCCAGGGGTTAGGAGATCTTCTTTCCCGAAATTAGCGTTCTGATTATTAGGTGACACATCGCGAATCGAGTCAATAATTAGTAGGCGAAATTTGTGATTCCAGCATCAAGGAAGTTTCACCGACATTGGTTGCTCATGCGGACTCTCGGCGTGGGGAGTGCTTCCCTCTTGTTGGGATCGATATTGTATTTCATAATGCTCCCGAAACCTATCACTGATTGGAAGGGAACGCTTGTCATATTCTTTTTCTTTCTTTCTTTTGGACTAGGCCTTGCTGATCTTCCAATTGGCGTTTTGTATATCCGGAAGGCCCAAAAATGGTACCGGGGCGGAGTACAAGCCAACGAAAGCGAAAACAAGAGAACTGAATGAAAGCCCGGCGCAAAAGATTGATCCATCACAGAGGATGGTAGCGGAGTGTTATTCCTCAACTAATCGGACTATGGATTCAAAATAAAAATGAAACGATCAACTATAGCCCCCTTAGAACGGTGCTATGTCAAGGGAACAACTGACTTCTCGGTCGACTCCTAATATTGCTCAAGCGGGGATTGTACTTAAGACGAGCGTGCGGCAAGCTCGTAGATCCCATTACAGGATTGTACTAAGACGGATATTGTGATATATATCATTGTGTAATATACGATATTACTCTTGACTGAGGACTTGGAGACGCGCATGCTTACTATGAGATCGAGGTTACTTGGCTCGATGGGCGTTGCTAACCGGAAAGAGACTCTTCGAATATGCATCTAAGGCCGATAATAGGAGCAACTAGGAGCAAGATTTTGTTCCCATTTTTTTGCAGCCAAATCCTTGTCCTACGGTAAATCATGGTGAATATGCATAGCACAAATCTTCCGGCTTATGTCATTATTCTCATGCTTGTCATTTTCTAAAAGTGGTGGAACGTTCCATGTTAAGTGGAATTCGCAGTAGCATCGAGTAAAGACTAGAGAGTATGGTCGTAACGATGACCGCCGATCGCGGACATGCAATTGGAGTACCAATTGCATTCACACCTACTAGATGCGACATCACAGTTCGTATGTCGAGCTCGCAATCTACCATGACGACGCATCGAAAAGTTGGATTGCCAAGACCTTTGATTTGAAGTCGTCATAGATGAGTGAGTACCAGATAAGGAGCACCAAGAAGGCAGACTTTGAGACACTTCGATTGCGCATCGGCCTCTTCCTAATTCGATAAGGGTAAATTTCGACAATACAGATGAGATAGACCGGATAATAGAGAAAGTGAATGGTCGACCGAACAACTAGTTAGTTGCTCAGGAAAGATCATTTTCATAGCCTAATTGATAATCTCAACTATGCATCTACACAAAGAACGCATTGAGTGATAGCATGGATTGCAGGAGACTCAAAGCCCAAAGACCTTGAATGAACTTGTGGGCAGAATAGTCGCCGATTCCTGCGAGACATGGTAGTGAATAAAGAACCAACGGGATTATACTAGAAGCAGTTTGACTCAAACTATTCCAATCTAGCGCCGACCATTTTCAGAAAGTCGATTGCAAGCTCGCTAGCTTTGTAAAAGGAGTATTCGCTAGTAGATTCCTTTTTCATGTAAATATTCTCAACCAATCCCGCCTCCATAAGACCCTTCAAATGATGGTTCAGTGTGCTTGGATTCATGGGCTTGACCAGAGCCAGAAGCTCTTTGAATGAGAGCTCTTCTCCTCTTTTCTTTCTCATAGTATTCTCGGCTAGTATCATTGTGATCCCTCTTCTCGAAGGCTCAGCTAAAGCTTCGATTATTCCCCTGACTTCTTGAGGGATCTTTTTGTCCTCCTTTTGTAATAGTTCTGACACCGCCATGCTACGAAATCATGCCTTTAGTAGCTAGAGAATACTTCAGCTTCGACACTTATAAACTTGATGAATATCAAGCTTAGTTGGTTAATATCAAGTTCATGGCTACTTCCTCTGCTTATATAATCTACACTCAGTCGAAAGGATGGCTCTGGAATGTTTGACAGTCAGGCTGCGGATTGGATATATCCATTTTCGAAACTAAAGCCGAATCTGAGGATCGGAATCTATGGACATTATTTTCCTCCTTCGGAAAAGCAAAATTTGCTGATACTTAGAGAGAAACTGAGATCGGAAGCAGGTTACAGCCAGACATACCTTGTCGAAGATTTGCGAGATAGTGCAGAATTTAGAAGGGACAATTTTCTAAAAAGCATCTTCGCTCTCGAGAACTCCAACATCAACCTCATAGTACTGACTTTCAAGGGCATGAGTCAAGGAGCTATCAGAGAATTGGGCTACATACTTGCCAACCCAAAACTTGTTTTCAAAAGTGCTGTGTTAGTTGAGTCTGAATATGATCAAGAAGGCAACATAGTCAAACGAGCGTTCACTTCGCTTTTTGAAAAAGATCTGGCTGCGGTAAACTTCAGAGTTGCTGATTTTGAAAGAGCGGATGTTGAGCGCGTGTGCAGGCTTGCAAGAGGAATTGTAACAGATCTATTTTATTACTATATCAAAAACTTGAGGCATGAGATTAAGGAAACGCCACTGATCTGATGCACCCCCAGCTTTGAAAGAACTTTAGATTGTGTCATAATTGACATTTCAAATGCAATGGAAGGATTCGGGGTCTTGCAGGATTTCTTCTTGCTATGGGCTCATTAACGTAGTGCTTTCTCTTTTCATTTTTGGACTACTCTCCTGGCCATTATTGTTACCGAAGAGGGATAGTTCTCCACGTACAGTCTCAATCCAAGCGACAATAAAGATCCGATGAGCGAAGACAAATACATCTATGCGCGGGACGATCCTCTCTCACTCGTTGACCCGAGCGGGCACATGTTTACAACGGTCGCATTAAACTACCAATCGACTCTGAGCGCCACGAACTCATACACAAACTCACCGGCTTACCAATCTTGGCAAGCGTCCCAAAGTACACCTTCAAGTTCGAGTGGCACGTACACTACAACAGCAACTAGCACCTCTTCTACACAAGGGTCTGCCCAATCTACAACAACAACTACGGTGACTGTTACGACCACTACGGTTACTGTAACAGCAATTCCGAGCACAAGCTCAACATACGCCCAGCAGACCCTTCAGACAATAACTTCATTCTCGACTGCCGATACTAGCGGGTCAACTTACACCGGTACGGTGAACATTCCCAACATGGATGCATGCACATTTGTTGACGCTCTGGCCGCTTCAAGCGACCCCGAGGTCGCTGGCCCTGCTTTGCTCGGTATGGCTGGGTCATCTATAGGACCCGAGGGGGCGATCGCGGGAGCAGTGGCTGGTTTCATCCTAGGGATCACATTCCCAATCTGGGGGCACGTAGTGGCTTGTCATTGAGGCGCAGCCGAGCCGCGAAAGCCGTCAGATCCTAGGTGCCATGAAACGACATAAGATTGCTTCCAAGATTCATTCGTATGCTCAGAAAACTGACAACCATAAGGAAGAACCATTTCATGCTCTTTCTCTACACGTGAGCTAGGAGTCTTCTGAGGCGCAATTCGGATCCTAGCATTCCTATCTGTAAAGAGCCTCATTGAGTAATTTGACATACCGCGAAGTTCTTCAAGCATTTTGTTAGGAGTGTGATGGAATTTCGATGGGCGCACAATCAAAGTCGATTCTAATCTTTCTGGTGGCCTTGATTCTGGTATCTTCCGTCCTTGCCATCGCCATTTACGCCAATTTCCTTTCGGGTGTGCTTACACACACGACATCGAATTCGTGTTCTCTTTCATTTAGCTACTCGGGAGGAGAGGGTAAGCCCACTGCTCAGTATACGCGACAAATGTTCCTAGCCTTGGATGGGAAGTACAACTCAATCGTCTATAATGTGTCAGCTGTGGAACAGAGCGACACCTTTGGCTACGGGCCGTCCTATCTCCTGAACGGCCTTTCTGATAAACTCTACTGGTACCAGGTCGGCCTTGCCTGGAACGGGGCGAACGGCAACTTGAGCGGCTATACGTCGGGTTTCTCATTCATATACGAGGTGTGGAACATTTCCTCCCGGCAATCAATCTATCCTCCCGATGGCGGAGCCGGCGGGGGAGCGTTTCATGGTAGAATAAATAATGCCGATGTTGTTGCCATCTCCCTAAACTTTTCAGGGGGAAACGTGACCATGGCAGCATACGACTGGAACAGCGGTGTTCGAGCCAGCGCAAGTTACAGTGCCTACGGGGCATCTACCTTCTTGGGAGGCAACCAAACGAATGTGACGATAGCTTCGACCGGCGTAATGACGGAGTGGCACCAAGTTTGCGCAAATTTCGTCGGGGCAAAGAACGTCACATATTGGAACTCTGTGATCCCGGCCCCTTCAGCTCGCATATGCATCGACGAATCAGATCTGGCTCCCTCCAGCATCGCCAACGGCCAAAGTTCAAACGGAAGACTATTGTTTGCAAATTGCAGTTCTAGAATAACATACGATGCGACGGAAGGGCTTCAGAGTTTTTCTTTTAAAGGGATAACAGTCTACAGTGATGCTCATAGATTCATAACTGATTAAGACGCTCACTGCAAAAGACTGAGGTGACAATGAGCCCAAAGCAAAGTGTGGAAAATGACCGTGATATAGAACAATGGTCGAGGACGTCTTCGTAGGGAGGGCCAATATTGCACAAGGCAGGAAGTAGAGCTTATTGCGTATAACTGCCATCTCAGCTTGAGATATCGTATTCCTCGCCCAGCGGAGCTTTCTTCCGGTAGAAAGGCGGATACTCCAAATCTCCGTCATCCCAGAAGCCTTCGTATGTTCCCACAACTAGTTTCCGCTTTACGAGCTCATTGCAAGCCGCTTGAATCGCATCTAGTTCAATCTTCCAACCGAAGTTCTTCTCCGCTTCCTCCGAGAGTTGAAGAGTGCTCTTGCTCTGCATGTCGCCCAAAAGGTAGAGCACCTTTCCTTCGTCCGTGTCCAATTTGGGCTTTGCCTGTTCCAGCGCAGTCTGTCGCTCTAATACAATGTTGAGAGCTCCGGACTTTAACTTGAGTATCACGTCAGCCCAATCGTTCAGGTTCTTCCTCCTACTCTTGCCCGTGATGTTCTCCTCGAACTCCTCTTTCTTCTCTTCTTCTTCCGACGGTTGTCTAGCCCGTTCTCCGGCAGCCGCGCCCCGGTCCTTCCAAGTAACCCTGAGTAGAGGGCCGCCTCCTCCGGTGAGACGTATTGCCAAACTCCTCACTGCCACACCTTCCGCCGATACGATGTCCTCAAGTCCGATTGAAACAGCGTCTGATTGGGGAGAAGAAGCGGCAGGCAACGGTCGCGACAGTTCCACAGCGTCGTAGATTACCGCGTAGCTCACAGAGGGGATGACGCCCCTCGAGGCTGTATTTGAGGGGATCTCCCTCAGTCCCTCGGGCCCGAAAGATTCGTTGACGAGCCTTTGGTTTCCCGGAACGAACACAAGCCGCCTGTTGGTTAGAACGAGCGTCCCCGTCAACTTCCTCAACGCGGTCACCCTTCTTGACGCCCCTTGCTCCTCCGCCAGAATAATTTCCGTGCCCAATAGTCCTTGGCTGCTTTCCCTCTTCGTCAAGTTCTCCTGATGGCTAGCATCGCGCACTTCAGCAGGACTCCAAAGAGCGACAAAGGCGAACAGGGCTAGAGTTATCCTGCGCTTGATTCCCTTAGGTGAATCTTCTGGCATCTCCGAGACTTCTCTGTAAGCTAAGATTCAACGGCCTCGGCCTCCCGCGCAAGGATTTACGCCTTTATTTTTCGAGGAAATGAGAACTTCCGAAAATTTATTCGGACTCTTCCGCGTAAACGAACATGCGGTGAAGCGAACTAGAACTGGAGGGCACCCAATCTTCGCAGAGACTACCTCCTTACTGACCATTGCATATTCTTTGCAAGGCCGGACGCTATCCCACAGCGAGCTTGAATATATCTATCAGAGCTCAAGTAGCATAATATACGAGAAGAACCTTTCGAGCTCCTTGATTACAAAGCACATTTACGCGAACGGGATGCAAGTCGGTGAGCTCTCGGGGAGCACTTCATACTACTTGCAGCAGGGCAACATTGGCAGTACTAGACTCGCGACAACAAGTACTGGGAGCATACAATTCAGTACGGATTACCTGCCATTTGGTCCAGAATACAATCCCTCTGGCTCTGGAATTTATTACCTCTTCACTGGCAAGCTAATTAATCCTCTAACAGGCTTGTACTACTTTGGTGCAAGATATTATGATCCTGAAAGTGGGAGGTTCATTAGTGAAGACAGCAATCCAGGCAACGTCAAAGATCCCATGAGCGAAGACAGATACGTCTACGCGCGGGACTATCCTCTTTCACTCGTTGACCCTAGCGGGCATATGTTCATAACAGTTGCATTAAACTACCAATCGACTTTGAGCGCAAAGAACTCGTACACAAATTCGCCAGCTTACCAATCATGGGTTTTGGCTCAGACCACTTCTTCTCAGGACTGCGGAGGCACCGGCTGCGTTGCTGGTAACTACGTGCCAGTCGTAAGTAGTGGTAAATACTCAACTGCCGGGGGCGGAACAAGCATTTCAAGTCCCACTGTGGATCAGACGGCATATCAATCGAGTCTTGTGACCATACAAATTCTAGACTACACACGTCCTGCTGACGCACCGTATCAACCAGCTGGAAGTGATGGCTGTACCCCTGAAGGACAACCTTGTCTTACTCATCCTACGGCCCCCCAAGGGACTAATGCAGAGTGGGAGGCGGGACTAATTTCAGTTGGAGCTATCCTTGCTGGTGGTGGACTCGCCTTGGGCCTGGCTCCATTAGCTGCAGGGAGTGTAGTCTTTGCTCCCGCTGCCCCCTACATAGAAGAGACTGGCGACGCCTTAATCTGGGGAGGAGCCGAAGGTCTTGTTTACACTGTTGAAAATGGTGCAGGTGCGACTCCCGAAGGCGCCGAGCAGGCGATTGGCACTGGGGCGGCGGTAGAGTTCTTCAAATGGCTAAGCTCATTTTAGCATTGCATTGTTTGCAAATGAAAACCCATCGGGGGCTGTAGAATTGTTTGAAAGTCGGCGGTTCGTTTTAGATTGATACCAAATTCAGTTTGCTATTGAAACCGACAGAATTTCTTTCATACCATCTCGACCGTCGCACAAAAATATATGTACCATCGAAAGTGAGAAGGAAGCTTTCCAGAAGAGCGGATGGATATCCGTAATGAATAACAAAATGATTCTTTGTCTTGTTGCGGTCGTTCTTGCCCTGATTCTTGCTTCTATGGCATCTTATTTCTATATTTATTATGGCCGCGCCGTTGGCTCCTACCCCAAGTCTGGTCTCGAGCTGATGTCAGGATCGGTATGTTATGCATATGATGGAAATGTTACTGGCCCTGGAGGCAATGCCTCTCATCTTCCAAATGTTCTTCAACAATTTCATCTCAATTTTAATCAAGAGTTCGGAGCCGTGTTGCAATTCAATGTATCCGCAGTCGAACAAAATGAAAGCTTGGGGAACGGTCCGGAATACCTACTTCAAGGATTAACGGATGCTAATTACTGGTATGAGGTCGGGCTCTCGTGGAATACTCTAGTGACTGCGACATTTCATAGATCTGGCTTCGGGTTCATATACCAAGTGTGGAATGCAACTTCAAATCGCTCTCTCTTCCCAGATAACGCGACCAGCTCTGAGGGTCTGAATTTCTCACGATCCGTCAAGGACGGAGATATTGTTCTACTATCATTGAAGATACTTCCGGGCGAAAATGTCTCGGCTGGAAACAATGCCATAGTAAAAATGTCTGGATACGATTGGAATACGTCAGCATCCGCAAACGCAAGCTTCAAGGCTTTCAACTCCAGCATTTTCGTCTCAAAGCCTTACTCAAACACAGCAAGTGGTTTGACAACCGAATGGTATGTAACGAACCCTAATTTCTGTTCGGACAAAAAAGTTGTATATTCCAATACAATTTCGCCTCTAAATCGGCCAGAATGTGCATCGATGAGCTGGAATATCCAAACTTTTCGGTAATCTTCACGGGTTGCACAGGGCCAATCTCGTTCAGCCCCTTCTCGAATCCGCCGTACCAGTCTTATTCGACGTGGGGGCATACAGTGTACAGTACACCGTACCAATTCGTTACGAGTTAGTTCTACTCGGTTCACGGGCTGCAATATCGAGAGAATGGCAGAATGCATTCTTGTTAGGTCATATGATGCATTTTCGATGCAGCCAAGACACTAGCATATAAATTCTGATAATGACGATCCCTAAAACAACAAACTATAATGCATCCGCGAAGTCTTTTCTCCCCTTGAAGGTTATGCCTTTGCCACTGGAACAACGATGGCCGTGGTTTATCTTACAACCTACATCTTTTCGAGTAGGCGAAAGCAATTCTCTTAAACCTCGACATTTTTGGCGTTTAGAGCCTTGGATCTCTTTAATATTGAATTTCGGGTTTGGCGGGTGTATGTGAAAAACCATCCTGCTCGCCTCGAGCAAGAGTAACACCGAAGCAAGCGACTCTCGGAGAAATTGGAAAGGGCAGAGTAAACCACTTTTGGCAAGATCTCGATTACTAGAGTTGAGGTATCAGGCTTTAGTTGCCGCTGTAATTACGCTTGTCTTCGTAGCAATAATTGCCTCGCTTGCTTTGGCCCACGAATGGTCGGGCACTATACTTCGATATGTCATCCTATCGATGATCATTGTAGCTGTCGCGAGTGGTTACGTCATGCGTTACTACGGTTTGAGGAGATCTAGCGTGGAAAGATGACGAACACCGAGATGCTGGAAGTGAAATGTTCACCTAGACGGACTCTGGCCACCGTGCTGGAATATTCTTTCCCTTACGCATTCAAGGTGTCAATCAGCGTAACACAACAACCGAATGGCTACAACAAAGCAAGCTTTGGATACACGGTGATCTCAGGCTCTACGACCGCCGAAGCGATCTATGACAGCGTATTGCTCCGCAGCAATAATAACGACACGGCCTCGACTGCTTTGTCAATAGATGGGACTTTACACTCCGAGGAACAACTTCTACGATGCAGAGCTGGTCTTTGGCGGTCCGCCGGGTGCCGCAACTACGTTCACTTCTATGAATGCATCACTCGATACGTATTACATTACTGCAGGTGGCAAGCAGACAAGACTTCGAGCACTATTACTGTTTCGAATGTATTGGATCCTGCCTTGCAGAATGACCCCTCAGCTCAGGGCGGCTCGTTGCCAATGTGTGATGGCCAGCCCGAAATGTTATGCGGTGAAGCGGCGGCAATGGGAGTTACTGGTGGTCTGATTATTGCCGATTTTATGCTTGGCTATGCCACTTTTCTTAGGCCAAATCTATGGACCGGCTACGCCTTGGGTATGTCGGTCGGGGCTACATTTTTTGCGGGAGGATACACTATCGATCATGGCCAGAGTGCTACTGGAAAGGGCGCGATAGAAGAGGCCGAAGCGGGCGCCGCAGATTGGTATGACCGAACAGACTGGATATTGCCATTCTTGCCAATTCTTGGCCCCCTGTTATAGGAGGCCCTTGCTCTAAGGTATCAAATAGATCTTGGAAATGAGCATCAATTTCAAATCTGAATCTCGCGAGGTATCGAGGCACAGTGAGTAATTCCACTTTAGTTGGTTTGGGACAAACGAAAACTACAAAATCTATCAGGAACTACCACGGGTGATTCAGAAACGACCCAGAGCATACGAAATAGGAATACAGAGAAAACTACAATCGCCAAAGTCACGGCAATTGGATTCTTTGTATATGGGTTGTATCGCGCATATCTTGCATCTGCTGCCCTGATTTTCCTTACGGTCTACCACAATCTCGAG
>JAJPHP010000070.1 GCA_021325255.1 Nitrososphaerota archaeon | reverse complement strand
GCTGAGAAAGCTCGCGTCCCAGAGCGATAGGGTAGCATCAGCCATGCGTAACGCAAAGATTCCCCTCCCACCAATATCGCATTGCTAATCCAAAGATGAATAGAAGATAAAGTGCGCGGGGGTGGGATTCTAACCCACGAACCCTTAAGCTTCAAAAGTGCTGGAGGGTATCGAAATCGTCGGCAGCCTCGTGTCGTTCAGGTGCAGCGTTACAGGAGAGCTGAGATCGAGTTCAGAAACTCCTTAGGCAGCAGTGCGAAAGTCCTCAGGGCGCTAGACGTACGCGTCTGTGAAGCTCATGCCGTCGGAGGTGAGTGGTGAGGGTTTGGCGAGGATCGGGCCTGAGCCGCTTCCCACCATGGTTATCGCTGCGTCAGTGAACGAGGATATGGGATGGTTGACTCCGTTGATCGTGGCGTAGCTCGTCCCACTCACTCCTGTCTTGTCATACCCAAAGTAGCTTGTGCCGAAGTTTGCGAGCGTGCTCAACACGCAAGAGAAGGCGCTGCAGAGGGAAGGCCTCTCGACTATCCACTCGGCGGAGGACCTCTGCGCCCCCGCGACTGACTGGGTCGCCGATCTCGTTGCGCCCGTGTTGATGTTCTTAATCGTCACCGTGAACTTGTTCGTCGCAGAGGAGTAGGTCACGCTCGCCCTAATTACGTTGCCTGGCTTTACAGCGACTGTCGTCGTGACCATCGGGCTCGGGTAGAACTCGTACCACGTAGAGTACGAAGCGGCACCGTTGTGGCACTCCCCTAGGACGCCTGTTTGTTCAACAGTACTGCTGGAGTAGCCGTCAATTCCTACCCATAGGGCGACGTAGGTAGTGCCGCTTGCGGGGCAGGAGAGGGTCGGGACCTTCCACGAACCGTATGCCGCACTGACTGAACCTGAGCGAGCGCTGTCCGCCCAGCCCGACTAGTTCGTGCTACAAACGGAACTCTTTGCGCCCGAGATAACGGGGCAGGTAAATCCGGCTTGGACTCCACCTGCATCGCTTGACTTTGCATTTGACATGGGGAGAAGATCCATGGAGGAGGTTGAGGAGTAGGCCGCTGCTGAAGGTAAGAGCAAAGACGATGAGAGGAAGAAGATTGGCGCGATGAACAGGAATGCTGCAATCAGAAAGGTTAGCGTACGACGCATGGCTTCGAGAGAGTATGATTGCTGGGTTATTTACCTGTTTTTCTCTTTCGTCATTCGATGAACAGCCGGGAAATGGTATAGTTCAAAACGAGGAAAGTATTGATTTTCCGACCTCACGGAGCATCCCCAACTGATCCCGTGATCCCATATTCAGCTTCGTAACCTGCAGGCCGCCCTCCTCATAGGCTTCGATTTTTTTCAGACACTCTTCCCTCGTTCCGTAAATAGACCAGCGCTCCACGGTCTGGGGATCCACGGCGCTTCCAAAGTATCCTTCCATCACGTCTGTTACTTGCCTTCGTGCTAGATCACGATCGGCGTTCACGTTTATCCAGATTTCCATCGCGCGAGTAATCTTCTCGGGACTGCGACCGTATCTTCGCGCGAGTTCAGAGACCTTCCTTGAAGCTTCGCCGTATTCCTCGGGGGTAGCCATGATTGCGAACCACCCGTCGCCCAGTCTCGCAGCGCGATCAAAATTTCTTGTAAATTCGCTCTCGCCCTTCTTTTTCGTGTATCCGGGGGTTGCTGACACGACCCTGTCGCCTCGAGACTTGGGTATCCAGATTCCGGCCGCTATCCATATCGGCGGAGGTTTCTGCAAGGGGTAGTATCCTATCTTCGCTCCGCGCAGATCGTAAAGTTTGCCCGCTTTTTCAATCTCTGCTCCGCTCCAGAGTTTGCGCAGAATGTCGACGTTTTCTTCAATTGCCCCGCCTCTCTTTTTCGGATCAATCCCCACAAGCTCTGCCTCCTTTGCAACACCTGCCGGAGTGCCTCCTCCTGTGCCTAATGTGAGTATCATCCTTCCGCTGGAAAGGCAGTCCAGGGTGGCCCAGGTGAGCGCGAGCATCACCGGATTTCGAAAGTGAGGCTGGATTATTGCACCGCCTAACTTGACCTTTGATGTTCTGGCGGCGACGGCGCCGAGTACTGCCATGGATTCATATCTCGGGCTATCGATTAGGCTGTCCCCGACCCACACGGATCCAAAGCCCAGATCTTCGGCAAGCTCGGCCATTTTGAGCAAATCTTGTATTGTATAGTTGGGGAGAAAGACCGCCGCCCTGTTGTTCAAGGAGACGCCCATGGAAATCTTTGTGGTCAATGCGAGATATTTTTCTTCCGTCCTAGAGCAGAGGCCTTCCTTTGGAGTGCTATAAACTGTTATTCTCCTTTTTTTCTTCCGCTGAAATTTCGTCCCCACGTAGGGAAAAAGAGAGCTGTTCTGAACGGGCAGAGATCAGATTCATGCGCAAACTGCGGTCGCATTCGATTGCCTTTCGGATTCTCTGGGAGGCGTGTAGACTCGTTCAATAAAATGAACCTGATGAGTGCGCAGATCCGCATTAATGCTGCAGTCGGAATGAAAATTGTCTCACGCCGCATTATGATGCGACTACCACTAATACGGCTGCTTTCTTTGCGCCGACACCTTAGCCTCGAGCACGGACAGCCTCTCGACTATGTCGAGCCTCTTGTCCATTTCCTTCATCTTACACGTAAGCCTCTTGTCGAGATCTTTGACCTTCGACTCTACTCTTGAGATTTCGAACTTGAGCTCGTTCCTGACGGAGTCGATCTTAGACTCTGGCATGTCGACCCGCGCAGGTATCGAGCATCCCCGCCACTGCACTTTATCTTTTTGAAGAGTCGACTAAACAGTCGCACCTCAACTGCTAACCTAGCTTACGGACCCCTTTCTTCTTATTCTTCACCTGTGGTAATCGACCGAAGATCCTTTACTCCTATTCGAATGTCGTCCGCGTGGTCCTGCATATAGCCATCGCTAGTCAGCAGTGTCAGGTCGTATCTCTTTGCGGTCGCGGCATGGAAGGAGTCAAAATAGCTGAGCTTCCTTCTCCCTCCATACTTTTGATACAGGTTCAACGCTTCTTCGGCAACTTCAGCATTCAATGCCAGCGCCCGATGAGGAATCGACTTCATCATGGAGACAAATTCAATTATCGTCGGCATTGGAACGTTGTCGCTACGTAGCGCTGAAATTGCATCATCGTACACTTCTGAGGAGGTCCTCAATTCGAGAACGCCTCTGCTCGCCATCTTGATTACATGCTTTGCCTGCGGTGCAAGCTTGCCGCCCTTCAAGTAGAAGAAAAAGAGGTCGGTGTCAGCAAGTAAGATCTTATCGTCTCCCTCTTCTTCCCCTTGAGACAAACTCCTCTCCCTTTTCCTCTAATGTTTCCCAATCCGATTTTATCTTGTCCGCGAATTTAAGATAGAGCTCATCCACGTCCTCCAGAGGCTCTAGTTCCAGGTGATCTCGCTTCGCGCTGATTCTGTATCTCTTTGTCTTGAATTTGCGACGCAGTTCCCTTGGTATGAGTATCCTGCCTCTTTCGTCAGCCTCGACTACGACGCTCAATTTGTTGTGACTGATACCCACATGTGGGTCCGCGGGCAAAATATTTAAGGCTTCGTTGTCCATGTATTTGGATTCGATAATCGAAGTGATGCCGAATCTCGATCTGCGGCTGACGCTCACGAACGATTCGTTAAGCGGGGATTCCGGTATCAGAAGAGGTAGGAGATCTCAGCCTCTGGAAATTTTCACGCCCAACAACTCGTATCAAAAATCCGGGCGTTGGAATCAAACTATATTCAATCCTATCCCATTCAGACAAAGGCCGCTACGATCTTACTCTGCATGCGTGGACATGTGTTGAAAATATGTGCACGCTCTCTCATTATCAACCATGAAGATCGTGTTCACGGGTTATATTCACCGATCGCGTATCTATTTGCATACAAGCAAAGATGAAGGTGAATCAAACCTGTGAAACCGGGCAGATTTTCAATTAGCAATTCCGCAGCCATCTCAATAGTTTTGACCTTTGTAGTCATTGGACTAGGCGTGACTGCTGCATTAGTGTATGGTGGTACTTCGAAAACAACAACATCAACCACCACAATTACCTCAACCACTACGTGGACAATGGAGGGGGTTGTGACTGGATACGTTCAGGTTGGACCGTCGCAGCCCGTGTGTCAGGAAAATCAATCGTGCACGGTGGATTTGACTGGCTACAGTCTTCTCTTCTCGAACTGCCCTTTTACTGCTGGCACGAGTTCCACGGCCAACACTAATTGTCAGAGGTACAGTGCGGCAATTTCTCCGAGCGGACACTACTCAATACTCCTGCCAGCCGGCACATTTTACATCACCGGACTGAATCCGAGCTGCACGTGGATGGGTTGTTCTTCGACCTTTCCCAAGACCGTCGTGGTGGAGGGGGGCATGCAGTTAGTAGTCAACGTCGATATTGACACCGGCATTAGATGATGTTAATCTCGGGAATGAATTAGGACGAGCGGTGCTTCCTGGCACTTTGGGGTTCGCTCAAATCTAAATCACGATCAAATCAGTTCCAGACCTACGCTATTTCTAATTTTCTTTACGACGAGCCTTCAGTTTCAGAACCAGCCCCGCGGCTTCTACCGATCCTGTAACCTCCAGTGGTGTTGAACACGAAGAACGCCAGCGTCACGACGTAAATTACCAGGGTCAGGGTTGGATCGAAAAAGGACGCGGCGATTCCGATAGCATAAGAAATCGGTCCGAGTGTCATCCTTCTGTTTATCCTCGAAACGATCCGCTCGTCGAGCGAGTCCTTGGCTACGAGCTCCCTCCTTCTCGCGTAGACCCAGACCACCTGCGAGGTCACGCTGGTTGCTATCAGGTTTACTCCGTATATCAGGAGAGAGGGCTGAAGCAGCGGGTAGCGGCCGAGCAGCGCGGTCGAAAAAGGAACGAAGCCTATGCTCAGGAGAAACAGTATGTTCAGCCAGAGCATGACCCTGTCCACCCTTGAGACGAAGTGGAACATGGTGTGGTGCCTGATCCAAAACGACCCGAGTATTACGAAACTGATGACGTAAGCAAGGATGTCAGGGAGCAAGCCGCGAATGGAGTCGATTAGCTGCGAGTTCTCGACCGACAAAGTATTTGAAGTGATGATGGGAACGCTAAGGCTCAGGACAAGGACTGTCATAACGGTTCCGAAGATGCCGTCAGTCAGCGACTCCAGCTTGCCCTTCCTGAGACCTGGAATTACTACGCGGTGACCACCGGATTCTGAACTCAAACGTAACTTTCTATAGGCCTTCTTTTCATCCACACACAAAGCCTTTTTCCTCACTCGCGGCGGCATAGAAGGCTGATGAAACCCTTGCTACGAAACCCCTCATTTGAATTTGGACTAGGCATTAGTGGTCGGCTTTTATCCCTTCACTTTTTGCGTTCCAGTAATTCTATCCAGATGCCGTTTGGGTCTTTGACAAATGCTTCTTTCCATCCTACGGACCATCCAATGGAAAACGGCTACGCGACTATCTCGATTCCTTTTTGTCTTAATTCTTCATCCGTTTCGAGAAGATTTTCAACGGCAAATGCGAGATGGTCTAGTTCTCCACCATTTTTGTATTCGCTACCGAATTTACTTCCTTCTTCATAGTAGTTCAGTTCCAACAATTGATTAGAGGCAGGACTCTTGAGCGTAACCACCTGTCCTTTGGTTGGCTCTGTTCTTTCCAGTTTATCCGCTATTTGCATTTGGAATACTTTCGTGTAGAAGTCAAGTGACTCTTGCATGTCTCGCACTCTTATTCCAACGTAGATGAAACGGAAATTTGTCATAGGGTTGATGTCGAAGTAATTTAGCCGGGTGTTTAATAACTTCAACGGAATTTATTCGGGTTTACCGGTTCTGTTACCTCCTCGTCTGATAAAGTTCGTTACTAGTAAAATTGTATGCGGGTGGTCCTACAAAACAGACCACTGAAAATGCGGACCTAATTATACATCTATTTCTGGAAAGAATCGAAAAGTAAGGAAACTAGGCGTTATTGAGAATTGTCGAGCAAGAACACTATCTATTTTGAGCAGCGATTTCGGGTTGGATGGAGCGACTTGGACGCCAATGCACATACGGCAAACAGTTCTTACCTCGATCACGCTTCCAACACTCGCATGCATTTCTTCAGTCAAAACGGCTTTACAGTCTCTCGATTTGCATCAGAAAGATTCGGACTAGTTGTCGTACGCGACGAGCTAGTTTACAGAAAGGAGTTGAGGTTAATGGAAGATTTCCGAGTCGACTTGGAAGTCGCAGGACTCTCACAAGATGGTGTGCGATTTCGAGTGAGAAATACATTCCGAAACGCCACTGATGAAGTTTCAGCGTTGGTAACCTCAGACGGTGTGTGGTTCGACTTGGAAAGCCGTAAACCCCGCCCGCCACCCAAGGATTTGGACAAGTTAATGCGAGCTCTGCAGCACACCCATGACTTTTCGGAGATTGCCACTAGAACCTCCGTGACGGAAAAGCGAACCTAGCCACAAGTTCGTTGATAATCCATGGGATTTGAAGGCGAATTTACTAGTAAGCCCAAACCCAAAAAGTAACGCAAATGGAGACCGAAGTCCTTCGATCTAGTGCAGGGAAAAGCGACGTAACTTAAGGTCCTGCGATGGTTTAGTGTTTTGATGCCTCAGCTTCCCCGACGCCCTCCTGGATCTTCCACTCGCTCCGTCGGTTCTGAAGTGCGCCTCGTCAAGGCGCAGCGTGTCCAGTGCACTCCCGACTTGCTCGAAGGTTAACTTCCTCGGATCAAATTCGATCCTCACCATGTGGCTGAAACAGTTGACCTGAGCGTCCAGTATCCCCTCGATGCCCTTGAGTGACTCCTCGACCTTCGGGCAATCCACGAGCTGATCGGCGCCGGCGCCTAGCCTAAGTATGAGGGTCCCGCTCTCTCTATTGTCCTTCTTCTTCATCCTAATTGCCACAAAGTTTCTTGCCACGGAACGCCTACATATAGTCCGCGTATCTTTTGTAATAATTTGTGTTGGGTGACAGTATCAGTGGACTGGGAACTGCAGAACAGCCGGGTCATTTCGGTTGGCCAGGTACAGCTGACGATACGGTTCGAGCGTTGCAAGCTAAACTGGATCCTAACGATGGCCACCCAGCCCGTGGATGAGGCATGATCTAGATGAGGATTTTGCGTTTTCAGGTGAAATCATTTAATCGAATGCAATTGATTGGTCAATTCATGGTTTCCACTGGCCAGTGTTAGGTCTCATCCACAATGATGTATTCTTCGCCATATCCTTGCCGGCAAGAGAAAGCAGGACTCCTGAAGTTAAGCTCGGGATCAGGAACGGGCCTAAATTCATGATCAAAGTCTCCAGCTGCAGCGAGTAAGCGAAGCTTGCAACGAGTATGACCGCGAATGGGAAAAGCAGACTTGACAAGAAAATCGTGAAAACTCCTACTGTGCCTAACCTGAGCTTCCCACTTCTACGTGTCATCCTACGAAACTGACAAATGTATGCAGATATTGGCGCAGCTTGCGCAATGAGAACAACAAGCGGAGGCTTCAAGTTGACCTGCACTGGCTGACCTGATAAAGCGATGCCTAAAAGATACTCAAATAATCGAAAGTACCTGAAGCAATAAAGACAAGTCCAAATGACGCTCGAGGTCGTCATTCATTAAATCAAAAAGAAGCGATCCTGATCAGAAATAGTCCAAGTGGAGTACCGTCTTCCCTAACAGGTTAGGGACTCGGATTTTATGGGAATCTATTTCGAAAGGAACTGATTAAGAATTTACGAAATTGAGCATGATCAGAAGATGAATCAACAATCTGGAAGAGCACTGCTCGATGCAATAAAGATCCACGGCGTTGAGAACGTCAGCTTGCTAGCGAGTCTCGCTGGCCTTAGCACCGAAACGACTCGATACCAAGTCTGGCATGAATTGCCCTCTCGCGGGATCAAATCCGATGTCGAGTTCAATTTCAAACTCATGGGACTCGAGCGGTGGATACTTCGCGTTGATTTCCCAAATCACGTGGACGCCAAGACGATTGTCGATTTCCTCAGACAGGAAGCCGGCGCCACCTATGGAGCGCAAGTCCTTCCAGGCCGTTGTATAATGGCCCTTATGCTGATCCCAACATATGAGGAATACCATTTGCGAAGGATTCTTGACTGGCTCGTCTCGATGAGTTACATAGAAGCATATGAGCTCGAAAGGATGAATTGGTTTCGATCAATCTCGCTGAATCTCGATTATTACGACATTCGAGAAGGAGCTTGGGACATTGATTGGAATTCGGTTGAAAAGACTCTTCTTACCAAGAAGAAATTAGCTTTACCGGAATCGCAGAGCACCCGCACTCCTCCCGTGCTAGACGCCAAGGACATCCACTTGATTCAACGCCTTCAGATGAAGCTCCCGTCCTCAATCTCAAAGCTTGCAGTGTCGGCAGAGCTCAATCAGTTCAATGCACGGTACCACTACAACAATCACGTCAAGCGCTATGTCGAGGGATATTGCGTTCGAGCGAAACAAAATCACCGTCGGCAGCGAAATCCAGACGCCACGTTCCTATTTTCATACATGCTTGAAGGGCTTTGCGATCTCGCAGAAGTGAGAGCATGCGCACTTGCGCTTCCCTTCACTACGACTGAGTGGAAGACCGACAACACGTACTTCTGGTTAGTTTCATGTCCGCCGGAATATATCGCGGCTACCTTCAGATATGTTTCAAAGCACACTTGCGGTTTGAAGGGCAAGTTTGATTACGAGATGTTCGATGAAGCATCCGAGTTCAATCAACCTATCCCAGGTCATATGTTCGATGAAATGAGGAACAAGTGGAGATTCGAGCCAAGGATCAGTCTCAACCTTTTTCATACGAGTTTTGATTCCCTCAGATCACATTGTGAATACTACAGGTCTGCGCACTGTGCTTACGAACGTGATGGCGAAATCCATTCGTGCAGGCTTTCAGTATGCGCCTTTGCGAAAAGGTGAACCAAGGGCTCATACGAACTGATTGCCTTCTTCAAAGTAAACTCTTGTACCCCCTTCCGGTTTGTGCGGCAACTGTATCGAGCGAAGAGCATAGTTGTTCTTCCTTGGCTGGGTTCGATGAGCGAAAGAGCTCTTCGGTTATTCAGCTCTTGAACTGCGCCCCAAAAATTTAAGCCTTTTTTGACGAATATTGTACCCGCAAGGCCAAGGAGTGGAGAAGACGTTCGATGGTGACGGCGCATGCTTTCTTATGACTGGGGAAGCCAAGGCTGCATTCGTGAAAGGGAACTGGCATTCAAGGCCTCATCCAGAGATAAATTTCCACGCACCGAGCCGCGCTTTCTACATGCAGAGAGTCTTGTTTGAGAGGTACTGGATGCACCACTGGTTCTAGGCTGCTCAGAAAGACGAGTGCATCTTCTATCTATCTTCCTCGACGAGCCGGACCCTTTTCGGAATATCGTATTCCCAGACTCCCGCAGCACTTCTAGCTCTCTCATGAACCCTACATCATATCTGATCGCTTCATGCTCCAAGGTTTTACCATCGTCTGCGAATTTGAGGGCCCGATTGGTCGGCGATATACTCTAGAAAGTGTGCTTCTTGGTGTGTATTTTCTTCTTAGAGTTACTGGACCGGTGATTTGTTTGCTTCCACTCACACGCAAGAGTTCCAATTTTTTTTAATGTGTTCCGACATTGGATACTGGCGTAAAGCATGGATCAAATGCTGATGGTTTTTCTTGGTAACTCTTTGTACCCCTTGCATGGCTCGCCGAGAGAGTAGAGTATGCGGGGTGGTTGGGCTGGTTTCTTGAACACAATGAAACTTGATAGTGTCCTTCCTGGTCGGCAGATCGCGGGGTTGCGGTGTTTTGTGGCGAGTTTAATTATGGCCTCCTCCGTGATGTTCTCCCCCAGCGTCTGAAGGTATTTCTCCCTAAGTACAGAGTTTTCTAGTCTCATGCCGGCGCGGAGCTTGTGAAAGTGGTTCGTCGTGACAACGAACTTGCTCTTGGCGCCTCCGTCGTGGTGAACATTGGTTCCGAAACTTTCGAGGCTGACGATAGATTTTTCATCGCAGAGGACATAGCGCCCTGAGCTGTACTCGCCTCCTGTAACTTCTCTCTCAATGATTTGCGCAGCATCCCTCGCAGACCTCCCCTCCTCGAGTGCCCTAAGCAGAACCACGCCTCTTGACTTGCTCCCGGTGTAACCGATGATGTTGGCGACGCCTCCGGCTGTCCCTGATTTCAGTGAGTACCCACAGGCAATCCCCCTCGCCCTGAAGTCGTAGATTCCAACAACGTCTCCTATTCTCCTGACGTCGTTGCCGATGAAGGGCTCCCTGGGCCTGTCCCTGTTCTCGAAGAAGACGAGATCTAGCCCATCTTGGCGGTTTGCGGCGACGATTGAGCACATGCTGTTATGATATGCACACTCCTCCGAGATGTTTCATCGCTTTTTTTATTCTTCCTACTCGTCTTTCGCAGAGGGATCCTGACCTCTGCTCCTACTAATACTGCTTGGAGCGCCTAATCTCCTCGCCTAAGATGTCCAGGATCTTGGCTGCAATCTCTTTCTTGCTTGCCCTGGTCAGAGTTCTGGCTTTACCATCCCTTGTTAGGACCAGGACCTCATTGAAATCTGATCCGAAGCCTATCCCGGCTTTTCCAATGTCGTTGGCGACAACAATCTCGGCGCCGGAAGTCCTGAGCGTCTCGAGTGCCCTGGCGGTGAGCTTTGCTGGATCTCCTTCTGATACGTGCTCTGCCTTGAAGGCCACGACGAAAGCTTTTGGAAACTTTTCCTTTGCAACCGAGATGATCTTCTTTGTTGCCTTTAGCTCGAGTCTGAGGGTTGGCTTGTCCGAGGTGCTGATCTTGCCACGGGAAGGAGCGAGGCTTGTATAGTCAGCGGGCGCTCCCGCAGAGATCAGGACGTCGTGTTCACCATCGCCTCCGGAAAGAACGGAGAGAACAGCATCCTGCATCTCTTGACTAGTCACAACTCCGCTGATGCGCACTCTTCCATCTTCGCTACTCTTCAGAAGCGCGTCCGGAACGACGACTCCGGGCCCGTGAATTAGGTTCACTCTCTTTGCCCCCCTTGAGAGTGCCTCCTCCGCTAGAGCAACACCCATCTTTCCGCTGCTCGCGTTAGAGATGAAACGCACTTGGTCAATCGGCTCCCTTGTTGGTCCTGCTGTTACTGTTACGCTGTAGCCTGCAAGACTGTTGTTGTCAGCATTTGAGCGGGCCCACTCTCTGTCTGTTAAGGCGTTGCCAGCCCCCCTTCTTCCTGCATTGCTCCCAATCTCTGAGATCACCGCCTGAACAATTTCCTCTGGCTCGGCGAGTTTTGATTTCGACTCGACCAGCCTGCCCTCGATGAACTTCACGCCGACCTTCTCAAGCTTCTCCATTGCTTGACGGATCACAGGATTCTTCGCCATGGGCTCGTGCATTGCGCTTGCGATTAGGATAGGGATTCCAGATCCGAGCGCGGTGCACGCGAGTGTTGAAACAGGCTCGTCGGCAACTCCGCTTGAGATCTTCCCAATGGTGTTCGCAGTGCAGGGGGCGATGAGGATGAGGTCTACTCTCTTTGGGGACTCGGGCGAGACAAGTTCGACGTGTTCCACCCTTCCGGTCAATTTGGTGATAGGAGGATTTCCGGTCGACCACTCGAAGATCATTGGCGAGACAAATTCGGCCGCCTTCGGCGTCAGGACGGGGATGACCTCGCAGCCGTGGCGCATTAAGAGTCTCGCGATTCTTGGCGCCTCGGTAATTGAGATGGAACCTGTCACGCAGTGGGCGACTCTCTTCCCGGAGAGCTCGTTTCCAAGTGTGCCCGTGATGTCCTTGAGGTACACAATTTGCTGGGATGCTCGCAGAGTGATTATATCCGTTTCCTTGTTCCTATTCGCCTTCCTAAACCAAATCTCTCGGCGCGAGAACGAGCGCTTCGCGTCCCCTTCCTTTTTTCCCTCTAGGTTCAGCGGTCTGCAGCTTATTGCATTGGGCTGTCCGCCGGCGAGGCTGCAAGAATGCGCTTTGCTCGATATCCCTTTAGGCGTCAGCGGTGCCGCAGGGAATTGAGATCGTTGGAAGCCTCGGGGGTCGTCCAGGTCAAGATTGATGATCCTGCCTACCGAGCACCTGATTTATAGCCGAATGTGGCGTCAGAGTCGGCCGGGCACATCTTGCGTCGCAGGCATAGCTCTTGTCGCTCTTCGACCAAGTGGCAAGAACACTCCTCACAGGCTGGCAAACAGCTTATAAAGTGGATAGGCTATTGCCCTAAAGCCTGACTGAAGAGGCAAGTGGAGAGCCGAAAGTCCCAAGAAAGTGCTATTGCAGTGCTACTACTACTTTCTTTGTTCTGCCACCTTGGCTTCTAGTACGGATAGTCTTTGAACGATGTCGAGCCTCTTGTCTAGGTCGTCTATCTTATTCGTAAGCCTCTGGTCAATGCCGTCTATCTTTCCAGTCAGTTTTTCATCAACTGCATCTATCTTCCCTGAAAGACGCTTGTCCACATCATCAACCTTTGCAGAGAGCTTCTGATCGGAATCAAGCTTGCTTGAGAGGCGTTCATCAACTTCGGTTATCTGAGCTGTCAGGCGTTTGTCAAGATCTTCAATCTTTGACTCCGCCCTTGAAATGTCAGCCTTCAGTTCGTTCCTGACCGAGTCAACCTTTGAGTCTAGCGCGTCTATCCTCATGTTGATGTTCTTGAGTTCTCCCTTGATCTCGACTAGCTCGGGCATCAAGATCTTGGTGAACCAGCCCGGAGCTTTCTCAGCTATTTTGGATGCCAATCCCCTTTTTGATCTCACTCACGTCCCTCTCAGATCAATACTGCACAACGGAGAAATGTAGAACTCGGTCCTATTTTTCAATTGCATCACTAGATTAAGATGATATTTAAGGCCCGTTTCAAATAGATGAATTTCACGGACGGGGTTGAGAAGAGAATCACGTGCCCGATGATATCCCAATGAAGGATGTCAAAAAAACTCGCGGATAGGTCTGTAAAGGAGAACAAGCCTGCCCTTCTAGCCGTGGCTCAACAGGATATAGGAGACTTGCGCACCTGCCTCGCTGACGCAGCAGTGTCAAGTAGCTATACATCCGGATCCTGACCGCCATATCTTTACTTTTTTTTTCACGCATTCCAACCAATTTGCTGGAGACGGCGAATTGGATACCAAGGCTTCGTCGAAAGCATGGGTGACCGACTCGGGGACAATCAGTCACGTCCCCACAAATCGCGTTGGCTCGAGAACTACTCCGCTTTATGCAGAGTCGGTGGTAGAACATGAGATCGAAATCGTCGGCAGCCTGGGATCGTTCAAGTGCAATGTTACAGGAGAGCTGAGGTCGAGCTCAGAAACGGTGAAACTCACCTTCATCACCCTGTGCGCCGGGTTTATCGTGTACTTGCCCGTGAGGTGCGTGAAGGTCGCCTGGACGAGCTCGTGAGATACCTTGCCCACCCTGACGATTGAATCTACCTGGCCGCCTGTCGCGGTCACTGTCCCACTGGCGCCGCCGCTGAGGACCATGTTGTTGATCGTAAAGTCTGTGGAAAAACCGCGATAGTTGGAATGTCCTGTGAACTTTGTGAGCGAGTACGCGCCGGCGAGTGCGTCGCCGCATACTGTACCTAAGGGATACGTGACGACTTTTTTGTTCTCTTGGATTTGAGCCGCAGCTCCGCTTCCAAAGGCCACGACAGCAAACAGAGTGCTGGACATCAAAAACGCAAGGATACCAATCAGGACTATAACTACAGTGGTCTTCCGCATGAGAAAAATTTCAGCGTTTGTGAATCGGCATGGGTGAAATTGTTAAGTTTTGCCGGACTAGTTTTCCTGAGAACAAATTATCCAAGCATCTTCGTAGAAATTGTCTATTTTCTTTGACCCTCCACGAAGATGCGTGTTAGAATTCGTGCAAAGATGTTAATCGTATTTCACTTTGTAGAGGGTCAATAGGCCGGAATTCGGGTTTTGGGCCAGCGTAGAAGATTTTGCCCTTTCCAAGAGGCTTTTTTGGGGATTGCTTCTCGGCACCCTGCTGACGCCGAAATTTCCCGCACGTGCGGGTGAGAGGGCGGAATTTGTGTGAGGTTATGGAAATGAAAAGAACCCAGCTCCCAGATCGGTTTGACTGCAGCGCAGGCAAATTTGCTAATAATCGAGCTACGGTCACGAGCATCTCCTTGTCGCATTTATCAAACATCCTCGTCAATTGCGTTCGTTGCATGCAGGGGCGCGCTTGATATCGGCGTATCTGAGTATCCATAATCCAGATTCCGGCTCGCCCCAATAAGCTCGGGAGTATTGCTATCCGACGGGGAGCTCGAAAGACAATGCTCATGATGAAGACTAGTGCTTCAACAGTGGCACCATGTTACTACAAACTTGCCTCCAAGTTGCTGTCTCTGGACGATTCAGTCGTTTCGGCGACAATAGCGAGTCCGAACGGGGAGTTGCTCTCCGTGAAATGCAAGCCCTCGGTCGAGGAGCTCAAGCCTAGCAAGGAACTGCTTGACAAAGCTGGTCCGCTTGTGGCCGTTGTCTCCTCGCTAATGCGGCAGGCGGAGTCGTTCTACGGGGGGTGCAAGTACATGATTGTCGCCTACGGCATATTGAAGGTCGCAGTCATCCCGATAAAGGGCAAAAGCATCGTCGTGGCGCTGGGCACGACGCCCGAGGCGCCGGCGAGGAAGATATCCCTCGAAGCTTCGAAGCTAGCTGGTCTGTAGCGAATTACGATGAGGTTTTGGGGATACACGGGGGGACCGGCTGAGCATATGTTGCGATTAAGGATTGACGACCCCGAGACAATCGATCGGATGAAGGAGTGCAAGGACTCTCTCTTCCCGGCATGCCTGGATAAAGCGCTGACCGGCATATTCGTGAACAAGCAACCGATAATTTCTCTGGCGGAGAAGGCGGGGTACGAGGGGCCGGAAGGGACAGACTACAACTTCCGCGACATCTGGGAATTGTACCTGAAACTCCTCTCGAGCCTGCGCGGAGCGCTGGGGAGTGACGTTGTGGCGGTCATCGAATCGCAGTCGCTCGGGGAAATCGAAAGGATGGGGTGCTTCCAGTGCCCAATTTACAAGATGGAGTTAGAGCGTAAGAAGACAAAGTATTCCGGTGAGCTGCCGACCGTGGTCGATGAGTTGTTGACGCCGGGCGAGGAAGAAGAGTAAGAAGGGGGAGAGACTCCGTCATTAGATTCGGCCGTGCGTCGTTGTTGTTATCACTGCTGTGCTCCTTGTATATGATGATCTCTCATAAGCTATTCCCTTTTTTGTTGGTTCCCTCCGCTGAGAGCTGTATATGTCAATTCGTTGTCACAACTTTCTGGGGAAAAGGCCTCGGATCGACTTAAGATGTTCCTACTGTAAGCGGCACTACACATTGTTGATTCGCCGGTATTGAAAGATCTCGTACGGCTGGACCTCGCTGGCTTCCTTTTCTTAGGCTGACCGTCTTATTCCTCTTCTATCGCTAAGCTACAGAGGAATTCTACAATGAATTTCTTCCGACTTGAATAGAAGATGCCGTTGCAACTATCATCATTATCATCTCTTCTTATTCTGATTCCTCTTCTTCTGTCGCTCTCCTTCCGAACAGCCACAAGGTTCCCTTTCAAATCGATCAAAGTGTTTTCGCCACTAGCAATGCTCTTTGGCCACTCCTTGTTCAAACTGCTCCTGGCGGAGTTGGGCTGGGTGTGGAAGAAGAGGTATTCGCACATTGAGGCGGCCCCGTGATCCAAGAGTTCAAGATCAGTTGACGATTCTAATTTCTGAAGATAGTCGTCTTGACAATGGACTAGGCGATTGCGGTATCGCAGGGGGAACCTGCCTATGCGAATATGGGCGACCTCTGCGGATTAAAGATTGTCCTAGGAAGAATGATAAAGAAAAACGAGAACTGCTATGAACGTGTCAGAACTGAAAGAGCCATCCTCACGGTTTGTGCTAGTCCTGATATTCTTGCAATATCAAAGTGAAAATACTGGCAGATTTGCGAAGTAATTTTCTCTTCGACAATGCTGGATGCGTTGCCGAAGACTTCTCGGATTGAACACACAAACTCGTCGGGGTATCTCGCTATCTCCAAGGGAGAGAGACCGGCCCTTCCTTCATAGTCCCAGAGCAACACGTCCAGCACTCCGCTGCCATAAGCATCTATGGCCCGCTTTGCGCATGCGAGTATTATAGAATTGGTTCGGTAGTACAGTTCATCCGCGGGTGTCAGATGTGAATGCTTATTGCTGCTTCGCATTAGCTACGGCCCACATGTTCCTCTTTAACCTTCTTTTCAGGGATTGCGTATATCTCCGTTATTGGTGATTTCAAGAAGAAAATCCGGCCTCGCAGCGTTCCGCTCCAAATCGTTCTGCATCCTGATATATGCTCATATGCAGCATGAAATCGGAGCGTTCAAATGGAGTGAGACCGAGCCGGAACAATTTCTCTTTTGCTCGAAGACAGTGTACACACACCGCTGTTCGGATCAAAGTGACTACGACGATGAAGAAGAATTCGCGATCTGCGGCGAGCTGAATCTCACGACTTACTCACGCCTTGATCGGAGACTTTTTTCTCCTCCCTCGCAGCCGGAATGGGGTGAGGATCAAGGTCGCGGCCGTCTTCCTCCTGTCTTCTTGCTTTCATCCCCTTGATGAGGTCGACAAGACCGAGGGCGAAGAAGCGTTCTTCGAGTTCTTGTCTGACACGATCTTTCAAATCTACTACTACATTGCGTTCGAGGACACGTTCAGCGATCTCGGAGACTATCGCCATCTCGACCTGCTCCGCACCATTTCCAAACATGCTCCTGAGCGCGGCAACGAAGGCTTCGGGATTTGCGATTATTCCTTCACTAGGTGCGCTCCTCTGAACCACCATCCTCCAGTATACCTTGTACCTCGTGGCAGGGCCGACGCGACCTAATCCCCTGTCTATGCAATCAAGGAGGTCATACGTGTCGAGCGAAAATTCTCTTGCCCTGGATTTCTTCTCAGGAGCGGGCTTTTTTTTCCTCTCAGGAAGCACCGTGGAGGAGTAGTAATCGTCGATCTGCATGGAAGTCATAACCTGACTCACATCCTCACTCTTTCTTTTTTTCTCTTTTTTCCCTAGCTGCAATCGGCTTCTAATCCATTCTTGCCGAATGAGTCATCTTCTTTGCTTCGACATTCGGATTTGGCAAAAAGACTCGGCTTCTATTCTGGGTCTCCCTCTTTATTCTTGCTTTGAATCGTCCAGGCCAAGACGTTTTTTCCCCGAGATAAGTCTCATTATCCGTTGCGAACCCTGGATTAGTACCACGAATGCTACATGGCCCGAAGCGCTCGGCCCCTCCGAACCTTCGATAAACGAAACCCCCCGCATCACCTCTAGCTTTTTTTTGATGCACGTAACCCTGCCCGCCAGTTCGCAAGTCTTTGCGCCTCACTTGCCTATCCAGATTGGCGGTGATCGTGTAGAGGAGCAGGAGAAGGAAAAAAGAATTCAACCAGAGAGCGGGGGTTACTCGAATCTGCTCATTTGTTTGTGCATTACTGTCCCGAGACTTTTGCAATGTTTGGATATGAGCTTGACTTGTTTGCCGACGAACCGTTCGGCACGTATACAGTGGAATTTGAAAGAAAGTAACGAGTCACCAGGCCGATTATGATTCCAACAATGAGGAGTGAAACGCCGACGATGCTTCTTATAGCATGTTTCGCTATCCTATCAGATGGCATCGCGGGGCATATTACTCGGTAATTCCTTTCCTTCCTTCCCCCTCCCCAAATCTTGCAATCCTGAGAATAAGCTTGTTTTAGCAACTCCCGCTTCCGAAAAGCCGTGTCACTCGAGGCCGCGTAGACGGTTTTCGTCCTGTGCCTAAGACGAGATTGCCAAATTTATCAAGTATTCGTGCAGTAGAGTGCTAGCGCTCAGCTCTGGGTGGAAGGCAGTTGCAATTATCCTGCCCTGCTGAACCGCCACTACTGAATCTCCCAGTCTTGCTAGCTCCCTGACCCCTTGACCAACTGACTTGACCGAGGGAGCTCTGATGAATACACCGTGAAACTTGTCACCTCCCCCTTCGGGCAGATCCAACTTCAATTCCACTTCAAACGACTCTCTCTGTCTGCCAAATGAATTTCTCTCGACCGTGATGTCTAGCGCGCCTATCAACGGTTGGTTAGTTTCCCCGACGACCTTGTCATAAGCCCTCTTCGCAAGTATTATCATGCCAGCGCATGTGCCGAGGATGGGAAGAGCGTCATTATCATTGCTCGTGATTCTTTCGCGCAGGGCAGGGAGTATTCCCTTTACCGAGGATAGACCGCCCATCACCGTGCTCTCCCCTCCAGGGATAATTAGGGCATGTATTCTCTTCACATCATCGAGTCTCTTTACCAATATCGCTTCGCCATCGCCATTTCCAGTCCTCGACAGAGCTCGTTCTACGGCCGAGAAGTGCTCCTCGATGTCGCCCTGCAGTCCGAGCACACCCACTACCACCGGTTCTTGACGTCGTCGTTGTTGCTGCCGCGGTCTGCTCGTCAAGCGTTGATTCCTCTCTCCTGCATCTTGAGTGTTAGCTCCTTTGCCATCGTCCCCATGCCCATCATAGACTTTCTCTCATCTATCATCTTCTGTGCTTCTTCGACCACACGAGGATCGTCAAAGTAGGTGACTGCTGTCACAATCGACCTAGCCCTTTCTCTCGGATCCTCTGCCTTGAATACTCCTGACCCGACGAATACTCCGTCGCATCCAAGTGTCATCATGAGAGCTGCATCAGCCGGAGTAGCAATACCACCAGCCGCAAAATTGACCACAGGCAGCCTGCCGAGCCTTGCAGTCTCTTCTGCAAGCTCGTAAGATACTTTGAGCTCCCTCGACAATCGAACGAGCTCCTGTTTATCTTGAGACTCGAGTGTACTCTTCAATAATCTAACTTCGTTGTTCAGAATCCTTATGTGCTTGACAGCCTCTGCGACATTGCCAGTCCCTGGTTCACCCTTTGTCCTAATCATCGAAGCTCCCTCGGCTACCCTCCGAAGAGCTTCTCCAAGATCTTTAGCGCCGTTAACAAATGGGGTTTCGAAATCCCACTTCCAGATGAACCTCTCCTCGTCTGCTGGGGTGAGAACCTCAGATTCATCAATCATGTCGACCCCAGCTTCCTGAAGGACTCTAGCTTCATACGTGTGGCCTATCCTGCACTTTGCCATCACGGGGATCGTGACGTGGTCTAGAATTTCTTCTATCACCTTTAGGCTTGCGGTTCTTGCTACTCCTCCCTGCTGCCTGATGTCGTAAGGAAGCTTGTCCAAGACCATCACGGCCACAGCCCCTGCGTCCTCAGCAATCTGGGCCTGTTCTGTGTTGGTAACATCCATGACGACTCCGTGTTTCAGCATGTGGGCAAACCCACGCTTTACAAGGGTCGTGCCCTTCTCAAGACTTCCTCCGGCGGTTGTTTCTATTTTCCGCTGTTGTTGTTGCTTCTTCTCCTCCCCCCTCTCGTCAAAAGGCTCTCCTGCTAGCGAAATCATGAGGGAATGTTGCAAGTTTTGGATATAAAAGCCATGACCTATATATTGGCTTTACATACCTATCTCTGAGCTATCAACACCATGATGATGTCTTTCGAATGTGTGAATTGTTCTCGAAGAGTAGATACGGACAAGCTTGACGCAAGGTGTGCTAGATGTGGCTCTGCACTGTTGCTCGCTCCCAATTCTGAAATTCGCGAGGGGATAAATAGGTCGGACATCGAGGCGCAACCACCCGGTCTCTGGAGATTTAGAGCATTCCTTCCAAAGGTGGCGGAAGAGCACACAGTGACCCTAGGCGAAGGCGCAACTCCACTCCTCCAAGCAAGAAGGCTCGGAGACGAGCTTGGTTTCAGTAACCTTTGGATTAAGGACGAGAGCAGGAATCCAACCGGTTCGTTCATTGACAGAGGTTCAACTGTGTTGGTCAGTCTGGCGAAAGAGAGGAGGGTGGAAGGCATCTCCTGTACGACAACTGGAAATCTGGGGGCTTCACTTGCAGCATATTGCGCCAAAGCTGGAATCGACATAGAAACTAGGATTCACCCTAACACAGACCACGGAAAGCTTTACCAGATGATAGCGTATGGGGCACGCGTTGAGATAATTGCAAAGATCAACCAGGAGCGAGATTACTATGATTCAGATGGTAGTCTCTTGTCGGTTACTGCGGCAAATCCTTTCATTCTTGAGGGCGAAAAGACTACTGGTTTCGAGATAATTCAGGATCTCGATTGGAAGCAGCCTGATGCAATAGTTGTTCCTGTTGGAACGGGCGGGCACCTTACAATGATATGGCGTGGGATACAACAACTGTACAATGCAGGCTTGATGAAAGAAGAGGAAGAAGGGAGTAGTTGCAGTAGCATCAAGATGATAGGTGTTCAGCTTCAAGCCTCTGCGCCGATTGTTGACATCCTGCATTTGAGGAAAATAGGAGGAGGAAGAGGAAGAAGATCTTCAAAAAACATTGCCCTTTCGGAAGAGGAGGAAGAAGAAGAACCACTCACCGAGCTCGAAGAATCCGAGCCAATCTTCAAGAAAACCGCAGTCCAAGCAATAAGAAGCTCGAAGGGTCATGGCATAGAAGTTTCGGCAAGAGAGGCAATTCAAGCAACCAGTCTTCTTGCGAGGACAGAAGGAATATTTGCAGAGCCGGCCTCGGCATCAGTCGTAGCATCACTTGATGTAATGAGGGAAGAGGGTCGCTTAGAGAGGAACGATAGGGTAGTATGCGTCATAACTGGAGCTGGGCTCAAGGACACAAAGATAATAACTAGGATAGCTGGGACGCCAAAACATGTGATTGCAAGGGAGGAGCTGATCGTTAGGCCCCTTGAGATAGGGTCAACCAAGCAAGCCATTTTGAATGCCCTAAAAAGCGAACCCAACTTTGGATACAACCTTTGGAAATTGATTTCTTCAGCTGAGAAGAAGAGTATCACCACTGCAAGCGTTTACCAGCACCTCTCGGAGCTCGAGGGCGCGTCACTTATCAGAAGAACCAGGGTTGCCAGGGTGAAGGGAAGGGAGCGGATACTCTACGAGCTCACAAGGAAGGGCCGTGAGTTTCTCGGGGTAACAGTAAGGATGAAGAAGAAGAACAAAAAAGGAGACGAAGGCTTTGCCATTGATCGACTGTCTCCTTTGTAATAGAATATCAACCATGACGGTTGCAATGCCTGGCAACGACTCGTGTGCACTCTTCCCCCCTTTTTTCCCTCATCACTTGCGTCGCGTCTTGATTTCCAAAAAATGTCGATCACAAATTGAGACTCTCTGTAGCTAGAGAGAAAAAGACACTTTAAAAAACTTCGACCGGCTGCCTTTCCGAGAGCTTCAGCAAGTGGCAACACACTAAAGACAATATTCAAAATGAAGGTGTACTAAGAAGAAGACTCCGCCTGCGGTCTGCCTTAGTAGTACCTCTTTGATAGATACTCTGACAGCTCAAGGAGGTGTTGCAGCGCCGAAGAATTGCGCCGCGTAGAATTGGAGAAAGCGCTCAGGACGTTCCTGCCTTCATCGACGTAACGCACAACCTTTGCACACGCATACTCAACCGAACCGCATTCAGAAAACACGCGCCTTGCTCTTTGGATTTCGGATTCTCTGTAGGCCCCCTTCCTCCCCAGGAGACCCACCAAAAATCTGCGCTCTCCCTCCGAGCAACACCTCAGGGCGTGGATGAGTACGACGTTCTTCTTCCCGCCTCTGAGATCCGTGAATACTGGTTTACCCAGCGCAGCCTCGTCGCCAGTCAGGTCGAGGAGGTCGTCCTGGATTTGATAGGCCATTCCAAGGGACTCGCCGAAGATGTATGCTTTCTCTACTTCTTCCTTTGTTCGGGCCCCGCCGACTATTGCTCCGCTCGCAGAAGGCGCCCCCAGCATGGACGCGGTCTTCAACCTTATCATCTCCTCGTACTCTTTCTCTAGCGCGTCGTAGTCGCTACTTGTGACGGGAACTGCCGCCATCTCTAGGTCAAGAGACTCGCCCCAGGTCGCGGACGCGCACGATTCACCGACAAGATCGAAGAGCAGGCAGAGCCGCTCGCTGCCCAGGTCGCTGTACTTGGCGACCATCTTTGGCACGTGGAACAGCAGGAGGTCGGAGGCGAGGACGGCATTCGAGAGTCCGTACTTCGCAACGGTCGATTCCCTCCCCCGCCTCAGATTAGAGTGGTCTATGATGTCGTCCTGAATGAGAGCGGTAGCGTGAGCGAGCTCGTATGCTACCGCAATGGGTATCGCGCGTTTATGGTCACCAGAGAAGGCTTCACACCACAAGAGCGCGAGCACCGCTCTAACTCTCTTTCCTCCCATTGAAAGCGCGTCGGCTGCAGCTTTCTGGATGGCAGTCGTCCTCGATGCCGGTGACGATTACGCGGGACCCAAATATAGTCCGGATAGTTGAGCGTTTATGCTGGCAACGTACTGCTCGAGCCATGTCGGATTCACCGGCGACGCGTCCATGGAAGCCGTCCCTTCCTTCCCTCAACGGTGCTTTTGTGCTTTTATGTCCTCGACGAGTGGTCGAAAATCTTTTTCTCATGACTAACTTGGAAATCTTTGTCGCCCTGCATAACAAGTATGGGGCAACAGACATTTGGAATCGTCTTCGCTAGGACTTGTAATCATCATTATCAAATTGACTGCGGTGACTTTCACTGTAGCCAGTGTTTGTTGAATGGCATAAAACGCATAGAAGCCTATTACAATCAGTAAAACCGCTGTCAGGACGTAACTCATACTCGATCCCCTTTTGTCAACTAGTTGTCTCCGACGGTCACTCGTGCAACTATGGTTAACGACTGCCTATCCCTCGTTAAGTGCACGTCTTTCACTTTAGCTTAGGGGACATTAAGGAGGGCGAAGTTCCCGCTAAATAACAACAAACACGATTCTCAAATTTGAGAATCCATGCGTCTGCTATTTAGAGCACCATTGGCAGTTATTATCCGAGATTAGTATCTGGACGACGACTATATCACAAGTCAAGAATTTGCACAATCTTGTTCCTCGAACTTCTCCCTTTGACTATCGAAATCCTTGACTTTGGAACTTTGAAATGCTCCGACAGAATCTCGACCAGTCTCCTGTTCGCACGACCTTCAAGAGCCCTTTCGTCCACCCTGACTTCGAAACCTTGATCACCTACTTGGACAACTTTGGCCACCTTCGCGTTCGCTGTCACGTGGACGTCGATTAGCATAGACTATCAGCTCGGTAAGTTTGCGTCTTCAAGCGGAACTTTGTGAGTAGGGAGAGGCATATTGGGCCGTTTGGGTTCAGCAAAACCATCGTTGTCTCTCTAACGAGCTATTAAAAATTTGGAGTATTATAGGAGGGAAAGGGGGTGGTCTCCGCACTCATAGGGGGTTCGAATCTTTACGATTGAGGGCCGTTTTCCTTTTTCTAAGAAACCATTTTGCCAAATCTTTGGTGATGAGTGAGTCCGATCGCCCGACCGATTTGGACGACGCTTCTCCAACCACACTTCTAGAGCGGGATTCTCAGGACTTGCTCGTCTTTCAGGTAGGCATCCTTCAGAAATTCAAAAATCCGATTGGAGTTTGAATTCTCGGAGAGGAAAAAGAAAAAGAGAAGGGAACCGGGGTCGAGCTCTCAGCTCTGATCGCCCGGGCCGATTAGGCACATTTTTCGGATGCGCACTACGCGCTGGTGTGGGTCGTCCTCGTGGTTTTGGTCACGGTTACTGAGGTCCCACTCTGAGTTTGCGAGGTGCTATTCGTTGACGCGTTAGGCGTAACTGGCGCCTGCGGGTCTGCGTTCGCCGATGGGATGAGCGTGTAGTTGCCGTTCGCATCAGTCACCCTGGGACTGATGTCGATGAGAAGAGCTGAAACGCTGTTCTGCTGGACGCTGACTCCGCCGTTTATAGTTGCCTGCACCTTTCCGCTCGGAACCTGAGCGGTGTAGTTCACCAACTTACCCGTGCTGTTAACAGTCACAACTGCGGAGGTGACGTTGAACCTCACGAGGTTGTAGGTCCCGTTTGGAAGCTTTGCTGAAGCTAGGAGCTTGCTGTTGCTGATGATGCCCGTCAGGTTGATTGATCCGCTGGATGTTACGTTGAACCAGCCGGAATTGTTTCCCCCGTCCGCAATGTGCACCTGAATAGCTGTGTAGTTGACGTAGACGTCGACGACGTTCGCAGGCACGACTGGCGGGTCAATCATGCTGATCTGCAGAGTCCCGCTGCTGCTTCCACCGATCGTGGACGCACTGTTTAGCGCAGACGAACTTCCAACCGCTGTTGTTATTGTGCTAGCTGCTCCCCTTGTACTCGTGCTGGCGCCCTGCTGGGTCGTCAAAGTACTGAGGAAGCTTGTGTTTGTGCTGTGCGGTGTGCTGCTTCCTCCGAGGAAGCTGCTCCCGCCGAATACGTAAGTTCCTCCAATTATGAGGCCGACGGCGAAAATAAGGCCAATCATGCCCCCAATGAGGGTTTTGCGTGATATGCTCATTTTGTTACTTGAGTTCACTTCCGATGCCCCTCATCTCGCAGGGTGCGATTCTTAATAGAGCACTTTTGTCAGGAGGGAGAAGAGCGTTGTACAGTGGCTCGTGTAGTTGAACAATGTCCTGCATTAGTACCCGAAATCTATCTCTGAGGAAATTCGTATGCGTCTAGTCGCAATCATGGTAGGCTTGCGGCTCCATTGTGAATAAATCTGACCGTTAGAGCATGAGGTATGAATCTGTGCAATTCCCTTGTCTACTACTGCCGATGGTCTCCGGACCCGTGAGCCTGTTCGTACATCAACCAAGGACGCGAACTACTCGCTGAAGGGGAACACGCTCCGGGTCTACATGCATATTATTCGGAGCCCAGATAGTGATTCAATTGGTGTGAGGGAGATCCAAAAGCAGCTCAACTTCTCGAGCCCCACGCTCGCAAAGTACCACCTCGAGAAACTGCAGGAGATGGGTCTCTTGAAGCAAAACGAAGAGGACGGCAGGTACTCTCTGCTCAAGGAGGTCAAGGTTGACGTCCTTCAGCCCTTCATTACGGTGAGCTCTTACATGATCCCAAGGTTATTCACTTACGCCGTAATGAGTTCAGTCCTCTTTGCTTATTTTGTGTTTGGGGTAATCCCTTCGGGCAATCTAATGGAGCTCGATTTCTTCGCGGTCGCCATTGGCGCAATTTCGCTGTTCGCATTTTGGTACGAGACGCTCAGGTCGTGGCGAAACTCGCCGGGATAATCTGGAAATTCCGACGATTATCTTCTTCAGCTATTTATGAAGATGGAAAAGCGCCTTGCCTGCGTGAGCTAGCCCTTTGCGGAAAGCGGCTCCGATTCCGCCTGCTACGCCCGCGCCGATGCTCCCGTTTTGCGCATACTGCGACAAGTGGTCAGTAAGCACCTGATGCGCGTGAGTCCATGAGGGGACGTGTGCGAGCGCGATCTGCAGTCCGTGTGGACCTATCTGCTTTGCGGCCTCTATCGCGGTGCTCGCATCGCCTGTAGCCACCGATGTAGCTCCGAGTCCAGTTACCGCTCCCAGGATTGCCAGTATGGATATTGATACCGTGTCTCTTTTACACCTTCTATTTTTGACTAGGAAGGAGCAGTTGGTCTTCATAACACTACTTTATTGAACGAACTGTACAACAGTCTTGAACGATTCGGGAGGCAGGCCAATCGACCGAAAAAGAAATTTCAGATTAGTGCTTTCGGGAGTCAAAAATGCTCCATTAAATCCAGCAAGCTCCCTATCTAATTCCCAAGAATGTGGAAAAAAGACATGCATCAAGTGAAAGATCAGGTTATCGTTCGCAGCAGGGAGACCTTAAGGTGCGATTGCCACGAACTCACACATAGTGGGGAACAGATAGAAGGAAACAAGCGAGAGGAGGGACGAGGGGGCTCCATTTCACACGGACCACCGGCTAGATGCGAGCCTCTTCGAAGATGGCACTTTTCTTTTAGGATCTAACTTCGGCATCAATGCGAGATCATCGAGAAAAAGAGCAGAAAGGTGTGGATGATCGCACACCTTCTGGCAGTCCTCCACTTTTTGTCAGGTTGCTAAGCACCGGGGGCAAACGCAATCAGAGGCTTGGCTTTGTAGTTGCAGCCTCTTCGAGCGGGTTGTCCTGATCTGCTCACACCAACAGCCAAGAGACAGGGAGCCTTCGCAAGTGAAATTCTCGCCACAGATTTGGCAGGTCATGGTTCTTGTCATATATAATTCATTCATCAGCAAATCTAGAGCATAGGTGTCGATAGGTATCTATGCTCCTCCAGGGAGCAAGCTGCTCTTTCAGGGAAGAGACATTCCGGAAATAAGGTCGGATGCAACAGGGCCGCCATTATCTCGAGTCCGTCAACCAGTCGTGGACCTGACCTGCTGAAGTAAGCCGGGCTGTCGAGAACGTAGACCCTTCCATTTTTTACAGCGCGTAGACCATTCCAGTTTTGCTTCTGGGTCAGCGTCGAAATTTCGGAAAGTGTCCTCTCAACATGGTAGCCGCAAACAGTAACGAAGATCACCTCGGGATCTAGTTCAACAACTTTGTCCCATTCGGTCACAAAAGAGGGTTCTCCAGCTCTCCTGAGAATTTCACGTCCTCCCGCGTACCCAACAATCTCGGGCACCCAGTGTCCGCAGCAATAAAGAGGGTCAAGCCACTCAAGGCAAAATACGGAGGGCCTCGCGAGGTCAGGATTCTCAAAGCATTTCGATTTTACTCCATCTATCCTTGCGGCGAGCGAAGATGCCACTTTTTTAGCTCGATCCGCGACTCCAGATTCGTTCCCGACCTCTATGATGTTGTATAAAATATCTTCCAGACTATGGGGGGAAAGCGAAAGCACTTTTGGTTTTGGTCTGATTTTTGCAATTGATTTTGCGATAACCTGAAGCGGAGTAGCGCACGCCTCGCACAACTCTTGAGTTATGACTAGATCAGGCTTCAGCTCCTGTAGGGAACCCTCGTCAATTTCGTAGATTGACCGGCCGTTTCTGACGTGCTTTATCACTTGATCGTCTATATCCCTGCTGTTCATGCGTGTGCTATCAAAGATAGATTTCATCACTACTTTCTCCTTACGTACGGAGGGAGGATAATCACATTCGTGCGTGACTCCAACAAGCTTGTCTTCTAGCCCTAAAAGGCACACAATTTCCGTCGCGCTCGGTAGTGTAGTGATTATGCTGCTAACTACTTTAGCCTCACATCGCATAAGCCGAGGTGGCCCCGGAACGAACGTGTGCCTTTCTTCTTTGGTGTTTGTGCTAAGTGTTGGTCGAGCTGATTCTTTCAAATTGGATACTCTCCGCAGGTTCTGCAAAAGGTGGCATCGTCTGGTACATTCGAATTGCAAGCGGGGCACGCACGTGCATTCTGGTTAATTGTGGAAGGAGGACCGTTTACTCGCCGAAAGATTTCGTAGTACTTGAGCTGCTCTTTATCCCGCAATCTGACATGATCTCTTTCAAAGTATTTCTTCCTCTTGTCGATAAATTGTGAGTCTGGTATCGTTCGCGAGTAGAGTTTGGGAAGAATAGTCGTTCCCGATCCAAATTCAATTGGAGTTTTGATTCTCCACGTTATGCTCGGAGGGAGAAGATTCTCAAAGGCTTGTCTAAGGATGTATTTTCCAAATGACTGCCCGTCCCTTAGCCCGACAAGCAAACTAAAGTCAATTTGTGTCGTCGCGTACTTCACGAGTGGTGGGTAGAGGAACGGGAGTCTGGCCTCCATTTCAAGTGATTTCGCAAGCGATATTGAGGAAAAATGCATGACTTTCCATAAGTGCGAAAGCGTTTCCATTGCTTCCTGCTCGGGCTTCTTGAAAACAAAGTCGTATCCTGCGAATAGTTCATCCGACGCATCTCCTGTCATGATCTTTGAATAGCCTTCAGCCCTCGCCTTCTTCATTCCAAGAAACGTTGCAACGCTGTTTCGAATTTCCATTGGGTCGAAGGATCCTAACACTGAAATAACTTGGGGAAGCTCGTCTTCCAGATCCTCTATATCTACGGAGTCTAGGTGGTGAGGTATCTGAAACTTACTCGCAACGATGGAAGAATACTCGCCATCCGGCGAAGGCGCACCCCTCATAGTTATCGTGAACGCCTTGAAGTCGGACTCTGGGCGGAGAATCGATCTCACAACTGCAGCAACGATACTAGTATCCAACCCACCGGAGAGAAGAATCGAATCTCCGAGCGTCTTCTCTACTGCTTCGATGACCAGATTCTTGAGCTCTAGCACGGTTTTTGAGTATCTGCTTCCATGCGACAACGACGGCCCTCTCCGACGACTTTATTCAGTTCTTCTTCATGGAGGACGACATGTGGGATTGTAACTAGGATCGATGCCGCAATAGGTCCACGCGAAAATTGAGTTGTTCGTGACCGTAATCTCGTCTGCACCTACAGAGGCAGTTTGCCAAGAAGCTGAAGTTGTGTAATTCCATAAGAACCAATATTCCGATTTGGAATTTTGGATACCTCCTATGCCTGTTACGAAGTGCGAACCGTACTCGCAACATGTCGCATTGACTTCTCCATTGGTCACGAGCAAGGTTACCGTGTAGAGATTCCAGCCCGGCTGCACTTTCGTCTGGTTATACCAGTAGTAAGTATCGTTTCCGTAGTCGATTACCACGTTGGTGTAATAGCTCGCACCAAGCCGTCTGAGTTCTGCTACGTACTGTTGATTTGCAGATTGTGACTGACTATACTGATAGTAGTAATACGCAGCCACTCCAGAAACAATCACGATAATGGCAATTAGTACAAGGAGTACTCCGTAGACCGATTTCATTTGATTATTTTTCATATCCAACTCGAACCCAACATTTTTCCAGTTGTATCCTTCGAAGATCGAGTTGGCTGGATTGTCCAGCCAGCCTCATAAGGTTATCGGGATTCATTATATTGGATCAGGGAGTCAGCGGCCGAGATAAGAAATGGTAAGGCACATATCGACAGGGTTCGGACAAGGGATTGAAGAGTCGAGATCGTGCGTTTTCTTGTGTGGAACCGGTCCCACTCAAATCTCATTCTTCTTAGGATGCGCTGGCGCAGGAATCCCTGCTTCGGATTGGATAGTCTCGTTCCTTAAATCCGCGCCTAGTGCTTGCTTGCATTGCAAACGGGCTGGCGGCGTGGTAGTCTCGGCTACTTCTTGGTCCGCAACCATGTCAATCAGGGTCTAGTTCGCAACGCGCTGATTCCAGATAGGGGGACGAGCACATCGCCGGCCCCGGTTTGCACCTTGACTAGTTCTAACCACAAGGCGCGCACGATCTACTGAGCTTATTCCATTCTTCCAATATGAAACACGAGAAAAGGTGGGCCGCACAAAACACGGTTTACCATGATATGTAGGCCTCTGGTACATGGCATCCTCGAACAGCAGGCTCACCCACCAACCGACGCTGATCCTGTTCACAGTGAGGTTGGCTGACTTCGCATTCCTAAGCCTGAGAGCCCGATATCCTTCTTCGCTCAAGCTGTCGCAGTAGTCGTAGTTGTCGTCGTCTGACCTTGGGCAGTCTTCTTTTCCACCATGCCGCCAACACCTCTGCCCCAGCGGAACGCGTAGAATATCGTTGCGATTGAAACGCCAAAGAGCACAAGGAAATTAGTAAAGTGTGCCGCGACTATCTGGTCGCTCGTCATTGCAGCGAACCCTAGCATCCCTTGTATGACGACGAGGATGAACAGCACCAGGGATGAGTACCTTAGTGCAATGCTCTTCGGCTTTGCGATGAACGCAATCACCAGGTCTGCGAGGGCAAAGACCCCTGTCACATATCCCGAGGCCAAGTGGGAGCCGACGTCGTAGAAGTTCAAGACCGTGGATGCGCCGGTAATTCCCTGAAGAAAAATCACAAACGCAGTAACAGGATAGATATACGCTAAGGGCTTCATTGAGGCTTCTGGGAGAGAAACCTCCAATTATTATTTCAACTTTTGCTTGCAAATGGAATAAGGCTGTGAATCTTGAAAGTAGCCCTGTGCATTGCCAATTCCTGCATCTGCGCCCTCTCTGTGTCATGGCATTTGTATTACTATACATTGACACTTGAACGCTCGGCTATATTTTCAGTCCATTCTACCTTACAGCTCACTTGTTTCATGCAGAAGCGTAGCCCCGGAAGCGAATAATGATCAACCCAACGATCAAAGCGGTGGGCGCAACCCTCTCAACTTTAGACTTCAAAAGCCGAGGTCACTGAACCACAGGTACTGATTCGAGGGGGATGAATGATGCGCGGGCGAGACTGAGACGCGGTGGTATAATGTCGAAGATTACCGTCCCGCACATTCCCGCTGGATTTGCGCTGTCTCAGGAGCCTGCTCCGATGCAGTGATGGGATAAACCACAGATAGAGAACCCTATTCACTGCGGCTAACCTTTTCCATCTGTTGGCTGGCGCGCGGGGCGGCTTTTGTTTCATGAAACACTGGAGAGCCGCTCAACAGGGTGTTGCTCCAATTTCGTCCGGGGCTCTCCCCCGGCACCATTCGCCACCCGCGCACCTGCTGCGGATTGCCTTCTCCGAGGGGGATAAAAGGCGTGTAGAGGAAAAATCAGCGCCCTAGTTCGCAGAACATTGCTCCTCGAACAAAAAGTGAATCCGAAATTTTCAGCCATTACATTTCGGCTTCTGCTTCGAGTCAAAACAGGTAACACAGCAGAGTGTCCTGTACTACGATGTGGTACTCGCAGGCGTGACGGAGAAATAGGTTTCTCCGCGCGCTCGAAGAGAGAGACAACTCTTGCGCCGTCGCGGAAAATCCTACGGTCTGACTGAAAAAGGGCAGGTCACTGTCCAGGAGACTTGAAGCGATACTCGATGAGCCGGGTACAGTCCTATCTCCCTGAGCCGAGCTCTTCCAAAGAAACATAGGGAACCCCGAGAGAGATTTCGTGTCCCCATGGCGACGAACATGATGGAGGTGAACAGTGTTGTTCCGGCAAGGAATGACAAAGAACGATGGTGATTATAGCTGGCTTGGCAATGTCATGTTTCTCTTATCATATCTCCAAGCTTCGAGTCTGCTTTTGCTATACGCTGAGATAAGGGAAGTCCTATCGTCATAGTACAAAAATGCCTCAACTAGTTTCTCCACAAATGTTTTTAGTTTGGTTTAACGAGTCCGTTACTACTATCTATGTAGGAGCAAGTCAAGGGAAAGATGATATGTCGGAGGGAGGCGACTAGTTAGAAAATGGCCGATTGGAAGTCGTTTGTTGCAGTGCTAATGGGATTAGTCATACTCGTTGCTGATGTCGCTTGGTTGATCATTGGAAGAAGCTACACTTACACCCCGTGGCTTATCCTCGGCGCGGTAATCTTCGTCGCGACAGCGGTGTGGCTCGCAATCGATGGAGCCTTTGTGAGAGAAATCCGGCCGCGCGCAAAAAGCTATCAAGTTGATTCGCCTCGCGAGTCACAGGCTGAAACGAAGCGTGGCTAGTCACTCAGCGTGCGGTGTCGTTTTTAGGAAAGCGCCGGGGGTCGCGCGGCGTTAGAGAGAGAGCAAGCTATTCCGTCTCACGTGGATTTCTGAAACAGAATTCATGTCTCTGCTGTAATGCTGGTTCCCCCACGGAATGGGAAGGGAAGCACGACCACTTTGTCTCTACTGGACAGCCGATTCAATACTAGTTTCTCCGAGGGAATCTGCGCGACGGGGGATGCTAAAAATTGTCGCCGATTGAGCAAGATTCAGCTTCTTTCCTTCCGCCGAAGCTTCTCGAACCTGACTAACAGGTTCGCAACGTCCACCCCCTGCAAATCGTCCCGGAAACTCGATTGTTCTCGTTCAGATCCTGGACTAGCCGCAAGGAATCATGATGATGATGCTCTGTCTAATTACTCTGAGAGTCCTTCTCTTTCTTGTCCGGAGTCTGGTACGGACAATTGCTCTAATCGTCTCCCTCGTCCGCTCAAGGAATAAAAAAGGTGTTTGCAGGTTCTCCTTTTCTCCAACCCGATTGTAAGGTATATCGAAAAAAGCGGGACTATGTGTCAGGATCTTGTGCGAGTGGTTCTATCCTCGAAGCAATGTTGACCGCGTCGCCGTAGATATCGCCCATGCTGTGGATCACGTCACCGACGTGGATTCCCACCCCCACCGTGGTTCTTTCCTCTGAAAGTGAACCGAGGTTGTACTCGTGGAGGACCCTCTGGAGCTCGACAGCACACTCCGTCGCGTCCAGGGCACTGGCGAATTCCACGAGGAACGAGTCGCCGATCGTTTTCACCTCGACGCCATTGTGCCTTGTGAGAATGGGTCGTATGAGTTCGTTGTGCTTGTTGAGCAGGCTCAGCGCGCGCCTTTCATTCTTTTGGGTCATGGCCGTGTAGCCGACGATGTCGGTGAACATCACGGCCGCGAGCCTCCTTTGACCTTGCGACAACTACGTAAACCGGCCCGAGATTGGAGCGCTCAGGGGATAAATCAGTTTTTCTTCTGCCTTGTAATCCCCGAAAAGAAAGAAAGGAAGGAAGACTCTCGGCCTCGCTCGAAAAGAACTTCTTATAAGCCTACTTGCCCAATGAGCCTAATATGCCTATTAGCAAGGTCAACAGGAACTATCAGGTCACGATTCCTAAAGAAGTCAGGCAAAGAGCCAAGATAGGCAGGGGCGACTCGGTCCTCGTGGAGTTCGACGAGGAAGAAGAGATTGTGAAACTGAGTCCACCAAAGCGCGGAAAGAGGAAAACCTGGAGGTTTGGATCCAGGTTAACGGTGGAACGAATTGAGGCATCGATAGATAGGGGGCAGTCATCGCCCTGAGTGCTGTAATTGATACCAATGTCCTTGTCTTTGATACGTTTGAAGATAGCGAGTTTCACAACGAGGCTACATCTGGATTGGATGCGATCTCAAGTTGGCACATCCCATCAATTGTCTTTCACGAGCTAGCATGGTTCTTTAGGGCCGAAGACGTTCAGCTTTCAAAGGCTAACTTGAAGGTTGAGGAGTATTTGACAAATGAGAAGAGCGTATTCATACCGTGTTCTGCCGATGATGTGCGCTTTGCGAGCGGGGAGATGACCAAGTTTCGAGACTACAATGATCTTGTTATTCTCTCAGCCGCCCGACGGCTCGGGATGCCACTTTTCACTTTTGACGAGAGCTTGAAGAAAATCGCTGCGAGAAATCGCGTCCATATTTTCAAGCTTTGAATTGCAAATCTCCTTCAGAAGAGGCCTTTTACCCATGAGGCAAGCGATAGGACTTGAAGCGTCTTACTGACGCGGTCCGTTCTCTAAAGAAATAACAAAACTGCGCTTGCCACAAATTGGGAGCGTTCTCGACTTCCATCATTTTGTTCTGTTTTCCTTCCTTCGAGTCGCCAGAAGCGAACGCGAATTTGGGAATTGAGGCCAAAGTACTAGGACTGCGGGCGCTCACACTGGAAAAGAGCAGAAGACCCTCAGGGTTACACAGGCTTCCGTTGACCCTGAGAAAAGTGTGTTCTTTCTCGCTCAAGTATTTGAGAGCGTGTTATACCCCCTCTAGACTTCTTGCGGCCCTTTCCGCTCTCAAATTGAGGGATTCTTGAATGGTTTCATGAATTTCTCAAAGGCCTACCATGGCCTAGAACAATTTTATATATCAACTGTACATAGGGTTCACCGTTGCGCAAGAGCCACACGCCAGCATTCACTAGGCCCTGCCAAGCCAGCAATTCGAGGAAATCCTGCAATAAATGACACTGCTAGAATCGGAGACGCCCTCTTCTCCTACTTCTCAGGCTTCAAAGCAAGATTACGACTTTACAGCTGAAATATCGCTAAATGACCTAACTGTAGTTATTCCGACACTCAATGAGGCGAAGGGCCTGCCCGTTGTGGTGGAGCAGGTGAAGAAGGCGGGGTTCCAGAGGATCCTTGTCATTGATGGCGGGAGTACTGACGGCACGGTTGACGTGGCGCATTCGCTCGGATTGTACGTCATGCTACAGCACGGCAAAGGGAAATCTGCGGCCGTCGACACGGCTGTTTCGCTTGTGAAGACAAAGTACATCGGGTTCATTGACGCTGATGGGACTTATGATCCTGAGGACTTTCGCAAGATGCTCGCCTATGCTACAATGGCAGACATGGTTGTGGGCTCTAGGCTGCTTGGGACGAACGGCAAGAAGGGCCGACCTTTTGTGCCGGGACACGGAGTGGTCAACAAGCTGTTCAACAGGCTGTTTAACCTGATCTACGATTGCCACCTGACGGATATTCTGAGCGGAATCAGGATCTGCAACATGGACGCCTTGCGCGGCATACGTTTCAGGTCCGCAGGGTTTAGTATTGAGGCGGAACTTTGCGCTCAGATACTATCTGAGGGCGGAAAAGTGATCGAGGTTCCTGCATCATTCAGAGAAAGAATTGGAACTGCCAAGCTTCGCTACAGGGACGGTTACCATATTCTGACGACGATAATGCGCCTTGCTTACGAGTTCAACCCTCTGTTGTATTTCATTCCAGTTGGGTTGCTTGTCTTTGTGCCAGGTTTGGGAATTGTTTCGTACGTGATCATAGAGGCTGCTAAAACCAGCTCTCCGGTATTCCATTCTGGCTGGGCACTTGCGGGCCTCGGAATGACTATCGCCGGGATCCAGCTGATAGGTTTCAGCATCTTGTCGTTCTTGATGAAGAGGATTGAGTACAGGCAGCTTAGGGCGATAAGGAAGCTCGGTCTAGGTCTTATCAAGACCTAGAACTCTTACGAGTTAACATGCAGAATGTTGCCCTGACACTTTGAATAATTCGTGACGAAACAAATGAAGATCCTTGTGACTGGAGGAGGCGGCTACATTGGCACTACTTTGGTGCCTTTTTTGCTACAAAAAGGTCATCAAGTAACCGTACTCGATCGCTTCTACTTTGGACAGGAGCTTTGCGAAAGGTTCTCCTCGCTTGGTTCTTTGACACTGGTTAGACAGGATACACGCACCTTCGATGGAAACTTGCTTGAGGGTGTGGATGCCGTTGTTGACATGGCTGCGCTCTCAAACGACCCGGCCGGTGAACTTGATCCTTGGAAGACAATTGAGATAAACTACTTGGGCAGGTCGAGAGTCGCTAGGCTTGCAAAGCAAGCCAATGTGAAGCGGTACCTGCTAATTTCTTCTTGTTCCATCTATGGTTTTCAGGATGGCATCCTTACAGAGGAATCAAAGACCAATCCCCTGACTGCTTATGCCAGGGCGAACATGCTTGCCGAGAAAGATAACTTGCCTCTTGGCGATGAGGAATTCACTTCGACCACGATTCGTTTTGCAACTGTCTACGGTCTGTCTGAAAGAATGAGGTTTGACCTGGCCATCAACGGCATGGTCCTCGGCGCGGTAAAGACCGGTAAGATACCGATTATGCGCGACGGAACTCAATGGCGTCCCTTCATTCACGTCAAGGACGCAGCACGAGCTATCTTAGCCATCTTAGAAGCAGAACCTGAGAAAGTGAACAAACAGCTTTTCAACATTGGCTCGGATACGCAGAACTTCCAAATCAAAGAGCTGGCTGAAATCGTTGCGAATTCGCTTTCGAAGAGGCCTACAATCGAGTGGTACGGAGATCCTGACAGGCGTTCCTACAAGGTGAGTTTCGGGAAGGCTAAGCGAGTACTGGGGTACGAGACGAAGTATACTCCCGTGGACGCAGTTCGCGAGATAGAGTTTGCACTTGTATCAAATCAAGTGACCGACTCTATTCGAACAAAGACGGTCGAGTGGTACAAGCATCTTCTGAACGATGGGCAAGCTTCAAAAGAAGTGGCTCTAGGAGTGGCGCCTGTTCTCTAATTTGACGGTTGTCTCAACAAATTCAAGAGTTATGCGGAGATTCTGAAAATTCGATATGCTACCAGGAGTCAAAGTGACTGATATCAAGAAGTTTCCAGACGAGCGTGGCTTCTTCGCGGAGATAATGAGGGAAGACTGGAGTGACTTCTTGGAAGGGGACCGGATTGTTCAAGCAAACCTCTCGTACAGCTATCCGGGTATGATAAGAGCTTGGCACAGGCACCAGAGAGGGCAGGATGACTATTTCATCGTACTCAAAGGGTCTATGAAGATCTGCGCATACGACGATGATCCGAATTCTCCTACCAGTGGTCAATTGGACGAAATTGTTGCGAGCAGCGAGCGCCTCCAAGTAGTAAGAGTCAATGGAAAGTTCTGGCATGGAACTAAGACAGTATCTTCGGAACCTTCGCTTACAGTGTATGCTGTGAACAGGCTGTACGATTACAAGAACCCCGACGAGGAAAGGCGCCCTTGGAATGACCCGAAGATAATCGACCCAAGGACAAAGATAACGTTTGACTGGAACAGGCCTCCTCACAAGTAGTGGAAACTGGGGAATCGTACAAAGTTGAAGCTACTCGTTGTCGGCGCTGGCGGGCAGGTCGGTGAGAAGATTACTCGCTTGGCTATCGCTCAAGGGCACGAGGTCTATGGAACTTACAAGTCTAGGGTTCCGGTGGTCGACGGGATTTCGAAAAGTTACGCCCTTGACAAGACTAGCAAGGATCAAGTTAGCAAAGTTGTGGAAGATGCCAATCCTGATGTCCTGATCGATACAGGGGCTTTGCACAATGTGGATTACTGTGAATCTCACCCAGAAGAAGCGATGGCAGTAAACAGGGACGGTACCGCCTACTTGTCTGCTGCCTGCAATGAAATCGGTGGGAAATTCATCTTCGTATCGACTGACTTTGTGTTCGACGGACAAAACGCGCCTTACACCGAGGAAGACAAACCGAATCCCTTGAGCGTTTATGCGAGGAGCAAACTCGAAGGTGAGCGTGCTGCACTTTCCGCAAACAAGAACACTGCGGTATGCAGGCCCGCAGTGATTTACAGCTGGGTTCCTCTATCAAATACTGGGTCCTCTTCCTCCTCTGGAAAGCCACTTAACTTTGGAGCGTGGCTCGTTTCCCAACTCTTTGCAAACAAGGAGGTCAAAATAGTCAGAGACCAGATTACGTCGCCAACGCTAGCAGATGATTTGGCTGGAGCTATCCTTGCGATCGCGAAGAGCTCTGCAACAGGAGTGTTTCACACGGCGGGAGCTACACCTCTAAGCAGATACGACTTCTCAGTCAAGGTAGCCAACAGCCTAGGATTGAATTCGAGCCTGATTCAACCGATAGACTCCTCTCAATTGAAACAACTTGCCAAGCGACCCCTGAACAGCAGTCTCATATCAAACCGGATTAGAGATAAGGTGAGATACAACATGCTGAGTGTAGATGAGGCATTGCGCATCTTTGCCGAGCAAAGTCGTAGTAGCGAGGTAGAGATTAGGGCAAGGTGAAAGGGCTACTTCTAGCGGGAGGGCACGGGACTAGGCTCCGACCTCTCACTTACACCGGAAACAAGCATATGTTGCCGATTGCTAACAAGCCCATGCTGTCGTATGGACTAGAACATCTGCGAAATGCCGGAATCAAAGAAATCGGAATAATACTCGGTCCCATAAAGGAAGGAGTGATAGAAACGCTAGGTGACGGTTCCGCATTCGGCGTCAACATAACCTACATTGACCAGCCCGATCCAAAGGGGCTCGCCCACGCGGTCCTGGTATCGGAAGACTTCATGGATGACGAGCCCTTCGTGATGTATCTCGGAGACAATCTGTTACGGCAGGGCGTCTCGGATTTTGTCAGCAAGTTCCAGAGTGAGAGACTGGACTGCGTAGTCGGGGTGTGTCCCGTAGGGGATCCATCACGCTTCGGGATCGCAGAACTGGATGGAGAGGGCAAGATCGTGAAGCTGGTGGAGAAGCCGAAGGAACCTAAGAGCAATCTTGCCCTGATAGGAGTCTACGTCTTCGGTCCCTCAATCTTCAATGCAGCGAGAAAGATCAAGCCCAGTTGGAGGAATGAACTTGAAATCACCGACGCGATTCAGATGCTGCTTTACGATAGAAAGAGAGTCGGAGCCGTGCACGTATCGGGTTGGTGGAAGGATACCGGCAAGCCAGAAGACCTGCTTGAGGCAAACCAGCTCATCCTGAGTGACATAGAAACCAACATATTGGGTTCGCTTTCAGATCAAACGAAAATCACGGGCAATCTGCAAATGGGAGCAGGTTCCAAGACAGTAGGTGAAGTGAATATCCGCGGGCCAGTTACGATCGGGTCAAACTGTGTTATAGGGCCGGATGTCTACATTGGACCGTATACCGCAATAGGCGACAATTGTACGGTAGGGAATGCGGAGATAGAGAACAGCATCATTATGAGGGACTGTAATATTCAGAGCGGGCAGAGGATCACTGACAGTCTGATAGGAAACTACTCAGTTATTTCGGACGGTAACGGGTCTCTCCCAAAGGGGTACAGACTGATACTCGGAGAGCGATCCTTTGCTCAGCTTTAGTGGAATTGTCTGATTACCATCACATATTTGTTTGATGGCCCTGCCAAACTCTGGATTATGTCTCACTTAGGGGCTTGTATCTCTTCTAAATGCAATTTAAGACCGAAACCAAAATGCCAATGAAAATGAAGCAATAGATTATGCAAATCACAGGAGGGGGCCGTAAAGCCTCAATCAGCAAGGGAACATACGATCTATTTATTGGAAATTTAGTGTCAACTGTAGTTCTTGCGATTGCGTCAATAATTATCGGGAGACTATTGGGTCCGGATGGATACGGCCTATATACCGTAGTATTGGTTGTTCCGGCATACGGTTACCTTTTCTTACAGTGGGGCGTATCCTCGACAATCACAAGATATGCAGCCAAGTACACATCGGAAGGAAATGAAAAGAAAGCTGTAGCATTCAGCTACACTATTTTGGTTCTCCATGGTGCAGCTAGCATAGCTCTGTTTGCCCTAATCATACAATTCACAAATTCAATTTCAAACCTCTTACATAGACCTGAACTTAGTGGCGGGATAATAATACAGGTGGCCCTTCTCGCCGTAGTAGGACAGGTCCTATTCAATAATGCTAATGCAGCTTTTGTCGGTTTTCACTCATTCGGCAAGGCAGCAATTCTTCAAATTATCAACGCAGCCGCAAGACTTGCGATATCCGTTGTTTTCATTCTAGTCGGTTACGCTGTGCTAGGAGCAGTTGCGGGTTACACAATTGGGCTTATTACTGCGGGAGTAGTTTCCTTTTTCCTCTTAGTTTCAGAAAATATGAGCTTTATTCCAAGAAATATCGAAGAGTATGTTCGCACTACCATCAGTTACGCCCCCCCAGTCTTCTTTTCAAATGTAGTTCTGAGTGCTATCACGCCGCTTCAATACACTATTTTGGTTTATGTAGTTTCTAACAGGGAGATAGGCTGGTACAGCGCCGCCTCTAACATTGCTGCGCTCGTCACATTATTCACCTATCCACTTTCCACGGCATTGTTTCCGTTGTTCAGCAAGACAGTAAACGGAGGGACTTCGAGTCTAGGCCAAGCTTTCAAACAATCTGTGAAATACTCGGCCCTCTTTATTATCCCGATAACGGTGTTGATAATGTCACTCGCGACACCACTGGTCTCTGCAATATATGGAAACGCTTACCAGTTCGCCGGGAATTACCTCGTGTATCTTGCAGGCCTAAATTTGTTGGCGGGTGTAGGCCATGTTTCGTGCGGGCCATTTCTTAATGGTGTTGGTGAAACTAGGAAAGCTTTCTTGGCCGCGGCGCTGAGCACAATAGTTTCTATCGCGGCTTCGGTGGTCTTAGTAGCCTATACAGGTGTCTTTGGAGTCATAATCGGTACAGCATTAGGGCAAACAGTTGCACTTGTTATCTCATTAGGGTTTGTGTATGATCTTGTCAAGGAAAGACTGCATGGACGCTCGCTGTTGCGAATTTATTTTGGTTCGGGTGTGAGCGCCGCTGTGATTTATCCCTTATCACTCCTTAACCTTAATCCCTTTGTCACCTTATTCGTCGGCACGATACTTTTCATCCTTATCCTCATCCCAATCTTGGGATGGACGAAGGCACTTACGACGAATGATCTAATTGAGTTGCGAGGACTGTTCGACGAGGTAAAGATTGTCCGTTATCTTTTCATCCTTGTCGGGCGCTATCGTAATCTAATAGTCGGAGAATGATGACATACTTTCGAATGTTCCACTTTTTCTTCGTAACAATCATGTCTTGATAATTCGATGAATCACTTCCAAGACGACGCCAAGTGCCAAATCTAACTGGCTCGATTAACTCAAAATCGAGGTTCTGATAGAGTCGCCTTATATAATCCTCGTTGTATCCTATGGATTTTCTCGGGTCGCTGGGAAAGCCAACATAGTAATCGAGTGTTGAATTGTCGAATGGTTGCGTGGATTTGCCTTGCTCCAACAGTCTCTGCGTTTCTTCATTAATCAGAAAGTCGCAAGCACTTTCCCTCCTGATTTCAAAACTCGATTGATCTCCGAAAGGTAATTCTCGGTTTCATTGGGAAACATATGCGTGAAGACTGAGAACAGAAACACTAAATCAAATGATTCACTCTTATATGGGAATGTCCAGATCGAAGGGTTACCCTCTATTGGGCTGTCTCCTGCTCTTAAACCAGCGACTCTAAAATTGAAATTGGGATATCTTGACGTTATGTATGTTTGGCACCATTTTACCATGAGTTCATCAATGTCAAATCCCTCATAGGATCCGTTCTTATCCAGGAAAGCAGAAAGTGGGATGGCAACTATTCCGATTCCACAACCAACATCAAGTACGTGGTGAAATGACTGAAGCCCTCCCAAACTAACCAAGAGATCGACAGATCCTTTGCCGATCTTCATGAAATTACCTCCGCCGACTTCAGACGCAAGGGTCTTTGGGGGCAAAGGAATACCGTGGAAAGTTCCTGAAGGCTGCATAAATCGAAGATAAGTAGATACATACAGCCTCTTCGCAATCGGCTTAAACAATCTTGGAACATATTTGCCGATCTTGTAGGCGATGCTCACGCATTCGTCTTACGCCAGCTACATACAAAAGTTCAGCTAATGTTAAACCGGTTCCCAGGGTTTGGTTTCTTTAGTTCGTGTTTTCAACGGGTGTTTCACTTTGGGTGTTGCTACCCTTGAAACTAGGCTTAATGACGCGCAAGACTAAGCAGAAGCAGAACGTAGATGGCAAATACAGAGGAACAAGTGTTCCAACATCACGGCCCTGATTTCGCTCAAACAAGCTAAGAGTACAGAGCACAACAGACTTCTATTGCTACCATGCTTAGGGCTCAAAATCACCGTGGCCTTTTGGAGCAGTAGCTCTTTTTCGTTCAGGAAATATGAAATACCAAGATATGACACTATGGCAGGAATCTTCAGAGACAAGAGAGTCTTATTGAACGCAGGAGTGAGATAAACTCGCTAGGAATCCGGTAACGTTTGAAGACTCCACCATTGGAACTAACACCTAATGCGGAAACTGTCAAAGCCAGATCATGAAACAGAACCGTTCGCAGTAAGATTATAACATTTGGTGCTAAAGTGTTCTTTCTATCAGCAATGGGTCGAATCCTAACAAGAATAAGAATGGAATTGTGCAGTTCTAAAGAAGCGGCGCATGATGCAGTTCTGTTGCTATGAAGGACTATGCTTCTGTTCATTGTCGTGACCAAAGCTAATGAAATATAAGCACCCATGGTTTGGCAGACTTCAACATGCGATTTTTTTCCTAAGCAAGCAATTTAAAGCTGGAACAATCTTCGGACTCTGCTAGCTTGTACTACCCAAGAGTAGCAATAATAATTCTAAACTGGAACGGAGGAATGGACACTCTGCTATGTCTTGAATCAGTTTTCCAAAATGTTTACACTAACTTTGATGTCATTGTCGTTGATAACGGTTCAACTGACGATTCTATTCAAAAATTGAAAGAATATGCCCTTGGTGAGATCGAAATTAGATCTAGCTATGCGCAATATAGATCAGACAATAAGCCGATAGTCGTTTATCAATTTCCACTCGAGACTCAAACTTCAGTTTTGCCAGTTGAATACTCTAATCTCAATCCCGCAAGGAGGATGATTCTGCTTTGCGGAGCCAGAAACTACGGCTTCTGTAAAGGGAACAACGAGGCGATAAAATTTGCGCGACAGAAGTTGCACCCAAGCTTTGTATTACTCTTGAACAATGACACGGTAGTTAGCAAGAATTTCTTACAAGAGCTAGTTAGAGTGACTATGGATTTTGCAAAAACAGGGCTAGCACAACCAAAGGTGCTCAAAATGGGACAACCGGACATTATCGATGCCGTTGGGATTGCCTTGGAAAGTTTCGGGGATGCCAGACAAATAGGGTATCTTGAGCCAGATAGAGGGCAATATTCAGAAACGACAGAGGTCTGGGGAGTCAATGGATGCTGTGAGCTTATCAATACTAGTATGATAAATCAGATCGGCTTATTGGACGAAGATTTTTTTGCCTACTATGATGACGTAGATCTCTCGTGGAGAGCACGATTAACGGGATGGAAGTCAATATATGTTCCTAGCTCAATAATATATCATGCTGGATCTGTAAGCGGTTCTAAGATTAAGAATTATCTTACTGCGAGAAATTTATTTCTCTACTTGGTCAAAGAAGCACCATGGATTTTTGTGGTTGCGCAAGCCATAAGAGCTATCGGGTTGCTTGTTGTTTCGAAATCATCATACAATATTTCGAGACGATTGAGAACAAGGGCATTTCTCGACAGTTGTCACCTCTTTACCAAAATGCTGAGGAAACGAGTTCAGATTTCGTTGCTCGCTGATCAAACTAGATATCCAATTCATGTCGGATCGGGACTTTCCAACGAGGATGAAGATTGAACGACAGGCATCCTATTTGTGGCGCAGTTGTCACATACAACCCAGATTTAGGAATCAGGTCGCGAATTCCTAAAATCTTGAACAACGTTGAGCACATTGTCGTTGTGGACAACCATTCTGAACCTGAGACCGTTGAATGCTTACGAGAATTATCAAAATCTCTTCACTTCGATATTATACTGAATGATCACAACGTAGGTATCGCAGGCGCACTGAATCAATGCGTCAAATGGGCGTCTGCCCGGGATTACAAATGGATATTGTTATTTGATCAGGATTCAATTCCCTTAGAAGATTACTCAAAGAATCTCCTTTCGATCTATGACCTATGTCCAGATCGAGAGAGAATTGCGGTTATTGGATCGGCTTTCTTTGATGTTGCGAGTGGAATCCCCGTCTACCCGCGATTGCTGGAGCGCAACGGGTTCTGGAGTGATACTTTTTCGGTAATAACATCTGGAAGTCTGTTGTCGATTCCGATCTACCAACGGTTGGGACCATTCGTTAACGCTTTCTTCATGGACCAAGTTGACGAAGAATACTGCTTGAGGGCACGTGCAAGAGGGTTCAAAATACTAATTTGCTTATTGCCACGACTTTACCATTCTATAGGTACTCCAACCAGACATCGATTTCTTTGGCAAGATATTGCAACTTCGAATTATTCTCCCGTTCGTCGATATTACATCGTTAGAAACCGAACCTCATTGCTACTGAGATATGGACTCAAAGAGCCAGGTTGGACTTTGCTAGCGATGTGGGATTCTTTTCGGTCTGCTTTTGGAGTTTTGTTGTATGAGAAAAAGAGAACTACGAAGATTAAGATGATGCTCAGAGGACTCTGTGATGGCTTATGGTTTAAGTGGTAAGTGAGGAGGGATCTGCTTTACCAATCTTACGATGCTACAAGCATCCTGATTCAGGTACACTGACCAATTGCAAGTCGACAATCATCTCGTGCGATATGATGGAATTTGTCTAGCTGGACCCTTGCTCACCAGAAAGAAATGACCGGCAGTAAATATCATCAGATCTCTTATGTTATTGACCTACTCGGATGTTGAATGCTGCACAGTTATTGATTGTCTTGCAATTGGTCGATTTGTTGTCCTCATTATAACCTTAAAGTCATGTGATGTCACCAGATTGTGGCAGGAGCCTTGTCCTCGCGAACCGCACTTATCTTCGGTATGATTGGGTTCGCAATTGTATTTCTAATTGAAACATACACACAACTAGGTATCGGAAAATTTCCAGTCACCACTGCAATTTACGCAGCCGAGATAACACGCTCGGGGCATCTTGCAACTGTCGATCGTTCTCAACTAGTAGGCTGGGCGAATTATGTATGGATCGATGCAAAGCTTCCACTGCCGAGTATTTTGGTGACACAAATTGGGTTATTGACTGGTTTGTCCCCAGCCACACTAGATTTCTTTCCGTTCTGCACTCTTTTCTTGATAGGCTTCTACACTTTTGCATTCAGAATCACGAGGAGTACTTGGTTTTCTCTATTCTATGTGTTCGTCTATGGAATGGTCATGCTTGGGTTCGATAACATCGAGCAGATTAATCGAACCTCTCTGGGTTGGGTATATTTTGGATTCCTCCTAATGCTGTTGTTTACTCCTGCCAAAGGAAGCAAGGCAATGACCTTTTCGACCATATTAATTTTGGCAGCAACCAGTCTTACGTATTATACAATGGCGGCTTTCTCTCTAGGCGTAATTATTTGCCTGGTCGTCTATTCGCAAGTTTCAAGACGCGGTTCAATTCACGGAGGCCACACTAAATCACCATTTCATACCAATCCAATAATGATTCTGATCGCTACTGTTTTCTTTTTCCAATCTTCAGTCCTGAGTATAGTGCTAAGTAGCTTACCTATTTCTAACGTGTATGACTTTCTATCTATGGAATATCAGACCATCTTACAATCGCTTGCATTCGAGATGCATTTAACTCCTCAACCAGTAAACTCCATACTCAACAATCTTCCACTGCCTCCTTACCTTCATCGTCTCAGTACTCTTGAAATTGTTACTCAGGACCTTCTGGGCCTAGTTGTGTTGGTCGTGGCTTTAATCGGCGTTGTTTCGATGTTGGCTAGAAAGCCAACTATACTTCCAAAGGGAGATTGGAGAATTGCTGGCTCGTGGGCGGCATTAGGAATCTTGGCCGTTAATTCTATAGCTTATGCCTCACTCAGAGCCAATATCGCAATTGGGCTACTTGGTCTAATGGGAACACTATTCGTGTTCTTTCCAAGGCTGCGAGGACGCCCAGAAAAATTGAGAAGCAAGGTTGCCAAAAACTTCGCCTATGTTATGATAATATTAATCTCTGCAGGATCCGTCGTCGGAGCAATGTCAGCATATGAAACAGGCTTAGTTGGCACATATCCCTTTGATGGCTCGCTTTACGCACCGGTATCGAATTGGTACGGAAATTATTCTTCAAGATCTGACATTGCCACTGGAAACGTAATCCTGAGTTCTGTTATGGCACTATATTCGACAAAAGGCCAATCAATTCAAGCTTTGCAATATAACCTCAACATTAGCCATGCACTTGATAACAATAATAGTGCAGAATTGGAATATTCATTCAAGAGTTTATCTTCGAATGTTTATGTTTTCACAATTGCCGATAGTCAGAGAGCCTCTTGGGGGGATGTCTGGGGATATGTTGCACCACCTATGAATTACAGCGAGTGGTTTTACGATCAACCTATAACCAATGTAGTCTACAGCAACAAATTAACCATGGTAGACTATTTGGGTTTCCAATAAGATTGTGAGGTACGCGTTTCGTAATGCCTATGTTACGTTTTTCCGAAAAAGATTTCGTATGTGGATCTGATTTATTTGAAGGATTCTATTAAACACGAAGGCGGAGTCAGGCGCAAGAAATATTCAGATATTGGAATTCGGTCCCTGATATGTTGGCAGAAGTCGTCTTACTTATTTTACTTGAATAGCGCTTGTCCTAACCCTGGATGCTTCGATCTGCTTTAGGACAGGACTGGCATACCAATAACTTGCCTTGGGAAAGCCTATCCGCCAGGCCAGGTAATAGAATCGCGCTCGTCTTGTTATGTTAGTCATAATCATATGACTTTGAATTTGAGAGTCCGGTATCATCCTAATGCATCTCTGCACGGTACTGCGCTTTGCGATAATTCTCCTCAAGTTCAAAAACACCCACGAGTTTCCCTTGAATACGAGCTTGAGCAATTCGGGGTTGCATTGACGAAAACTACCGCCGATGTACATTAGGGTGACTAAGACTAAAAGGGGAATCATGCGCTTAGCCAAGTTCGAGATTTCGTAATTCTTAAGCATCAAGATGTAACGATTTTTAATAGGATGATAGGCATGAGTTCCCGAACGATCAATGAAATCTCGAGAACTAGCTGCATGATAAACTCTCGACTTCGGCTCATACATGATTTTGTATCCTGCCAGCCTTAGCCTCCAACACAAGTCGATGTCTTCATAATCAAGAAAGAAAGATTCATCAAAGCCTCCAACCCTCTGAAACACTTCCCTCTTAATTGCCAATGCTGCACCTCTTGCAGCAAACACTTCGTATGGATTTTCGTACTGACCAGAGTCTTTCTCATTCCAATCGCCTCCGATGGATACTCCATGGCCAAAATAGTCCACCATATCTCCCGCGGAATCAAAAATGTCATGGTCGCTCAGGCGAAGTAGTTTAGCTTGCAGGGCGCCTACTTTTGGGGTTTCAATGAAGCGAAATTGAAAACCGCGCAACCAATCCGGAGCGACTTCTGTGTCCACGTTGAGAAAGACCAAGATATCTCCATCCGCAACAGACGCACCCAAGTTGTTTCCACCAGCAAATCCCAGGTTCACTGGGGACTTGAGAATCCTCAAATTCCCTAGCGTCCCCGCTATCTTGGAAGCAATATCGGCGGATCCATCCGTTGAGCCGTTGTCTATTAGGATCACTTCGTACTCAGGATAATCGGATTGAAAGACGGACGCGAGACATTTCTCCAGAAATCGGGAACTGTTGAAAGATAAGATGATAATTGAGAAAGTAATGCCTGACCGATCCTGCGTCAATTAATTATCCACAGCTCCCAGTCTAAACTAGAGAATTTCACTTTCAGTCATCGGTGCGTTGAAGCGATGCGAATGTCTACGACCTCGCAAGTCTTACCAGGGCACCCGTACTGAGAAAGACACCTTCGACGAGACCCGAGCCGTAGGCGAAGGCCGAGGCGAATCCGGCCATGGCGAATATGAATCTTTCGCCGAAGCCGCTAAGTGGCGAAGACGCGACGTAATAACCATACACCGCTAGGACACTTGCCAATCCTGGAAGGACTGTGCCCAGAGCTACACTTGCTCCTAATGATAATAGGATAATTCCAAATATCGCTGCTTGAAATCTCCTGTGGTTTATTTTGAGCCGATCCCAATCCGACCTTGGCAAAATTCCTATCGATCGTTGAATCAACCCGTACGCTACTGATTTGCCATACAACCACTCCTTTCTTGTAAGCCCCAGAAAATTATCCGACCTAGCATAATCAACAGCGTAGGCGATTGAGGGATCAAGTATAACCTTGTATCCTTTGCTTGCTAAACGCTGGCCCAAGATATGATCTTCGCTTCCCAATTGTCTATTTCCAGAATATGCGAAGCCCTTCACGTCGTTGATGGCCGATACCCTCATCAAATCAGCCTTTAGAAATGACGATGCAATCGAACATTTCGTATTCGGCTTAAAGTCGATATGGCAAAGCTTGGCAAAGCACTTCTTCGTCGTGCTCAATTTGTTAGAAATATGTGCTGCACCAGTTACTATCGCGATTGATGAATCAGTGAATTGTTCAGATGCTTTCTTGAGGTAATCTTTATCCAATAATTCTATATCATCCTGAAGCACGAGCATAAAGTCGTAATCTTGTGCCATTGAAAGTGCCAAATTTAGGGTAGCGGCAAACCCAATGTTCTTGGAATTCCTGACTACACGAAATTTCCCACGTAAATGCGAAGGAATCTCTGGCACTGAGTCTGAGCCATCGTCAATGACGACTATTTCTGCTGGGGCAAGACTTTGAATCAACAGAGAATTGAGTGCTCGTACAATAAGTTCCGAGCCATTGTACGTAGGAATAACACTGAGAATCCTGTTTCCTATATTGGTCGGAGCCATCGATCACTGATCTCCACAAGCCGACATAACATATCTAATGAGCCTCAAAAAAACCTCTCCAGTACCATGATAATTAGATCATTTGCCTAGATAGTTGGCCACTTTCAATGTGACCATTCGTCTTAGCAGTCTAATTTTCCTAGTCTTCCGCATAGTGCATGGGCGACTCCAGCAACGATAAATCCTACGGAGCTCAATGGCTGCTTGTAATATGCCAGACAAGAAATTAGGTTTGTAATCGTCACGAGTACAAAATTCGGCAGGAAAGATCTGTCTTCATTTAAGGCTATGTACAACCCATTTCTTGCAATATAGTACAACATAAGCGGCTTTCTAGCTGGAGCCGTCGTCAGGCGAACCCTTACTGGACTGAACCTTTGCCAAGGATCGCTTTCGCGCCTCCACCTCGCTGGAATTATCACCCTGACCCTTGCGTCACCTTCGCTATGAGATCCTTGGATATAGTTCAATCGCACTATATTGTAACCTGCAGACCTAACCCTGAAACAAAATTCGTCGTCTTCATGGTACATGAAAAAGTTCCCGCGATACAGGCCTATTCTCTGAAAGACAGTTCTCGGAACCAAAATCCCCGTTGACATAACCATGCTTTCCAACGAATAACCGTCAGTGATGGGTATCTGTTCTCCGTCAAGACGGAGCTGCGCGCTGATGACTCCGATTTTCATCTCCTTATGTTCGTTATAGAACTTCAACATTTCAGGGACAGCTTGACTTGGCAACACGGTATCTTGTGTCAAAATCAAAGCAAATCCAGCGCCAGAATCGAAGCACTCCCTTAACCCTTGATTCAGAGCCATTACAAAGCCCTTGTTCCATGTGTTAAAGATTAGATGGGTGCGGTTCACATGAGTTTGAGTAATGTGCCGAATTTGACTTTGATTCTTTGAGGCGTTATCTACTAGAATCAGAGAGTCTACGTCGCCATTTAGGGCGCTTATTACCCTTCCTAACTTCCGCAGGTCCGGATTATAAGTTACGATGACTGATGAAACACCAGTTGTTGTGAGACTCATCGCCTCACTTCGGCAACCCGAAGACATCGACTGAGTCAAAGACACGAGCCTGCTGCTTGCTGAGAATCAATGTGTACGAGGGGAAATAATCTTTTCTCACACTTGATGACTGACAACGCGCTCTCTGCAGGTGACTTGAGCAAAGGATCTTGTACCATGTCCCGAAATGTGCAGATAGACTTCTGGCTACTCCTTATGGACGAATTACAGCCTCCAACTAGTTGTAAAGAACAGTGAAGCAGAGATAGCGTGAAATTGTTGTAGAGCGCAACGGCAGACAATTCGTAAACTGGCAACTTTCTTTCGTGAAAGGTCCGAGTGCTACCTAGTGGATCAAATTCGATAGAGGTCATGTAAATCAATTCTCATACGCTCCCGGGGATCTAACGTAGAAGTATGCCGAGTTTGTGCCAGCAGGTAGAGAATTATCAAAAGATATTTCAGTCACGCTCAGTCATGAAACTTGATGCCGGAGACAGATTGCGAATAATTCGACTTCGAGTTCTCGAGCTCTCTATGATCATTAAGGTGCATCTATTGTCGTGAGATCACTTCTTGTCTCTTTGAACGTGGTATTACTTGCGAGCTCCATACTGCTCAATTGCTGCTTGATATCATCCGGCTCTTCGTTTATCCTAGAAAAGTACTCAAACGTCACATTACACTGTCTAACTACCGGGTTATAGATAGCCTCGAATTCATTGTTTTTCTGTAAGTCACTAGTGCTACTTTCCATTTTCTCATCACTATTGATTCATTACCAAAACAAGCGCTTTCCCCTTTTGAGTGATCTGGAAGGCAACTTTCGTCTTTACCGCTCCTCGATAGTCTGACTTACTCTTTGAGATAAAGCCGAGGTCGTCCAGTATGTCCAGATATCTCCTCAGAGTAGTGCGGCTGGGTTTGCATCGCAACCATTTGATCAGTTCTTGATACTTGAGGTCCGCGTGGAGACAGAGCGTACTCAGAATATCCAAGATGAGCAAGAGATCAATTATGGGAAACTGCCTCTCTTCGGCCCGAGCCTCCGAGCCTGACATGACTAGTCCTAGTGCATCAGATACCGAGATCTTGCCTCGCATGCTTGGCAAATAGGGGAATCGCATTCACTGTAGACAATCCCAAAGTATTTCAACATATTGAAATTACTGTAATATTACAGTAAGATTACTGGACAGTTTATTGTCCTCTCCGCTTATATTCGCGTACTAATCTAGTAATTTTGTTGCTAAAGAACATCCAGATGATCGCCGAACCCAAGAGGTTCGCGTTCGAGCCTCCTACGAACAACGCACTGCGAGTGCCGAAAGCTTGCTCGGCGAGGTGCCAGTGCAAGGAGATTTCCCCTTGCTCTATAACTGGTCACAACCCGTGCAAGTTCGACATCCAGTTCGAGGCAAATCACACTCATATTTTGAATGAATATCGAACCGGAAATGAGATCAGCCTTCGCCGAGTCTGTGTTTCGACCAAATGCCTAGCCATTTTTCAGTCGCCTAGTATCGTTTCTGTTGATGAACTAGCACGGCTTCAGTGCTATCAATGCTACACCGAAGTGCAATCGCGTCGAGATTCTCGGCTCGTATTCGGAACGGCAAGAGACGCAGATTCTGAGTTTCCTTCCTCGATGGTCTGGCGCTGGCGGAAGACCATTACAACAAGGTGATGCTTCCAAATTGAATTTCAGGGATTGGATTTCGCTTTGGTTTTCGAGAACTCAAGCGAAGCAGACAAGAGAAAATGCAATTATCGTTCCCAACTACCGTGTTGCAACTGGCGAATACCAGCCCGAGAACATTAGGGCATGTATCGATGCCTACCTACACGATGAGGATATCTTCAATGCGATCAACTTCATCTCCAATGCAGCGCTATCGCAGGGTTTCTATGTAACAGGTGATGAAGACTACTGGAACGGCAAGGTCGTAGATCTTGTCGAGGATTTCAATCGCTCAATCCGTTGGGGTAACAGAAGGGGAGAGAAGGGGCTAGCAGAGCTTCTTCGCATCGTAACCAAGGAGCTGCTGTACGGCGGCAACACCTTCATCGAAATGCTTACGCCTCTGAATCTCCAACTGCTGAATCAGGTCGAGCTTTCTTCGATCTACAAAATTTACCGCAACGAGGTCGGAGACATAAATCAGATTCAACAACTCCTTGGTGGGCGGATCAACAATCTCGATCCTGACACGATTATTCACATCCCTTGGCTCCAGGTTGACAGGGAAGCCTACGGACGAGGATTGATACAGCCGCTTGTTTCTCCACGCGTTGACATTCGCGGCCAACCAATCCCAGCGCTGTACCGCGTGAAAGCCTCTCTTGAATTCGACATCTACCGCATGATCCACAGGAAGGGAGTTCCCAGAAGCATCTTCTCTTTTCCAGAGGCGGGAGACGAACTCGTCCAAACATACACGCAGGCGTTGAAAGACCCCGATGTTGACGCTTCTTTCAGTACGAATACCAAAGTAAATGTCGCAACAGAGCAGGGCGGTCCAGCTCAAGGTATTGCTAATCTCATTGTCTTCCTAGATAAGAGGTTCCAGGCCGGCCTTCAAACTCCAATCAACAATCTGTTGAATTCTTCCGGATACACCGAGGCATGCTATTCGGAGGACACTCTGACACTCACCGAAAACGGCTGGAAGCACTTTTGGCAAATCGGCGAAAATGAAAGGATTGCAACCTTCAACCCGGACACGGAAAGAATAGAGTTCTACGTTCCAGAAGCACGGTTAATCTATGACTACGACGGAGAAATGTTGCATTTCAGAACCGCAAATTGCGATGTTCTTGTGACGCCTGGTCATACGATGTACTTCCGTACCCGATACTGGAACAAAGCTCCTGCCTCATATGTTGCGATCAAAGACCAGATTTACTTCAAGACGAATGGCGATTGGCCTCAAAGCGAAGGAAAAGAGACTTTCACGGTCCCGGGCGTCTCAGGCAATGGCCTCAGTGCGAACCAAGCCTTAGAGGTTGAATTTAGAGCAGAGCCTTGGCTCAGGTTTGTTGCCTACTATGTCACCGAAGGCGCAATCAGAGTCAATTCGCAAAACGGCTCACTCCAAGGGGTATCGCTTAGCCAAAAGAAACCATCCACAATCGAGAACATGCGCAGATGCTTGAAGGAACTTGGTATCCCGTTCAGCGAATATCCTGACCGAAGATACAATGCCATCGAGTTCGCGGTTCGAGGTGGAAAGCGACTCATCAACGCCATGCTTGAATGCGGAAAAGGTGTCGCGAACAAGCGGCTGCCCAGAAAGTACATTGAGCTGCCACGAGAACAGCTTTGCGTTTTGCTTGATGCGCTACTTGAATGCGACGGAACGCGAGACTCGCGAGACAACCGATTCACCGCTTCGTACTTTACAGTGTCGGAAGGATTAGCGCAGGATGTCCAAGAAATTGCGATGCGAATCGGCTATGATGCATTCATCCATAGGTCGCAAGATCCACGAACAGACCATGTCAGGATGCAAATGTACAGGGTCTCAATTCATTACTCACAAAGGCACGAGACCAAACTAAGTCGGGGTTTCGCCAAGCTTGAGAGCTACAAGGGCAAGGTCTATTGTTTCACAGTCAAGAACCATCTTTTCCTAACCATGCGCAACGGCAAGCCAACAATTCAAGGGAACTCGGCAAGAGTCGCCGAAGAATTAGGCGGTCTCATTGTCAAGGACCTTCAGCTCAGGTTGAAGCACGCAATCGAGACTGAACTTTATGATAGGATCATCATTCAGGCGGGTCTCGACCCAAAGAAAGCAAAGATAGAACTCCACTGGGGTTCAAAGACCGAGCCTGATTACCAGCTTCAAGACGTTTGGCAATTCTTTGATCGCAAACTAATCACCGTCTCGGAAGCGCGTAAGATTCTACGTAAAGTGGGCTGGGAGCTTGACGATGACACCACACTGAATCAGGCAATGCCGACCGCCACCGTTGGAACGAGCCAGCAAATTGCGATTCCAACTGGAACAGGGCCTGAATCCCCTACTGGAAACGGCGCAGGAACCGCAGTCCCTCAGGTCGGCCTCATTTCCCCTTCAATGAACCCCAACACGCAAGCCAACGCGCAGGGATTAGCTCCCAGTCAAGTGGGACAGGAGCAACCTGTCAATCCAACCGTCTTAAAGAAAGTGGGAGGTCCCGCCTAAAATGTCAATTTTCTATGAATCTGAGCAGACCAAGCCCCCTTTCCTTGAGAAACAACGTGGCGAAAGACGGTCGCGAAGGGAAATATTATGCGACATTCTTCTCGCCATTGATAGAGGCTACAAAAGGAACAGTGCGATCATCTACGCCGCCAACGTATCTTGGAGCAGCCTCGTTCGTTATCTTAAGCTTCTTGAAAAGGAAGGATTGGTCTCGGAGAATAGAAAAGGTGTTCATACTGCATATTCTCTGAGCGAGAAAGGCAAGCAGTTCGTCGTCGAATATCTTCGCCTAAATTCAACCATTGAGCCTGTGATAAGGCAAGTCTTCGAGGAGGCGAATTTGATTTGATCAGTCCTCCTCATCGAATTATTATTCCGATTGCTTGCGTTTTTGTCGGCTTTCTTGCATTTGGGGGATATATTGCCTACGCAGGAATGGCGGGATCCTCTACAATCACCTCTACCGAGACCACCTTCCTAACGCAGACTAACCCTGTAACCACCGTGATAACGCAAACGAGGACTGTCACCAGTCCGGTCACGAGCACTTTCACGAACACGGTGACGCTACCGGACACCACCATAACCGTGACGAATACCACCGTGATCTACGCTACTTTCACGACGACTACCCTCCTGACGACATTTTGGACAACGTTCACCGGGCTGACATACACTACTTCGACACTCCTGTCTCCCACTGTCACGGTCAATACGACGATTACCGCTTACTCTAACACCAGCACCACCACAACCTTCCTGACAAGCACTATTACACTCTCGAACAGCAGCGGAACTGCTGGCATTGTTGCTGCAGGTATCGTGTCCACTTCCGGGCAGCTTCTCTTTAGCTCTTTCCTCGTGACAGACTCAGTTCCGAACTCAAGCCAATGGTTCGTCGTAAACTCGAGTCTTCCGATAGCTTCTGTCAATGCTTCAGACTCAGGAGCTATTCCGCAGTATTCCACCCTCTCTGATCTAAATCAAGCCAAGACCGATACGGGCTGGTTCTGGGATTCGTCGAGCAGGATGCTGTACGTGCGTTTCATTGGAGGGCAAAACGTTACAATTACGCTGGCACAGCGGCAGAGCCCAACGCCTACAACGAGCGCTCCAATTGGTTACGTTGCCGTAGCAGTCTTGGTAGCAGGTGTTGCAGTCGGCTCTACGCTGTTGCTAAGGCGCAGAAGGAGGACGAACTAGGCGTGTCTCGCTGCGTCTATGATCAACTTTGCAAAGAGCCCGTTAGAATCATGTTCAAGGGCAGATTGCTGTGTTCTTCGCATGCAAGGTTTGTGCAGGAGCAGCTCGATCAAATCATCCGGCATGCCGAGTCAAGGGAAAAGCGGATCATCCCGATGCATGAGAAAATCGGGATCAACAATCCGCGATATGCCTGCGATGAATCGGGGCACATTGTCAAACTGCGTGGCACACACCTCACCATCACAAAAGAGGAGATTGTCGCCCTAAGAACTTCGGTATCAACGGGAATTAAGGTGAATATCTCAAAATGAAAAGCGTACTTCTTGAATCGTTCCAATGGGCAGAGCAAATCTGGCCTATAATGAAAGAGTTTGAAAATGACGGCACGTGCTATTATCGAGTAATAGCAAGCAATGCCGACATTAAGAATCGTAACGGTCGCGTGTATACGTCCGAGGAACTTTCAAGGGCCGCTGCGTCGCTCTCCGAAAGACCTCTCAATGTCAATCACAACCCAAAGGAGACGCTCCACTTCCCAGAAAATCAGGTTCTCATTGCTCGTTTCGAGGAAGGGCGAGTTGAGTGCATCATTCAGGTCGAAGATCCAAAGATCAAAAATCTGATTGATTCCGGCGAAATCAACACCGTGTCAATAGAGGGCTTTTACCTCGACACTTCAAAGAACAAGCAAGATACAGAGTATCCAACGAGCCTTCATTTTCGGGCTTTGGCGCTGCTCACAAGGGATAATGTTGCGGGAGATCCGCTCGCCCAGATTCTCAAAGAGGCGTCGGATAAGGGCTCAAGATCTGCCGTATTCGTTCCAGGGCTAATCTCTGAGCAAATCATCTCCAAAGAATCAGAATATTCCACAGCAAACATCAACGACCTGCCCGATGACGCTTTTGCATACATAGAGCCAGGCGGAGCAAAGGACGAAGAAGGCAAGACCACGCCTAGGAGTCTGAGACACCTTCCATTCAAAAACGCTTCAGGAAAAGTGGATCCCGCCCACGTCAGAAATGCCCTCGCGCGTCTCCCTCAGACCAACATCCCGGCTCAAGCCAAAGCCGCCGCACACAGGAAACTAGCAGCGGCAGCAAAGCAGGTTGGTATTGAGGTCTCGACAGATGAAGCCGGCATTCAGGGACCGCCGCCAACTCAGAGCAATACTGAACCTTCAATTGGTAAGATGTCCGGGCCGAGTTCAGACTCTGATGATGCGGACAGCGACCCTGTGGTCAATCCAAATGAAGACCACTCGCGGAATCCAAGGCGTTCTGAGCAGGAAAACATACCCTCAATGATGCCTAACTTGAATTCAGTAGGCGTCGGAAATCCTCAGGCACAAGTTAAACCACAGATGGATTACCCAGAGAGCAAGAATCCCCTCAGCATTACGAACCAACCTGCCCCAAAGTTGCACGAAAACGGTTCGAGTATTCCAGTTACCCCGACCGAGGCACCCGACCTGATGACCGCTTTGAAGAACGCGACGGACAACACGCATGTTGCACCGTCTCGTCCTGCCCTGCTCCTTCAGGATAGTGCCGGGTCAGTAACAAACCATTCTCAAAGTGATCAAATCAGTTTGTCACAAACAGAACAAGTAGTAACTAAGCCTAGTGAACAGTCAACACCAGTCAAGGAATCAGCACCTTCGACTGCACCAATCTCCGTTTCGGTGAAGCTCGAGGGAGTAGAAGAATTCAAGCAGACCATTCATACTTTTGGTCAGTCCTTGAAAGAACTTACCCCACTGCCAAAGCCCAATTCAAAGATTTCTGGGACTGAGCAGACCGTCGGAACACCGGTGGAGGACCACGCGGTCAAAGAGACGGCCAGGTTTCAAAGGATCGCAGCGTTCATGCGATCGATGATCAATGTCCAGGAGGATATTGCGACATCGGGCGCATCGGGCGCTCTCGGTCAAATCTGGTCTCCGACAATGATTGTCCTGCCTCCGGACCTGCCAGCGAATCTCAGGAGATTCGTGCAAGTAAAGGAAATTCCGAAGGGAAGCAAGCAGGTAAACTTTACCACAATAACCACCCCTGCCTTTGCATCCCTCACCGAAGACACTGCTCCGAGCGATGTTTCACAGACAATCTCCGAGATCTCTGTAACACCATCAGAGACGGGTTGCAAACAAAGAGTTTCTTATCAGGTCATGGAGTCCGCAACGCCTGATGTCGTTCAAGCAGTCGAACGGGCATTTCAGGCAGCGGCACTCATCGACGAGGACTCTACAATTCTCACTGCACTCGATGGCGCGACGCCGGCGGATACGTTGTATGGCGACGAATCAGTATCTGGCGAATCCTCAATCACGTCAAGCATGACCTTTGCTGCAAAGAGGCTTGCTTCTGCTCTCAGAGAAATCCAGAAGAAAGGCTACTCGATAGGACCAGGCGACCTCGTTGCTTGTCTCCACCCAGTGCAGTACGACGCACTGCTCAAGGACACTGCTATCTCACAGTACCTATACTTCGGGAGCGTGGGGCCGATTCAGCAGGCTGTCATTCCACAGGTATACGGCGTTGACGTGGTAAGAAGCACGAAAGTCCCGACGGGAACAGGGGCAGGTTCGCCAGCAATCACGACCTACCACGCGCAGGTCTTCCTGAAGGCATCAGCAAAGGGCGACCCGAACGGACTAGGCGTCGGTGGCACAGCAGCCTTAGGTATTTCGAGAGATCTCATGATCGAGACCTGGCGAAAGATCGACGAACGCGCCTTGTACATCGTTGCAAGTCACAGAGTTGCTTGCGGAATACTCCAGCCGAACGCCCTAGTACATGTTTACACAGCCTAGAGCGGTATCGCTGGGCGACTGGAAACAAGACCAAAGAGGCGTGCCAAATTGGAGGAACAAGCCAAAGAAAAAAGGGCAAGAAATGCCCTGGATGCGTTCAGTCTCGGCAGGGATGCCTCAATCGTATTCATGCGGGACCTGATCTCTTCAAGGCTAGCCCTTCAGGAGGCCACCTCTCCATACCTTTTTGTAAAAAGAGAAGTTCCGATAGTTGCTTCTTACTGCACCTATCGCGACGCAGAATATCTGCGCAGCTCGTTTGATTCGATCTGTATGTATGTTGACGCCGTGATGATCTTGGACGGCAGGTTCCTGGATTTTCCTGAACTACCCGAAGATGACACTGTCAAAATAGTGCAAGAGAGCGCTTCGAGATTTGATCCGCAATACTTCAAGGACAATTTGCAAATCCTCCAGAAGTTTGTCTACCTCGACATAGAGTTTGGACTCGGGCCGATGCTCGAAGTGGAAAAGAGACAATTCACCTTCGAGTACATCCCCTCTGGTTCCTACGCGTTCATCATTGACGGCGATGAAGTTGCAATTGGCGATGTCAAGGCTGGATTGGATTTCGTCAGGAACAACGAGGATATCAAAATCTTCTGGGTTTGGGTAGAGGAAGAAGGCAATCCAGGCTGGAAGCCTCGCATTATCAGGGTAGAACCAGGTCTACACTACGGAGAAAACCACTGGACAATTCTCAACTTGAAGAACGAGATCGTCACTGATTCGGCGTTTCCGACGCATACAGTAAGTGAACACAGTTTGATTCGTGATTTCAAGATTTACAATTTTGGTTCAAAGCGAGCAGGAAAGAGAGGCGAGGCAAGGATCGCTTATCGAGAGACCATGCGAAAGAGGAATTGGAAGGAGCAAGAAATTGTGGTGGCCACAAGTGAGGAGAATTAGAGCATGGTATACGCAACTCTGAATCAGGTAAAGGACGAGTTGACTCTCGCCTATGCTGTGACAACTAATGACACCGAGCTAAACAATCTGATCGCGCTCGTTGACTCAATAATCAATCTGAGATTACAGAGATATACCTCACTTCCCTTGCAAACTGAGATTGCCACGCAGCTTGCAGATATTGAAGCGAGATGGGTTGCCGCACGGTTTCGCCTGAAGAGAGCCACACCGCAGGAGCAGAACCAGTTCCAGGCAGTAATTACTCTGATCGAGAGCGAGTTTCAAGAGTTTCTCAAAAACAGCTTTCAACGTAGTTTCTTTGGTGAGGGTGCAAAGTCGGATCAGGATTTCGTCGGCGTCGACTTGGGACAGTGGGACCAGACCACAAATAGGTGAGACTACGACTTGAGTAGTTACCTATTTGCCCCAAAATCCTTGCCGATCACGAGCGGCAATATAATCGCGTTTATCGAATGCCCCATCTTTGTCCAGCAAGGCGATCTTGTGAGGGCTTTCATCTTCTTCTATCATACAACCGACGGGCCTGTAATTCCATCAAACGTCAGTGCGTCAATCTATTCGGGGAAGACAATCCAGGGAGCCACTCCGGTTGCCATCCCTAACCTAGTGCAATGGGGAAACAGCGACATCGGGGCGTACGTATTCGAGTACGTCGTGCCTGCAGATGCACCACTTGGCTTGTACACATTGGTTTGGAACGGTACTTATGCGGGGGCTTCGATTCAGTTCCTTTTTCCCGTGAAGGTGATTTAGGTAAAATTTGCCCAGAATGAGCAAGAAAACAATCAAGACCGGCAATGGTCTTTTCTTTGTCAGGCTGAAGTGCCCAAAAGAGATCGAGGCCGGAGGCACAATACGATTCTCGGTTTTCTTTCTCCATGAAAGGGATGGCCCGGTCAACCCTTCCGGCCTCGCCTGCAAGGTCTACGAGGGACAGCAGAGGGCGACTACGCTAGCCACGCTCACACCAATTCAGGACATCTACGGCACGGGATCATATTTTGCTGATTACAACGTGTCTTCGACACAGGGGTCTGGTCCTCTCTATGTTACTTGGGCCGGGAGCTACGAGAGCAGCGGGACTAGTCAGAGTCTGCCGGTACAGGCAACCCAAGTCTTTCGCGTAATCAATCCGACAGGGGTAGTGGAGTAAACCATGCGAATCTCGAAGACAAAATCACAGTATCGCATTACTCCTCGAAATGTCGAGAAATTCATGAGCGTAGCTTGCACGGTATGCGGGAAGTATTTTGCAGTCGGCGATGAACTATTCAGAAGAAAAAATCGCAGGGCGTACTATTACCACTTATCGTGTGCGATCAGCAAAAATTTTGATCTAAAACCAATTTCTTCATCGGGGAATGGAGGCTCTAGTAATTGAATGTAGCGGATCCTCTCGCGGCGGTAGTTTCTGTTCTCCAGAATAATGTCAGCTACCAGAGCGATGACGCAACGCCCGCAACAGAGACCTACGCAAATAGCGGCTTTGACGTGGAGACTTTTCCATTTTCCCAAAAGAAACAGAGAATAATGCCTCTGATTCAGGTCGGCCCCGTTCACCACACAGTTGTAAAACCCCAGAATATCGGGGATTCGCCAAACTCGCGTTGGCTGCACAAGCACTATATCGAGTGCCACCTCCTGACGCAGACCTATCAGAGTCCGAACATCTCCGGATACAACGGCATGGTGAAAATATGGGAATCAATTCGCGCCGTCATTGTCCAGAAACAATCGACCGTTGACGGATCGGGAAATTGGGTGCTGATGAAACTCTCCGCTGGTCCTTACCCAGGCCCCGAGACATCAGTAACACCTGACAGGTATGACGTTACCTTTCTCGTTGAGTTGTGGAGGAGCGTCGTGAATTGAGAATATTTCTCAGATCTTACGCTTTGTCAAATTACAAGGTGACAAGGAAGAAATCAAAGTGATAAAACAGCAAAATGAGTTATTCACCATCTCTCGGATTATTAGTGGCGCACAGTGCCGAGTACGTAGAAGAAACGACCTTCGGAACTCAACCGACGAACCCAACCTGGAACTGGATTGGAACGGATCTGCAGTATTCCGACACGGCGGACATGGGTTCGATCCTCATCCGAAATCTTGGAACAGAGGATCTCAAGAGCGTTGTCAAAGGAGCAGACAACTATGATGTTACTCTGGACTATGCCTTGCAGGCGTCCACATTTCTCAAGTACCTTGTCAACTCCCAAGGTGGCGGAGCTGGCTCCATAGACAAGTCCCTCTCGGTATTGATCTCTCCAAAGATTTCTGGAACGACCAACTATCTTGAGGCGCTGGGTTGCCGACCCGATTCAGGGTCGATCAAATGGCAGCTCGGCAAGGAACTTCGGGGCAATCTGAAGCTCTTTGCTCAAAGCATCTCTGCCTACACAAGCACCGACCCGACAGGAACAGGTAGCCACGCCTCAGATCCAGGTACAACGCCCTGGGTATTCACTGACCCTGGAGCTTCGGGGATCACTTTTGGAGGAACCGCGTATGACATCCAAGACATGACGGTGAATTTCAACCGAAACCTTCAGCGAGTGAGGGCAATCGGTCAATCCACTGCGAAATACATCGTGCCTTCGATTCGCGACATTACATTCGACGTGACCATCATGCTTGAAGCGACTGCGAACTATTCCGCGCTGCTCAACAACACTTCTCAGACGATCGCAGCTCCGCTGAAAAATGGAACCTCCATACTAACGTTGAGCAATGCGTTCTTCCAAAAGCAGGGCAAGTCGATCCAAGTTAAGGATGTAATTTACGAAAAATATACTGGCGTAGCAGAGAGTGCCTCGCTTACGTAGGCAAATTACGATGATGGGGTGAAAAGAAAAACAAAATGAGTACCAAAGTAAGTGCTGGAAGAAAGAAGATTCTCGACTTTGTTCTCGCGATCTGCGGTTTCGCGCTCGGATTGGCGACAAACACAGGAATCGTCGGACCAACCGTCGGATTGGCGGGAGGCTATCTCGTATCAGACCTGATAGCTGAAGTCGATAATGGAACAGTCTCGACCGACACACTCACCCAGCAAATTGAGGCTGTCCTGCCAAAGGTCATGGAGTCGGTGGCTCAGCAAAAGAGCAGCAACAGCAGCAACGCACAGCCCGCCACAATAACCGCATCTGCAAAGCAGTAAGAGGCTACTGACGAGTCTTTGCAAATTAAGACGAAACCAATGCGCCCCTTTTTTTGGCATTGGTCTAGCCCGACAGGAGTAATCGAGAAGAAAGATGAGTGCGACAGGGATTCAACGCCAAGAGGCAACCGTGAACGTTGCAGGCCACGGAATAAGGATACGGGAGCTCTCAACCGAAGAGGAGAGTAAGATTCGCGTTCAATCGCAAGTATGGAGCAAGGGCAAGAAAGCCCCCGAAGTGGATCAGGCGAGTCTCGACGCTAACATGATCTTCCATTCCATCGTACCCGAAACATGGCCGAAAGAATTTGGTGAGTTCACGGTGGAGACAATCAGGAAACTGCCGACGAAATACACTCGCAAGCTCTTGTTCAGCTGCCAGCGCCTCAACATCCTAGATTCCGACGTGGCGGATTTTTTAGATATAGTGTCCAGATCGGAAGTGGAGCCCCGAACAAGTTCCTCGAATTAGTTACGGTAGGGAGATTATGCCAAGAGTTCGGGATTCCCATTACGTTCGGGGAAATACTCAGACTGTCAACGACACAGTTCCAGATGCTCGCCGTAACGGTAGTCGCACTCAAAGAAAAACAGGCCTCAGACAGCCAGTTGCAGCAGGACAAGAAAGAATTGCTACAGCGGTCGAGGCTTGGAATACCGTTGCCGAAGGGCTGATCTTTCAAATGCTCGACAAGGGCATTATTGTTCTGGAAGACGGCCAATACCAGCTCTCTTTCGATATGTGCAGGAAGATAATCAATACCCTAGGAGCTTTCAACGCATTGATGAACAGGGCACACTCCAAGACCATCATAGTTAGCCGTCTGAGAATGTCGATACTCGATTGCGTGCTGGATTATTATGGCAATAAGATGTCGCAAGAGGTCTCAGACATTACAAGCATTGTCCTAACTATGATACTTGAAAATTAAAGTCGCTGGGATCCTGAACACATGATCGGCATTACGATTCAAATGAACGGCTTAAGAGAGATAATGGAAAAAATCCGCAGTCTCTCGACAGAGGCAGATCAAATGGTTCAGGACACCCTTTTCGATTCCGTCAACGCGAACATCGCAGCTGTTGCAAAGAGCCTCGCTCCCAAGAAAACGGGTTTCCTTCAATCTTCAATTTTGGTCAAGCGAGGCGACACGCCAACGAGTGTACTTGTGGTAGCAGAGGCCCCATACGCGAAGTTTCTAGAGTTTGGCACGCGCCCTCATACGATTGAGGCAAAGAATGCCCGAGCTCTTCATTTTACGATGGGCGGGCGTGAAGTATTTGCAAAAAGCGTGTTGAACCCCGGCATTGAAGAAGGAAAATACAGCTTTCTTGGGCCTGCGGTTCAAATGGGCTGGGAAAAGGTGCAAGATGATTTGATTGCGCTCTTTCGCCAGCAGTTATCAAGTTGATTCTTATTTCAGGTGAATTTACAGGCATTGTATAGCACTCGCACGCATAAAGACGATGCTCGACTAGAAGCCCTAAACATGCTCGTCATGTTTTTTGGATTCATAGTCTTTCCTTTCGCGCTGTATCTAGTTTTGCTGAATATGGGGTTGGTGCTGGCAATATGCATTGCCTACGATCTTGCCTTTGTTGACATCGCCCTTACAACTTATGGTCTAAGGCAGGGCTACAAAGAGCAAAACTTCTACCGCTACTTTCTAAATCGTCTCGGAGATTTGCGTGGCCTTGTTTTCGCGATAACAATCAATCTCATAGGTCGAGGAATCATAATCTCATTTCTCTGTCCGAATATCTCGTTCATTTTGCTTTTCGCGTCAGTCTCAGCGGTCGCGCCTGCATGGAATGCGTTGAATCTTCTCGCATTCCACAATGATACGGTACTTCAAATGCCTACAATTTTCAATGTGGAAGCAACTGGCAACATGGTCCTTGATACGGGGGAAAAGACACGGCTTGAATCATACAAGATGGAGAATGACGAAGAATACTAAATGAGCTCATCAGAAGGCGTCGAGATACCGATTCAGGTTCAAGACCAATTTTCAGAGGCTTTAGATAATTTTCTCTCGAAGATGCAGAGCATCTCCAACGAAATAAGCGGCCTCACTTCCACAGAATCAACCCTAACTTCATCGAGCACTGAGCTATCTAATGAGGTTCAGGGTCTTTCGAGTAATTTTGACACTGCAACCTCCGCGACTACATCTTCAATGGAAGCATTCTCATCATCAGCCTCTGCAATGTCGTCAAATCTTGAGAGCATCACCACCGCAGAGAACGCTGCGACGGGAGCAACCGAGAGCTTTGGCGGAGCAGTTCAGAACGCTGGGCAGACGGTTCAGCAAACATCAATGAGCCTTTCAGACCAGATGAGCAAGATGGCCGCCCTAGGCTCTACAATGACGATGGCTACGACTGCAACGTTTGGCGTGATCGACGCACAAACTCGACAGCAGGACGCCACTCTGAGGTTGCAGAGTGCCAACGAATCACTGACGAGAGCCCAGAACCAGGTGGCACAGGCAAACCAGCAGCTTGCCCTTGCACAACAAGTGTACAATCGCGTCCTTTCGACAGGATCCGAGAATACACTCCAGGGGCAGGAAGCATATCGCAGGCTCGAAACTGCTCAGAGGAATGCACAGAATGCAACAGCATCTCTCGCAACTGCGCAGAATTCACTCTCTGCGGCTCAAAACAGGTTGCAAATGGCAAACGAGCAGATGATCATGCAGTTTGTCATGCTCGGGGCATCTACAATTCCAACTGTCCTTGCGGAGCTACCAACGCTAACAACATTCTTCGGACTAACATCGGCAAAGGAAGGCGAGCTTACAGCCTCAGCGATTGCACACTCGATAGCTGCAAGGATTGAAGCTATCGACACCGACGCACTGAGCGCCTCTGCAATTGCGAGTGCAATCGCTTCGGGAGCAGCAGCCGTTGCCACCACTGCGTGGACGGCGGCACAATGGCTGCTCAATGCGGCGATGGACGCAAATCCAATCGGGATTGTCTTGCTCGCGGTGGGCGGGCTGATTGCGGCGATAGCATACGTAACAAACGGTTTCAGGAATTGGACTCTCGTCATTAACGCGGTAAATGAAGCACTAAGCGCGTTGGAGCAGGCTGGCAGAGCAGTATTTGGCTTCCTTCAAAGCGTCGTTGAAGTTTACATTCAAAGCTACGTCAAAGAGTTTCAATTATTCGCCGATGCCTCACGCATGGCATTCTCCGGGTTAGAGCAGGTCTACTCGGGAGTGATTCAACCTGTCCTAGACGCGATAAAGACAGGGATAATCCAGTACGTGCAGGACTGGATAATTGTCATCCAAGCCTTCGCAGAGGCCGTGATGACCGTCTTTCATGGAATACAGACCGCGTACAATACTATTTTGCAACCGGCTCTGAATTTCATCGGAGCTGGGATTGGTGGTTTTGTCAATTTCTGGATTCTCTTGTTCAGACAGTTTGAGACCACAGTCAACGTAATTTTCAACTCATTCCTGACAATGTTCAATGCGGTCCTGAAGCCGATACTCTACATCATCACGCAGGGAATTCAGGACGCGATAGACTTCTGGGCTGGTCTCTTTGACGACCTGTCAAAGACTGTTGGATTCGTCTTTCAGCAAATTCAAGCGTTCTGGAACAACGTGCTCTTGCCCGTGCTAGAGGCATTAGGCGTAGTAAGTCAGGATAGCTCAAAGAAATCCTCGGACTCTGCGAACAAAACAGACGGGGCGTGGATCAAGACATTCGGAGACATCAACAGTGCGTTCACCACCTACATGGCCCCTGTTTTTGCAGCATTCAATATGGGATATATCCTGATCTCCGGCCTCTACTATGGAATTCTAAAGCCAGCATTCGACGACCTGAACAAAATGTTCGCGGCCATTGGCACTGCCTACAAATCCTCGATTGCTCCAATGTTTGGCGAGTTAATTGCCGCATTCGTTTCGGTTGGCTCTTTCTATAATATCTTCATCAAGCCGATCTTTGACGCGTTGAGCTCCGCGTGGATTGCAATCAAGACTGTTTACGACTCTGTTGTAAAGCCTGTTTGGGACGCTCTCACCTCGGCGTGGAACACAGTCAAGGGACTGTGGGACTCTTCAATCAAGGGAATCTGGGACGCATTAGGCACTGCGTGGACTGATGTAAAGACCGTGTACGAGAGCGTCTTCAAGGTGGTTTGGGAAGGGATACTCGGACTCTGGTCAGGAGTGAGAGTAGCTTACAATACCATCGACACGATTTGGACGAGTATTACGACTGCATTCTTTGACATTAAAACAGTCTGGGATTCCAGTGGATACGTTGTTTGGAATGCTCTAAGAACCGCATTAGAAGGTATTGGAGTATTGTACGATGGTCTTATCTCTCCAATATGGCAGGAGATTACCACTGCTTGGGCGAACGTCAAGAAAGGCTACGATTCCACTATTGGCGTTGCACTCGCAGACCTCATTCAAGCTTTGCAGACGGTTCAGAGTATCTGGGGAACTCTGAGTGCGGCATGGAATGCAATCACTGGGGCCGCAAACTCTAGCAATACTCAGGGCAATTCTCAAAGCTCTGCAGTGCCTCGCTTTGCGTCTGGAGGCTTTGTCACACAGCCTACACTAGCACTGATCGGAGAGCAAGAGCCCGAGTTCGTGATTCCAGAGAGTGTAATGCAATCACTCAGCAGGCCCTCGCAGATTATTTCTTCACCGCAACAGAACTTTAACGTAACATTTGATGTGGCAAACCTCGACACGAAATCGGATTACGATTGGCAAACGAGTGTCAATTCCAGGCTGCAGCAACTCGCTCAATCCCTGGCGGTGCTCTATTAGAAAATGACGATTGGAGAATACACGGTCTACATTGCGGGGGAGCAGTCCGTTACTTGGCAGAGCCTCGATTTCAATTCATCCTTGGATCTCTCAGTCGGCAATTGTACAGTTCAATTCCCTGATTCCTCGACACTCCTCTCATCAAACGGCGTGGGGGCCGACATTCAGATCAAGAGAGACGGGACATTGATATGGCGGGGCCTAGGGGTTGGATATCAGAAAGGCTATGACTCGTCCGGTGCAAAGTTCTACAACCTCATTTGCAGGGATACTAAGGTCTATCTCAGTCGCGAGCTTTTCGAGAAAGGCGGGCTGTACTACGTCAACTATGCACAGACTACAAACCTAGTTAACACTCAGATCAACGCATGTTCTTCAACAACAAACCTCGTAGAGAATCCTGATAGCCTCTACAATGCCTTTGATAATTCTTCGATTGTAGGCGGATACCTTCAGCTTCAGAAGAACAATCCTGTTGGAAGCACAATCTATATGGCGGGCTATGATCTGGGTTCGGGCGGCACTGACCTAACTTACGGTTACAATCAGTCCACAAATTGGTTCAGGATCAAGGGAAAACTGAGTGGCACAGCGGGTTGCAGCTTTGGTCTAGTGCTGATTGACATTAATGGTCATTCGAGGACGTATATCTGGCCGCTCACCTTCACGCAGTACAATGTCAATGCCACGTATTTTGAAACAATTGAAATTGACGTGAATTCGTACACGTCGCAATCTGGGGCGTTCGACCTGACCAAGGTCAGATACTTTTGCATGTTGATGCAGACGCCCTCAACACCCGGCACGCAGATCAACCTGCACGCGAACGGGCTGTGGATGGAGGTGTACCAGCCCAACGCGACCGCACTTCAGGTATTCGATGATATTCTCGCGTGCCAATACAGCCCAACGCTTGTTGGAGGATCCACGTCAGGCTCTACGTCGCATGTCCTTGCGACAATGAACAACTTCAAGGCGTTGGCTGCTCTGCAACAGCTCATACAGACCATTGTCTTTGAAACTAGATTCAACCCTGACCTGACGGTTGATTTCCTAACTCAGGTTGGCACTGACAAATCGGCGACAGTCAAGTTTCAAACATCTTTGAACTCTGCGAAGACTGAGTGGGATTACTCGATTGAAAATGTAGTGAACGATGTTGTCGTAGCAGGGTCATCAACGAACCTGCAACAGATCTCGGTGAACAGCAACAATGCCTCCTCGATCACTGCCAACGGCAGATGGTCTAACATCTACAATTTCCCTAACGTGTACGACAGCACGCTGCTTCAATCCTACGCCAACGCTGTGTTGACGGATATGATCAATCCGACAGATGTCTACAAGGCAACGGTTTGGGATAACAATTCGGGCGTTGCTTATCAGGTCGGAGACACAGTAACCGTTGCAGATAACATTCTCGGAGATAATGCCAAGTACAGAATCTTCTCGATACATCGGCACTATGATTCTCAGAACGGCGAGCAGGTCGAGATTGTCTTTGTAAAGAACTATCGCCAATTGAATGTCGCAAACTGGAAAGTTCAACAGCTTCAAAACATACTCAATGCCTGGGCCGCAAGCGTTCAGAATCTGCAGAATAATGCGACTGTTGGCACGCCTCCAACCGTGCCAGCGAACCCACAGACCGGGACAGCTTCAATTCAACTCGTGACGGGCACTCTGTATCAGGAATGGGCGTTGACGGAGACTGTACAAGATGAGGCCGGCACTGTCTCGAGCGTGGTTATTTCAATTACGATTTCAGAACAGAACGGAAGCAGTGTCACCTGCTCTGATCTCTACATTGTTGACATGACAGATAACAATCTGCTGTACCATCTAGGTTCTCAGCCCGTGTCCGGCCAGCAATATCAAGTTTCAGTGCCGAGCGACATTCTGGGGCATGCAATCTACGTGCAGGTTCCGAACCTGACGAATTCAAGCGGCAACACCGTCACGCTCGCGATGAATTGGTCAATTCAGGACAACATGAACGCCTCTTCGTAGCATTATGGTGAACTAATTTCAAAATGAGACTAGGAACTCTGAGCAACCTTACTCTCCTGAAATGGAATCCGACAGACCAAAGAGACGCCTTCATAATGACAGTGCCAGGTGCATTGTCCGCATACACCTTTGACATGGCATCCTCGCAGATGGCAATTGTCATCGATGGCATTCTCTACGATACGTCAAATGCAAATCTGGCCTCCGACATGGAATACCTCGAATCTTTGTTCAGAACAGGTCAATTGGTTTGGCTTGACGCGACGGATCAGTTTCCTTCGCTCTGTGCCTTTGGCAAGGTCGCAAAGATGCAAGGGCCGACCGTTGATGCCTCATTAGGACAATACGCGGTAAAGTACACCTTTGAATTCTGGCCGGTTCTTCCTTGGGGGACTATGTTATTCAATCCCTGGAAGCAAACAGGATTCAAGCTCAGGGACATTGACGGCACAGGCCAGGAGTATATGCTCGACCCGACCAAGATGGATTGCAATTACAGCATTGACAGCACAAACAAAATTGTTTCTTGGGAATTCATAGTCGAGAATCAGAACGCCTTTTCGGGCAATCAGCTCATAATCAATAGTTGCGACGCAACAACGCACTTTGCTGGCGTCTCAGGTTCAGGGTTCACGGTCTCCAATGATACAGTAATACACAAAGAAGGCACGGGTTCTCTGAAACTAGCAGGAACATCGACTGCTGGCGGCTTGCTGTCAGTTTCCTACACACCCACCTCCGCCATCAATCTTTCCTCGCCAGTGCAGGATTTTTTGGTTCTTTGGGTTCGCTCAGACTTTGGAGGGAACTCGACGGGAACGATGACAATTCAAATTGGAAACTCTGGACTGACGGCATATTATCAGTGGGCTTACTCCAACCTGACCGCAAATATTTGGTATCGCCTAGTCATTCCACTCAGAGCGCCTAACGGCACGACAGGATCGCCAAGCCTCGCATCAATTGCAGAACTCTTGGTTCAAAGCACTGGCAAGACCTCTGCGAGCACTCATCTTTGGGTTGACGAGATTGCGGCAGATGTCGGAATGTGGGCACAGATTGAATGCATGATTCCAGATAATGTTCTGCAAGAAGGTGCGGGCACCGCCATTAACGTGTACAACTGGCACAGTGGATCGTACACGCCGGTTATGTCAATCAATGTGTATGGAAACATTCAGGGGGGAGGTGACAGTCAGGAATACTTTCTCGATGGAAGCGGGGACTACAATGTTTATGGAGTTTACACGGCTACTATGTGGCCCCCCGGGCAAATAGGCACGACCGTGAGCCCAGCAGCAGTTTTTGGATATGAGAACATTCGCCTGACATATACTTCGACCTATGGGCCGAACAACAGGCTCGCACTTTCGTTCAAAATGTCTCCCGCCACATCGGATTCAGTTTCAGGAAATTATCCTTCTGATGATTTGTCGGGCTTTCAGGCGATTAACAAGATGCGAATCAAAGTCCAGATCAACTACACAAACGAAGACACAACCTACAACGCCTTCAATGCCCTCTAATTTAGTTCAGGTGAAAATTTCAAAATGAGAATCGGAACTCTATCAAATGGTCTCGCAATACAGAAATTCGACAAGCAGATGCAGAGGGCGATTGTGCAAAAGCATATCCCTCAGTACATTCAGATCATGCTCTATGACCTGAATTATCCCAACCCTGCGACATTACACGTTGAAGGAACGCTTGTGGGAACGTCAGCCTCAAACCTCGCAACTCTCATGCAACAGCTCAAAGCCATTGTCAGGTCAAAGAGAGTCTGCTGGATAGACGCTTCGGATGCATATCAGGGAAGGCTGGACTTTGTAAGAATTATCAAGCTTCAAGGGCCGACATTGGACGCAACACATGGTTTTCTCACTGCCAAGTTTGTCATAGATGCGAATATTCTGCCTCCTTGGGGTACTACGCATGGCAACCCTTGGAAGGACACGGGCATATACTATCGAGATCTGAACAATGTAGGTAGAGAGTACGCGATCAATCCACTGATGAACCACTGCAACTTTACGATAGACAACACAAACAAGTTCTTCTCCTGGGAGTTTATCGTGGACAATCAGAATGCCTTCACCGACGCAACGAGCGTGCAGGAATCTTCGTGCGATTCTCTTGGAAGCGGAACGGCGAGCCCGACAAATCCTATTGCAACAAATGCTCCCTTCTCTGATGCAAGTTTTGACTCGCTTTCCATTGACAACACGAATTACAAGGAAGGGTTAGGCTCTCTGAAAGGATCTAAATCCAGCCCTTCAGCGTCCACCGAATATGGACTAGGATATGATTTTGGCTCTAGCGGAATGGACATCTCAAGTTATGACAGGTTGAGAATGTGGTACAGGTGCGACCATGCTTCCCTGGGCTACTATCAACTCGTAATTCGAGACATCAACGGCCATATACGTTGGTGGCAGTTCAATCTTCAAGCGGCAAACACATGGATGAATATAGAAGTAGCCCTGGGTTCTTACGCGGGTCAGTCAGGCACAGCCCCGGATCTTACAAAGATTAGATACATAGGTGCGGACGTGCAAACGGGAAGTTCTCCTCCAACATCGGTCAATGTTTGGATTGACGATATTCGCCTAGAGATTGGATATGTAAATCACTGCGAGGACACGAGCGGGTGGACGCAGTGGTATGGCTCTGGGACTTTCTCCAACGACACAAGTATTTTCAAAGAAGGCAACTCTTCTCTGAAACTGAGCGGATCCACGAATGCGGGTGCTGTCGGGTTCACCTACGCACTGCCCATTGCTGCTTGGAACTTTACATCCCCAACGGCATATGATTTTCTGCTGTTCTGGTTTAGGTCGGACTTTGGGGGCAATTCGAGTGGCACTTTTCAGGTATATTTGGAACCACCGGGCGGCGGCAGCGATTTTCAATGGAATTACACGTTGAACGCAAACCAGTGGTACAGGCTCGTCGTCCCTCTAAGGAATCCCGCCGCCACAGCAGGCACTGTCAATCTGGACAACATGGGTTCAATTCAATTCGAGACCATCGGGGCCACAGCGACCACGAACATTTGGCTTGATGAGATATGCCTGGACGTTGGAAGATGGACGTATCTTGAATTTCACCTTCCAGACAACGTTTCACAGAGTCAGGGAGAGAATGCGATCCAAGTCGCGAGCTGGAATGGTTCGGCCTACAACGACCAATCTAGCCTCGATGCGTTCGGAAACGGAGCAGGAGGCACGCCCTACTCGTTTCTTGATGGAGAGACAGCGAACCAGCTCTACTCAGGTTGGTGGTTTTCGTGGCCACCTGGAACGGTGGGTAGCACTGTCTCAGGACCGAACGGCAACGGCAATCTCACCTACACTCAGACCTACGGTTGCAATGAGAGGCTCGCGTATGCAATAAAGCTCCCTCCCGCCACGAGCGATTCAGCATCGGGCAACTATCCATCCAACGACCTCACGGGCTTTCAAGCTCTGAACAAGGTACGCCTAAAGATCCAGGTCTATTATAGCAACGAAGACACGACGTATGCCGGTAATTGACGTTCACTGATTGTTTTATTTGCAGTCTTGATCCACATGGCGACCCAGAGAAGAGAAACACGAGACAAATACGTGCGCATCAATTCCACAATGCACCAAGAGCTCAGGTTAATCTGCTTCCAAAACGGTCTGAGCTTGCAAAATCTCGTCACCCGCCTTTTGCGGATTGTCATGGAAGACAAGGATAGATTTGCCGAAGTAGTGGCCGATCTAGTCTCAGAGCAAGAAACCAAGTAAGAAAGTTGATCGGTTGATCAGTTGATCACATGATCAACTTTGGAGCAACTTATAATCCGAATTAACTCTATTGACTCATGTGCACTAAAGTGTGACTGACCGGGCAAGCTCACAGATACCTCGTCTCTCCGAGAAATACAACATTGCAATTCGAGAGGATAGGCAAATCGAGCAGAGAGTGCTGCAGAACCTAGGGCAAGAATTCGGTGTCCTGAGGTCAGGAATACACGTCTCCGATTTAGTGCTCTGTCTCCGCCAAGCGGCATTTCGAAAGCTGAGACCTGTCCCCTTCACGTTGAAACAGCTCGGCTACTTCCTCGATGGAGCAAGGAGGCACGAAGCTCTCCAAAGACTGTACTCGCAGAACGATCCTGCCCACATAATCAACGAGAAGAAAGGAATCTTCGAGGACGTCTCCTACAGCATCGACATTTATCACAGCATTCCGATCGAGTTCAAGACAACACGCTCAAATTCCGTAATTTCTGACCACTGGATCAGGCAGCTTGCATACTACATGCTGGCTGTCAACTCCAACATTGGAATCCTTCAGCTCCAGCGCATCATGGCTCGGCGCGAGGACGGGATATTTCCAGCATTCTTAGTCGAATTTTCTACCGAAATCCAACGCACGACCTGGCTCCGAGAGTTCAGGAAGCGCAGGGATCTGCTCCACAACGCCCTAGTCAAGAAGGACCCTGCACTTGCCCCAATTGAAAGAGGTGAGGGCAGATGGGTATGTCGAGATTGCCAATATTCAGCTGAATGTGATATCATTGAGTTACAAAGCCATGTTGGCCAACTTGGGCAATTAGGCGCTTCCAACAAGAAACTCGACAATTGTCGAGAAAGCGAGGGGGTACCCCCCTAGAGGGGGGTACACCGGCGCTTTTTCACTATATATAGCGGGAAACCGAAAGGGTTGAAATTTTTGATATGAGCGACAACAAGAACGAAAAGAAGGAAAATCTGAATGACCTAAAAGAAAAGCTGTGGAAGAAGATCCTCGGCCTCGACGCAAGGCTGCAGATAGAGGACGATAAAAGCGATGAGTACCGGAAGACGCTTGACGCCTACCACAAGATAGTAAAGTCCTACCTTGACATCATAAAGGTTCAGCACTATGCCCCAGGGAGGTTGCTGGGAGATACGGATGACGACGACATCAAAGAAATCACCGCACTCTTCAACAAAGTAAGGTCTAGAGAGAACCTGGGAACGAGCGACAAGAAGACGCTCCAGGAGTTCAAGGAATTCATCGAATTCGTAATTGAGGAAGACCCCCAAAATTCGGTCGTGGGTCCTAGTGTAAGTACTCCGGAATCAGCGAGTGATGAAAATGTTGCCTGACCGCGTCAAGGAAAAGATCCGTAAACTGAAACAGTTCGACCAGATAAGCCTGATCTGGTCTGATGCTTCGGTTTGCGCTAACGTGTTCATTCCGGAGGACGGCGTGAAAATCGTGAACCATGCGGTGGAAACGACCGTGAGGAGCGAGGGCAAGTTCCTGTGGATACAGGAGGGGAACACATTCAACGAACCGCACATTCTCCTCGTGAAGGACATGACGGATGAAAGAAAGGCCACTCTCCAATCAATTCCGCTTGTGTTAGTCAAAGACGTTCAGGTATTCAACAAGGTTCCTTTGCTCGCCCAGAAATCACTCGGGCTGATGTCGGGGAAGAGTCTTGAGATAAGATACAGGGACGGAATCGTGAAGCGAATCTTCCTACAAAGATAGGGAGAACTTCGAGCGGAGAGGGATGCAAAGAAAGAGATGTCGAACGCAGTAACTAGTCAAAGCGAACCCGAAACTAAAGGATCGGGCGAGATGAAGAAAAGGAGCCTCATCGCAATCAAGGGTCAGAGCCTCACAAAGGCAGACTATCGCGGGCTGCTCGCGCTGGTTCTCGTGCTCTCGTTCGTCTACCTTGCCCTAACGGGTGGAAGCTGCTCCGCGATTACGGCGCTCGGCCCTCTTACAGGGTCGGCGGTTACTTACTACTTTCACTCCCGGTCAAACGACAGGGAGGTATGGTGATTTCTTGAAGATGAGTTTCAAACGACTGTTGGACGAGAACCCCGATGTCCTTGAGAAACTAATGAAGGATCCCGTTGCCTTCACCTCATACCTCATCGGAGTAGAGCCTTTCAGTTACCAGACGAAATTTCTGAGAGACAACTCGTCAAGAATCGTAGTCTGCGCAGGTCGTCAGATCGGCAAGTCCTTCATGGCCTCAGCGCGTGCGCTGTGGTTCGCAGTCACCCACGACAAGACCACCACGCTAATCGTTTCCTCCACGCTCAGGCAATCGATGCTGATGTTTGACAAGATCATCGAGCTGACAGATAGTTCCAAACTGGTGAAAAGGGCTGTGGTGTACCAATCGCGAACGAGGATGAAGTTCACGAACGGCTCGTGGATCATCGCACTGCCCTGCGGAAGGACGGGATCGACGCTTCGAGGTTTCACCGCGCATCAAATAATCATAGACGAAACAGCATTCGTCCCGGAGCAGGTCATAACGGAAGTTGTCCTTCCGATGCTCGCCACAACATCAGGAACAGCAATCTTGCTATCAACGCCCTACGACAGGGACCACATCTTCTTCAAAGTATTCAATTCGGGTTTCTGGTCTAGGTATCAGCTTCCTTCGAGCTGCAACCCGCTGATCAAGCCGGAGTTCCTCGAAGAACAGAAGGAGCTCGTCGGGGAGGAACGCTTCCGACGAGAGTACCTCGCCGAATTTGTCGAGGATGAAAAGGCCTACTTCCCCATGGCACTGCTGAGGTCGTGCGTTCACGTGTGCCCAGCGGATGGATCATTCTGCGCATTTTGCGCAGCATTCGGTGGCACGGAAGCTCCGTCAGGTCTCCTCTACGGTGGATACGACCCTGGAGGAAGCATCGATCCCGCAGCCTTCGTCGAGGTGTCTGTTCCAAAAGGAACGCCGAGAGAAAGAGCCCCAATTCGTTGTTTACTGTACAGAAAGTACCTGAGGAAGGAAAAGAAAGTGGAACAGGAGGAAGAGCAGGACGAGAACCTCTACACCAGGTTCACCGTGCAGATCTCGGACCTCCACAACTCAGAGAAGTGGAAGATGCAGCGCATGCTCGTGGATACTCAGGGGATTGGCAAGCCAATCGTTGAGCACTGCAAGAGTTTGAAGCTGCCAGCCGAGGGCCTCCCTATGACTTTGCGGAACAAGGAAACTGTCCTTTCGCACCTTAGAATGAAGCTCGAGCAAAAACTAATCGAGCTTCCAAACGACCTCGAACTTCTTGCCAACCTGAACTGCATACAGGCGGAGAGGACAAGATCGGGCGGCTACGTCTTCGGACACCCGCGCGGGACACACGACGATTTAGCCTATGCCCTAGCTCTTGCGGTGTACGCCGCAACGGGAAAGCCCCCTCCAATCGTGATAATGATGACGAATAATGACCAGGGAGGAAGGCAAATAGTAATTTGATAGTCAATCTGTTGGAAAGCAAAGTACCGAAGCAGGTCTTCAAGGTAAATCGAGAGTACAGAACTCGGACCAAAATTACGAAGAGGACTATCGCAATCGGGCAGGCATTCGGGATAGGCGTTGACGAAGAGAAGAGGTTCCAGGTCTTCAAAGATTTCACCTTCGAGATAAAACCCGGAGATGTCGTATTGATAACTGGCGACTCGGGCAGCGGCAAATCAACTCTCCTCAGAGAGGTCTCAATGCAGATCTCGTCCACCAAAGAGCCTGACTTTGCGGGGTGCAAAGTCATCGAAAACAACAGTCTATCAATCGAAGACGACGAGCCGATCATCCAAGGGGTAGGGAAAAATGTGGAGGAAGCAATCTCCACTCTCTCAATGGCCGGACTCAACGAGGCCTTCCTCATGTTGAGGAGGTTCGGCGAGCTCTCGGACGGGCAGAAGTATCGCTACCGGATCGCGAAGATGATGGACGCAAAGCGTGCAAGTGTCTGGATTTTTGACGAGTTCGCCGCTCTGCTCGACAGGGTCACGGCAAAAGTGGTCGCATATACTGTCCAGAAGACGGCGAGGCTCCTAGGCAAAACACTCGTAGTTGCGACGACGCACGAGGATCTCCTAGAAGATCTGAAGCCCGATGTGTTAATCCAAAAAAGATTCGGGGACGCCGTTTTAATCACAAGATTCGAAAAGGATTCCTTCAAAAGGGAGTGCAGCCTCCTGAGCCAGGTTTCAATCGAGCCCTGCACCCTAGACGAGCTGGAAGGACTGGAAAAGTTTCACTATCGAGGCAAGGTAAGAGCCATAGTGAAGCACTGCTTCAAGGCGACGCTTAACGGAGAAATTGTCTCGGGTATAGTGTATGTTTGCCCACACCTGGCGCTCAAAGGAAGAAACATTGCCCTGCCCGAGTTCAGAGGACGATCAAACAGAGAAATGGCGATGAAGGTGAACAAGGAGATATTGAGAATATCAAGGGTGATCGTGATCCCGAAGTACAGGTCAATCGGCTTGGGCGCAGAAATCGTAAGAAGAACGATGCCTCTGGTAAAGAAGAAGGTGGTAGAAACATTAGCTGTGATGAGCAAGTACAATCCGTTCTTCGAACGAGCTGGCATGACACGGGTCGATGTCGAGCAGGACAAAACCGAGCTCAAGGACCTTGCAGTACTGAGAGCGATCGGATTTAGGACGGAGCTGCTGCCTTCAAGGAATCACACAGAAAAAGTCGTAAGCAGGTTAGGAAAAAAGGAGCTGGAAATCGTAAAGAAGTTCGCGCTGAAGTACTGCGCAGTTGCAAAGCGTAGAAGTGTAGCCCTGATCCCGAGGATAAACTTGCTCGACCGAGGAGCAATCACGGAAGCACTGCGACTGTACTCTACTAGGCCAGTGTATCTTTACTGGAGGGATCCCTTGATTAACTAGGGACCGGATAAAAGTGAAAGCGAGAGTAAGAACAAAAGTGCCTGGCGCCGGCTGCGTCAGGGTTTGCATTTTCAGGAAAATATCAGGTAATTCAAATGAATCAATTTATCGCGATCTGGCAATCAACCTTCGAATTTGCTATTCAATGCCGACCATGGAGTAATTCTGCATGGACAAGTTGCTGCTGCTCAGTTGGTCTATGCGATGTTCTCGGTAACACCTTCGACGTGGTTGCCATAGACAAAAGGGGACTTTCCTTATCTGAGGGTCCAAATCTCAAAAAGATCGACCTGTCACTGGAATTGCGTGACCCTTTTTCTTCGCTAATGCAGAATTTGTGTTCGGGATATCTCAAACTGGAAGAAAGCGCAAACGCTCTCAGAATGTCTAAGATGATTAGAAGATCAAAATTACGGGAAACTGCCTATCTTCCGATTGAGTTTCTGAACCTGGGAGACCTATATCTTAACCGCATCATGAACTGAGATTTTTTGCCTCGTTTGGGAGATGAAGGAGCTTAGCAGGTCCTGTTGCACCTTCTGCCCGAGGAAGGAAGTCAGGTGTGGTCAAGTCACCACTGCATCCTGCAGGGACGGTAACTACCGCAAACCGGGTCAATCGTCCTCGGCGAGTGCCAAGCCTACGATTTTCAACTTACTCTTCTTAGTAGATTAAGGGACAATAACGCGCAACTGGACTTTTTATACTGTAGGAGCATCCAGAGCATATACACGAGTGTGACCAGGGCATTGGTGTGTAGATTTTGTCCTCTTCTCGCTTGAGTCTTTGTGTCACAGGGTGTGTGTGCCGCATGATTAATGGCTCCTCGAGCCGGGGCAGGAAAAAGACACACACAACACACTCCTACACACACTCGCAACACACACTTTGATCGAAACACACACAAGTGTGTGTCTTTCCAGCCCTAATGTGTTCTCGCCGGAACACACTTTCGCTTGCAGAGAGAAGTAATCTGTGTTTTCCGGAGGTCCGAACTGTGTTTCTGAGTGTGTTATCGAAGCAAACACACTTTCAGGGAGTGTGTTTGGCTGGACAACACACTTTCAGGGAGTGTGTTTGGCTGGACAACACACTCACAAAGGGTGTGTGTTTCGCATTCCTCTTGCTTGCAATCTTTGACTCGGATCTCTCAAAAAGAGGAGGTTAAGAGAAAACTCCGACATCGAATTAGGTGTTTCGGGGAGCGATCTCCAGTTCGCAGGTGAGACACTGGCAATTCTCTCAGACAGCAACACGCCAATGCCGAGCTCTGTCGAGGCAGCACCTTCTCGTTCCACCAAGAAGCAATCGAAAACGCCCAGGCCAAAGGAGGCAGCCTCAGTTGAGGCCCTGGGGTTCTAATTCGCCGCCTGCCCACAGCAAGTATGATGCTACTTGCTGGTTGAAGCTACTCCCTGCCGCTATCAGGGTAAGATCAAATGAGGCAGTCTGACCTGCGGGAAGAGATTCGGGATTTGTTGACGTGTAACCCACGCCGATAAGTGCCCCGGAGCTGTTGTAGAAGGCCGCGGCGACTTCGGTAAAGTTGGACAGAGCGTTTCCAGTGTTGGCGACCTGTCCGACAACGTGATAGAGCCCCAGAATATCAACGTGAGAAGTGTTGCCCTGTATCTTAAGATCCGTGTTCGGACACTGACAAAGGAGAGGCGAGTTCGCGCCAGTGACGTTCAACTCGTAGCGCGCATAGCTCAGGTCCGGCCGGAGGGTAATAACATCGAAAGGCGAGCTCGCATTTGCAACCGTTCCGTTGCTGAAGAAGAAAGTCGCGGTAAGTTGGGCAAGCGAGATGTTTTGGTTTCCCTCATTCTTGACCAAGCCAATCACGTGAGTGTTGCCAAGCACATCGACGATCAAGGCTTGAGATGTTATCTGCACGCCGCAGGGCAGGGAACATGTCGAAGTTTGGATGCCTCCTATTTGCCCGCCGGCCCAGAGAGAATATGTTTTCACGTTGTGGCTGAAGTTGCTCGATCCCGCGATCTAGTCAATGTGGAAGTTTGCGGGTTGATTTCCAGCTAGTGTATCCGGGTCAGCGTAGGTGTCGCCCACTCCAATCAGCCCTCCCGAGATATTGTAGAAGGCCCCAACGACCTCTGTGAAACTGGGCTGCAGGTTGCCCGTGTTCACGACTTGCCCCACCACGTTCAACTCGCCTGTGCTGTCAAGGTAAGAACTGTTGGCTTGTATCCGAAAGTTCGTGTAAGGGCATGGGCAAGAGATGGGCTGGCTGGCACTCGTCACTCTAAGCGTATAACTGGCGTAGTTCAGGTTATGACACAAATTGATCAAGCTCTAGGTATGGGAAAGTCTGCAACCGCAATCTAACAATCCCGAGGGTTCTCTTGGGCGACTCTCCCCGAGTGTCTGACCTGACCAACTTTAGAAATCTCTCTCCCTCTTTTTCCCTCATTCCGAGCACCGAGGGTGAAGGGGGTCACCTTCTTAGCTGTCTAAAAAATATTGTCTGCGACGGATGTCAACAAGACCGCATTCTGTATGTACCGGGGTAACAGTCAACCAGGGCAGAATGATTGGAACCGCGTTTCATCCCGAGCTTAGCGGAAGCACTGTTCTTCATGAATAATTGATTTCGCTTGTGAAGGGCACTGTTCCGCAAGCATAGAAATGCAGAGATTACAAATGAATGAATAGAACTCTTTATCTTTCTCTGCCAAATACGATCAAGTAACGTGTAAGAATTCATGCCAACGGCCATCCTGATGATAAACGTCGAGCTTGGAGCTGAGAACGACCTTGTGAAAAAGCTAAGAACTATTGAAAACGTCAAGGAGGTCTACCCCGTCTACGGTGTTTACGACATAGTAGCGAAGGTCGAGGCTGACACCTTAGAGAAGGTAAAGGATACAATCACCTGGAAAATCAGGCATCTTGAAAGGGTTAGATCAACTCTCACTATGATTGTAGTAGAATAAGAGCAATCGCTTCAGTTGATAATTTTTTGATTATTGTCCGCCCGCCTGGATGCTTATTACTCATTCACTTTTGAATTTCTCGTCCAAGCTAGGGCAAACGAATTCCTCGCTCTATCCGCCTGCTGAAACGGATGAAAGTATGACGACCAGCGCTTCTGATGACTTCGGCAACGGTGTTCTTGTTCCTTGAAGGCTTTCAATGTTGTTTCCATCAACAATTATTAGAGCTTCCTCACGGATTGAGGTATCCGGATCCATAACTTGCTTGGCGAATTTGCTGCCGTGCTTTTCTTCTAAATACTTCAGCAAGGTCATAATTGTGGTCCCCTCCGGCATCTCAACCTGCTCCTCTCTTAGTCCAAGTATGGACTTGATTATGCCCACGTACATTACCCTGACCATCTGGAGAAAAGCCTCCTAGAGGGGGCGAATGGCCACCTTGAGGCACGTATCCAGGGCAGATGAGACCGGGTCTATTCTATCGAGCGTGAGTGGGATGAAAGCGTTCACGTTGAACCCCTTTCCTTTGGAGATAGGCATGTTCCTTGCCCAGTGACCGAATATACCAGGCGCAGCTAGCACTTCTTCATGTACTCCCTCAGTCACCTTGAGTATCCCGTTTGCCCTAACACCTTCCTTTGACTCAACACAGATAGCCTGACCATCTTTGAGGTTTTTTCTCTCCGCTGTGCGCGCATTAATTCGCACAAACAGATCCCTATCGGATTCCTCAGAAATTTCTTTCAACCATGGGTTCTCTATTGTTGTGGTATGAGAGTGATACGGCAGCTTGTAATTGACGAGATATAGATCAGACTCAGAGTCTTCTTCTACCTCGTTGAAGGCAGGGCAAGGCTTCCAATCCGGCGGCGGCTTGTAATCAGAGGTATCCCAATCAGTCAACCCAAGCTCCTCATGTGTGAACCTCTCATTCTCACCGACATCGAGAAAGTGCTCCAGGTAGATGGGCATCCTGCCTTTGTGAAAAACTCTGGGATAAGTTTCTTCGATTGTCTTGTCCCTTGTCTCGAGATGTCCGTGTTCTCTAAACCAATCCAGTCCCTTGCCAAATCTTGCCAGAGAAACAGCGTCGACAATCTCTTCGTATGAGTATTTTTTCGAGGGATCGAGGGGGTACTCTCCCTTGATATCATACTTGGCATTTATTGCAGCATAGATCTCGTCTATGAAACCGAGTCTCTCAGCCCATTCCAACAGAACTGCCAACCAATGCCTTATTCCGGGAGGCGGTTCTGACACGGGAAGTCTGTATGTCGGAAAGTACCGAAAGATGCACCCACCGAAGAGCGGCGTCGATAACTACGTCAGCAGAGGTAACTTGGCTTATCCGGTCTTCGATACTGAGTGGGGTAAATTCGGCATCTCCATATGCGCCGACGAGGTCCACCCTGAGGATTATCGCATAATGATGCTCTCAGGCGTGGAGGTCATAGCACACCCAACAGCACTACCGTTAGGAATCGAGTCCTCACTGGACTATATCAATCCCACAAGGGCGATCGAGAACAGAATCTACGTTGTCTGCGCCAATCGCACGGGAGTTGAGAGGGGTACGAATTACATTGGGAGCAGCAGCATTTTCGGGGTCGACGGAAAGGCGATTGCGAGAGCGGAAGCTTCGGAAGAGAAGATGATCTATGCATCTCTCGACCTGACTCGGGCAAGACAGAAGCAGGTCGTCTCGAGGCTCGGCAAAGAGGAGGGGGATATTCTTGGCGACAGAAGACCAGAGTACTACGGGAAACTGATTGAATGATACCTTTGGTCGAAAACGCTTGACTCTGGGAGTACCCGATAGATAACGAAATTCTCCTAAACCCACTTAATCTGACATAAATTACTGCGAACCGGCTCCTCGGATTATCAGTGTCGTATTTCCTAAACTGAGTGCCTAAAGACACGATGACTGGATGTGGTTAAACAGTAACATCAGAAATCTTATCAAGAACTTGGGAACCCACTCCTGCCCGAAGTCATGCGCAGCTATGTCTTTACCAACACCGAAAGAAAGATTCTGACGGAGTATATGAAGAGCAGCAAGAAGAAAAAGCATCGGCACTTCAACGTACTGAGCTACCTGATCCGTCACAATGAACGGAAGATACTGGAAGACGTAAGGCTCTTGAAACAGGTGGTCAACACACCGCCATCGTCTCCCGCTCGCGCTTCTTCCTCTTCCTCCTCCTCTTCTACGAACACGACAAGAAGGAAACGACGCTGAGGACGCAGTTACAGGAACAGTAAGACTGATCATCCACCCTAGAAGTTTAAGGCAAAGGCTTGGGAGTTCGCCCATCGAATATCCTCGGTCGCACTGAAAATGAGCATGAGCTTCGTAACAGCATACGAACTCGCCTGAACAATCATGATTTGCATAGACCTATGGAATGGACCAAATGACGTTTTTGTATAGTTTGAACAGCGCGCTCCAAACTGTAATTTACATAACTTTCAAAGTGCAGTTTCATGATTTGGGAAGAAATCTCAATTTACCTATGCTCCCGTGAACCTAATATACTCACACCCATCATTGACTGCGGCTCAATAGACGTTTTGCCGAAAGAGATTTACGTTTTTAGCACAGCTTCGATCCGTCTCTTACGCATGAAAGTCACCGCATCACTACAATCGTCATCTTCTCACGCGCCATGGCATGATGCTCGGCATCTGGTGATTTTTTCCACTCTAGACTTCACTCCTTGCTCTGGCGAAGTTGGGGAGGAGGAGATGCATCAACAGAAAGTAACTGGGGGCAAGAAAATAACAAGAGGAAGAACAGGAGGACTGCATGTAGCTAATTGAAGACTCTAGCTTCGAAGACAACCGATTTGACACTTGAGAACATTCCAATTTCATCGATCGAGGACAATCCGTACAACTCACGAGTAAGGTACGATGAAAGAGAAATCAGGAAACTCGCCTCATCTCTTTCCAAATCTGGACTTCTCTCTCCAGTCCGGGTGAGAAGGATAGGGTCGGTAGCAATGACAACAGCGGCCACGACACTGACGGATTCCAAGGATGCCTATGAACAAGGCCTCAGGAGAGGAAGCAACAACGACAATGCCCCAAGGTTTCAACTAATCTTTGGTCATCGAAGAATTAGGGCTGCGCGCTCCCTCGGGTGGGATATGATTAGGGCAGAAGTAGGTTCGTACACCGACGAGGAGATGCTCTCGTACTCCATTTCCGAAAACCTAGAAAGAGCCGACCTCTCCGATTATGAAAAGGCCCTGTCGTTTCAAAGAATGAGAACCGAGTTCGGAAAGTCGCTCAAGGAGATTGGGGAACTCGTTGGCTATACAGAGTCCCACGTATGCAACTACGTGAGGATGCTCAAGTTGTTCGACGCATCCTTCGTTGAGAACAACCCATCACTCAAATCGGAGTTGCACGAAATCACAGAGCGCCATGCAAGGATCATCCTCACAATTGAAAATTCCCAAGATAGATTGAACGCCGTGCACCTCGCGGCATCCGAAAAGATGTCGGTGAGGGACCTCCAGCGCACTGTCAGCAAACTGGGAGGCTGGTTTGAAAAGGAGTCACGGTCTCGCAGCGCGGTGGAAGAAGAAGGAGCAAGAAGGAAAGAGGAAAGCGGGGAAATGATTGTTGCTCGTGGCTCGCAGGATAGCGGCGAGACCGCGGGCCTTGACGTAAGGCAGCGCGACCTCGACGAAATAAACAGGACGCTCCTCGCCGAGTTTGAGCTTCCAAGTCAGGGTGATTTTCAGTCATTCGCGAATAGGCACACATTTGATAATGGATTCTCCATCTATGGGAGCTTCCCACCGCTGGACCGATTGGACGATTCCTCTGCTCTTGATAGGGAAAAATACTGGTTCTACAGAGTCGCTCCGAAACTGGTTACTAGCCTCAGGGATGTTCGGACGCAGTACTACAACGACGTTGCAATAAGCACCTTGTGCATAGACCAGTCGGGAAGAATCAACGGAAAGTCGGTCAAGTTTAGCCAGCGAGGCACCATTGTATTCATTCGCGCCAACCGCTCATGGAAGATAGTGCATGAACACTGGTCCGACCTCGGGCATGGCACAAGGAGCTTGATCTCCCATGCCTGAGGTAACCGTAGCTTTGATTACTTTTCCCGGGAAAAGTATGTGGTTGTAATAAAAAAAGCCATGACTCGCTCTCTCTCTTGCACCCTTAGAGTCCGAAGGGGACGATACTGAGAGCCGTAGACGCATCGGATAAGGAAACCACGAGACCGAGCGTTGTTAAGAGAAGTAATGATCTGACCGAGCCGGGTCCCGTTGGTTGCATGACCAAAATGTTCAGACAGATCAAAACTGAGAGCAATCCGCCGAGGGCAGTGAATATTCCAAACGTCAGAGAAATCCCAGAGACTATCATCGTTCCAGGTATTATGACAGCGAATTTGGAATAGTTTCTCCCAATCATGCTCCTCAATTGCATCCCGAGGCTAAATCTTGGCTTCAATCCTCCCATCATCTTATCGAGATGCGACTCTTCGTGCCTTTGTCCCTCAAGCATCTTTAGGCCATGAACCAACCAATACAGTCCGAGGGCTACCCGAACAACAACCAGTGACAACACCGGACCCAGAACAGGCTCTAGCAACATTTTCTTGATGAGCGAGACTCCCTGATTTCCCAATTCTCAAGCCGCGGGAACTCATTATTTCATTCTATCGTGTGGCAGAGGGTGTGGAGATGCTGGAAAGCAAAATCGTACGGGCGCATATTCAAGTTTCTACTTATTCAACTCTCTCTCCCCATTCCCCTCAGAGTTCTTGTTAGAATTGTTAAAACGATGCAAGCCTCTATTCCACCAGAAGGCGCGTCGGCGATACTACAGTGCGGGTCAATACAGTACTCGGCGAAATTGAACCTGAGAAATTAGGCTCTACGCTTGTTCACGAGCACATGTTCGTCGACGGCACAATTTGGGCAGTAAAGCCCGACCAACCACGATACAGGAAGATTTTCCGCAAGCCCGTGGCCCTCGAAAACGTCGGATTGGTCAGGAGGGCCGGCCTATACTCGATCGACAACTTGGTCGTCGACGACTTTGAGATGATTTTGGACGAGCTCTCGCTCTTCAAGCAAAGTGGCGGATCGACAGTCATCGACCTGACAGTCGACGGGATAGGAAGGGATGTCGAAAGGCTCCACAGACTCTCTCGCAAGTCACGCGTGAACATAATCGCACCTACGGGTTATTACGTAGATCAGACCATACCGCCGTGGGTAAAGAAATCGAAGACTGCAGACATAACGAGCAGGATCGTCCGGGACATAGAGGAAGGCATCGATGGTAGCGGCGTAAAGGCTGGGGTCATTGGAGAAATTGGGGTGAGTCCGGGCCGTTTTACTGAGAATGAGCGTAAGGTCTTGATTGCTTCTGCCAAGGCACAAACTGAGACTGGGGTACCACTCACCGTTCACATGTGGGGGGATCCTCCGGGCAAGTGGCCGGGCTTTGAAGTAATTGACTTACTGGAGGCAAGAGGCGCGGACGTCTCGAAGGTGTACATTAGCCACATCGACTGGACTTTCAATCAGACAAACGATTGGTCCATCGCAAAGCGAGTGGCCAAGCTGGGTCTTTACTTGTCATTTGACAACTTTGGGAACGAGTGGCCTGCTTCGACACAGTACAGCGGGCCTGCCTCAGTCAAAGTATTCGGCGCGCCAACCGACTATCAGAGAATAGAGGGAATAAAGGAGCTTGTCGAAGCAGGCTTTGAAAATCAAATACTCTTAGCGCATGACCTGAGCCAGAAGATACACTTCAAGAAATACGGCGGCCACGGCCTTGACCATATCCCGACCAACGTGCCAAACTTGTTTAGGATGTTGAATGTGAAGCAGTCTCTCCTTAGCAAGTTCCTCAAAGAAAATCCAAAAAGACTATTCAGCTAGTGCGCATCGCGGGGGGCGCAAGCCAATAAAGTACGCTTCTCTCCTCATTCCCTATTTCGAATACCTGTCTTCAAGTTTCTCAAACGCGGCAACTATATCGTGGACTTCCCGCTCAGTGCACGACTCATGAAGGTCACCTCCCCAAAGCCTCAGGATTCGATTCAATGATTCTTCTGCGACGGGGCAACAGTGCTCATATTCGATGTGGTTTGGATTATCTCTAATTGCGTACTTGCGCATGAAATGATACTGGTAGATGGGAATCTGTATGTACCCGGCCGCGCAGGGGATACCCTCTGCCCGGAGCGATTCTGCATACGCTTTGGAATCGACTGTGAGCATCTCGAGGTTCAGTGTAAAAATGGGGTACCAAGGCGAAGCAACGGTGCCTTCGAGGGGCTCTGCCATCTTGATCGATTTCAAATGTTTGATTGACCCCGCGAGCGTCCTGAAGAGAACGCGCCTTCTCTCAAGTATCGAATCGACCTTCTTGAGCTGCTCAACACCAAGCGCAGCCTGTATTTCCGTCATCCTGTAGTTCAGCACCTTGAACGGAACGTCGTATAGAAAATCCGCGCCGGGCGTCAGCATGTTTCGCGAAAAGATCATCATCTTCCTCCACGAATCCTCGTCACTCGTGACTGTCATCCCTCCCTCTCCGCCAGTGACGATATGCTTTATCCCCATGAAACTGAAAGTGCCAAACTGCCCGATTGTTCCAGCCATCCGGCTATGATACGATGCGCCAAGAGTCTGCGCGCAATCCTCGATCACAACAATGCCGCGCTCCCTCGCAATCTTCATTATTGGATCCATGTCACAAACGTAGCCACCCAAGTGCACCAAGACAATCGCTTTGGTCTTCCTCGAAACTCGACTCGCAATCGAACTTGGGTCCATGTTCAAAGAACTAGGATCGACATCCGCAAAGACCGGCACCAAATTCTCGTATAATATCGGAGTCACGGAACCAACATCTGTGATGGGTGAAACGATGACTTCAGAATTCGGCTCAAATTCGCACGCGGCAAGTGCGAGGTGCACCGCCGCCGTTCCCGAACTTGATGCGGTTGCGAACCTACATCCAGTGTAGGCTGCGAACGCCTCTTCGAATTCAGCTGCCTTCCTGCCTTCTCTTCGCCACAGTCGGTGAGGCTCTCTTCTGGAGTTTTCGAGCAACCGAACCACAGAGGAGATTTCGGAATCGTCATACAAATCGCGTGTGGGCCATGGATCGACCCGCACCGGTTTCCCCCCCTCGATAGCTAACCTCTTTTCTGCCATGGGGTGACCCTGCACGCCACTTCGTTCTAAACGATTTTCTACAGTTAGGAAATGGTGTGGTTCAATGCAACGCCGCGCAGAACAGATTGCACCCCCTCCCTCATTTTCAGAATGCTTAAACGCTAGGGCATAGGGCTTGGACAGAGAACTTCGAATCTTGAATCTAAGAAGAAAAGACGAAAGAGCAATAAGCCGAGTATTAGTTGCTGTCGTAGTAGTCGTCATCATCATAGCCGGAGTGGCAGTCTATTACACAACACTGGCGAGCACTACCACCACTTCCACGCCAACATCTAGTAGCGGCACTTCCTCTTCTTCTTCCTCTGCAACATCATTAACAACTCTGTCGAGCAGTAGTAGTAGCAGCAGCAGCGGCCTTACTTCGTTATCCTCGTCGTTTTCTTCTTCATCCTCCTCCTCCTCGACTCCCTCAACATCTGGCCCCTCCAGCCTTACCGTGGGGTTGCCAGACCTTCCCAACACACTTGACGATGTTGAATACGCAGTAACCTTGACATCAGAATCGCCCATGCTGCTAATGTACGACGGCCTATTCTGGCTAAGCCCAAGCGGCGTTGTCCCTCAGCTTGTGACGAACTACTCTCAGAACGGAAACGCCTGGATATTTCATCTGAGACAAGGTGTTAGCTTCTCTGACGGCACACCATTCAACTCCAGCGCAGTGGTCGCTTCTCTCAATAGGCAAAATGTCCCCGTAGATCCGGTGACAAACAAGTCGAGCGTCAGATACTCGCTTTATAGCGTCTTCACAGGCATCAAGGCAATCGATACCTACACGTTTGAGATCGACACAGCATCTCCAAACCCCACGGTTCCCGCACTCTTGGCGAATATGGGCGGCGCCATTGATAGTCCCTCTGCGGTAGCAAAGTACGGAGCGAATTACGGCACGCAAGCCTCTATGGAAGCCGGAACTGGTCCGTACATGGCGCAGAGTTTCACTCCAGGAGTTTCGCTAACGTTAGTACGCAATCCGCACTATTGGGGAACTCCAGGCTACTGGAGCACAATAACATTCAAGCAACTTCCAGATGATTCGCAGAGATTGCAAGCTCTTCAGGCCGGAACTATTGATGTTGCGATTGCAATCGCCCCGAGTGTCGCAATATCTGCGACGAACTCGTCTACCCTCCAACTTCTCGCTTCGCCAACAATCCGACCCTGCTTCTACAGCATGAACCTGAATAACGCCTCAAGCAATCCCCTGCACGACCCAAGAGTAAGGCTGGCGCTCAACCTAGCAATAAACCGAACAGCAATAGTCGATGACCTCCTGCACGGATATGCTGGGCTGTCTTACCAGATGTTTGCCCCCGGTCAGGTAGGATACCCGAATGTCAACTACACAATTCCTTACGATCCAGCGCAGGCAAAGAATCTGCTGGCCCAGGCGGGGTACCCAAATGGCTTTTCCACCAAGATACTCATCTCATCATGGGTTCCAAGTGCCACTGATGTTGCAACAGCAGTGCAGGGCTACCTCTCCGCTATCGGTGTGAAGGCGGCCATCGATAATGTACCGCCGGGAACGTACTTCTCCGAGGTTACGAGCAAGAGCATAATGTCGAACTACTCTCTGAGGTCCGATTGTTGGGGCCCGCTTACCGGCCTTTCGTCCGAAGCGCTATCCGGCGAGCTTTCGAATAACTCCTTCTACATCAATGCCTCTAACATAGCAATGCCGGCGGTGCAGGGCGCAATTGACGCGGTGGTCAACGCGCCAACTTATCCAGCTTACATCAGTTCAATGCAGCAGGCTGCCACGTTAATCAACAACCAATCGTTAGTTATGCCCCTGTTCGTTCAGAAAGTGGTGACGGGTACAAATCCAACTGTCGTGAAGGGGATAGTAATCAATCCGCAGGGAGTATTGTACTTCTACTACGGGCACGGGTGACAATCCGAGTAGAGAATAAGAAGCAGGAACACTTCTCTTATCAGACTAATAGACTTGGAGGATAACATAGGCTCTTCATTTCTATTGCTCCTTCTCTTCCTCCTTATTTTCTTGCCTAGCTGTCTCATCACGTGAGCCTCCACGCAGTTAGAGCGCATCTCACTTTTCACTCGAATGATATCTTGGCCTCTATGCCCGTTGCACTAATTTCTTCAAGTGATGCAGGAAGAAAGTTATTGACCTTGTTATTCCTGCACGTTCGGAACACTTAATTCGTACTCATCGACCGTTTTGGTTTCTAGAGAATCTTTAGACCTTGGAATCAGAATTTGATCGTCATTACAAAGAACTTCAGAAGAGAAAGTGGAGTCTGAACGACGTCCCGGGCTACGAAAAGGGGAAACCATTCGACATCTACAAATGGCAACAGATGGATTATCTCGACCTCTACCCGAAATTCTTCGGCCGTGAATGCGGTCAGAATGGGATCGGCAAACTTCGCGAGGTTGCGCTCACGAAGATTACGAGCAACGAAGTGAATCCACTGAAGGACGAAGATCCAGAATTTTGGAAGTACACGGCATACTTCCACGAGGATCCAACGAACGTTCCGCGCTGGATCGAAGAGCAGGAGAACTACGCTCGCGTCCTCAAGGAAAACGGAGTGAAGGTCCATTGGATAGAGTTCCCCGATCCGCCTGTCAGTGCGTTCGGTCCGATGGTCTTCATGTGGTCGGCTGCGTCGCTCTTTGTTCTCCGAGGAGGTTCTGTGATGACAAGGTATGGCGCACTGCCTTTCTCATTTGGTAGATCCGAATGGCTAGCAAGGTGGGCCTTCATCAACCTAGGGATTCCGCCCCTGCTGACCTTCACGGGCAAGGCCGCCTGCGAGTGCAGCGCCACCGTCTTCCTTGCGGAGGATGTTTATGTCACCTGTCTTTCAGCTTCATTCAATAGAGAAGGGCTCGAACAGTTCATTCCAGTTCTCAAAAGATCCTCTGGTCTCGGAGACGACATGCATGTTCAGATAATGCACCTACCCGGGTTCAAGGGATACCTCGACCCGCAGACCGGAGTATGCTCTCATCCGGACATCATTATGGGCCCGCTCGATGTTGGCAAAGTGATAATCTACCCGCAGTCAATCGACGCGGAAACTCACAGATGGCTTAGGGACAACCACTATGAGATTGTTGAGGTGGGCCTGAAAGAGCACGTAAGCGCATTCCCTTGCAACTTGATGTTGCTCGAGCCCGGCAAAGTGGTAATGCATGCTGAGGCACCCGAAGCGATAAAGGCTGTCAGAAAGCTTGGGGTAGATGTAATCGAAGTTCCGTACCGAGAAGGGGCCAGAGTTTCAGGGGGTATCCATTGCGGCACGAGCCAGATATTGAGAAGCAGAGGCCCATTTGCAAAGGAGATCAAGAAGTAACCATCCATAAGAGAATTACTGCCCTAAACTCAAAAGCCCCAAGAGACGAGCGACGTCGAAACTATAGGCCCCCACATGAATTAAATTAGTCGAACCGGGCGAAACTCAGCGGGGGTGCGAATTGGGGGCCCCGGCTGCTACCTATTTCCTTTTTTACTTTCATTTCCGAGCGCCCCCTTGACGATTGGTAGAATCAAGTTCGACGGATGAGCTGGGTCGCGGTATATCTTCTGCAACGCGGGTCTCATATCATCAAACGAGAAGCCGAGACCTTGGCGTGTTCCGCTGTTTGGATTTACATCATACGCAGGGAAATCGCTACTTGATATTTGGACGCCAATCTTGTGACCTCTCTTGAACAGGTTGCTCGTCGCGCCCATGTCAATCTGCAACAGGTATGGCTTGTTTGGCTTCAATGGTTCCCTCCTCTTCAGCGAACTACGATAACTTGCCCTAAGAATGCCGGAGGTGAGGTCCCTGGAGTAACCATCTGAGAAAATGTCTACCAACCTGGATGCAAAATCTGTATCCGACGCCGAGGAGGAGATCCACAGTTCTATTCGGACTGGACCGGTCACTTCAACATCTTCTTTGAGAATTGGAGTCTTGTACAACAATACGTCGTCGCGAGTATACAGCGGTCTTTGATCTCTCGGCCCCTGTATGTCCGGATTCCAGTTGGGGCCCCCCAAACTAGGTAGCGGATTGTTAGGATCGAACGTGTAGGCGTCGTATTGTTGCCGTCGGCCCCTCTCTCGCTCCTCGCCCCATTCACTTATCCTACCGGGTGGTGCCTCGCTGAGAGAAAAGGAGCTGTGCAGGTAATACTTTGTACTTTGCGCTCGTGCGAGTGGCCAGTCATTTTCTTCTCTCCACTTGTTCTTTCCCATGACGAAAATCATCACTGGTGGCTCTCGTCGGGAATTTCGGCGATCTTTGTTCTTCTTCGGCCTCGCCCTTCCCAATGACAACGATTTTTCCTTGAGGTGTTTCTCAAAGAATCCAAGCTGCAAATCGTCGAGGTCGATGTAAGCTTCCGGTCCAAAGTCCGCGTCCCCGACTTTTACCACGTATGGAGGAAAGTGGGACCAAGGGCCTATGACGAGCCGGTGATCATCATCTCCGTGAATCTTTCTCATGTTGATGAAGTTCTTTATAGTCGATCTGAGAAACGGGTCATACCACCCGCCTATGTTCAGGGTAGCACAGCTGATCGACGCGTGGAATCTTTCAATATTCCACCTCTCCCAGTAATCGTCCTGCACCGGATGCTTGATCCAATCGTAAAAGTACCGAGCGGTATGCCGCAGACTGTCCTCCTTGGAGGGTAGCGGCCGAACAAATTTCCGCTCGGCGTACCTCGCGAAGCCTTCGTTGAGTGCCTTTCGCGCTCGCCGCTGAGCCCCTTTTGAGAGCCTCGTAAGAGTGTCCAATGACAGGTCTAGAGCCCAACCGAACATCGAAAGAAGCCGAAAAACACCTCCGTCGTACATCCACCCATCGTAGCATTGCGACCCTGTTTGGATAGGCGAGATAGCGAGCAGAGATGGATGCTTCTTGGTTGCAGCCAACCACTGCGTTATCCCTACATAGGACCCACCGTACATGCCCACCTTGCCGTTGCAGTAGGGAAGCTTCCGCACCCATTCCACCGTGTCGTAGCCATCTTTTGCCTCGGTCAAAAATGGATAGAATTCACCCTCAGAGAGCCATCGACCTCTGACGTCTTGGATAATAACGATGAACCCGTTGCTCGCTGCCCTAATTGGATTGAGATAGTAGAATGGGGAATACATTATCGGAAACTCAGGTGTTTGCGTCGGTCCCTTGTTATAGGGCGTGCGCGACAAGAGGGCGGGAAACTTCTTCCCCGGATGAGAGTCCGGCCGATATATGTCGGTCATGAGCACGACGCCGTCGCGCATCTTCACCGGCACATCCCTCTCAATGACTAGCTTGTAGGGCACTGCACCGCTTTTCCTCTTTCTTGGACGACCAAACCATCCGAGCAATCTTCGTCCGTATTTATGGGTGAGGAGACAAAGATAGACCAAAGAGAGCGGAGAAAGCACGCGGAGCTTGGCACCGTTTCCCACTTCTTGTGAAAAGGAAGAGAGAAAAAGGAGATTTCCTCTTCCTCGAACGACTTATAATCAAAATCTAATGAGCGGGAGAGAGCGAGCAGAACGCGAAACAGCCATGAAAGCCGCGAGACTTTACAGCACGGGCAAGCCGTTGGTTGTGGAAGATGCCCCGGACCCAGGGGTAACTCCTGGTTCTGTCAAGGTCAAAATTGCCAAGTGTGGAGTTTGCAGGACCGATGTTCATTTTGTCATTGAGGGATTGATGAAACCCGCATTCATTCCCCAAATAATGGGCCACGAAGCGGCGGGAGAGGTCGTCGAACTGGGGAGCAATGTTCACGACCTAAAGCTCGGAGACAGGGTAATAATTTCAACAACGCAGGGTTGCGACTCGTGTGACTATTGCAGATCAGGTAGGGAGAATCTTTGCAGACATCCGAGGACGTTCGGGTTCCAAGTCGATGGGGGATACGCAGAGTACGCAGTAGTACCGTCAAATTATGCAGTAAAAATGCCGGAGAATCTATCATGGGATTCTTGTGTGCTCGCTGACGCCGGCGCGGCCGCGCACCACGCAGTTACACACGTCGGAAAAATAAAGAGTGAGGACACAGTCCTGATAATGGGAGCGGGCGGACTCGGCCTCTTCGCGACACAGATCTGCAAAATCATTGGATCTCAAGTCATAGTCGCGGATATCGAACAATCGAAGCTCGAGATTGCGAAGAGCCTCAAGTCAGATTATGTAATCAATACCAACGAGCCAGATTTCGCAAAAAAAGTAGCTGAAATGACTAGTGGAGACGGCCCGGATGCAATACTCGAATTTGTTTCGACCTCAGAGACGATAACGACAGATTTCGAAATTGTCCGGAAGGGCGGAAGGGTTGTCTTCATTGGGTATCATCCACAGGGGCGCATCAACGTGAATCCAATCCAATTAATTCTGAAGGAAAGCACGCTGCTCTTCTCGAAGGGAGCGACGCTTCAGGATTTGGTTAGGGTTGTAGAGCTGGCAGGAGAAGGCAAGCTACGAACATCCGTCGATAGAACATTGCCTCTTTCAAAAGTAAACGAAGCGCTCGCACTGATGAGCGATAACAAAGTGCTAGGACGAATATGTATTGATACACAAAGCTCATAGCTCAGAAAAGTCCCTCGCCGAGGAGAACAATTATTCGCTGAGACTTGTCGAGATAGGGAAAGTTTATTGGGTTTTCCCAAAAGAGCAACTCGCCGACATTATGCGATTGTGTGAGAGAGAAGAGGAATAGAACTTGCACTATGTAGTTCGGAGGTTGCTGTACTCCATGGTGACATTTCTCGCAGTCGCGGTTATCGTGTTCTTGGCGATGAGGGTGATTCCGGGAAATCCAATTGCACTTCTGCTAGGGCCGGGCGCGACTCCGCTCCAGATAAGACAAGCAACACAGCTTCTCGGACTCAATCTACCTGTCTACGATCAATTCTTGATTTGGTTTCGGGATCTCATAACGTTTAACCTTGGAAGATCCTACATTACGAATCAACCGGTATCCGATTCGATACTCCAGCCGCTGAGCCGGAGTTTTCAGCTAGTACTACTCGGTATGACGCTAAGCGTCTGCGCGGGAATCGTCTCCGGGGTAGTTTCCGCGACTTATTCGAAGAATAAGATAATTGACAATTCCCTGAACTCTTTCGCGTCCTTCCTCTCCGCGGTGCCCTCGTTCTGGGTAGCGCTCATCCTGATCTCGGTCTTTGCTGTAAGGCTTCACTGGCTCCCCGCAGGGGGCGTGGGAGGCATCCAGTTCATGATATTGCCCGCACTGGTTTACTCGTTATTTTCATTGCCCGAGGTGCACCGAACAATAAGGGCGAGTATGATCGAAGAACTCGAAAAGCCATACTGCATCTCCGCGAAGGCGAAGGGCGCATCAACGTTTAGAATCGTGACCAAACACGCGATGAGGAACGCCCTCACTCCGCTGATAACGGTGCTCGGTGTTCAGGTCGGAGCTCTACTATCCACTGCTGTGGTCATCGAGCTAATTTTCGGATGGCCTGGTATTGGTCTGTTGATTGTGAATAGCGTTCTCACTAATGATTATCTCGTTGCGCAGGATGCCATCGTTTTGCTTGCCGTAATTGTCATAGCATCTAACACGGTCGCAGATCTCTTCGTGATTAGACTCAATCGCAGGGTGAAACTCTAGATCAAGTTGCGCTTATCCAGCATTAAGATCTTTTTCAAGGGCAGAACTGGCGTAGGTTTGTACATAATCCTAGGCTGGCTTGTCGTCGCACTTTTGGCTCCATTCATATCCCCCTACAATCCGATCGCCATAAACCTTCACGCATCTCTATTGCCAAGTAGCTGGGCGCATCCGTTTGGCACCGACAATTACGGAAGGGACACACTGACTAGATTGATTTACGGAGCTGGTGTCACCTTCCAGGTGCTCGGCGTCGTAGGACTCATTTGCATTCCCGGGGGGATCGTGCTGGGACTCGTCGCATATTTTTCAAGGGCATTTGACGCGGTACTGAACATCGTTATTGATTCGATGCTCTCTCTTCCTGGAATTCTCTTCGCCCTCGTGATCGTGGCCGCAATAGGTACCGGAACGATAAACGTTTCAATCGCAGTCGGGATATCACAAATACCAAACATAGCCAGGGTCACGAGGTCCAGTATTGTTCCACTGAAACACGTTGAATTTGTCGATGCCGCGAAAGCCACTGGAGAGAACTCCTTCAGCATTCTTACAAAGTACATACTGGCGAACTCCTATCAACCGATTGTGGTCCAATCAATCATAAGGCTGGGAAGCGCAGTCATCGCAGTAGCCGCGTTGAGCTACATCGGACTCGGCGTACAAATCCCGCAGGCCGAGTGGGGCGCTATGATGGTGAGCGGTGCGGCCTATCTAGCCGCTGACCCGTGGCTCGTTGCCGTTCCTGGAGTTGCCCTGATTTCGCTCGTCATGGGGTTCAACCTTTTCGGAGACGGCCTCCAATACTCACTGCGCGAAGTGCTACGCGGCTAGGGAGTCCGCGGGCTCTCCAAGGTATATCCCACTTTCTCAAGATTTCCCTTGCCTTGGTTTTCGAAAAGGAAGCAAGCGACGCTTCTTTGTTCACCTATATCGTAAAGTGCTGGTTCTTCCTTGGCACATCTTTCGTTGGCATACGAGCATCTTCCGAAATACCGGCATCCGATGACGGGAGTTTTCCTATCCATTTTCAGTCCCACCTCCCCCTCTCTCGTCATCCGTTCCGCAATCTTACCATAGAACTGGCTTGAGTACTCCTCCCTCTTTGAATCTTCCACCTCCTCTCCTTCTTGCTGCCGAGACCGAACACTGGGATCTGGGATAGGTATAGAAGCCACCAAGTGCTTCGTGTACGGGTGCTCGGGGCGGGAGAGTATATCCTCGGTATTTCCGACCTCGACAATTTTGCCTGAGTACATCACGGCGGTTTTCTTTGTGAGGTAGGGTATCAGCGCCATGTTGTGCGTGATCAAGATGAATGTGATCTCAAACTTGCTTTCAATTTCCTTGAGCAATGAAACAACCTGAGCTTGGATCGATACGTCCAGAGCGGATGTCGGCTCATCAAGCACAATCAACTCCGGGTTTATCGAGATCGCCCTTGCTATCGCAACCCTCTGTCTCTGACCTCCGCTGAGCTCCGAAGGAATTCTGTCTTGGTAATCTGCCAGCCCCACCTGCCTGAGTATGCTAGCAACCCTCTCGCGGCGCTCCGATTCACCCATCTGCAATAGAATCTTGAGCGGCCGCTCGACCGTTTCGCGGACGCTCATGCGCGGGTTGAGTGATGAGTAAGGGTCTTGGAATACGATTTGAATTGATTTCCTCAGAGGTCTGAGCTCTCTTTCCTTTGCTCGTGCGAAGTCAGTCCCCCTGAAAATGATCTTACCCGATGTGGGTCGTTCGAGACCCAGGATCATCCTAGCCAGAGTGGTCTTCCCAGACCCAGACTCGCCAACTATGCTCAGATGCTCCCCTCGATTTATCTCAATGCTCACGCTGTCGACTGCCCTGACGATTGTTGTGGTTGCGATCTTATCACGTCCAAACCCCGTCCCTGAGCTCTGAACATTGAACAGTTTGGTGACGTTTTCTACTTGCAGCAACACTTGCTGTTGCCGTTGGTCTTGCTGCTGCCGTTTGCTTTGACTCACACTAATGCGTGCCACCCACGTGCAAGAAGTTCAATTTGAGATTGTATCAGCAAAGTGGCAGTAGGAATAATGCGGCTGTCCACCGGTACTTGCCATCGGGCGTGACGTTGGACGTACCTCGCTGCAGATTTCTTTGGAATACAGGCATCGTGGTTGAAACGGGCACCCTTTGTTAAGTGCAATCAGGTTCGGCACATCTCCGGGTATGGGCTGGAGCATCTTGTTCCCTGCTCTCGGAGTGGCTTTCAAGAGTCCCGTCGTATACGGGTGGGCCGGACTGTGGAAGATATCATCAACACTCCCAACTTCCATGAGGTTGCCAGCATACATCACCGCAATCCGGTCACATATCGACGCCGCAACCCCCAAGTCGTGTGTTATGAGAATCAAAGTGGTCTTGATTTTCCGTTTGAGGGTGGAGAATAGCCGTATTATCTGGGCTTGAATCGTGACGTCGAGTGAGGAAGTGGGTTCGTCAGCAATCAAAACCTTTGGTTCATTGATTAACGCGGTCGCTATCGCAGCTCGTTGGCGCATGCCTCCGGACAGCTCGTAGGGGTAGCAGTTGTACACAGTATCGGGATTGGGCATCTGGACCCTGTGAAGCACTTCAATGACCTTCCCCTTGACCTCCTTTCCTTCTAGTTTTGTTCCATTCCTCTTGCGGCCGCTGTCGTCTTTGTGGATTCTTAGGGGCTCCCCAATCTGATCCCCGACTTTCAGCCCGGGGTTAAGCGAGGACATCGGATCTTGAAAAACTATGGAAATATCGTTTCCGCGTATCGATCTCATCCTCTTTTCGCTCAGTTCCACAATGTCTTCCCCGCTGAACCGAATGTGGCCCGAGGTAAAGGCGGGCGGCTGAGGCAGGAGCTTCATGATAGAATACGCGAGAGTCGACTTGCCGCACCCGCTCTCGCCGACAATTCCAATTACCTCTCCCTCATTTACTGTCATGCTCACCTGGTTTAGGGCATGAACGGTACGAAGAGGCGACCTGAAATCGACGGATAAATCTTCAATTTCTAGAAGCGGCGGCATGCAATTGCACGTCTACTACAAAAATGGACAGCGTGAGAGGAGAGCAGAGGAACAAGTGGGAGAAGAAAATGCCTAGCAAGAAAGAAGTCGTTTGGTGATTGCAAGACCGGAACTAAAAGGAGATTCCCCACTATTCTTTATCCACGCCGAAAGTCAATCGAGAATATTTATTGATTGCTAGTGCGCTAATCGGATTTTTTGCTCCACGAAGCATACGTACTCGCTTGACGTAGGCAACAACTTTCTTCTTCCGTCTCATTCCCAAAATTGGTTGCCTTCCACCACAATCGGTTTGCTAGAGATGTCCCACTCGTTTCTGAACATGGGCTGCCTTGAGAGTTTGGTCGGCTGCATGGGATCTACCTTTACGTCAATCAGGTAGGGCCCTTTCTCTAGACCACGCTTTATGGCCGGGCCTATGTTGGCGGGATCCTCGACGACCTCGCCGCCCATTCCGAACCCCTTGGCAACCTGAACAAAATCGGTACTTGTCGGCAATTCAGAGAAGGCGTGTCTCTTGCCGAAAACAAAATCCTGCACGGCCTTGTTCGAGTTGTAATACCCATTGTTCTCCACCACTATGACGATTGGAATCTTTTCACTCACAGCCGTCGCGAATTCTGGGATCGAATAGTACAGTCCGCCGTCGCCCACGAAAGCTATCACCGGCCTCTCGGGCCTTGCGAGTTTCACACCGAGCGCTGCGGATACTCCGAAGCCCAAGATGATGAATCGCGAGTCTATGAGTACGTCGTCGGGAGTGCTAGAATAGAACCCCCGCGCAATCCAGTGCTGGTGCTGGCCCACGTCCGTAACAACGGTCCCGTTGGGGGGCAGATGTGAGCGCATCTCCTTGACTATGCGCCACGAATTGATGGGCTTGGCGGAAGAGCTCATCATCGAGTTGAGCTCTCCAAGCCACTTCTCCTTTCTCTGCCTAAGCTCGGGAAACCTCTGGTTTCCGTCGTAGTTTCTATCTCGACCTTGGGCCTTGAAAACTGAAACCATTTGGTCGAGCGCTAGTTTGGCATCTGCGACTATTCCGACAGCCGGAGAAAAGATCTTCCCAATCTCGTGCGCGTCTATATCTATCTGGAGAACGTTCGCAGGTTTCTTTAGCGTCCAGAGTGCCGTTCCGTATTGTGAGAAAGAAGTTCCTACCGCGAGCCAGCAGTCCGACTCTTCCAAGACTGCATTCCCAATTGGCCACGCCACGTTTCCGGTCGGCCCAAAGCACAGCGGGTGAAGATCAGGAATGACTCCCTTGCCCGCCCTAGCTCCATAGACTACGGGTGCGCAGAGTAACTCGGCCAGCTCTAGCATGGGGCCGGAAGCTTGCGAAGCCGCAGCGCCTCCACCCGATATAAGCACCGGCATCGAGGCCTGACTCAAATATTTGCAAGCAAGTTCGATTGATTTTGGATCAGCAGACGGAGGAGAAGGCCAGACGATGTCGGACACCTTGGCTTCCGTTGAATCCTGTTGGATGTCGGTCGGGATTTCGATGACGCTAGGTCTTTGCCGACCACTCGAAGCTGCTAGTATCGCTTGCCTCAGAGCTTGATGGATGAGTCCAGCTTTCTCGATCTTGTGCGTGAATTTTGCAATGGGATAAAACGAGTCAAGCATGTGGTCGCTTGCTTGGATGGGATCCCTTCCCTTGAACCAAGATTCAGCTTGACCATACATGACGAGCAGTGGCACAGAATCATCGAATGCCGCGTGGACCGCGGGCATGCTATACGGAGCTCCGGCTATGTGCCAAACACAAGCTGAAGCCAAGCGGTGGCTTGCCCTGTTGAAACCATAGGACATGAATGTCCCGCCGGTTTCAGTTCTTGGAGAGACGAGTCGAAATGAGCCGTCCCTGTAAATTTCATCGGCGAGATGGTGAACAGTATGGCCTGGTAGACCAAAGATTGTGTTTATCCCCGCTCTCTTCAGAGTCTCCGTGATTACCTTGGTGCCGTGCATCGTCATCTTACCCTTTTACCGCTCTCCTTTTTCCTCTCCGCTTCCCTTGTACTTGTTGTAAAGGTGCCGAGTATCTTCATTGAACTTAAGGCTATTCAAATTGAAGGGGGGCGAAATCACAAACAGATGTAGGAGGTACTTCCTCTGTCTAACTTTTTGAATTGCGTCGTCTCTATGTGTGCGTCTTCTCATAAGAAATAACTTAACGCTAGTGTCAAACTAATTGCTACCAGTTCAAAAGATGGCACCAAAAAAGCAAATGAAAGTCCGGCTGTACTGAGGACTCCACCCAGAATTGGGCCGCCGGCTAAGCCAAGTCCCAGCGCGGATTCGAAGAGCCCTGCCAATGAGCTGGACTGAGAAGCGCCGGATTCCGATATCATGGCCGATTGCGAGACACTGTAGACTAGTGTGAATCCTGCGGCGACCGCGATAAATGCTCCAAAGTATAGGACCATCGCGTTGGCAACAATTCCAATCAGCGCAGTTGCTGCAGAAATGAGTGCACACCCACAGAAGAGTCTGACCAACCTGTGACTTTCGTTGACTACAAGCTTTTGTCGGATCCTCCCTACAGATAACACGAGATAGGAAAGAAACCTAGTTGCTCCATACGCCATGATCGCAAAGCCGACAGTGGCTAAAGGAAACCCTAGAGATCCCGCGTATGGCGGAAAGAAGGTGAACAGGACTCCCATCGATGAAGCACATAACACTGTGAACATCATAAGGGAGAGGACTTCCTTGGATCCCTTCCTCTTGCTCGGCGAGGCCGGTGAACTGTCAGTTTCTGTAATATCTGCCTTCTCTCTTACGGGTTCAGACTTGTCCTGAACGGCCTCCTCTATCCGTCCCCCTCCTACCACTCCATTCCGAGTAGTTATCAAAGCAATCACGATAGTACCCCCAAGAAGAACTGCCGTTACTTCGAACGAAAACTGCATCCCAGTGAAAATCGAAGCTATGGTTACAATCAATGGTCCGATAACGGATCCAGCCGACCAACTCACATTGTACATTCCCAGAACCTTCACTGAGCTGAGGTAATCCAGCTTGCCGATGCCTGACTGAATGATCGGCCAAAACATCGAAAAGCCTACTCCCTCGACGACTCTCAAGCCGATGAGTTGTGCAACGTTGTTCGAGTAAGAGAAGTAAAGAATCGACAGCACCATCAGTACGAAGAGCGATGTAATCACAAGAAGGCGCCTTCTCCTCTCCTCGCCAGAGATTCTTCCCATCATTGCGGCAAAAATAACGTAGACGCCGTTAGCGACTCCCCCGACAACTCCAACCTCTAAGGCACTCGCGCCATAATTGTAGGCTATAAGAGGCAAGAGAATCGAGAATACCTGGGATGCCACAAGACCGCTGAAGGAGGGTACGAGGAAAAACCCGGCGACGTATCGTCTGGTATTTGGGCTGAGTCTGGCATTCATCGGAATAGATTGAATTCGACGACCGTGCGAGAATATCTGGTCAAGAGAATTTATGTTCTCCGAATTTCACTAAAGAAGTTCTTGTCATCGTCATCAGAATCAAAAAGCCTAATAGGCCATCTTGAATGCGCTCCAATTTCGAAAGCGCTTACTCTTTGGAAGAGAGGTCTCTGCTTTGCCATCATGAAAATTCTAAAAATTGAAAATGTGTTGCTGACGGCGAAGAACATTGATGAAAGTGTCAGCTTCTTCAGCGGACTGCTTGGTATAGAGTTCGAAAGAAGGGGGCATCACATCCTCCCAGACGGAATGGAAGTTAACATTGCCATCTCTTCACTCGGGGTTGAACTGGTGGAGCAGTTGAAACCGAGGCTCGCGCAGGACGGGATGAGGGGAATATCGCTCAGGGTGGCCGATTTGAAGAGCGCGAGAGAGGAAATGAAACAAAAGGGATTTGAACCGATAGTAGAGTTTGAAATTCCGAATCTGAAGGAGGCGATCTACATCATAAGAGGCATGAGGCTCGCCCTCGAAGAGCACCTGGACTGAATCCTTGGATATCTGATCCATTCTCTATTCGTCGGTTGTCTGAATAAATTCGATTACATTGCCGTCGGGATCCTTGAGGAACACAAAGGTTCCGAGCTTTCCCTCTTTGGGAGTGGAGATGAATTCTATCCCGGATCCTCGCAGTCGCGCCATCTCTTCGGATAAGTCTTCCACTTTGAGTGCAAAGTGAGCAAAGGAAGAGGAAGAGGATGACGATGACTCGCTCTGATTTGAAAAGTGTGCCGCGCCCGCATGATGCAAGGCGTCAACTTGGCTGGCGGAGCTCCGGACCTCGATTCGGCAACCTGCTCCGCCTAACATCAGTATGTCTAATGTAGTATCAATTTCTGGAATCGTTACAGACTTAATCGTGGCGAAACCTAGCTTCGAATAGAAGTCTATGCTTTTCTCACGGTCGATAACTTGAAGCGAAATGTGATCGATTCCCAAAATCAAAACTAAACGTTACTACAAGGATGACCCTATTCAGGCCCACGTATTAACTCTTTGACGACGATTTATCAGCGAGAATTCCAATCCCACGAACGGGAAGCGAAAAGTGGATCGTCTTGATCGTTCTCTGAACGAGCTCCGTTTACCAGAGTCCTTATTGCTGGGGATTCGGAGCTCTGTTATACGTGATCTTACTAAGACAAGGATCCGCCAACTCTATCAAAAGCTAGGAGAAGATAATTTCGTAGTTGAAAGATTCTTTGAAAATCGGTATTGAATATCAATTCAAGTTTCTGATACCAAGATCCAAGATAGTGCCAGCACTGTATCCCGAGTCTCCCGAATTTGGGGTCATGCCGGAGGTCTTTGCGACCGGCTTTTTGGTGGGGCTAATCGAGTGGGCTTGCATCCAAGCGGTCAATCCACACATCGATTGGCCTGCGTAGCAAACTGTAGGAACCCATATCTCTGTTAGTCATGTCTCACCTACTCCTCCGGGCTTGGAGGTTGAAGTACGAGTGAAGCTAGTAAACGTTGAAGGAATGGAGCTTACTTTTGACATCACAGCTTGGGATGAAATCGATAAAATCAGTGAAGGAACTCATAAGCGCTATGTGATTAATGCAGAAAGATTTAGAGCAAGAGCCGCTGAAAAGATCATGAAGTCAAGATAAACGTGTATTGCCAGAGTAGATAGTTGTCTCCTAGAGAATAACAGAAGAATCTTCAAGTTTGAATAGTCGGTGAATCACGATGAATGCAAATATGTATCCATCTATTCGGGAGGATGGGGAAACCGCAAGTCGTCCTAAGCCGCAATCAAGACTCGAGCGAATAGTTAGGGTTTTGCAATCCGAGCCGAATCCGCCTATATCTGTTCTCTGTGAAGCGTGCAGCTTTCAGGCCCCAAACGCGTCTCTCTAGAAATCTCGATCTGGTTAGGTAGTTCGATTTCGCAAATAAGTGATCAACCCTTTGGGAGTTCCTACTAGAGTCTGTTCTCGAGTAGGGCACTTTCACAACGCCTTTATCTTGCTTGCCCATTCGCCATTTGACCGTTCAAAGATAAGAGAGCTGAAGAGAAGGGAAAATGTCACAGCAACAACAGTCCAAAAATGGCAGACAACATGTAACAACTACCTACTGCCAAAGAAGTCAGTCCACCATCGCTCAATAAATTTGGATTGATAGTGGTTGGGGCGCCAACAGAATGGCACGGTGCATCAAGGACAAAGAAGGCATTCATCCAATCTCCAAGTAGCGTTGATCTCTCTCTGGAAAGTACGGCTT
>JAJPHP010000040.1 GCA_021325255.1 Nitrososphaerota archaeon | reverse complement strand
TCTGGTGGCCCCTTGCTTGACTCGAACGGGGACGTGGTCGGCATAACTACCGCGGTCGTCCAGAGCTCGCAGGGGGTCGGCTTTGCGATACCATCGGATACGATAATGAAGGAGATTCCCTCTCTCGTGACTACGGGGTCGTACAACCAGCACTCCTACCTTGGAATTGGCGGAGCTGACATGAATTATCAGCTCTCCCAGGCTTCTCGAACCAATGTCACATACGGCGTCCTGATCGAGAACGTCGTCCCTGGCGGCCCCGCAAGCAACGCGGGTCTCCGTGCCGGATCGCAGGTTGTCACGATAGCAGGTCAGCAGTATCTTGTCGGAGGAGACATCATCATCTCCATAAATGGAACGCGGATCGTGAACAACGACGCACTCGCGACCTACCTCGAGGAGCACACTGTTTCTGGTCAGATGGTGACTCTTGGCATAATAAGAGGAGGGAGCCTGACCTCTGTTAATCTCAAGCTCGGGGCTAGGCCTCCGATATCATAGGTATGAGAGATTATACCCATAAGCCTGTTGTGGGTTCTGCGGCACTTTGTATTAACTAGCTTAATTAACCCGGTCTGAGTTCGAACAATCAGAACAACGAAGACGAAGAGGAAGAATTGCTCGAACAGAGACGACTACAGAAGCTAGGGTACTCCACGTTAATGGTATCGCTCCCCAAGGACTGGGTGAAGCAACTCAATCTCAAGCGAGGCGACACGGTCAGCCTGACCACTGATGACCAGGGGAGACTCATAGTCCATCCCTCACTGCAGATGCTTCGCACAAAGCGGCGATGCATAATCTACGCTGAGAAGGCAGAGGGGAAGCTGCTCGGCCGACTGATTCTCGGAGCATACATAGCAGGCCATGAGACGATTGAGATCAAGACCAAGGCGACAGAGTTCACGCCGCCTCAGCTCGATATGATCAGAAAATCTCTAAACGAGCTCATCGGGATGGGCATCGTCGAGCAGGGGGTGAACAGGGTCCTGATACAGAGTTTCCTGGATCCGTCAAAGTTCCCGATAGACGGCCTCATTTCTAGACTGCACCTGATAGTAGACTCGATGCGTGACCTGGCGGTGAAGGCGCTAATCGAGGAGAGGAACGATTTCGCAAAGCAGGTCATCGACATGGACTCCGAAGCAGACAAGGTATACTTCCTTGCTACGAGGCAAGTACTCCAAGCGGTGGAGGACAAGGGACTCGCTGAGCAGGTTGGACTCGGTAATCCCAGGAATATAGTGGGAGACAGACTAGTCATCAAGGCTCTTGAGGAGGTCGGTGATTACGCGCAGGTCATCGCGAGGAGCGCGATGAGGATTATCGACTTGAAGTACTTCAATGGAGAGGTGAACAAGCAGGTCTCGCTTCTCAATGAGAACGCAAAGAAGATCGGTGCGCTCGCAATGCGATCTCTCTTCAGGCATGACATACACTCTGCGAATTCTGCAATGGTCGAGTACGAGAAACTCTCAGAACTCGAGGAAAAGGTCGACTCTACGCTCAACAGCCTCATAACCGGAGCAATAGGGGTTGCCAATCCTCTCAAATCAATAACACAAAGCATCAAGCAGATAGGAAGATACTACATCATTGCGTCTGAAACAATCATCAACCGCACTGTAGAGTCTTCCTCGGACATGGTCGAGGTCATAGCAGAGGAGTAGAAGAGAGTTCTATGGTAAAGGCTCTGGCTCCTCATGAAATAGTATATACTATTCGCAAGGTAAATACATACTGCCCATATATTCGGGCAGCCATCCCTTCCCTAGAGAAGATAAATGTCAACCACAGTTACACTTGCAAAAAATCAAAAGCAGCAAAACGAGAGACTAGAAGAGAAACCAAGCGACGACGAGTGGTCTTCGATTGTAAACGTTCTTGGTTATCCTAAGAGCTGGGCTGAACCTCTCCGCGAAAGGGTTGAAAGTTCGGGCAAGACCTGGCACTGGACTTCAATCAGTGATCAACAAGCCCTGCTCCTAAAGAAGCAGGAAAGCACGTTTCGAGAGAAGCAAGTCCCACAGAATGGAAGACTTCTTCTCATCATCAACTCAAAGACACCGGAAAGAGCCGTAAGAAATGCGCTCTTGCTCGCGGAGGACACCGGAGCACGGATTTCTCTAGTCTACACCGCTGTTCCCAGACTTGTTTCTGATGGCGCGTCTTCCTCGGAAGTCGACTGGGAGTTCACCTCGGAGCTTTCTCGTGGGCGTGCCAGACTGGAGTCGATCTCAAGTGAAGCAAGGAAGCTTGGCATCGAGTCTGAGACGCATTTCGAGTGGGACAGCCAACCTGCGGGCGTTTCCAAGAAATACATGAAGAGCACCGCAGATCTAGTAATCGACGAGACGGCTTGAACGCCTGCTGATGAGAAAAAAGTTACCTGTGGAAGGAGAAGGCAAACCGAGAGACATTTTCGCCTACTCCCTTCCTTCTGCGTAACTAATTGTTTCCCTTGACTCATAGCGCCTTAAATCATATCTTGCCCATCGCTTCTTCTTCATCCTCGATCTTATTCCTTCTTCCTTCTTTCATTCCTATTCAATCAAAACTTCTGTTCCAAGCGCCTCAGAAAGGATAAAAGATAGCGAGTCCACGTGCTCTCTTTCAGAACAGTAATGAGCAGGATGGGAGGGCAGCTGAACAGATGCGACTGGGCATCTCTAGACAACCCCCTCTACATAGAGTACCATGACGCAGAGTGGGGAGTTCCTCTCCATGATGACAGAAAGCTCTTCGAACTTTTGATCCTTGAAGGCGCTCAGGCAGGTCTCAGCTGGATCACAATATTGAGAAAGCGAGGGAACTATAGGAGTGCCTTTGATAGCTTTGACCCGGCAAAGATTGCAAGGTACAACGGCACAAAGATCACAAGCCTTCTCGCGGATCCTGGAATCGTTCGCAACAGGCTGAAGGTGGAATCAGTGGTTGCGAATGCAAAGTGCTTCCTCAAAATCAAAGAGCATTTCGGTACCTTCGACAAGTTCATCTGGGACTTTGTGGGAGGAAGGCCACTTGTAAACAAGTGGAAGCGTCTCTCCGAAGTCCCTTCGAAGACCCCGGTGTCCGACTCGATGAGCAAGGGGTTGGCAAAGGAGGGGTTCAAATTCGTGGGCTCCACGATTTGTTACTCGTTCATGCAAGCGTCTGGGATGGTCAACGACCACCTGGTAAGTTGCTTTCGCCACGCGCAGGTTCAGTCACCTCGGTACACAATCGCACGGTGAGCCTTTTCTTGGGGCAGCTCTACTCTGCCTGCTTTTTTTCTAGTTCTGCATGCTCCCTTTCCTGTTCCAGAAGATGCTGCTTCCTTTGAACACCCCAGCGGTAACCTCCGATATCTCCACTTTGCCTCACGACCCTGTGACATGGGATCAGTAACGCAACGTGGTTCCTCGCACAGGCGTTAGCAACAGCCCTTGATCCTCTTGGACAGTCTATCCTCTTCGCGACTTCGTTGTATGATTTTGTGCTGCCTAACGGAATTTTGAGCAGCTCCCGCCAAACCCTGAATTGAAACGCCGTCCCTTTGATGTCGAGGGGCAAGCCGGTTCGTGCAATATCCCTTCCTTGAGCGAGGCAATCCAGAATATGCCTGACCCACGATGAAAAGTCCCCAGATTCCCCGTTTCCCGCGTCTTCGGCGCCAATTCTCTGCGGGACAATTCGTGCTCTCGGGTACTCCGCCTTGAGAAATGAGACAAGGTTCTCGTCGGAATCTCTTATGCTCACCGCGCAGATTCCTTTTTCCGTGCCCCCGACAAGAAGTCGCCCTAAAGCACAATCTGCAATCGTATAATAGATCAGCTCGCTTTCCCCTCCCTTCTTGTAAATCGATGGGCTCATGCCTAATCGAGGTCTCTTGCCCGAGTAGAGCCAGCTCGACGAATTGTATCCCGCCCGATATGTTGACTTCACTGTGGATTCGCCGCTCATCAGGGAGAGCTTGAGATGCTTCAACCTCGTGGATTCGAGGTACTGTCGCGGACTGAGACCGGTGATCTCTTTGAATTTTCTCTGAAGATGGAAGGGGCTGAGTCCCTCCGTCTCGCTCAGAGACTTTAGCGTGATCTTCGAGTCATAATTCTCGTCCATGAATTTGCAGATCCGCCTGACCATCCTCGCGCCCGGAGGCTCCTTGTGGTCTCCGCGTGGGTCGCACCTGATGCAGGCTCTATAGCCCGCGGTCTCTGCCTGCCTCGGTGTGGAGAAGAATACTACCTGATCCTCCCTGGGCCGTCTGGAGGGACAGGTCGGGCGGCAGTAGACTCCGGTCGTATTCACAGCATATACAAACGAGGAGAAGAAACTGGCATCTCTTTCTATGACGGCCCTCCACATTGCCTTAGCGTCCTGTGGTTTAACTGATCGAATCTGCAATTGTTGCTCGCCGCTCAGCAATTTTTTGCTTGACATCCCTACTTTGTTTGATGTCACCATCGCATGTTATAACTAGTCACTCGAAATCTTGCGCTCAAATTCTGGCATGAGTGCAACGCATACGTTGTTTCGGGCCTGAATTCAATGATTCAAGCCGTTATCTTGGGCTTTTGTTTCTCCTTGTTCAGTCTCTCAATTGTATCCGCGATCCTGTCTATAGCCTCAAAGATTCTCTCTGTCCCCAGCGAGATTCGCACGTGCCCCTCGGCATGGTATGCCACGCCTGGCGCGCAGGCGACCAGCGCCTCCTTTAGCAGGTACCTGCAGAACTCCATCGAACTCATTCCAAACGAGGAGATGTCAGGGAGGATGAGGTTAGTCCCCTCGGGTTTCACCACCCTAACTCCCTCGATGCCCGAGAGGCGCTTGATCGCATAGTCTCTGGCTTTTTGGAGGCTCGCGATCGTTTCGGAGACGTGTCTGTCCTCGAAATCTGGAGAGAGCGCAGCCAGCGCCCCCCTCTGTATCAGGCTCGGGATTCCCATGCTCGAAAACATGTGGACGAGCTCCATGCCGTTGATTATCTCCTTCGGACCGACGGCGTACCCAAGCCTGTAGTTTATCATGTTGAAAAGCTTGGAAAACGAGGAAATCGAAACGAGCCTGTCCTCTACTTCCTTGAACTTGCAAAGTGGGACATACGGAACTCCGTCGTAGACAATCCTCTCGTAGACCTGGTCGTGCATGATCGTGAGGTCGTGCTTCCTCGCGAGTTCGACGATCCCAACTAGCTCCTCTTCAGTGAGGACGCGCCCCGTTGGGTTCTGAGGATTACACACTGCGATCAACTTTGTGCGCCTCGTCACGAGTTTTTCGAACACCATCCTGTCGTGAAAGAAGCCATTCTTTACACTGAGCTTTGCGAACACGGGCTTCCCCCTCGCGAGGATCACAGGCATGTCAAAGAAGAACGTTGGCGTGGGGATTATTACTTCGTCGCCAGGATTGATTAGGGCAGACATCAGGTAGTACTCCGCCTGCATGCTCCCCGAGGTCACAATGATTTGGTTCTCCCAGTTCAGGTTCAGCCCATAGAGTCGGGAAAACCTCGCGGCAATCGCCTTCCTGAGTTCCGGAATACCTAGAAACGGTGCTTCTTGTTGTACTGCTACGTCTCTGAAGGTCTTGCCTGTTTCATCGAGGACCACGTCAGGAACTCTAGTGGAAATCACGCTCTCTGCACAAAAAATCACATCCTTGCCCTCGGAGGCAAGTTTCTGTCCCATTTCTGCAATCGTGACAGTCCCGAATGGCTCGCCTGTCTTTTCCATGTTTGCAACCCTGGTTGCCAGCTGCTGGACCTGCGTTGCGAGCAAGGGTAGTTTTGCATTCCTCTTAATCGAAGATCTTTTGGCAGGACTCTTTCTCGTTCTAGATTTCATGTTCCTACTTTCTCTTACTCTCCCCGAAGGCGTACAGAATGCATTGAAACCTTTCTGCAAATAAAAGCCTTGACTCGAATATTATGCTCTCTTCTCCCTGCTCGGAGAAGCGACTAATGTTGGCGATGATTCAAATCCGAAGTTGCAAAGTGCGTACAAGATCAAGTTACAGCAACATGAATTGTTGAATTATCGATGGTGAACTATTCACTTATAGAGCGAGGAAACCCTGAAAATCAGAAGAGACAGGCTTTACTTGCCAGCGCGCAGCCCTGCGTTCGTTTTTGGCTCGGTGACGTTCTCAAGAACAATCTACGCCCTTTGCTGGTTTGACCTCTCGGCTGCCTTTCCTGAGATGATTATCAGATTTCACTACTCGATAGCAGCGTTGGGCTTTTTTTCCGCGGCGTTCCTCATCGGCACTGCCGCCTTCCAGATCCCCGCTGGAATCCTCTCGGCTCAAAGAGGCGCAAAGTACGCGAGCACTTCAGGACTCGCGATAATTACCGCGGCATCGTTTGCTTCCACTCTCTCAGGCGAATTTTACTTCCAGATTGCGGCGCGACTCATCACCGGAATCGGGGCGGCCCTGTTTTACGCGCCGGCGCTTACCATCGCCTCGGGCGCGCTGGGAGGGAAGAGGTCGGGCCTCGCGATAGGCATCTACAACAGCTCGTTCAATCTCGGAGCAGGCCTCGCCCTGTTTTTCTTCACTCCTCTTGCAGCGGTGTTCGACTGGCGTTGGCCGTTCGCGGTTACCGCGGCGCTCACACTTGGTTCGTTTATTGAGAACCTGTACGCCTTCGAGGGAATCAAGAAGAAGACGGCACTGGATTTCTCTCAGGTTAAGACGTCCCTTACCTCGAGAAACGTCTGGCTGGCCATAATTTCAACGCTGGGAGCCTTCGGGGCGTTCTACGTAGTTTCTCAGTTTATCGTCGTCTATGCGGAAAGCCAGCTCAACTACTCCCCCGCCCTAGCTGGGACGATCTCTTCGCTTCCATCTATCGGGGCGATAGTCGGGTCACCGATTGCAGGATTGATTTCTGACAGATTCCACAGAAGGCGCTTCTTCATCCTGACCTCAGCAATCGGAGCCGCAATTTCGATCTCCCTATTTTCACTCCAAAGTCCTTATGCCGCTTGGATAGCTGCTTTCTTCTCCGGCTTCTTCGTGCTGGGTGGAAGCACCATTGCCCTAGCTTACGCCTCCCAACTTCGAAACATCGGCGCGCAGTATGTGCCAATCGCGATAGGCCTGATGAACGCTGCAGGCATACTTGCCGGTTCGGTCTCCAATGTCGTGTTTCCAAGACTTGTGTTCTTGAATGGCTACGACCTCTCCTGGATTTTGATTTCAATACCGGCAGTTATCCTTGGTCCCATGATCTATCTTGCAACGGAACCGAACGGGGAAAGGCAGTGAGGGACTGCGTTCCCCCTAATTTCAGCACCTGAAAAAAAGAGTGATTTTCGATTAGTTATGCTGGTCATTTCTTTGACCAGGGCAATATCTTAGGGCGCCTGCAAGATAAAGAAATGACAAAGTGAGATACAAAGCAGAGACACTCTGCTTAGACCGAGTCGTTCTTGAGATGCAAAGACTAGCAAAGTAAAAACCAAAAGGCGATTTTTTGTCTTTCAGAAAGTGAAGAAAAAAGAAAAAGGGTTCGGGAGAAGGGAAAAGGGTTTTTGGAAAACCCGCACTCGCAGATTTCCCCGATTTTCTGATTCCCTAACTCCCATGTGTTCTTGACTATGGACCACTGAACGATACAGTGTTGCTCGACCCGTCGTACAGCCCTATCTGGTTGAACTGGAACTGCGTGGCGTTCTTGACACATAGGTCGATTGCGAAGAATCCAATCGATTGGTCTCCGTTCTTGTCAAGGTAGGTGGGCGTTCCGCTCGAGCCAAAGTAGTGGTTTGCAACGACCGGTACGATGGAGAGGAGAGCCTGTCCGTTTGTGGTTCCTGCAGCGGCGATTGAGAGCAGGGCAATCCACGCGACGTCGTATGCGTAGTTAGTGAAGGGCTCCGGGGGCGCTCCGTATACCGCTTGGTAGTTTGACAGGAAGGCCTGTCCCTGAGGGCTACCCGGTGTGTAGAGCGTGGTGATTGTGAGATTCACCTTGTTCATGAACGGTCCAACCGTTGAGTCGTTAAGAAGCAGCTGGTCATTCAACGCCTCGATACCGAACCATCTCACCTTTCCAAGATTCTGCGAAGTCGATGCGTGGCTCAGAATGTTTTCTGCGTCAGTGCCGTGTTCGCCAAGCACTACTGCAGTGTTTGCAGTTGTTCCACCGCCAGACAGCGCGTTGCCGACGTCGAGGTCTGCCGTGGATACGGCGCTCGAATAGTCAGACTGGAGCGGCTGGACTTCGATCCCCGTCACCTTGACTCCGTCTGCCTGGAGCAGTGATTGTGTCAGGTTGAACGTTCCTGCCTCTGAAGTGTCTGAGGAGTAGATGTAAACCACGTTCTTCATGCCAAAGTGGTTGATTGTTTGTGCAAGTGCGCTTCCTTCGAATGCATCACCCGGCTGTCCGGGTCTCAGTATGTAGTCATTCGGAATTGCTGCTGCGGTTCCCGAGGACGCGGGCGGGAGCAGAAGGATGTGGTTTGTATCAGCGTAATCTCTTACACCCAAGACCTCGGCTGTCGTCAGCGGGCCGATGATGACGTTCACTCCATCAGTCGTATGGAGTGTTTGCACCGCCTGGAGAGCTCCAGCCGGAGTGCCCTGATCGTCTGCGACGACTGTCTTGAATCTGATTGGACTTCCAGAGGCTGAAAGATTAGCGTTGAACTGCTGCACGGCGAGGTTCACACCGTTGACAAAGGACTTGCCGAACGCTGCGAGCGAGCTAGTCAGCGGGAAGACAATGCCAATCGTGTAGGTCTGGTTGCCTCCGCCACCACCGCCACCGCCAGTGCCAGTGACCGTCTGTGTCACTGTTGTGGCGGATCCACCTCCGCCTCCTGTACCTGTTACCGTTGAAACTACAGTACTCGTGACCGTTTTCGAGCTGGTGGTTGCGCTAACTGCGGCGTAACCAATTCCAGCACCAACTACTAGGCCGATTACCAATAATGCTGCGGCTAATGTTGTAGATGCCATAAAAGAACCCGAGAATAGTGGCGGTATTATACTTTGTTGCCAAATTCTAAACTTGTAATCTTTCAACACATAAATATCGTAAGCGCAACTACTTGGGAAAGTCAACCTCCACTTGCTGAGCTGGCTCCTTCCCTCGCTAATGCAATCACTCCTGGTAGGGAGTATCTACGTCCTCGCTTCGCTCGGCATGACACTTAGCCTTGCTGTGCTCAAGTTGCCTAACTTTGCTCATGCAGAAATACTCACGATAGGGGCATATGCCACCGTCATAGTTGCGATTTTGTACCCTGGCAACGTGCTGCTCGCGGGCATTACGGCGTTTGTCCTCTGCGCCCTCATTGCTGTGGCGATACACTACGTCGTGTTCAAGCCGCTGATAGATAGAAAGATTTCAATCTACATCCTGATGCTTTCCTCTTTTGCCGTGGCCCTGTTCCTGAGGTACTCGATTTACTCCTGGGCTTCGATTGAGAACCTGCTTTTTGCAAAGCCAAGGATTCCGGTATACGTTCTTGGTCAATTCTTTGGCGTCAACATAACAAATGTCGAAGCTATCGCTATCCCTCTGGCCATAATTGTTTCACTCGCTCTGGGTGGATTTCTTACCTTTACCAGGATGGGAATCTCGATGAGGGCAGTGGCGGTCAACTTCGACCTAGCTCGCGTTTCAGGGATAAAGATCAACAGAGTCGTACTAGTAATGTGGGTTATCGCCGGAGGACTCGCAGGTGTGGGAGGATCGATCTTTGCGGTTTACACTGTGGCGACGCCTGACATGGGATTCAACATCCTGCTGGAGATTTTCACAGTGGTCATAATCGCTGGACTTACTAGTATGTCAGGTACAATCGTCGGAGGATACCTTGTGGGCTTTGCAGAGAATACCGTGATGCAGGCGCTCTACATTTACTTCGGCGTCCCCCTGACCTATGAACCGATTCTCCCGTTCGCAATCATGGTCGCCGTGTTGATCTTGAGGCCCACCGGAATCTCTCCAAACTTTCACAAGCTCGCCGACTATTTCCGGAAATCAACGGTTTTGAAACAGGAAGCAAAACTGTAGAAAATTCACCACGTGTGAGAGGAGAGGAAACGACCGCTGGCATTCGACTTTATCGGACTCGCGATAGCTTACTTCAGCGTCTTTGGGATCTTTTCAATCCTAGCCTTGAGCCTTAACCTCGAATACGGGTTCGGTGGGCAGCCGAACTTTGGTCAGGTTCTATTCTACGGAGCAGGCGCGTTCACTGCTGGCATTGTCAGCTCGACGCTCATTCGCCTATATTCCGGCTTTCCTCCGGCAGACATTTGCGACGTCAACCTGCTCGTCCAGCGCGAGGCAATCGTGAATAGCAATGGGGGCATCGCTGTCGCGATATGGGTCGTTGCCCTAATTGTGGCGATCGGAGTTGGGGCGGGTGCTGGTCTCTTGGCGTCCTACCCCGCCCTAAGAGTGAAGGAGGAGTGGTATCTCGGTATGGTCCTGCTAGTCGCGGGCGAGATGTTCAGGATCATTGCGCGAAACACCCCGCAGTTCTTCTGTGGTTACAACGGGCTCGCGGGCCTCCTCCAACCGTTTGCCTCGCTCGACAATGTTGTTTCTCTCAAGAACTACTCCCCCGAACTGGCCGAGGGAATTTATACGGCGGTGATACTTGTCCTTGCTTTCATATGCTACCTCATTGTGCAGAGGATGTCAAACTCTCCCTTTGGGCGCGTACTGAAGTCGGTCAGGGACGACAGAATAGCCGCGGAAACGGCTGGTAAGGACATCAACAAGGTCCGAAAGCAAGTCCTAATCATCGGCTCAGCGATGGCAGGCCTCGCGGGAGCGCTCTACTCTTTCTACATTGGAGTCGCAATCGCTGACGACTACATCTCCGCTGTCACCTTCTCACTCTTTGTCATGATCGTGCTCGGGGGAATTGCAAACAACAGGGGCGTGTTCGTGGGCGTCGCAATTCTAACTGCATTAGATCGCGGCACGCTGATCCTCGGGACGCTCCTCCAGGGTGTGTTCCCGCACTTTGACCCCAATCTTCTGAGCTACCTTAGATACATGCTCGAAGCAGCGTTGCTTCTTGTCCTTTTGATGTTTAGACCCAAGGGCATATTCCCTGAAGGAAGGGTGAAGACAAAGGCCTACACTCTATTTGATTTTGGGAAGGGAAAGAAAGGGGAAGACGAAACTACATCGCCGCCTGCTGAAAAACAGACTGAAAAGAAGAACGAGGAGCCGTCGAAAGTGATTGAGCAGCAAGCATCAGCAACAACCACAAAGCAGCAACAACAGTAGCGGTGAGAACATCCTCGAAGTTTCGGGACTGCGCAAGTCCTTCGAGGGTCTCCACGCAATCGACGGGGTAGATCTCAAAGTTAAGAGAGGATCGATCACCGGTCTCATAGGCCCGAACGGCAGTGGGAAATCTACGCTATTCAATGTGATCGGGGGTACGATCAGAAGGGACGCGGGAGTTATCGTTTTCGACGGAAGAAAGATAGATCTCCTGCAGCCGCACAAGATTTTCAAACTTGGTCTAGGGCGTACTTTCCAGACACCTCGACTCTTTTTTGGCATGACTGTCCTCGAAAATGCTCTCCTTGTGCCCAAGGATCAGAAGGGTGAGAACCCGCTCAACGCAATGTTCCACCAGAGGTGGGACGAGGAGGAACTTGGAAATGCCAAGAAGGCGTCCGAGTTGCTTGAATTCCTTGAGATAAAGCAGCTCTACGACAAGTGGTCGTCCGACATTTCCGGAGGACAGATGAAACTTCTCCAGCTCGCGGCCGCGTTCATGGGTGACCCGAAGATGCTCATGCTTGATGAGCCCGCAGCGGGAGTGGCCCCGAGACTCGCTCGCGACATCTTCAAGAGCATCGAAACGAGGAGAAAGAGGGCCGGTACTACCTTCTTAATTATTGAGCACAGGCTCGAGATACTCTTTGACTTTGTTGATTACGTCTACGTCATGAGCAGGGGAAAAGTAATAGCCGAAGGTAAACCTGACCAGGTTGTCAAGGAGCAGAGCGTCATAGACGCGTACCTTGGGTAATTTGGGAGTCACAGTTTCACAAAATGCCGCTGCTCAACGTCGTGAACCTTGTCTCGGGGTACCAGAAGCTCGCCATAATCCAGGGAATTTCCATTAAGGTGGAGCAAGGCGAAATTATCGCAGTAATAGGTCCAAATGGCTCTGGGAAAAGCACTCTTGTAAAATCGATCTTCGGTCTGACCTCGATCTTCGAGGGCTCAGTCGAGTTCTCTGGACGGAAGATAAGTGGATCGAAGCCTGAGGACATTGCGAGGATGGGGTTGGGATACGTCCCCCAGGTGTCAAACGTATTTCCAGAATTGACAGTAAAGGAGAACCTTCTGCTCGGGGCCATAGCCACGGGAGACAAGTCTGAAAGGCTCTCAAGGCTCGACTCTGTGGTCAAGATGTTTCAAATCCTCAAGGAGAGGGAAAAACAACGTGCTGGAACTCTCAGCGGCGGAGAGAGGCAGATGCTCGCAATCGGAAGAGCACTCATGGCAAAGCCTATGATGCTGCTTTTGGACGAGCCGACTGCTGCTCTCGCCCCGATTATCGCAGATCAGGTCCTGAACAAGTTGAGAGAGATCCACGAGTCTGGCGTGACGCTTCTCTTAGTGGAACAGAACGCGCGAAAGGCGCTCGGGCTAGCAAGCAGGGGAGTCGTCCTGACGCAGGGGAAGAAGGTCTTTGACGGAACGCCAGCCCAGATTGAGAATGAGGAGCAGATCATCAGGATGTATCTCGGGACGGCGGGAAGCGGTGAGAAGGGGCCAGCCGGCAATGGCCCCTAGGCGTCGATAGGGCGTCGCATGCTTTTCGACTGCGCTTAGATCTTTGAGGTCTGATGAAGGATAGGAAAGAAAAGATAGAGAGAATAGACACGACAAATGCAAACACAACGAAAAATGACAGGTGGAGAAGGCAACAGAAAGAAAAATCGCTTCCTTCGGCTTGAATGCATGACATGCAAGTCGACATATCCCGTACGTACACACTCGCGTTGCAAAAAGTGCGGCGCAGTGCTCGATGCGAGATACGATCTCGCCGGTTGGGATTTTGCTTCCGCGATTCGAGTTAGGGATTCAATCTGGCAGTTCAGGGACCTGATGCCTCCTCTGTCGGACGAGAACATTGTCACTCTCTCCGAGGGTTGGACTCCTTTGGTCGAAGCGAGGAGATATGGTAAATCAATCGGCTCCGAGAACCTCTGGTGCAAGTTAGAAGGCCAGAATCCTAGCGGTTCTTTCAAGGACAGGGCAGCTTCTCTCGGTCTCTCCCTCACGCGCGAGTGGGGAAAGAAGGGGGTCTTCATCGCATCTTCTGGGAACGCAGCGGCCGCTGTCTCTGCTTACGCTGCCAGGGCAGGAGTTGGCTGCCTTGTCCTCATCCGGGAGGACTCCACGCCATCTAAATTAGGGCAGATAGCTATGTACGGTGCAAAGCTCCTGAGAGTCAGGGACATTTTCGAGTCAAAAGAGAGCCTAGAGCGAGCCCTGAACCTGACCCAGGAGGCGTTGCCCGAGTGGCTGAACCACTTCATCTGGTCACCATACAACCCGCTGCTTGTGGACGGGCTCAAGACCATAGCGTATGAGCTCACGGCAGAATTTGGGCGAGACGGCCTCCCCGATTATATCTTCGTGCCGACCGCGGGGGGAGACGTGCTCTACGGAATTTACAAGGGGTTCACGGAGCTAAAGGAGGCGGGCGTTGTAGACAAGCTCCCCGGCATGGTCGCCGTGCAGGGAAAAGACTCGAGCCCCACCGTGACTGCAATCGAGACGGGCACCGAGAAGGTCCCGGAAGGCGGGAAGGCTGAAACTATTGCCGGAGCGCTGAGAGTGAACTTTGGGACAGAGCACGCCCTTGTCGCAGTCAGGAATTCGAAGGGGTTCGGCGTCGCGCTGAGCGACGAGGAGATACTCTCAGCGCAGAGAGAGGTTGCGAGACTTGACGGAATCTTCACCGAAGTTTCATCGGCAACAGCACTGGCTGGAATCTCCAAAGCAATCAGAGATGGGAAGATAAAGAAGGACCAGAGAGCGCTCGCGATCCTCACAGGCTTTGGGTTCAAGGACTACTATCCACCCTTCAAGGATATTTCGCTCGTGCCCTTGGCCGAGTCGCCCGATAGAATTCCTCAAGTGTTGAGGGAAAACAAGTACACTGCCTGAAAAAACAAAGTTAGAGCAAAATAGGCAAAACCGGCCTGCTAACTCAATTCCGGTTCTTTGAGGCCTTCTAACTCTTGAGGAGCTCCTTTTCCTCCGCAGAGAGTTCGCCTTGCTCTACGTTCTCTGTAACGCCCGGCGGCCTCTTGTGTATTCCAATGACGCACTTCTCATCTTCTGAGTGAACGCCACTTGAGACCTCAGAGTTGAGCTCTGCAAGCCAGCCTGATCTGCCGGTGTTCTATCTGGGGGCGCCTCCTCCTCTGCTTGTTTCACTTCTAACACCAAAAGGTACTTGGTTTTGATCAAGTGGCACACTCTCAAGAGCGAGAATCGTACCTGTACGTTATATTTGCCGCAGTGGATTAGCTCACGCGAGGGTGCATCGTAAAGAGTGAGCGCAGCCTTTTGGTATTCGTGATTATGTGTGACTTGGCTGTAAAGGCGTTGGCGGCGTTAGTTTACAATATCTCTACTAGGTGCACTGTAACAATTGCCCGAGCCGTTGCGTTTGCAGGGAGACTCTGAAGACAAATCAATGCAGCAACTGGAGGAGATAACCGAAAGGCCCACCGACGAATTCAGAAGTCTCTCAAACGAAGAAGCCGCCAAGCTCCTTCTCTCTTCTCCGGCCGGGCTGCCTAATGCCCAAGCGAGACTGAGAGCGGAGAAGCTCGGATTCAACGAGGTGAAGGAGAGAAAAAGAAACCCCGTCATCGAGTTTGCCTCTCGCCTTTGGGGACCTGTGGCGTGGCTCCTCGAACTCACGATAATTCTCTCAATTGCTATAGGGCACTATCCAGAGGCAGCAATAATCCTGTTGCTCCTTTTGCTTAACTCAGCAATTGGGTTTCAAAGAACAATGAGCTCGAACAAGGCCCTGCGAGTCCTCAAAGAGAGGCTCGCGATTAGGGCAAAGGTGCTCAGAGACGGAACCTGGAGCGTGATTGAGAGCAGGGAGATAGTACCCGGCGATATCATCTCGATTGGGTTGGGGGACCTTGTTCCCGCCGACGCCAAGATAATCCACGGCGCGGTGTCTGTTGACCAATCCTCGTTGACTGGAGAGTCGCTACCGGTCAGCGTGAAAGACTCCGGGATATTATATTCGAGCTCCCTAGTGCAGAGAGGCGACGCTATAGCCCTCGTCCTGAACACAGGACAGAGGACGTTGTTCGGAAAGACGGCGGAGCTCGTCAAAACCGCGAGGCCCAAGTCGCATCAAGAGGAGTTGATGCTTTCCCTCGTCAAGTACTCGATGTACTTCAGCGTTGCCTTGCTCGCGCTCGTCATCGCAGACGCGCTCATAGTTCATTCGTCAATTCTGACAACGGTCACGTTTTCTTTAATTTTCCTGATAGCTGCAATCCCGGCCGCTATGCCAGCTGTGTTTTCAATCGTTCTTACGGTAGGCGCAACGGAACTCGCAAACAAGGGGGCGCTCGTGACCAGACTAGATTCAATCGAGGATGCTGCCTCGCTCGAAGTTCTATGCCTTGACAAGACTGGCACAATCACTCAAAACGCTTTGTCCGTTGCCGAACCCATCCCATCGCCTGGATTCACAAAGGAAGAGGTCGCAAAATTTGCAGCGCTCGCATCGAGCGAAGAATTCAGGGACGTCGTGGATCTCGCGGTGATCCGCTACGCTCGAGAAATTCATGCTATGACAGGTGACTATCGACAGGCTTCATTCACGCCGTTTGACCCTTCGACAAAGACGTCCGAGGCATCAATTGAAAGCATCGAGGGGCGTCGATTCAGAGTCGTCAAAGGCGCCCCTCAGGTAGTCATGGCGCTACACGGCAAGAGATGGGAACGCGAGTATGAAAAGAGGGTCGGGGAGTTGTCCTCAAGGGGATATCGCGTCCTTGCAGTAGCGCTCTCGGAGCAGAACTTGGCCGAGGGGTTCCAGCCCATTGGTTTGCTACCTCTTTCGGATCCTCCGAGGCCGGAATCGAAACCAATGATAGACGAGCTCAAGAATCTGGGGGTGAGACCGAAGATGCTCACGGGCGACAATCTTGCGATCGCAAGAGAAGTCGGCAGAGAAGTGGGAATCGGCGACAAGGTATACCGAATTACTGAACTCGAGAGCCAAAGCACTCAGGCTCAAGAGAATGCCGTTCTGGAAGCCGATGGTTTTGCAGAAGTATATCCCGAAGACAAGTTCAGGATAGTCAAACTCCTGCAATCTAGGGGCCTGATGGTGGGCATGACCGGCGACGGTGTCAACGATGCGCCTGCCCTAAAGCAGGCGGAGTTGGGCATTGCGGTTCAAAACTCGACCGACGTCGCTAGGGCCTCCTCGAGCGTTGTATTGACCAAGCCTGGAATCAAGGTAGTGATCGATTCCATAAAGACGAGCAGGCGGATATATCAAAGACTCCTGACGTGGATTCTGAACAGGCTCACCAGAGTCGTCCAATTTCTTGGGCTACTTGCCATAGGTTTCTTCTGGTTGCACGTAAATCTCCTTTCCGTTCTCGACATGGTGATCCTCGTATTCGCGAGCGACTTCCTAGCAATGTCTCTAGCTACAGATAACGTAACCTACACAAAGAGCAAACCAAACTTGTGGAACATGAAGATGCTGATCGCCGCGTCAGTTGTCATAGGAGTACCCCTGCTCGCCGAGGCATTGATAGGCGTGTTGATTGGGGTCGCTTACTTCCAATTGCCGTTTCAACAGCTGCAGACCTACGTGATGCTGATGTTACTTTTCATGAGCCAGTTCAGGATACTCATGGTAAGAGAGAGAAGGCGGTTTTGGTCCTCCCGACCGGGAAGGGATTTGATTTTGACTGTCATTACTGCCACTCTTGTGTTCTCTGCGATTGGCGTTTTCGGCGTCTTGGTTCCTCCCATATCATTGTACCAAGTGCTGTTTCTCTTGCTATTCTCGGCTGTGTCGGCTCTCGTCATTGACTTTCCAAAATATGCGATCTTCAAGAGGCTCGCGATTTGATTGAACGGGCCTGGCAAGAACAAGATGCTAACGCTAGAACTGTTTCTCGAGAAAACTCCCTCAGCATGTGAGGGACGTACCGCCCGTGAGCCTCCGGTCATCATACACTCGGTGGTCGAGGCTGTTTCAAAGTGGACCGAATATACCAATACCGATGTGATAGACCGGCCTCAGCCATTTCCATTCGAACTTTGCCGTGCTAAATTTTTTCATTCCAATTTTACCTTCTTGCAATTCAAGTCGCAAATTGAATCAGCGCGACAGGGTCGAAGTAAAGCACCGGAGTTGTAGGACGCCAAATAGATGAAGCCTGCCCTATCGAGGTAGGATTTGGTTTGCTCGGACACAAGTTCACGGTGTTGATGCTGCGCGACATGTCTTTTCTTTGAATCTCGCGCAAATTCTTGCGAATTGAAACTCATAGTCTGTTTTTTTTCATTAGAAAGAATTGCTTTGGTTTTTCGGATCAAAATGGCTGCTATCAAATTGCTCGATACGAGTTATATAGGCGGCGATTCTGCATCGAGACTCTTGCAGCAGAAAGTTGTCATTGACTCATTTGTTGATCGTATTCGGCCAAAGGCATTTGACCTAAAATGAGTGACCTCCATTCAAAGCTCGGAAGAGAACTGCAGATCAGACTCGTGGTTACGAGCATTCTCGCAGTGAGCAGCGCTTGGCTACTCATCCACGCACTGCTCGATTCTGCAGGATATGAGCCCGCGGTTTCGTTCTTTAATTATCCGTCAGCGGAGGTTGTGAGGATTGCTTTGGGCGTTGCAGGGATCGTCGCGACTGGGCTGCAAGCTTACTACTGGAAAAAGAGCATCGTGAATAAAACTGATCTCAAACTCGCGATAAATCACTACGTAAGGAACAGGACGCAGTTCCTTCTCATGGCGATAGAATTGTACAACATGGATCCAAGCCAGGAGAACCTGGCGACGCTATTCAAGGCAAGAGAAGAAACACTTCAACTCGTGAAGGAGGTGGACCTGATCGTCCAAGATAAACTTCACGCTCCACCGGCGAATAATGTGGCAAACATCATAAAGTCCTAGCTCAGCTCCTCGCTAAATAGGTGCGCGCTCCAATGAAGACTTTTGCAATAAACTATTGAGAATTGTTGATAGTCTTACAATGGATTGATTTCGCGAATTTGGGCTACGGATGCCAGATACGTAACTCTCTAATTGATTCCGACGGCAAATGTGATTCGATGCATTGTCCAAATGGTGGCCGAGCCATCCCAATCCAGCCTTGAAGAGTACTATCCGCGAAACATTGGTCTTGCGAAACTAGGTACCAGTTCCACTTTTGCGTTTCTCGTAACGGGGAAGGACGAGAAGGGCGCACAGACAACGGTGTTGAATGCCTTCTTTGCGCACGGAGCCAAGATCATCTTTCAGACCGGTTATCTTGACGAAAATTACAGCGAATTTACGCTCTGCCTCTCCTGCGATTTCAAGGAAGCGGACGTCTCGCCCGATAATCTCGTAATCGAGTTACGGAAATTCAAGTTTGTTGTGACCGCCGTTTGCTCGACCATGAAGGGCAGGTTCTTTGATCGCTATCTGTTCCCGTTGACAATGATGGATAGCCACAGGGTCGTGGCACTGGACTCTGATTTCGTCGCTGAGCTGGGCAACCGTCTCAGGCGAGACGAGGAAGGAAAGTCCGCACTCTATGAACTGAGTCGTTCATACGCACTTGATGTGGTGAAAAGGATCAGAGCAATCTCCGGAAAGAAAGCGTCCTCTGCCAGCATTCAGGAAAACTCTGTAGCGTATATGCGCGCGTGCGGGGTTGGAACGTTCAGATTGCAATCGGAGACTGCCGCCGAACACGTAACTATACGTGACCCGCCCGCCCTAAGTACCGACGAGGCGTCGGGCAACCCGATCCTCCAAGGAATCGCTGCGGGCCTCGTCGAGGGGTTGAAAGGTAAGCAAGTGGAGGTTCTCAAGGAATCTTACGACTCCATTGCCCGGGTGCTCACCATCACGCTCACGGAAACTCCAACTGAGATTTCACAGGAGGTTTCATCTTCATCTGAGGAATCGCATGCTATGGCTCAGGTCGAGGTAGCGCCGGTAGTTCATGTCGAGCGGAGGATTAGATCTAACCGTAATGTCTCTGAGGACTATGAATCGCAATTCTCTAGCCAAGTCTCCAACGGCGACCTGTGAAACCCTTGTCAGAGTGTTAGTCGAAGATCCGGTTGCGCCTCATTTTCTGCGCCAGCTTGAAACTGCAACGTTGTCAAAACCCCTGAAAAGCGCCAGTAAGACATCTTAGTCCCTGTTGTAATTTCACGAAGGATAGATAATCCTACCATGATTACATTCAAGTGTTTGCCCCGGAAGACAAACGCCACGTAGTTACATATTTCGAGAGAAATCTCGGTTCGACCTACGCCTAAAGGAACGGTCGCGATTCTTTGCTTTCCAGGATGATGTGGCATTATCTTGCTTCCATGCGGAGCCACAAATTGGCAAATGATGACATGGACAAACTCTTAGCGGGGAAACTCCGCGCGCACATAGAGTTCTGCTATTCGACGATTCCCTATTATCACGAGGTCTTCAACAATCTCGGACTCAAGCCTTCCGATATTCAGGACACCGATGACACAAGGAAACTTCCTCCGCTAACGAAGCAGGACATACTCGCAAACTATCAGAAAATTCTCAATCCAAATTTAAAGCCCACAATGATTCGGTCTACCACTGGCACGACAAGCAAATCACTCAGTATTGCGTACAGCGCACGATACCTGGACATTTGCAACGCACTTAGGTATCGCCGCAACAAGATACTCGGAACAAGCATCTTCGACAAAACAGTGTGGATGCCATTTCTCGGCCCGAATACACCGTCGGGGACCGGTTCCTCGGAAAGCGACGGAGAATTCGCACCGACATTGAGAAGGGTCTGGAAACTCTTGTTCGGGTCCTTCTTCCTGAAGGATTTTACCCTGAAATTTCGGACGATGGGCCTGAATAGCCAGAACATCGACAAAGTAAGTCGGGAACTTATCTCCTTCAAACCCGACATCTTACACTCAAGGCCTTCCTATCTCAGGAGAATGGCCATCTATCTGCAACAGCAGGGCACGGCCCTCCGCCCCAAAAAGCTGCTTGTCGAAGGCGAACGCCTTAGCAACGGCATGAAGAGCGATCTCGAGGACTTCTACCAGGCCGAGGTTTTTGACGTAATCGGCGCAAGAGAGTTCGGAGGCCTAGGCTACGAGTGCCCCGCTCACTCTGGACTCCATCTCAACTCTGATTACTTTTTGTTCGAATTCCTTCATAATGGCGAACCAGCGTCTGAGGGAGAGCTTGCCGAAATGCTGATCACGGGCCTGCACAATGAGGCTATGCCACTAATTCGCTACAAGATCGGAGATGTAGTAGTCCCGACGAAAAGGGAGCGGTGCGAATGTGGTTCGAATCTTGTACGCCTTAAATCTATCGACGGCCGCATGTCGGACGGCCTCGTATCGACCAACGGCGAGAGAATTGCAGCCGGTCCGGTGATCGAGTTCTTGGAATCTGTTTTGAACATGAGAGACTACCAGTTGATGCAGCACGCACCATTCATTTTCGAATTGAAAGTTGCGGCGGGCCGAAGCATCCAAGAAGGTATGGTGGAAGCGTTGATTTTGTATCTCAAGGAGAAGATCGCGATGGATCCCGACCTCAGGATCGAGCGCTGGGACGAGACTCAGATGCCCGTCAAGTATCGACCTGTGCTGAGCACGGTAAGAAGTTAACCGGGACCAACGTCTGCACGTCACATCGAGTTTACTTGCGACTTCTCTCTAATTAATTACCTGATGCGCACATATGACGCTTGCCTTTGCAGATCTTTACGAAAAGCAACTCAGGCACTCTGAAAGTTGTTAGAGAGCCATTGGTGGAGATCCAAAGTGAGAAGCCAATTGAGTTATCACGATGCTTGCTGGTTACACTCTTTTCAGTTTCCTGGACATGCAATATCAACGATAACCGCAAAAGAAACCAACGCAGTAATGGTTGAGCGAGCGTGGCTGGCACATTCGTTTGGATCCCATCCATCGCTGAAGATCCATAGAACTTTAGGAGCATATCCATTTATCTGATTGTGTATTCCCCCAAAGTGAAGAGAGAGTAACTAAGATTTTGACTTTAAGTGTGAGTGACCTGGGAATAGCATTCAGTTGCAGGGGAGATCCACGCGAATTACTCAAATCCGCTAAACTGGCAGAAAAGGCGGGTTTTGGAAGCATATGGCTCATCGAGGTCAATGACATAGACGCGATCGGAATCGCTGCCGCCCTAACTTCGGTCACTCAAAAAATAACAATCGCAACTGGCGTTGTCAATTCGAACCTTCGACTCCCGACTCTTCTGGCGATGGGAGCAGCTACAATATCCAGGTTATCCAATGGCAGGTTCATTTTGGGAGTGGGAGCCGGGAACCCGCCAATGAGATACGCGGTTGAAATCAAATCAAACACGCCGGTCAGAAGGATGTCCGAAACTCTTCGAATAGTGAGCGGGTGTCTCAACTCACAAGGGCGCCAGTTTGACTTCGATGGAAAGCTCTACAGAGTGAATGGCTTCAAAATGGATCTTGCTCCCGAGCACAGAGTCCCGGTTTATGGAGCAGCGATGGGAACAAAAATGATTGAAACGGTGACAAAGTACGGCGATAGTGTCATCCTAATGCTTCCGACTCTCGACCATGTGAAGAGCGTGATCCCCAAGATCGACGCGATCCTGAAGCAAAGAGGCATGACTCGTTCCGCCTCAAATTCATTGAAGTCATTCCAGGTTGCCTGTCATCTGGTGACAGTTGTCTCCGAAGACGAAGATGAAGCAGAGACGTACGCGAAGCTCACAGTTGCAAATTATGCCGCGATTCCAATCTACCATCAGAATTTCTCTCGACTCGGATTTTCTAAAGAACTCGAGAGCATAGATGAGGCGCTTGCAAAGGGTGGACCAAAGGAAGCAACGACGGTGGTGCCACGAAAGATGGTTGAAGGGACGATAGTCTACGGGAGCGCCAAGCAGTGCATGAAGAAAATTTCGGATTTTATGAAAGCGGGGATAACTTTGCCAATTGTGTATCCTTCCAACTCTGGTCCACTACCCTATCCTGATAGAGTTAACAAAACCATCAGCATGCTAGCATCTTGAATGAGCGATGTGACGACAAATTGTTCCGCGGCGCAGTGGCAAAAGAATCACCGCAGGACCATTCCTAATTTACTCAAATGATGCTTGTCTTTTTTTCATCTCGCAGTGTACTTGCTCGTCCGCTGAGCAATCAGCTTTTCAAACATAATCCTCTGCAGGATCGAGACTTCGGGAATCTTTGCCGATAACCCAGTACTTCTGGATTCATCGCGTGAGTTCTGAATTATTACAAATGATTCGACGTCGTCAATCACCACAAGGCAGTAAAAGCCTTTGATTGCCATGCCCAGGGCGTTCAGGAGCTTGACATCCTCAGTTCTGCTCCCTGAATTCTCTTTCTTAGTTCTTGACATGAATGTCCTGTATTCTATTGAATCGGGCAAGTTCTCTGTCCAGAGGTCCTCCTTTCGAGCCACAGCAACTTGCCTGACTCTAACGCCTCTTTTCGATGCCGCCTTGAGCAGAGTATTCACAGACCTGATGAAATTCGGAGGATGGGACTTCGCAGGCAGTACTAGCCGGCTTTCGCTTTGCCAACACCAAGGATTACAATGAAGCAAACTTGAACAACTTGTTTGACATGTTTGCAAGATGGGTGGTCTTCCGAGGCATTTTTGGGCTGCCAATGTTTGTAGCGATGCTACTTGGGATTATTATGGTAGGTTAAGAAAGGCTCGAGTATGAAGCGTGACTTTTTCGGTACGATCGCGCGAGCCTCAGTTGCTTTCCCGGAAAGTTGCATACTCACCTGTAATGGTCGTTTTGAACTAGAATGCTCCTTTCGCGTTAGGCATATCGGGCTGGATCGTCTGCGTTATGTCCCAGTACTCTACAATCTTGTTGTTTGCGCCAAAGCGGAAGAGATGTACTTGCCTTAGCCCTCCTTGACTTGGATTGGATTTTGAATTCAACAGCTCAGTATGGACTGCGGCCATGTCTCTGTCAACGAGGATGTATTTCACGTTGAAATAGGGATCTGGATACTTTGGACTTTCTTTTTGCATCGCTGCCATTGCGTCGAGCAGTGCATCCATTCCTCCCTTGACGTATGGGTTGTGCTGGATGCAGTCGCTTGAAAAGAAAGCCAGCCCCTCCTTCGGCCTTCCCTGTACGATAAGTTGAAAGAAATCCTTTACGATTTTTTCCTTACTCCCACTTTGATCTTTGGAACTTGCCTTTCCCTGTTTGCTGGGCATGCGCTAGTTTTCCCTCGCTTCTTCCTTCCTTTTCACTCGGGCCTTGAGCAGTTTCACAATCAACGCCTTGGGCAAGGGCTTTGATAGAGGAAAGTGGATAGTGCCTTTTGTTGATTCGTATCCTCTTAGCAGTGCCCTCTCCCCTTCGGAGACGATGCCAAAAAGACTGATGTGATCGTTGAATGCTGCGAACCCTGCGAGCGGGCCGTAAAACTTGTAGAAGGGCATGTTGTAGCTTATCCCTTCAACGGCCGCGGGTGCTGCTTTTCTGACTATCGTGCGGATCTCAGAAAGTTTGACCTGTGCGTCCTTTGGAGCGGTAGCGGTGTATTCATCGACGCTCCTTACCTTCTTGGTGTTGCCATTCATGGCGGGCAGGATACGCTTTGCAGTATAAAGTGCGTCCGCCCCTAGGGGAGTTTTCATTTTTAGCAAATCAAGCGTACACTGAGTCGATAGCTTCTAATCGGTTGGTACGCTACAAGAGTCATTCATGGCTAGTGGGAGTGTCCGAGCCTTGCCTTTACCAGTTCAGATTCTACAAAAGCTTAATTCTGTTTGTGCTCTCAACGCCGATACGCCGAGACTGTGAGTAATACATGGCGCAGAAGAAGAAAGGTCAGGGTCAAAGTAGTCCCGGCCGGAGAAAACTCTCCGCGATCATGTTTACCGACATGGTCGGGTACACCAGGCTGGGGCAGAGCAATGAGGCACTTTCATTGGCTTTGGTCAACCAGCAGAGGAAATTACTCAGACCAATTTTCAAAAGGCACAACGGTAGAGAAGTAAAAACTATCGGAGACGCCTTTCTTGCGCAGTTCCCAAGCGCTCTGGACGCGGCGAGGTGTGCCTACGACATTCAAAGGGCAACCAGGGAGTTCAACATCTCTGCGCCCGAGGACAGAAGACTCATACTGAGAGTGGGCATTCACGTGGGTGATGTACTAGAGTCCAGTGATGGCGACATCTCAGTCGACGCTGTCAATGTTGCTTCCAGGATAGAGCCTCTCGCGCAACCCGGAGGAGTATGCCTAACTAGGCAGGTCTTTGACCACGTCCAAAACAAATTCGATTTGTCACTACAAAGCTTGGGGCTCAAGACGCTAAAGAACGTCGTGGAGCCAATTGAAATCTTCAAGATGGTAATGCCCTGGCAGAGTGAAAAGAGATCTGAAGAACCAGCATCTCAGGGTCGCACTGGCGCGGAATTTGACAGGCTAAGAATCGCTGTTCTCCCCTTTTACAACATGAGCCCTGATCCGAACGACGAGTATTTCTCGGATGGAATGACTGAAGAGCTGATCTCCACGATATCGAGGATTAGCGGGCTTTCGGTGATTGCCAGGACCTCGGTCATGAGTTACAAGGGCTATCAAAAGAAAATTGAGGAAATTGCAAGAGAACTGAGAGTCGGCACAATACTCGAGGGCAGTGTAAGAAAGTCGGGAGACAAACTGAGAATCACCGCTCAGCTAGTCAACGCAGAGGACAGCCGGCATCTTTGATCCGAAAGTTACGATAGAGAAATCAAGGACATCTTTGCAATTCAGAGCGACATTGCGAATAGAGTTGCATCTGCCCTTAGAATTCGGCTCATCCAAGAAGACAAGGAGAAGATTCTTCGTCCTCCCACCACGGATCCCGTGGCTTATGATCTCTACCTGAAGGGGCTTTTCCACATGGATCGAATCACCCAGGAGGAGTACATGCTGGCTTTGCAGTACTTTGAGCGGGCAATCAAGATAGACCCGAATTTCGCGCTGCCCTACGCGGACATCGCGATTGTGTATAACTTCCTCGGCTTCTTTGAAACGATACCCGTTGAGGAAGCCTTCGCGAAATCTGAGCAAGCCGCCAACATGGCGCTGAAACTCGATGACTCGCTTCCAGAGGCGCATCAGGCGATGGCGTTCCTCTTGGAGAACAAATGGAAGAATGATGACGCATTGAGAGAAATGCAACGAGCCATAGAACTCAACCCCAACCTGGCTGGAGCCCATCAGCAGTTGGCCTCTCATTATCTCAACTCCTGGCAGCGAGACAAGTCTCTCCGAGAAACTGAGAAGGCACTAGAGCTTGATCCAATGTCAGCCCGCACGATGCAATTTGCGGCCACGTCGTATCTCTACGGCGGTCTACCGGACAAGGCGATAGAGCTTTACAAGAAGGTTCTGGAGCTTGATCCGGAGAATGCGCACTGTCACGGGAACCTTGGCTTGTGCTACATAAGGAAGGGGATTTATGACGCGGGCATTGCTGAAATTAAGAAGAGTATCGAGATGTCGAAGGATTACGCCCCGCCGCGGATGAGCGACCTGGTCTACGCCCTAGTAAAGGCGGGCAGAAGGGAAGAGGCTCATGACGTGGTTTCGGAAATGCTTCGACACTACGAAGAACATCGCATGGGATCGTCGGCAATAGCTTGCGCATACGGAAGTCTCGGGGAAAAGGACAAGGCCTTTGAATGGCTCGAGAAAGCTTACATCGAGCATTCTGGCTACTTGAGGACTGTCACAACGGACTTTGCTTTCGAAGAGATGCACTCCGATCCCAGATTCCTTGAGTTCGTAAGAAAATTAGGATTGATCAAATAGCAAGAATGGGTTGGTCGAGCGGCCTACAAAAGACTTCGATTTCTATTCGCTCTCGGCAGAATGCGTTAGGGCCAGCAGCACGTCTTCGTCACCGTGATGGTTAAGACAACTTGCTTTTGCGCTGGCAGGGTTTGCGAGACGTTGTAATCGAAGAGGAATGTCGTTCCACTTTGCGGGACAATGCAACCGCCGGTGTTGTAGTCAGGAACAGAAACGTATGTACAGTTTGGTACGGATGTGAATTTTACACAGGATGCTTCGGTTGAATTCGTACCAAACTGGACTCTGCTGTCACCGTTCTCGCTCTTGAGGTTAAGTGAAATGGATCCGGAATCACCTGGCGAGATTGAGAGTTCGCAGCGAGCAACTAGATTTGCGGCGACGACGCTGCAATTTGTTTCCGTTGAAGATTGGCTCAGGTGGGCGCTCTCGATTACCGGCACGTCAATGGGCGGTCCGCAGGCGAGCCCGCATTGGACATTCTGGTACCAAAAAATAATCCATCCGATGAGACCCGATACTGCAACAACCACGAGAACCACAATCACCACCAACAGCTTCCGAGATTTCCTCGGCGGCCCTTGGAAGGATGGTCTCCCCTCGCTCATAGATTTCGCGCCCGTTTCAGAGAGTGAGCAGTAGTAGCGTTATTTGGCTCTACTGTCGACTCAGTGTGTTCTTCTTCGTAGAACGAGGTCGTGGTGCTGTTCGTCAAGCCATAATGAAGCCTAGTGAAATGTGATTCTCCCATCCAATCTTAAGCCTAAGAGAAGGACCATTTTACCGCCCTTTGGCATGCATATAGGTGCCGAGGGTGAGACTTGAACTCACGACAGCTCGGTCTTCAGCCTCACCAGGCAATCCAATCTGCCTTCGAGTGCTCTCCCAGGCTGAGCTACCTCGGCGCGTTGCAGTAACGATACGAGCAATTTCTTCGAAAGCGTCGTACCTCATTTAAGAGTTATCTGAGCTATAGCTGCCCCGTTTAGTTAAGCATGTTTCTGGCCGATCGGCCTAAAGGCCGAGTGCCCGCTCTCCTTCCATTGTGATCATATGTGGAAAGAGAACGAACACCGCAGGAGATTGTGTACTTCGCTGTATATCTGGTCTTCGAGGGATTATCCTTTCGAGCAACTTCAAGAGCTATAGAACCGCTCGTGAAGAGAACCCACAAAGCAGTGTGGGATTGGTACCAAGATATTGGATCAAACAAAAGCTTTCATCGGTTGTTTAGATTAGGAAGAGAGCGAGTCAAGATATTCGCAGTTGACGAGACAGCAATTACAATAGCTGGAATGTCTGCATTCTTATTCATTGCATACGAACCATTCGAGGATAGAATTTTGGGATTACATTTCGCATGGACAGCCAATTCAATATCTGTAGAAATGTTCATTCAAGATCCTTATCAGAAAATATGGTAAGCATCCGGGTGTGGACTGACGCCGCAGACTGGTACTCCCTAGCATGCGAATCGATGAATCTGAAGCATCATATCTATCTTCATGGTTCGTGGCTATGGGAGGTTATGGAGAGAACGGTGCAGAGACTAAAAGATAGAACTGAGTCATTCGATGATCTATTTCCATGCAGAAACCATGGCGAAATATGCAAATTGGAACATATTTCCAACTGGATCAATGTATTCTGGCTACATCACCAACCATTGTACCAATCGTTCATCAAGGCGATCAAATATGTGCTAAAGTAAACAGAGCAGATAGAAGAGTAATTTCCAGATCTGACAGGTCCCTTATACGTGGGGTCATACGCTGAAGCTGCAGAACATTCTGACCTCGTTCAACTTTCTACTTCTTCGCCGCCTGCCCACAGCGAGTACGATGCAATTTGATGGTTGAAGTTACTCCCTCCCGCAATCAAGCTCAGATCAAATGACGTTGTCTGACCTGCGGGAAGCGATTCGGGATTAGTAGACGTGTAACCCACGCCGATCAATACCCCCGAGCTGTTGTAGAAGGCCGCGGCGACTTCGGTAAAGTTGGACAGAGCGTTTCCATTGTTGACGACCTACCCCACGACGTGATAGAGCCCCAGACTATCAACGTGGGAGGTGTTGTCCTGTATCCTCAGATCCGAGTACGGACACTGTCAAAGAAGAGGCAGGTTAGCGCTCGTCACGTTCAGCTCGTAGCGTGCATAGCTCAGGTTCGGCCTCAGGGTAATAACGTCGAAAGGCGAGGTCGCATTCGAAGCGAGCTGGCTGATGAACCAGGTCAGATGAGCTGGGATACTAGATCACGAGAAAGTGGGGGGGAGAGTGTGGCGACATTCTCAATTGTGATAATGTTCGATAGATGCCTTTCCAGCGCCGATGGAATGAAAGAAAGAAAGAGGCGAATGAAAAGTAAAGAGTGAGGACGGGGGAATTCGGCTAGCTAGCTCCCTTCTTGGACTTCGTATGTCTCGTGCGGGATGAGTCCGTGCGCTTCCTTGTGGGCTTTTGTCGGGGCGTCTTTGTTTGGAGCCTCCGATAGGCAAAAGACCGTCCCCTCCTTTTCATCCACCCAGTACTTTAGGAACTTGACACCGTGCTTGTTTTGGACCTTGAGATCCTGCTCGTGTGCGGCGGCCACGTCCTTGAGCTTCTTGCCCTTCAGGTTTCTGTGAATGTCCATATATTTTGGCATGCCCTCGCAAGCTTGAATGTCTTCGTTTTATTGTTTAGGACACACACTCCTGTTTTTCTCTCAAGATGCCGAGCTCGGGCATCCGGAATCGCAGAAAGAGGAGTAAGAATATGTGGAATGACCTATAAACGCATGCGCGCTAGAAGAAAACCGGTCGACAGAGATGCAGCAATAATTGGAACGTGGGAAGCCGTGATTCGTTTCAAGTGCGAAATTGCCACTTCCCTTGTGTAGCCCTCTTTACATTGAGGGAGGCTACCCACTAAATCACAAGGTTTGCCTAAATGCGAGGTGGAAGCCGGTTAGGCGTTTACATCTTGGCGGGTACGCTCGGAATTTTCAAAGGTGACCAGCGTTCCTTATCGGGGAGCCCGGTGAGTACTAAAGAGGAATGAGTACCAAAGCATTCGCAATTATCTTGGTCTTAAGCGTGTTGTGTCTAAGCTCGTTGCTCGCGGTAGAGGCCCTGCCCAGCTTCGCATCGAATACTTCGAGCAAGACCTTTGCAGAACTCGTGTGGGGTGACAACACGGTCTGGTCGATGGTTGCTCCCCCGTCCCCTACTCCGCACAAGGGAGCACCACAGGCGCAAGAAGATTTCTATGAGGAGGCGCCGCAAGTTCCCAGCGCGGGCTTACCGATTAGTCCACAGTCGGACGCCTGCGAGCATCTTGGCTTCATCACCGGCACGAACACGACCCAGTGTTATCACGATCACACGTTGGATACTGTCCCTGGCGACCCAGGCTACCGCGCGCTCTGGCACGTCTACCTCGTTGTCTGCTTCGGCAACCAGCCAAGTTTCAGCTCTGGAAGTAGTTCTTGCACCTCCCAGGCGCGTACTGGGCAAGTTGCCCCAGGCGTGACAGTCACGTGGTATCTAGCATCTACTGTGGTGGTAGCTGGAACAACAACACCGCTCACTTCAGGGTCTGCCATAGATGCGGCCGTATCTGCTGGCGTAGTGACGCTACTCGACACGGGCGTTACTTTCATCTGCCCGGTTCAAGCCTACACGGGCTAGAAGAATATTGAGCCAAGCATGAAAGAATGTATGGCCTGACCAAGGGCTTTAGTGAAGATGCGGAAAATCATTATTCACATCTTCCTCGGTCCTTTTTTCCCGACGCGTTCTCGGCTTTCAGAGTATCAGCAAGACCGGCATTTACAAGAAAACTTGGTTCTCGCAAACTGATTGTTTTGTGCGAAGAATCCAGCCAATAATAAGTCAGCACAGTGACTGTTTTCGAACTTAGGAACTCAAACTGCTTAATTATCTGATCAGGGGAACTTATGCGACCCTCATTGAACCATCAGAGTCGGCGACTGAGACAGGAAATCGCAAAGCGGTCTAAAAACGCGGGGCGAATCTAGAAATCTCCAAGGCACCACGTTTCAGTCCCACCCGCGCCCTAAGTTTAACAACTTTTCTTAGAGTTTCGCTATCCGCTTACTGCAGGGTTATGCTCTTGTTTGCTTGTTTTTTCCTTGCCAGTACTCCGATCCAATGAGACACGACCTACCTCCCTGTCTTGGTGCAACAAGGCTGAGCTACTCTTTCCTGTTCCGTTCAGCGAAGTATCTCACGACATTCGGCCTGACGTCCTGAAAGAGCGCAAACCTGTTCCTGCTCGGATCCTGGAACACGAAGCAGGGCCCGTTTGGAATCTCGAAGAGTTTACCCTCGGGTTCCCACCCGCGCTTTTTCTACATCGTCGCAGTGCTTTTGAGATCGTCTACTTCGTAGATTGGCTCGCAGCTCGGAGAAGGCTGGTGACCGGCTAGGAGAAGCAGGACAGAGTCCCCAGATATTCTGACAGCTGCGACGGTGGCTCCGGAGTCGCTCACCTTCCACAGGATCTCGGCGCCCATCACGTCCTCATAGTACCGAGCATCCTCGTCCACATCCTTGGAGCTGACGTATAGGAACCGGAGCGCTCCTAGCGGCGGCAGTTGCCCGTGACTTGAAAGCCTGGTTGGGGTTCTTCTTGATTCAGCGCTATCCTTCTTCTTTTTCACTCAATTGTTGACGCCTCTCTGTTGCCACAGGTATGAGCATTCATATCGCGCTTTTTCCAGCCGGCGTCCGCGAGGGCCTCGGAAAGATGATTGACACCGAAAAGAACGCGCTGAAAAGCGCCTCCGAGGGCTTCGTGCTCATGATGATCGACAGCCCGATCATGGAACAGGGAGAAAAAATCGTGTAAAGTTCTTCGCAAGGGAATATCATGGCAACTGAGGCCAATCGTTATGAAGGTTGGCAGGCGCACGGGCGGCTTTTGTTTCATGAAACACTGGAGAGCCGCTCAACCGGGTGTTGTTCCAATTTCGTCCGGGGATCTCCCCCGACACCATACGCCACCCGAGAAGCCACGCCAGCAGTGCTCCTCTTGATTGGTAGGTAAAAATTGTGTCTAAGTAAAGTAAATAGCGTATTGCATTATTCGGAATACTGAATATCGTGGGTTGAAGTTGCCCATTTCGATACCCGAGCATGATCAATTCCGTCTTATTTTTCCCAAGAATCCCCGATAGCGAATTAATCCTGAACAGTTTAGATTCTCCTTTTGAGCTAGAAAGCTTTTTCGTGGCTCGGAGAAGGAAAGGAAAAGCAAGATGTGTGAGCGCAGGATGCAAAATTTCAGAATTCTGTCGGAGATCGACGTCGAATGCCTCCCTAGTGAGCTCTACGCCTTTGTGACCACGCCCGATAACTGGGCAGGATCTCACCCGGCGACCAAAGGCGTGAAGGGCGAGACGGATAGTCCGAGAGGGCTTGGGTCGAAGTGGATCGAGATCATCGAGGCTCCGGGCAGTGGTAGGCGATTCGAAGCTCAGTGGCTTGTCGTCAGAGAAGAGGCGCCGAGGGTGTGGGAGATAAAGGCGATCGACTTCGGCGGGCTTCCGGCTACCGTGACGATCACTTATCTTATAGAGGCAAAGCGAAGTGGTCCAGAGGGTAGCGCCTCCGCCGAAAGCATTACTCATTTCAAACGGGACATGGTGACCTCCCCTCCCGACGATTTTGAGGTGTCCGAAAGCCTTAGAGCGTCGCTCACGAGCAGAGAGAGTCACGACCAGTATCTCCGGGCGATCAAACGCCGAATCGATGAGAGTAAGAGCAATCGTGAGACGTGACTATCGCCAATCAGGAAGCAGAGGCTTGCTTCACTTCATCCCTCTCCACGAATCTTCGCTGTTGATACTGGAGGTACAATAGAATCACAACTATCATGGCAACCAGCCCAGCAACGAACAAAACCGGCAGACTCCTCTGGATAACCTGGTAGGAAGACGGATAGTAAGAATCGTTACCACATGACGGATGCATAATCTGTGACCCGCCGCAGTTTTTGTTGGTCGGCAAGAGTATGTCGAAGGCAAGAGAGACGGAGACGAGGGCAGCGACAGAGGCCAGAACAATTGAACAATACTTTGCCAACATCACCGTAGCCGGCGAAGTGGACGTCAATGGGTAGTCAAGCGAGGGTCAGGGATGCATGAGCATTTAGGCTTTTTCCATACGCTAGAATGCTACTAAAACCAAAATAATCATAGCTTGAATTTTATGAGTCGCGTAGTCGATTCTTCCAACTCCTGACTTCAGACTGTTCTCCTGTTATTCGATCGTCACTATATTTGAGGAGTTGTTACATCGGTCTTCTTTTCAGCATGATGTCTGTCGCTTCTATTTCTCATCATGCTTGTGAGGCTTGAAACCGTGAAAGGGGTGGCGTAGTCAAGGAAGATCCTAACATACAATATTGCCGACATACTTTCAGCAAGTATTTCACTGCCCTGGTTAAGCGATACAAGCCAGCTGCCAACGATGGCGCATAGGATTAGTGCACGCCTGAGGTCAGCTCTTCTATAGAACCATACCACAGTGCGCTATCTAACCCGCTTTGATCTTGAAAACTATGGGCCTTTGAATTTCAGGTCTGCGACAAAGAATGCATTCTTGCCAGAGTCATCAAAGCTCATATTCGGACTAACGATGCGCATCTTCCTTGTCCTGCATGCCAGAGCTTCTTGCCAGATGAAGCCCTTAGGAAGGCTGACTCTCGCATCTGCCTCTTCACCAGACACTGGATTTTTGAACGATTCAGTCTGTACTTCAATCACACCCGCCACAGAAAAAGAGCTATTTCTTCCATCGATCTTCGTGTTGACTTCTACAAACTGGGGCTCAAGATTGTACTTTATCGTGGTGCCAAAGAGTGCGAATGGTCCGTTTCCCTTTGCCCACCCTGAAACAACCTTCACCAGTGCTTTTCTTTGGTCTTCATTCGCGCTTTTTGAGATGAAAAGCTGCAGAGTGCCGTCGCCCTCATGGATTGCCTTCGGCCAGCTGCCTACGTAAACGACATCCACTCCCTTCAGACTAGTGTCGCCATACGAACCTTCTTTGATGTGGTACAACACTATAGCCCTGCAGAACCCAAACGATGGAAAACCGCTGAAGTTACAGGGGCAGCCGAAATTACAGTTGCAAGTTTCCACGTAATCAACTGTAAGCTGCCAGTTTGGAATTGATTCTTCCCCTTTCATAGCTTGAATGGTTGCCGCTGCCATCGACACTGCCTAATAACACACCTTCTTTTGCACTAGAAGCTTGGTTCTATTTAAGATGGGTCGATCAGAATCATCAAAGTGAGATTCACTATTAGTGATTCTTGACTCTTCCTGAAGCGAGATGCAGAGGTGGCAGACGAAGCCCACCCAAATCAGAGAGGTGCTGCAGTTTCCTATAATTAATCTTCTTATCATCCTAGTAATCTCGTACGTACGTTCACAAGGCCTCAAATTGATAATTGCTGATGCAAGCTCAGAAACGTACAGAAACAATCCTCTGCCCTGGGCACAATTCAAAGAGGCGTGGGCCGAAAGAGTGCAAGCCATAGAATCTTTGTATCATCCTGACTACTATCTCATAATCAAAGAGCCGGGCTGGTACATCGCTATGGTGTCTGACGCACGGACAAATCCGCAGTTTCCAAGTCCCTCTGATTGACTCAATCTAACAAATTGGCTAGCTAGCGAAGCTCAAGGTTCAATCCTTGGCGTTTCAATCGGCGCAAACGGCCTCACGAGCGAGCCTCAGATGTACGACGCATTTCTAATAGGATTGCCAAGCGCAATTTCCTTTGCTGGATTCGATTGCTATACGCAATCAGACGATCAGGCCACACAAAACTTTCTCTCGAAGCACAGAATCGCTCAATCAGTCTGGATAGCAGAAACATGGTCTCAGCCCTCGGAAAACTCAAACCCTCAGACCGACCCTGCCTGGCTCCTCTCCGAGTACAACTTTGCCGTGCAAATCCACGCGAGCGAAATAATGCCCTTCTACACAGATAACTTCGCTTCGTACTCTCAGCCCATTACAAACTTCGTTGCCAGCACGCCCGTCGCAAGGGAGTTCCACGCGATTATTTCAGCCAACGGATGATGAATGTTGTTGTTGTTTTCGGTCGTGAGACCGCTTGGGTCTCCATAATATTTGCTATGGACGATGAGCTGGACGTAGGTAGCCAGCAAGCGAAACTAGCGGGTTAGGGCTCAGGCTTTGAGCCCAAAACGCGTCTCTCTAGAAATCTCGATCTGGTTAGGTAGTTCGATTTCGCAAATAAGTGATCAACACTTTGGGAGTTCCTACTAGAGTCTGTTCTCGAGTAGGGCACTTTCACAACGCCTATATCTTGCTTGCCCATTCGCCATCTGGCCGTTCAAAGATAAGAGAGCTGAAGAGAAGGGAAAATGTCACAGCAACAACAGATCCAAAAATGGCACATGAAGGGCGACTTGTTCGACAGCTGCTCGTGCGAAGTCACGTGTCCGTGCAACTGGCTCTCCCCGCCCACGGGGAACCACTGCCTAGGCGCGGTCGCAATTCACATCGCAGACGGTAAGTACGGGGACACGAAGCTTGACGATCTAAACATTGTCTTGCTCGCCGACTTGGGAGGAGGAATCGTGTGGAACGGCGGTTGGAAGGCCGGCGTGATTTTTGACGAAAGGGCTAACTCGAGTCAGAGGGAGGCCCTCGAGACCATAATGACCGGGAAGGCCGGAGGTGTTCCCGCGGCGCTCGCTGCCCTAATCAAGGAGATGGTCGGGGTTGAGTATGCGCCGATTAGTTTCTACTACGACAAAAAGAAAGGTGGTTGGGGCGCCTCCGCGGGTGCAGGAGGGGCGAAGGTGGACGTAAAGACTGACGCGTCCAAGGATTCTAGCGGAAACTTTACCCAAATCATCAACGCCCCATTCATCGAGAGCGGCACCGGACCCATAACCACCGGCAAAGCAGCAACCTCGAAGATCAACGCCTTTGGCTGGACATGGGACCTCAGCGGCAAGAGCAGCAAGCACGAGCCTGTCGACTGGAAGGGCCCGTGAATTTGTTTATTTGTTTCTCCTTTCATCTGTCGCTCCCCAATAGCATGAAATAATTTCGATGCGATTCCTTGAGCTAGGCGCTCAGATGTATGATGAGAGAATCGCCGGAAAGAATGCAACTAGGATCCCAAGGGCGATGAACGCGATTGCGACGGCCCTGCTGAACCAGACGGAACCTCTGACTATCACCTTCTCAAGGGCTATGACACATGCGAGAGCTGCCATGATGGGTATGCTCATCGCACCGACCGCGAGCATGACCAGCATGTAGGCCCAGCAGCAACCGACGCAAAATATTCCGTGGGTGAACCCCATCTGGAATGCGCCGAATAGCCCCTTCTTGGAGTGCGTGGCGAAGAAACCAAGCGGGGAGACGCACTGTGAAATGCATCTGGTCTTAAGCGAGGAGAATTGATAGAATCCGGTTGCGATCAGAATCGCGCTCGGCGCAACAATCGAAAACGCCGCAAGGACGGGGAACCTCATTGAAAGGTTGATTGCGGCGAAGACCGCGAGATACACGCCTAGCCCCAGAATTGCATACGTTGCAAGGTATCCGCCAAGAAAAAGAGGCGTTCCCGCAATCTTTGCGAGTGCTGGATTAGACTCGAGCTTTGTTTTGACCTTGTCGTAGAACAGAACCATGGGGATCATAGCGGGGAACATCATCGCCGCCATCCCGATGACCCAGACGACCTCGAAAAATCCAACAGTCGAAATCGAGAGCGACGACGACACAATCGCGGCGACGCCGCTCATCGCCATCATGCCCGACGACGAGGAGGAGTCGCTCAACATCATAAAGGGCATCAGGTAGTAAGAAGCAAGCCAAGAAGCCGCAGCCGCCGCAAGGAGAATCACGGTGACGGTGACCGCCAATCTGTCGGGAGTGAAAATTGGAGGAGAAGAAGACTTGCTTCTTGAATCCGGAGAAGAGCTTGGCATCGTGCAGTGACTAACTCTCTAACTTTTCTCGATTCAAGACTTGACGTTAGAAGGCTTGCTTCAAGGCCCCTTCCAGTGGAAGGGGACGTGCTTGCTCGACTTGCCCGCGAGGTTGAACTTGAATCCGAATGCGTCTCCATCAGCGACGGCGGCCTTGCCCCAAGTAGAGACATCGCCAGGCCCTGTCGCGCCGCAGGTAAATAACAAAGCTTCGGGAGCGTTCATAGTCTGTATCCTCTTCCCAGGCGGAACTAACGGCCCGGTGAGGGCCTCGACCCTCGCGGAAACCTTACCCTGGACCTCTACGGACCAATATGCGAGATCCCTGGCGAGCTCGAAATTTATCTTGGCAAACTCTCCGCCCCGAATCTCCCCAGCTCCCAGGATCTTTCCGAACTCGGCTGCGGCTCCGCCCGCCTTCCCCGTGAAGATCGTCTGCATGGCCTCGCGCTGGCGCTCGTCTGCCCGCTCGTCGATGAAGAAAGCCATCGCCACGTCGCTAGGCCCAGTCCAGAGGTTCCCTTTGAAGCCTCCGAGTACAATGAAATTTAGACCGTCCAAACGGAGGTCACCGTAGTGCCCCTGATTTATGTGCCAAGCTAGTACGCCTAAGCAATCCCCGTACGTCGGTGTCTGACCAAAGTGGCACGGACACGGAATTTCACACTTGCATACGTCGAACCAATCACCATCTAGGCTCCACTCGGGACTGCTGGACATGAAGAATTCTGCCGGCAGAACGCACGATAGAATTAATTAAGCATATCACGGCAGTCCCCTTTTTCCAAAACTACTTGTTCGAAATCGCAATTCTTCCCATAGGAGCTCATTTCATGAGACGCTATCCCTTCTCCTCCATCAAGCTAAACCTTTAAGGACAACATGAGTCGCCGGATCTGTTCTTCACAAACACTCTGGCGCACTAATTGACATTGCAAGCAAAAGCGAACTCAGTCATCGTGAGCTTTTAGAGCACTTTCTAGCGCCTGTGTACAGAGCAATTGCGTTCAAAGTGAAAGTTCCGGCTTTTCGTATCTCAGTTATCATTCATAAGGCATCAAGTGGAATTCTGTTTGGGTGAATGGATCACTGTTGGACTTTTGACATCAGATGTTGGCAGCGTGCGCCCTTTGTAGAGCCTTTCGTATAGATAGCCAATAACTATTCCAAGAGCAAGAATCCTTAACACGTTAATCAATAGACCGATGAGGAAGTAACGCATCGGATCGCTATTTGGGACGACAAAATGTGAGGGAACTTCGAGCAGGATTGTGGCAATGATTAGTGCGATGAGGCTTAGTATTACGGATTTTAGAATTGGAGTCTTTGTTGGAATCTTATCATAGAAACGAAGCAGGAAATAGCTGACACCAATTCCGATAATTACACCACCAACCAAAGCTTCAAGAAGCATAGGAAAATAGGAAATTGAAAGACCAGCTCTATACTCAGCAGCGATAGGTGTCAGGGAAATTGCAAAGTTAGTTACCCAGAAAGCTGCTCCTCCCGCGAGAGTTAGTTCTAACACCCTCTTGTAGAATTGTCCCCTTCTTTCCTGCATGATAGTTGTCATTTCATTTCCACTTGTCTGCTAACATCAACGAGATGTGGTTTCTGTTCCTTCACTCCCATAATCAAAAGCCACAAAGTAAGGGAAATCTCTGCAATAAAGCTGATCGCATTTCCAGGATAAGCTAGTATTCCGTAGCTTGGGAGAAGGAAACCCTGTAAAAACCAACTCATATTACCAAAGAAATCAAGGATCAACAGTAAGCCTAGGAATCTAGGAAGGAAGCGCGATTTGTAAACTAGGTAACCAAGCGGGAGTAACCAAGCACTGAAGAATATCTGGGCGATTAGAAACCCACTTGTGTATAAATTGAGAAATGACATCGCCATGGCTTGCAGTTGACCTGTTTGAAACACGTTCATGTAATTGGGGCCGCTCAAGAACTGAAGGGCAGCAAATAGATTTAGTGCATTAATACACTCTACAGCGACACCGCCTAAGTTTAGTAGCAGGAAGAGTAAAGCAAGGTTTCTGTTAACCGGTCGTAACAACACGTACAAAGCCCAAGCCGCTAGAAGAAAAAACACTGCAGATACTAGTTCGGTCACAAAACCGATACGAAATAGCTCCGAAGAAGACACGATATTATTGGCTGTGGTCACTGCATCTCCGGATACAATAAATCTCGAGCGTACATACGTGGCCGATACAGTAGTTAATATGAAAATGAGATAAAACACTCCCGCCATTCTTGCGGTCCTGCGTGGTGATAGATCTGCGATCCCTCCCAAAGTTGTAGCTTGTGAGACAGATACCATCTCTAACTCTACATCCTACATTGAGAATAGACACATCGCTTTCCGATATAATATCAATACACGATTATCAGAAGTGATAATCTTCTTCGCCCGGCGACTCACCAGTCCACTGTCTTAGGAAGGTTACATGCTTTTACCGTCACTATGCAAGCAGTTCTCCTTCTTCAGGCTTCTGTATTTCAGCAAAGGCTTTCATGTTGTTATCAAGTTTGAAGATCGCATCTGGTGTTTAATGCTTAGCAATTGCCCTCGATCACTTCGAGGACTCGATATTGCTTGATTGGTAAAGGTTCTTGCTGTGGCCATGAACTGAAACGCGCGCAATAGCAACCTTTGACACCCGTTACGGCAACACAGAAAAGAACACAGAAAAGATTGCAAAGTCGATTGGAAGCAGGACCCAATGCATCTAGCGTAGTCGTTACATGTTGTCTTAATGCCAAAGAAGTCAGTCCACCATCGCTCAATAAATTTGAATTGATAGTGGTTGGGGCGCCAACAGAATGGCACGGTGCATCAAGGACAAAGAAGGCATTCATCCAATCTCCAAGTAGCGTTGATCTCTCTCTGGAAAGTACGGCTT
>JAJPHP010000068.1 GCA_021325255.1 Nitrososphaerota archaeon | reverse complement strand
GAAGAAGAGGAGAGGTCAGAAAAACGAGATCAGGCTGAAGGTGTTGACGTACAATTTGTCAATAATAGCGAGACTGCCTGCTCAATTCGGTTAATGTGCCAAAGCCCGAAAGGGGAGTCTCGGACGCGATGACCGAACGCAACGAGTTCTTTGCTGCAAAAGGTATGTCCGTAATGTCGATCCCCTGCGCGAAAAATTGCGGCGCTCCGTTGACTTTCCATTTGACAGATGAGCCAGACAAGGAGTTCGTCTATAGCTTGCTAAGATACGCGGTAAAATCCAAGGGTTTGGCCCACGCAGAACTTCCACCTTCTATTTTCAGGAAGCCTAGCTGCCTCTCCTAAAGACTTCTCACACTTACCTTCGTGCTCTGTAGCCTTGTGAATCGAGGCTAACTTATTGCAGTTTTTGTAGGTGCCCCATGTTTTGTCAAGCGGGGTCTTACTTGAACTTTTAATGGGACATTCTTTCCCAATGAAGAATCGTCAGCACAGATCAGAGTTTCTCCCACTTTCAATTTGGAGAATTCGTCTGACCTGCCTTTGAAAGCGTCGTTCAAGATCCTGCTATTGACGGTAACATCGAGGAAATTTACCATTTTCACATCTGCCAATTTGATCACCTTTTCATCTACGTCGTCAGGGAAGTGGGTATCTAACATCAGCCAATTTGCACCGTGTCTTTTTCTTCTTATGAGATATTCAATGCTCTCGACGAAATCTTTGGAGACATCTCCTTTGAAATAGTCATGAGCTTCGTTGATTACAAAGACAAAAGGTTCGTTCTCTAGTCCTTTCTTTGTTTGTAACCTACTCAGAATCAATGTCATCACTGAAAATACATCATCGGGAGTTCTGATTGTCTTTCTAAAATCGATAATGTTGACTCCCCCGATTGCAAGATTACTTACAAAATCTTGCTCTCCTTTTCCTATCTGAAGATAGTTTTGTAAAATCTTCAAACGGGTAAGCGCGAGCCTTTGCTGGGCCTGAGTAAGCATTTCATTGTTCAACACATCCGATTTTATTGTATTGATATCGAAGGGCTGGAATTGCCTATCCTCTATAATCTGGAATAGCTGTTTCACGTAAAGCTGGTCTGTTTTTCCTCCGGCAGAAAGCACAATTGCCCATTCCTCCCCCGTCAGATCAGATGGGTCAACATAAAGGGGATAGACGTTCTGAGTTCCATAATCTCCCTTGAACAAATCGGCCGCTTTCTGATAGACCCCCGGATCAAGGAATACTTTGAACTTACTATCATCTAGTAATTTAGACGGTACTACGCCGTACACATCTCTGAGGCTCTCAACCTCACTTGGAACATCATTAGGGTATCTAATGCTCCAGAACTCTGATCTCTTGTCTTCTTTGGGTTTGTAGAGTACTACTATCGTAGCAGGCCTTTCAACGCTGGAAATGTTCGGGACAGATTCACGACACAACATCTCCGAAAGAACACCTATTGTGTAGCCCTTACCTGATCCCATTTTCCCGCAAACGAAAAGGATGTGTGGAGCATTGAGATCAAAATTAACATTCTTTCCTTCACTCGTCTTGCCCAAGACTCCCCACTGTTTTGTAGAAAGCGTACTACTTCCCAGCATAATGTCCCCAGGCGGAACATGCATTTGGAATTCCGTCATTGGTTCCTTCGGTGGTAATTTCTTAGGGGCTTTTTCAGAGGCTTCAGGACGAGGGAGAGGTTGTGTTGAACTTGCCTCTGGCTTTAGCGCCAAGAGTTGTTTGAGTGTAGCGAATATTTCATCGACGAATGAATCTACGTCATTGCTGAGCTTCTTGTAATCGACTTTTTCTATACTCGCACCCGCGATCGTAGTCCCGCTGCTTTGGCGCATTCTGTATATCATTGATTCAGCACGAGGAAAACTCTGGTTTGTCAGAATGGCTACTAACTGAATAGTTGAGCCACCAGAAAGTCGCATAATGTTCGGAGTCAGCCAAGGAGAGCATACAACATTGATAACGGGCCTTCCCAGTCCAGCTTCTATTCTCCAATAATCTTCTCCGTTTTGAACATGGGTGAACTCCATTTGTGGCCAGTGCTTGTCTTTCAGGACTGCCATAACCGAAGCCAGCTTATTTCTAAACTTGGTTGTTAGCTCACTTTTGATTCGATCTAGCTCATTTTTGAGCCGACCCTGCAATAACGGGGATATTGCGACAGAACCTTCGTATTTTCCAATGATGCCCTTCCATGCAGGAAGGCCCTCCAAATCGGGACGTTGTTGAACAATGCCGCCTAATTCAGATACTTCATCGAGGGCCGCTAGTTCAGAGTAACCGTTCTTTGAAACCAAATTATTTAGGATCTCAGTGAGGTCTTTTGAGACAGGCGAGGAAAGTGATGCTAGTTCCGCCTTTTTCCTCTTGACATAATATGGAATGACCAGCGGCTGTGTTATGTTGTGCCCCCCGCCAGAACTTATCCATTTTAATCGATTAGCAAAACCAGACTTGATTAGTATGGGCTCAATTTCATGGGCCGGAATATCCATCCCGAGAGCCAACACATAAGCTATCAACATTTTCCCACCCCAACTTTGCGCTATGGGGGACGCTGTCATGACCGTGAAGGTCTTCTCAAGATCCAGTTGAGAAAGGCCACTTACTACTTGCTTTTCGATAACAGACAGTGATTTTACGCGATTAATGAAATGGTCTTCTAGAACCGGAGAATTTTGAAGGGCGTCTCTTAGAGCTGCCTCTGCGGAATAGATTTCCGTTCTTGCTTCGGTCATGATCCTATTTTTTTCGCGAACTAACGTTTGAAAAATCTCTTCTATGTTTTCGGAGCTTCCGTACCTGGCCGAGAGATTGGACTTTATGAGAGGAAGATTCTCTTCTATCCCATATCCGGCGCTCATACTTGTTGGATTATCAGCAAGCTGAAGAAGACCATCAAGAACTGCGGGACGAGACTCATACTTTTTTACGAGCTGCTCGGCTAGTTCGGGAATCCCTGTTTCCGTCTGCAATTTCATCCGCCAAGTCTGGGCCGCTCCAAAATTGAATTTAAGACTATGCTGCCTGAATCAAGATTGAATTCAAGACGGATTGTTCTTGGCACTTTTCTGTCTTCTATCAATAATTTGCATCTATGTTTATTCAAAATCCTTGAAGCTTCCTAGAGATTTGAGTTCCGATAGAATCTAGTGTAATTTGCTATTGGAATATATCGAATTTCATTATGGGCATGAATCCCCAAAGTCCCTGCTAAAATCCACGTTCCTAGGGAAAATTCCTATGGCTTCCTACAGTGGGCCCGTTATAATAAGGGTCAAAACAAACCATTAGTTTCCCTAGTTGGGGAAAGGATAAACTTGAGGCGAATGCAGCCCTGCAGGCTTGATCCATTTAAATAGAGAATGGGTAGGTTTTTTATTATCTGCACTACCAATATGATAGTGAACATATGGTAGTGAGACGCAAGATTCTTTGGATGAAGAAGAAAGAGCCGTGCAAAAAGCGGGGAGATCTCTCGCGTTCTACATTCCAAGACAGGCAAAGAAGTACGTAGAACCCGGAGATATTTTCAAGGTTAGTACAAGGATCGTGAATGGCGAAATGGAAATCGTTGCAAAGAGGAAAATCTTCAACTTCGACCTAAACGAAGTGAAGATGGTTGCAGAAAAACACGGGTTGAAAGTGAAGTATGATGACGAAGTGGATGGAACAAGGATAGTTGATGCAGCAGATGGAAAAATCTCATTGAAATCAATACAATCAAAACTTGAGGAACCATATGGTCTGATTCATGTGGTTCTGAATGCTAGAGTCCGAAATCTTAATCCACGCGATTATGAACAGAGCAAAAAGCACGTAGCAGATTCCTCATCCATGAGTAAGTTCAATTTTTCTCTCCTTCCCGAAGGCGACGCTAATACCGTGAAACTTTTAGAACATCCAGAATACTATCTGAAAAAAGACGAGTTTGATCTTTTCCAGCGTCTTGAAAGGACGGGCAAAACAATCGATGCGTCAATTACAGCTCGACTGGACAACAAGAGAAACAAGTTGGACGACATCGACGAAGCATTCGAACTAATTGAGAAGCTTGAACACACCTTTCCACATTCCTAGCGTCATCACAGATTCATAATTGTTTCCAGCATGATTGCAATTCTGGTTAGAGTATCGCCGACCTTAACTTCTCTATCCAAACCGATCAACACTGCTTCGGTCGTATCGCGATTTGTCGATTTAACTTCTTCATTCCCATGAAGTTTGGAAACAATCTTCGCAATCACTGGGATACGCAGTTCCTCGAAGAATTTGTGCCATTCGCTCATTTGCTCTGGACTCTGATCACTGCAGATTATTATTGCATGTGTGGCATATCTACATAACATCCTTGTTTGCTCTGTTATCATGCCAGGTAGATCGCCAAGCAATATGTCGACACTTTCCGCAACACTGGCTAATCTTTCAGCAACCTGCAAGATTTCTTCATTCGAAATATCCTTTCTTTTGCTCCTGAGCCTTTCTTCTGGTGTCATCAGTCCTTCTAGCAGGGCGAGCGTGGAAGCATATGGATCGAGCTCGACATAATCGGCTCGCACTCCAATGTCCAGAAGCGCTCTCCTCATGCTCGCAACAAAGGTACTCTTTCCAGATCTCGGAGGACCACCAACGACTATCTTTTTGGTCAAATCAGGCCCTCAGCTATATTTGCTCGAAGCACAACTTTCCCACCACAAAAAAACTCGTAGGAGCCGATACCTGACAGAAGAAATCTACTTTTCGTATGTGGTTACCCCCTCAATCAAAAACAAGCACAAAAATGACCTAAAAATGTGGTTTAGAGCGTAAAATTCGTGCGAGACCTAACCATATACTGCTTTTCTAATGATCGCTGTTGCGCTGATACAAATTCGTAGCTATTTGGTAGACTGTCTCACTTCTATCTCATATGCGTTGAGGCAAGGGATGCTAGTGGCATCCAAAAGGTCCAATATTTCTTATCTTTCGGATTCATGGGCGCGCCAATACTGCTAGCGCCTTCACAACATTGTTCTTCTTCGGAATCTGATCTATGACACCGAGCATCTTGCTCGCCCAGAACCAAATTTCTTCCTGAGTGGCCCTCATCAAATACTCATATGCGTGTTCAAGGCTCTCTTCATCTTTAATCTCCGAAAGCACTGCTGCGAGGAGTCCCAATCTGTATGCAACAGCGATCGCCTGAACATCGTCCCTTGGGAAATCAACTCTGATACTCAGCTGTCTCTGCCTTGAACCATAGGATCTTATTGCGTCTTCTATGAGCTGTCTTAGCATGATAGCACGAGAACCTTCGAGTTTACCTATTAGAAACGAAGGTTTTCTTACTTCGCTCTCAAGAGCCACGTCGATTGTCTTAGGCCACGCCTCAACACGTATTCTTTCGCGAAACCCCCGAGTCCATTTGAGAACGTATCTATAGGGCATTAAGACGGAGCTCCTTTCCTTCCAACTCTAGCTTCAAGGCTTGCAACGATGTGATTTTTTGAATCCTTCGCAAGGCTCCTTATCAAATCGGCAACCTGTTCTGGCGTTGAACCATTCTCCCATTCCAAAATCAGGGTCATATCACAATACTCAGTTCCTTTTAGCTTCCATGCGACGTCGAAGAGATTTTTGCCTTCCTCCTGAGACGTATCTTCCTTTGTAACATCTATTGTGAGTGTAAATTTAGGCAGACGGGGCCTTTGCAATGTTGCTTCAAGTCTTGCAGAAATATCTTTTTCTGGAAACAATCGCGTAAAGAGATTTTTTATGTTGATTAAATTCATCTGGTCAGCTTCGCTCATTTTCAATGTTATAGTGCTTATGTGGTCGAACTTGTCTCTTCTCCCCCTCTTAGCGAGGTCATCTGCCAAGGCTTCCAATGGGGCATCGGCGAGCACCAGACTATTGATGAATTCCTGTCTCGCGCCGGGCGCAGAACTTTGTTCAAATACTGCAATCTTTGTTTCTTGCTGTTTGAGCAAACCGATCTTTTCAGCCTCCGCCAGCGTGTGAAGTTCTGACTTTTCATCAATAGGAATCACTGTGGGGAGCTTCTCGTGCGTAAATGTTGTATCTCCAAGTTTCAAAATCCAGCTTCCCTCATCCAATCCCCGCTTGACTGTCTTCTGGAAAATTTCCTTCGTTGATGGAATTATGAGGCCTGGGACCGAATTAAATTGCTCATACATCGACTTTACCGATATCTTCCCGGCACCCTTTGGCCACGCGTACTCAAACACATAAGATGGATCTAGAGCTTCCTCCTTGACTCTGTTTACCACGTTTACAAGCTGGTGAGCTATTACTTCCTTGCCACCCTTTGCGCTTCCATACCCATTCGAGCTTATTGTCTTGATCGATGGCCCCTGCCGCTCAAAATATACCAAGTTGCAGAAAGCAGCTCTAAGGTAATCATTGACATTCTTCTCCTGCCTTGCCTCGTATTCTGCCACATCTGATTTCCTGTCTTTTGGAATGTTGAATTTGAGAAGATCTTCCTGAACCATCCTTGCCGCTTTCAGTCTCCTGGCCGCCAGTCTCAAAGACTCCAGTCTATCAGAAGATGCAACAAGTAAGAAAGTGGAATTGAAAAACTGGCGCAGTTTCTTTCCGGATTCGTCTTTGTATATGAGAAACTTTGCAACGTCATCTGATGGCTTTCTTGCTCCTGACTGAGCGGTGTGCAGACTAGGGTTCAATATTGCCAGAACGCAATACGGCTGGTCGGGAATTTTTGCAGGGTTTGAAGGGAACAACTCAACGGATAGCCATTCGGGGTCTCCTGAGTAAAGTTCTCCAAGTTTCTCGCTGATCGTTTTTAGGCTCTCGTCCTCGGTTATATCTCTAGATAGCTGTTCTATTACTCTGCTGGGGGTTGGCTCTTTTACGAATACGTATCTCTCTCCCCTTCTATCGATGAACTGGAATGAGTCGAGCAGAAATGTCAGGACGGTATCCCTGATTCGCATATAGTGATCCGGTCTCTGCGGTGTTGTGCATAGATCTGTAAGCGCTTCCGAAGCTATCCCCTGAGCGCCTTCTCTTCCAGCGGCCAGACTGTAAAGGTAGATCGTATTGCAAGCTCTTCTTACTAGGGGAGCGCCCCAGTGTGCTTGCGACTGATTATCTAATTCTTGCGCCGTCGCCCCTCCTTTGCTGCTCCAGATATCTGCTTCCGCGGCATTTCTTCTCCTCTCCTCTCCAAGGCCCGTCGTTAGGTCATCCAAAATTCCCTGATCCGCAAGATCAACGTGAAATGGATGAACGAGAAGAGCATCGCCTTCTTTCTCTTTCCAGACTCTTCTAATTACTCTAGAAAGTAGTCTGATTGCGCCTCTAGTCCTGTTGAACTTGTCTATCGTTGAAACTCTTTCGTAGAGGACTCTGATTAGCTCGGGATGGAACGGGTAGTTTTCTTGAATTGAATTCTTGAATTCACTACTCTTCCACTTATCCGGGACTGCCAATCTGGAATATAATTGATGATATGCATCAGAGGTGGTGACCGCTTGAACTTCAGATATCTTTTCAAAAAGCCTGCGTTTCAGGATGTGAACGACATCCTCTTCGGCTACTGGGACGAGAACGGTTTCTTTTCTTCTTATGTGCGCTCTCGTCTCAGCCACTGCTTCTTCGACTGCCTCGCTTATTGCTTTACGTGCACGATCAGCTTCAGACTTGTACACATCTTCAGCTATCGCAAGCAGCAGAGCCGCATCCTCTATTTCAGAAACCGCGATGACGAGTCTCTGTATGAATTGTACCGCCTTGTCGACACTCCCCTCTGAAGCGAGTAATTTGAAATACGTGGGAAGCTCGTCTATCAGTACGAGCGTTGGATTTCCTCTGATGGCGGTTCGGATGTCGTCAAGGCTGGGAATCAGCGCATCTTTGTCAAGTTTTGAAAACTTTTGATAGACGCCTAGCTGCCAGAATAGGTCACCCCAGATTGTTTTAATTTTCACTCCATCACGCTCGACACCCTCACTTCCATATTCATCCCCTGAAATGGCCACGACTTTCACTTTTGTCGGTTGCTTCAGGTCTTTGAGAAGATATTTTTGGGCTTCCAGTGGATGTTTTGCAGCGTAAAATATCGTGACGAGTGTGTGGGTCTTTCCTCCACCGAACCCAACGTCCAAAACCATGATTGGGTTGACGTCAGTTCTTGACCTCGATAGCCTTCCAAGAACACTTTCAACGATTGTCTTCATACTGCTGGTCAGATGAGTAGATTGGAAAAATGCAACCGGATCGTTGTACGGAGATTTTGCTCTCCCCCAGGCCACAGCAGATAGGCTTAGAGCAAGCTCCGCGTCAGTAAGAGTACCTTCGATGACCTCCCTTCTTGGAATGCAAGCTTCTTCACGCCATATCGGAATAGGATTAGATGACATGAGCGTGTGAAAACCAGCGTTTCTTGGCTAATAAATAAGTACTGATCGTTCCTAGGATTAGCTACGTCGAGCACTTTTGCAGGAAGATCTAACGAAACAAAGGGACGCATTGATCGATGACTGGTTTCCAATTACGGAAGTAGGAATCGAGAGTGTGCGCGAGAGGAGCACAAGTCAGGTTCCGGGCGTTAACAGCCTCCACGTATGGTTTGCGCGTCGCCCGTTGACGAGTTGCCGTGCAACGATTTCTGGTTCAATTATTCCCTCAAAGGGAGATAAAAAAAAGTTTCTGAGACTTCTTGGTATGCCTCTCGATAAGGATATGAGTGGAGCTTTGAAAATTGTGCTAGAGGGGAAGTCGCAAAAGAAGAAGCTTGCGAGTAATCCGTTTTCATGGGGCCGGGCTTTCAAACATGTTCCCTCTGATCAGGAGCTGGCTTGGCTAAAGGAGCAGGCACTCTCATCGTGGGGAGGCAAGCTTCCAACAGTACTAGATCCGATGGCAGGAGGAGGCAGTGTCCCTTACGAAGCTGTAAGACTCGGTCTACCAGCTATCGCAAGCGACCTCAATCCTGTTTCGTATGTTATCCTCAGAGCGACGCTGGAATACCCATCTAAATTTGGAGAAAAACTGATTCCAGCGGTTAAAGAATTCTGTCTCAAAGTTCACGAATCGGCTAAGAAAGAACTTGAGGAATTCTTTCCAAAAGTTCAGGGTGAGAAAGTGTATGCCTACCTCTGGAGTCGGACAATTCGATGCGAGCATTGTGGAACAATGATCCCACTATCTCCAAACTGGTGGATCGTAAGAACAGATTCTGAAAAGATAGCTGCGAAGCCTGTACTTTTCAAAGACAGAATGAGCTGCACATTCGAAATAATTGAAAACCCAAAAGAGCGCGGGTTCGATCCTGACGAGGGAACAGATGTAGGAAAGGACGCCAAGTGTATTAATTGTGGAAAGGTCAACGGAGGGGATTGTGTAAAGACTGAGGCAAGAGCGCAAAGGATGGGCCACCAGCTCTATGCGGTGTGCTCTAAGATTCCTTCTTCTGGCAGGTCGATGAAGTGGTATTTCCGTGTTCCGAAAAAGGAGGAGATCGAAGCTGTCGGGAGAGCCGAGCAAAGACTGAAAGAGAAACTAGAGAGATGGAATCAATCAGGATTAGTTCCAGTGGAAAAGTTTCCTGAGATTTATTTTGATACTCGCCCATTACAATATGGAATGGAACGCTGGTGCGATCTATTCAATCCTCGCCAGCTCCTAGTTCACTTGACCTATCTTGAAAAACTTTCCGAGTTAAAGAAAGGTCTCTTTGAGGGGTTGAAGGAAGGCACTCCAGAATACGAATTTGCAGAGGCAGTGGTTGTATATTTTGTAATGGTTTTTGATCGATGTATTGACAATAATTGTTTACTCAGTCTGTGGAGTGTCAATCGGGCCACAGTTGCGCATGCAATGGGCCTCCAAGGCTTCCCGTTCAAAACAAGCTACGCCGAATGGGATCATCCTACAATGTTGTGGCCGTGGGCTACAAACAAAACAATCGATGCCCTGACCGAGTTAATCAAGCTCCTTCCAGCCGAAAGGCAAACCCCTCGAATACTCTCAGGCGATGCCGCCAACATGAGGGATATTCCTGACAAGAGCATTGAGTGCATAGTCGTCGACCCACCGTACGCTGAAAATGTGATGTACGGCGAGGTAATGAACTTCTTCTATGTCTGGATGAAGCGAACGCTTGGAGACGTGTTCCCGCAAGCGTTCAAATCAGAGCTTACAGACACAACAGAAGAAGCCGTTGCAAACAGTTCCCTCTTCAAGGATATCGGATCTGGTAGCGCAAAGAAGCTAGCAGATCAGCATTACCAGTCAAAGATGGAGGCCGGCTTCAAGGAAATGAACCGGGTCTTACGCGATGATGGAAGGCTCACAGTGATGTTCACTCACAGGAAAGCTGAGGCCTGGGCGGGTCTTGCAACCTCATTGATCAGAGCAGGTTTCACATTCACAGCTTCATGGCCTGTTCTAACAGAACCTGGAGAAAAGTTCGGGAAGAAAGAGAAGGGTGTATTGAAGGTTACTGTTTTGCTCGCATGCAAAAAGAGACTAGTTGAAAAAAGAGGACTGTGGGAGGAAGTAAATCGAGAACTATACGACGAAGCAGAGAAAAAAGTGAAAGAGCACAGCGCTCTTGGAATTTCAGGACCCGACCTCATTGTGAGCACCTACGGCCCAGTCCTGGGAAAATTCGCCGACTACTCCACAGTGAAAGACGCGACAGGTCAGATAAAAGGGCCAGAAGACGCGCTCAAAATCGTAGCTGAAGTCGTGAACAGGTTTCTGACTGCTGACATTCCATCCGCAGATTTCGAAACACTTGCATATCTGAATTTGCTTAGAAACTTTCCATACCTTCAGGCGGAGTATGATCTGGCGAGAATAGCGACAGTATTTGGAGGAAACATAAGCCTCGATTCACTCGATGTAAAAGGAGGACGAGGCCTGGTCGAGAAAAAGGGAAACAAGATCACCGTCCTCTCCGCCCTCCAAAGAGTCGAAAGGGGAAGCATCAGGATCAACAAACCTGAAACTCTTAGAACGCTGATAGATGTGGTGCAGGCGGCCTTGGTGGTCTATGAGAAGATGGGATTGCAAGCCGTGAAAAACCTCCTTGTTGAAACTGGAAGAGACTCTTCGGACTCTGGTTTCCTAGGAGTACTTAGGGTCATAGCCCAACTGGGAATGAATGGAGGTGCTGCAAAGTCTCTGGTCGACGAGAGCAGGACTGCTAACGCTCTGATTGAGAGCCTAGGTCATAATCCAGAAGCAACGCGCAAAACTGGGGAGAGCCTGACTCATTATCTGTAAATGCCTTTTAGGGCGAATGGATGTCCACTATCACTTTCATTTCAACAGTTCCTTCCATTCGTATCGATTCTCTCCAAGAAGCAAGATACTTGTCGAGCCTCTCCATTCGTTCAATGAGCAGTTTCACCTGAGCTAATTCCCGAAGAACATTGCCCTCAAGCAGCCCCTTTGAGCTCTCCTTGTTTTTGAGGACTCCTCTCAGAAGTTTGTCAATGTCTACACCCTGACTTTGTTCTTCCACTCTTTGTTTGTTTTGAAGAAAGAAGCTGTAGATATCAGGTTCCGATTTAGAGACTCTTTTTTCTAAACTGGAGAGTATTTTCAATGGATCGAAATGTCGGCTCAAGCTAGAGTCAAGACTTGCCTGGTACACCCCGGACCGATACAGATGCCTGGCAATCAGCTCTTTAGCTCCTTCAACGATTCCAGATTTGAAAGCATCGAGGCTGTTCCTAAATTGAAAGCCGACCTGCTTGGCATCTCTCCTGTTTCTAGTGATCAAATTATCAATGAGTTTGGTACACTCGCAACTCATTTCATTCATCTAGCTCGCCTCCCGCAACATCTCATCCAAAAGGTCAAACACTTTTGGAGCTTGCAAGACTTCGGCTACCTTGGAATCGCCCTCTATCGTGGCGATCTCTGCGAGCCCGTCGAATCCGCTGATAAGATACACGCTTTTCCTGTGTTGCATTTTGCTGATTCCGGCCCCTTCCGCAATCACTCTGTCAGCTAGGAATTGCACTATAGGATTGGCCGGTGTCAGGGCATTTGGTCTACCCTCTTCCAAGCTTGCAGAATTCCACAGCGCTAGGTCTTTGGGTAGCTTCGGGTGGACACCTTCATCTTCAATATTGAATAGGTTATCCCTGGTGGATACTGAGTAACCAAGTGCTTTTGAGGCACTCTTCGCAAAACTTAGGATTCTATCTATCACTTCATTATCTTGGTAATGTCCGCCCTGAAATCCTTGCCCAGAAAGAGACCCCGCGGTCTTTGTTACTTCCTCCTTTATTCGGTGCAGAGTATCGAAGGTGTCCGAAACTATTTTTCTAAGTTCTGCTCCGGTTGCATTGGTATCCAATGCTCTGCGCATTGCCTCGCTGAAGATCTCTTGGGCAGGTCCGACCACAAGTTTGTAGATCTCCTTCCTATCAAAAAGAGCCTTGTACATTTGCGCCTCAATTGATTCAGGATACCATACATTTTTCACAAGAACCTCTGCTGCTTTCTGGCCAAGCCTGTCAGCTCTTCCCACTCTTTGCTCGACTCTTGCTGGGTTCCAAGGCATGTCAACATTGACCACTGCGCTCGCCGACTGCAAGTTGAGGCCTTCGCTTGCGGCATCGCTGCAGATTAGTATCTTGAGAGGCCCAGTCTCTAATGCCCTTCTCACTTCTTCCTTTCCCACCAAAATGTATCTATTTTGATCGAGATCGAACACTTTTCCTCCTTCGCCAGTGTAAATACCAATTTCGCTTTTGGTCAGGCTAGAGCTATTCCGGCCTAGGAATTTCACAACTGCGTCCACAGTATCCGTGTACTTGCTGAATGTCAGGACCTTGTGTCCTTTTGAGACAAGGCCATCGACTACCTCGACGAGTTTTTTGAGTTTCGGATCATCTCCACTCAAGATCTGAGGATCATACTTTTGGAGAGCCGACTCTAGATCTCTGAGAAACTTTAATTCCGAAAGTATCAGGCTCCTTGCGCCTTTGTCCAAAGCTTCTTCCATCGATTCAATGAGTCGTTCTTCGTCTTCCTCCCACTCTTCCTCAACGAAAAGCTTGGAAGCTACTCGAAGGAGTGCATCTCTATCTCCTTCCAGCAGCGCTTCGAGAAACAACCTTCTGTCTCTGACAGTAAGATAAGCTGAGGAAAACGAGCTGACGAACCTTTGATGATATACCGACTTTACAAATCCTAAGACACCCTTGTTCTCAGGAGAGAGATATCTTTCGTATTTTGCGTAGTGGTTCGACAGGTACTCATCAAGCTTATCTAGGATTTCTGAATGTTTTCGTTCTAGTTCCACGGGAACTTCATCAAGAACTCGATTTGGAAACACATAACCAAGCTTTTCAAGATTCTCTCTCGTATTCCTGACCATAAACCATTGAACAGGGCTGAAGGCGAGAAGAAACTGTTTCAGAGAAGAAGGGGAATGCTTTCGGCTCAGCGTCTGAATATTCTGCAAAGTGATTCTCTCGCGAGTAATTGCTTGCGAAAGACTGTAGGCAGATTCCTCGTCTTTGAAGATCTTCGAGAGGATCTTCGATGTTTCTTTCTCTGAAAGGTAATTTTTCGCGATCCAACCCGCCAACTCGAATGCGAAGAGCCACTCATCGTTGTCTATTTCCTCGTTTTGTTTAGTTATTATTTCATAGTACTTTTCGAAATCGCTTTCATGAACCCAAGGCCCTCCCAATCCAAGTATCCTTAGCAGGTCAAGTGCTTCGACTGAACGAAGCTGAACAGGCGTTGCAGTCAAGAGTATCATGTTTGGGCTTGTTACCCCCAGCCAGTTGCAGAGCTCATTCAACCTAGTAGGAATGACCTTACCACTTGATTCACGCTTCATCCTCGCATTGTGTGCCTCGTCCACTATGACAAGATCGAAGTACTTTGTAGCCTGCATCAGTTCCGAGGGCCTCCTCTTGGTACCCCGCGCATAGTGCCAGGAACATATCATGAAATCAATGCCGTTTCTGTCAAAGGGGTTTTCCTTTCCAAGATCTGTCGAAGAGCCATCCGCAGATATATAGCTCTTGGATGCGGGCTCGAAAAACCAGAATCTCAACCCAAAATGAATCCAGAGTTCATCCAGCCATTGTCTTGCCACATTTCTTGGAGAGAGTATCAGAATCCTTTGAACTCCCTTCATGTCTATGAGTCTCTTGATTATCGCTCCAGCCTCCAGTGTCTTGCCCAGCCCGACCTCATCTGCAAGTAGGACTCTGTGAGGAAATCTGCCCAGCGCAAAATCAACTGTGAAGATCTGATGAGGATACAGCCTGACGGGACCTAGTCCTAGCTGGGCAAAGCCTCTGATCCGGCCCAGCTCCTTCACTAGTTTTGCCACTGGCACCAACCTTGCGCATGTGTCCCGATCCGGCATCAGTTCGAATTGTACGACTTCCTTCTGCTCCAGAGGATCGAACTCGGGCCTCGAATCTGGGTAGAACCTCTCCTTCAGTTTGGTTTCGAGAGCTTCGGGAAGTGGAAGCACATAGTAATCTGGATGAGTGTCAGACCACAGGCTCTCAAACTTGCTTTTGTATCTCTCAAGATACTCTTGATGACCTTCCTTCCAAGACATGTGAACAGTGAGGTTTTCACCGTTCACACTGTAAGCTGCGAGTGTTTCGTTCGCACTCCCCGCTGCTGCAACTGTACATCCGTTTTGATCGTCGAACACTAGAACCTTTTCATGAAATATTCCATTGCCCAGACCAAGGTACGTTCTCTTGGGAATTGCCACCCTGATTTCCAATGTTCCATTTGCAAGCATCCAAGCAATAGCTTCAATTCTTCTTCTGACTAGAATGTCCTCGATCCTCTCAAGACCTGAAGAAATTCTCTCTCCGATATCCTTGAGCAGATCTTGAGCCCTATCTCTACTCAAGAGGTAGGCTTCATTCAGATCTTTCCCGACATCGTGTGCCCCAAGGACGAGATTCATTTTTCCGTCATTTTTAATCAAGCCCGCAAGTCCGGTTGCAACAACCACCAAGCTATCGAGGCTGAAGTATCCTGAAACGCGCTTGTAGCTCGAGGATTGCTTGAGTACGGGAATGTAGAAAGTTTTCGCTATTTTGTTACCATCGCCTTCGTAGAAAATGTCCAAACTCGATTCAAGTGCGCTTTTGAGACAGTTCACCAGGGATATTGCACCGGCTTCGAATTACATTGGAAGGGAAGTATTGAATCTCTCGATAAATCTTACTTTTGGCTTTGATTCGTAATACTAGAACGGGGGCATCATGACGACTCTGCCATCCGGGAGATTATGCTCCGCTTTGTATCCCTTTGCGAGAAGCCCGTCAACTTCTGGAACTTGAACTGCAACTCTTTGGCCCTTGTTTGTATTTATGCCAAAGAATATCTCCCTTGCCTTGCGTTGAACTTCTTCATTCGACATGTGTTCAAGATCCATCTTGTCTATCTGCTCCTTGGTACATCCAGCGAGTGAAAGTAAAGATTCTTGGTGCATCCTTTTGATCTCGTCAGCCGAGGGAGATTTCTTGTTCGTTGAAGTTTCCAGGAACTGGTTTGCAACCTTCTCGTACGATTTTCTCATATCCTCAACCATTTCCTGAGGCAGTGTGTGTTTTCTCGTGGTATACCTTGCTTCAATGTCACCAGTATGCCCCATCCAAAACTGTTGATATGCATGAGTTACGAGCCCCTTGCTTTCTGCTAGCATAAGGTTGGTGTCAAAGTAACTTCTGAATACGTATGGCCGCCAGGGAAGATCCACTGCTCGCATGGCTGTTCTAATGTCGTTCCCTATCTTTGTGGTGCGGAGGACTGGAGAAGCGTCAGGGATCTTTACACTGCTGATCTTCTTTTGTTGCGATTTGCTGCTTGAAATTATCGGAGAGTTTTCGGAAAGATCTTCGCCTTCGGACAATCTTCTTTCCAGATACTGCTTTAGAATTTCGCAGCCTTCATCCGCAAGGAATGTGAAATATTGATGTCTGGACTTGCTTAACTCCTCTCGAACAATAATTATCGTAGGGACTACTGCGAATTTCGCTTCGTCCTTTGACAATTTGAGCTCAGGAAAATCCTTGATTCTCAGTCCTTCGAGCCCTAGATAATCACCCTGAACTTCAAGTCTCGGACCGGCAAACGCCATCAGAGCTATGCTGACTCGAGTTCGAAGAGGTGTGGATTCAGCGTAGAGAACTCGGGCAAGCTCCTTTTGTGTTGGAATTCGTTCATTTTCAAGTGTAGGCGTTTTGCTTACGTTCGAGATCTTGATCCTTCGCTGAAACTTTTTCCTGTTCCATTCAGCCCAGCTTTTGATTGCTTTGAGATTAGAGTCGACATATCCCGGTGCATACTGTCGTCCGGTTTCGGGGTTCTTTCTTTTCTCAAATTCATCGATATAGTCCTGGGCCATATCCTCCATTCTTCGGAGGCTAAACCGTGAGAATTGAGATGGAGTAACACTCAGTTTCTTGCAGAAGCTGCCAAGTCTTCGCAGATAGATATCGGCGACAATTACACTCGACTTTGAGAGGTTGTTGTACCAGCGCTTGACATTGGGATCTTGAAGGAATTCGCCGTACTCTTGTTTGGAATAGTCCTTGAAATTTGTTGGCAAATGCCTTTGCATTTGCTTTTTCGAGCCTAATAAGTCTTAGATTTGAACTGAAAATCGGGATGGGCCGGACCGGATTTGAACCGGCGACCTCGTGATCTCTAACTATAGAGTTATCAGTCACGCGCTCTAAGTGCACCACCATTAGTGAACTTATCAGTGGCTGTCCATGCTGAGCTACCGGCCCCAGTCAGTGAGCAACTTTGCTTGCTTGGGAGGAAGGTAGTTCTTTGTTCCTTTTTTTAAGCTTCTGCTTGGCCAATCTGAATCGAAGTAGAGGACGTATAGGTACCCTCTGATTGTGATTTCATTTCTTCCTGGCCGTTTGCACCGGCACTCGAGTTTTTGCGCGATACACAATGTATGGGCGACTAAGGTACCTCACCGGAAGGGTCCACACGTGAACCAGTCTTGTGAGCGGCCATGCGACAAGCCGCTGACCGTACACTCTCCAAAGATAATGAACGAACGAGGTTAACAACCTGATAATTCTGAAAAGCGAATGTGCGCAGGCGTTGAGGAGCACGTGAGTGCACGACGACCAGCTATGTGACGGGACCGGTCTTTCTATTCCGCAATCGGAATATTCATTTAACCTCGGGCGCAAAGTGGAACAAATGGGGGAGAGAGAAACTGCTCTCTCTCAAAAGAACTGAGGGCTGGTAGTTCAGCGGTAGTAACGCCCGCCTCGCACGAAATGCCATTCTCCAACTGTACGTAGGCGTTTTAGAGAACGCGGGAGGTCAGGGGTTCAAATCCCCTCCAGTCCATGCCTACCTAGGTGCAGGAGCCGGATGGAGCACAGGCGTACTTAAAGCCGAGATACAAGCGAATGTGTTTCTGGTGCGAGCGATGTCAGCCTTCAGGTGCTCGGTTGTAGTTCAATAGAAGACTATTCTCACGTGGATATTCGATTCAATCGAACTGGCTGAAATGTGAGGGCAGCCGTCCACCGGATTATGACCGCATAGAAGAAACGTCTATGTGTTCTTTAATAGCGGGGTTTTAATTGCGGTTCACATTGAAAATAGCATGCGCCTAAAACGCGAAACATAACCTCTTGAGGGTGTGAAGCTAAGATATCTCATCCGAGCGAGGTTATTCCTAACGACATAGCTACGCACAAAACCCAAACCTGGTGGCCTCTTATCTCGAACGAAAATCTTTCACACGAGCTTGCGGGATTGTCGAGGCTCCACGAACTCAGTGTACACCTCGTCGCACAGCAGGACATGGAGGGGCTGCTCTCCGAGTTCGTGGGTGCCGCAGTGGAACTCATGCACACGGACATGGGGAACATGCAGATACTTGAGGGAGATGGCAATCTCAGGATTGTCGCGCACCGCGGATTCGAACTGCCCTTCCTCGACTTCTTCAGAATTGTCAAAAATGAAGTCGGGGCTTCGTGCGGAGCAGCGAAGGAAGCCGGGAAACGGGTGATAGTCCAAGACATAACGACGAGCCCGATATTCGTCGGGACTCCATCACTCAAAGTTATGCTTCATGCAGGGGTCAGAGCCTGTCAGTCGACCCCGCTCATCAGCAGGTCCGGAGAATTGATAGGAGTAATTTCAACACACTTCCGAGAGCCGCACGTGCCTTCCGAATCCGACCTTCGTCTGCTAGACTTGCTCGCGAGGCAGGCCGCGGACCTTATCGAGCGAATGCGAGACAAGCAGGAACTCGATTCGTATTCCAAGAACCTCGAGGCGCTCGTCAGAGAACGAACCAGTGAACTGGAGATGATTCTGGAAATGGAGAGGCAAAGCAGAAGGGAGGCCATACTATTACAGGACATACTGACCCATGACATCAGGAACTACTGCCAGGTAATCCGGCTCTGCGCCGAGATGCTTGTGGAGAAAGCGGAGGGAAGTGAGGTGTCGAAGAAGATGTTGATGACTCAGATCTCTTCCCTGGACGCGATGAACGATCTCGTGGAGAAGGCGAAGAAACTGGCTAGAGTTGTTTCGGAGGGGAAACCGAGTCTCCATTCAGTTGACCTGCTGAGTATTATCGACAGCGCCATAAACCTCGTGGGAAAGAGTGACGGGTCGTTCGCGAATAAGAGGGTCAATCATCGCTTGATAGTCCTTCCTTCCTCAACTGTGCAGGACAGGCGCATGGAAGGACCACCAGCGGGGCAGGAATCGCAACGGTTTTTCGCAATTGCCGACGAGCTCTTGCGCGATGTGTTCTTGAACCTCTATTCCAATTCGGTCAGGCACTGCGACGGGACCGAAGTGATGATTGAGACTACGATCTGCGAGGAGAATGGAGACACCTCATCTCCAAGGGAGGAAGGCTCTCGGTGGGAAGATACTTCATCTGCTTGGGTGAAGGTTTCGATTAGCGACAACGCGAGGGGGATCTCTGATGAGCTCAAACAAAGATTGTTCACACGATTTCTCAACGGGGCAAAAGGTACTGGTCTTGGAATGTCAATAGTGCACGCGCTTGTCGTCGAGCGCTACCGCGGGAGACTAAGGGTCAAGGATAGGGTCGACGGAGACTACACCAAGGGAACGCTGATTGAGGTGCTCTTGCCAAAGTCGCCTCTCAAGGAAATACAAGCTGAATAGAGAGCGGGCTTCTCCGACCTGAATCTGCTTCTCGGGAAGCCAGCCTGAAGGTTCAACATATTCATGCGTGAAGTATCTTGCTTACATCACCACAGGAAGCGATTGCGACTCTTTCGAGGATGTCAGAGTTCTGCCTTATCCTGAGAACATAAGGTTCAGCAGATACGAAACGGAGGAGTTCAAACGCTATCTGAATGAGAACAAGGAGAAAATCATCGATCTATAGAGGAAGACGAAGAAAGAGCAGCAGCAAGCTAGCGGGGCTGATCTACCGAGATGATTATCGTTCTTTCTTGTCAGCCCGCACGGTCACAAAACAACTGTTGTTCGACAGCTCAAATTCTGCACGTAACCCCTCGATTTTGTTGAAGACGCTACTCACCATCGCTCCAATGAATTTCGACCATTTCAATCCTAGCCGGTGACGTATAGCTATCATGACAGGCGGTCGGTCTATGCCGATGCTGTTATATCTGTAGGACGAGCTTGGTTCGATTTCCTCGTCATCGATCGTGTTGTTGCGAGCGTCGCGATTTTCAAAGGTCCCCTTGCCTTGCCGTGTTCCCTCATCAGGTCTGTTAAGCTTGACAAAATTAATCTGACCCTGATTTGAGTACGAAAAGTAGACGAAGGTAGCGCGAATCGAACCTGCTAGGAGACGATTACCTCAACAACTCGAGATACAACCAGATCACTGGTGGACGCGCTTATCGTCACAAAGTACACGCCTGATTTGGAGTCGCTCGCGGTGATTGTCAGGTTGCTTCGAAAGCTCCCTGCTCCTGCGCTTGGGGAAAATGCATACGATAGGCCGCCGGTTATATTTCCTGTGAATCCCTGAAGCTCTATTGGGCTTGTTTCACTCGCATTTACCGAGAGACCAAGTGTCGCGCTCCCTCCTTTTGCAATGTGAATCTGCTCAATTCCTCCGGATGATTGATTGTTGATTTGCAGGCTCAAACCGAGAGGCTCTGATGCGTTCACCGTTCCAACGCTTCCTGAGAAAAATTCTGTAAACCATGGATCACCGTTGTAAGGCGAGATTTCCATCGTGAGCATTCCGCTAATGTCACCTGCGAGGGTGTGGTGGGTCGGGACTTTGTACTCAGTCATGTTACCTGTCTCTGGATCTAGTACGGCGATCGAGTTCCCGTAGTGCTCGTTGATCCAGACCCTGCCCTGAGAATCGACGTAGACAAAGTATGGTAGCGATGCGTTCAGCGGTGGAGGCGGGACGCTCGTCGATATTGACCTGAATGAGTTGGTCGAGGGATTGAACTCTGAGATGAGGCTCGGGCCATGCTGGGTGATCCAGACGTTTTCATTTTTATCCACCGCGATTCCAACCGGTGAGTAAATCTGGCCAGACAGGTTGAAGTACTCAAAACTCCCCTGGTAGAAGGAACCTATGCTGTTCGCTCCAGCAAGAGTAAACCAAACCTTTCCCGCGCTGTCCACGGCAATTCCTGCAGGTTCGATGTCTCCGGGCATGGGGATGCTCGTTTCGGTGAGGCGTCCGGAGGAGCTTATTTCGCCGATCTTGTTTGCGTACAGCTCGGTAAACCACACGTTGCCGCTTGCGTCAAGGGCGATGTCAAATGGCAGGGCGTTCGTGGTGTGAAGTGGGTACTTCTTAAATGTGTACTTTGTCATGTCGAAGCTCCACACAGCATTTGATTCCTGCTCGGTGAACCACACGAGGTTTTTCGAGTTCTCTACTGCAATTCCCCATGTCACAGTCCCTCCGCTTCCCGCCCCAGGTATATTGTACTCATGAATTGTCCCGTTGCTCGGTATGAGCTCGGCAAGCTTGCTTTCGTTCTCTAGAGTAAACCACACGTTGCCGTGCGAATCCACTGCGATTGCGTTGGGCGAAGTCTCGTTTGATTGCGTGGGATAGACTGATACAAATCTTCCAGTTTGGGGGGAGCTCTGGTATATTACGGCAATAGTTCCTGCTCGCGCGGCATACAGGTAGTAGTAGCCAAGCGATGAGGCGACGATGATTATTATTACCGCTATGGCAAGGTAGATGATAGTTCTCTTTGATCTAGCCAAGTCGCCGACGCATCGATGGAATTCATTTCGCACTGAAGGTTATTTCCATTTTTCGCGTGAGGCGCGCTTGCATTTGGCTACGGGACTTGACGAGAAATGCGGGTCGCCGCGTACTGAGAAAGCATTTAAACGAACTCGGTAGCAAGGGTTTATGCAAAGGCTTCTGAAGAAACGGGCTCGTCGTCTAGCTTGGTTAGGACACCGCTCTGACTGGGGGAATGATTTCAGGTAGCTCCTCAAGAAAACGGCGGGGGTCGTGGGTTCAAGTCCCTCCGAGCCCATACTTTTTGGTATAAATGGAAATTATTTTGTTTTTCTTGAGTGTTCAGTTTTAGGCCCCGGTGTGAATCGTAACAAGTTCAAGGCAGATAGTATTTTAATAAATCTTATTCTATAACAAAAAGATGCCACAAAGCGCTACGATGGAAAGATGGCGTTCTGAAAGGGATTTTGTCGCTCAGTACGTCTTACCAAAGATGAAAGAAGCAGCTATTGCGCTTGGCGTCTCCGACATCCTAGATTTTCATTTCGACGTGCCTGTAGATGGTGGGATAGCCGACTTATTTGCCGAGAGGGCAGGAAAACGACTCTTTGTCGTCGAGGCGAAATTCAAGAAAAAAGTCGGAAAAGTAGAGCGAGATATTGAACCAAGAGACCCTGAAGTGATAGAACAGGCTGTCAGATACGCAGTTTATGGCGCCTTTCCTTTTTACCTTACATGCAACACAAAGCGTATCATCCTTTACCAGAAAGGTGACAGATCTCCATTTGAGAGCGAAATAGCCTCTTTCGAGTTCGAACTCTCGGCTGGCTGGGCCGAACAAATACTAAAGCTGACACTAGGTCAGACACCAATACGTCTCAAGGCACTTGACGATACCCTTGTGGACACCTTACACGAAGCGTTCAACGATTTATTGCCTGATTTCGTGACATCCCTGACCGAAAGGTTGCATGAGAGGAAATTCAAGGAGAGATATTCTGATTGGCTGGAAGCTCAAGGGCTTGAGCTTAATGATGCAAACAATCGTCTAATTGCTGAACAATCTGGGTATTTACAACTCAATAAACTCCTCTTCTACCAAGTTATTCGCACGATTTATCCTGACCGACTCGATCCCTTGAAGGTAGGGGAAGAACAAGATGTCGCAGAGGCCCTTGAGAGGTTTTACAAAGAAGCACGGAAGATAGATTATGCTCCAATTTACGAGCCAGATATTATCAGTGAAATACCACTTACAAGACGGGCAAAAGAGCGCATTATCGCTCTTTGGATAAGTAACAATATATGCTAGTTAGAGCAATTCGCCGCTGACGCCATGACATCAAAGCAAAAGAGGATAAGGGAGGAAGGAAATAAACCCAG
>JAJPHP010000056.1 GCA_021325255.1 Nitrososphaerota archaeon | reverse complement strand
TTATCAGCCCCTGCCCAACGGCTGCCCAGATCCACCTTCCTGCCCACTTTCCACGTGTTAGCTGCTCGGTGATTGGACCTGCTCTTTGCTTTTCCCTTTCTTGTCCTGTCGTTACCATTTCCCTTTACCTGTGAATCATGTGTGAGTCAAGGATACTTAAAGAGGGGAGACGAGTATCAACTCTGATTATCAGAACTGATAACGACCCGATTACAAAATCAAAGTGCTTGATATGGCAACTCTTCATCATCTAAAACTCGTTCTTGAACAACGCAGGCCAGTGTCATCTCGAAAATGTAGGATTCTTTCCTCGTTTTGCGGTTGAGGTCTTTGGGGATCTCTCTATAGATCTTCTTCCTAGAGCGCTGCCGCCCACCAGTTGCCCATCTCCTTCGTATTTTCATTCAAGACGTTTTAATAGATCAAGCTACGGTGAAACATTCTCATGGCAACATATGTTCTTCTCTCAACACTGACTCCTGAGGGTCGAAAGACAGTAAAGGAGCGCCCCAGCAGGATAAGCGAGGTCAACAAAGAGATTGAAAGGTACGGCGCAAAGGTAGTTTCGCAATTTGTCGTACTGGGTCCCTACGATTTTGTCACCATACTTGAAGCCCCGGACAATGAGACCGTTGCGAAAGTGTCGGCCGAGCTCGGCTCGCGCGGAACTGTACAGATGATGAGTATGCCCGCAATGTCCGTGGAGGCGTTCATCAGGGGTCTCAAGAGCTGAAAAGAGAAACCTGATGAAGAGGTAACAACAACCGATGTCCTAAACTGCGGGACGCCTGGAACGATAGGCGGCGCCATCCTCAGTGTTCACAAGCAGCGGGGGCCGCCAAGCAGCAATCCGACACCTCCATACCCGAAGTCCTTGCCTTCCAGTGTGTTAACAACGGTGAACCGCTTCCCGACGGGAGCCCATTCCCTAACTTCAACAAGCCGTTCACATCCATAACCACGCCTTACGGAGACTCGTCATACTCTTTCCAGACCAGACAATCGTGCTCAAGTTCAACGCACAGCCACGCACAGTCCTGCACTTCATGTGCGCGATTCACCCGTGGATGCGAGGAGAAATAATCATGCTGGGCAACCAGCAGCCCTATCCGGACAGGTGGCGAACGACGGAATCAGCAGAGATTAAAGACAGCTGCTTTATCCGCACAGCTCCTATCTCCATCACTCTTCTTCCCTTCTTTGTCTCAGCCACAGTGAGTGGTAGGATTTTCTAAATCAAGCCAAGAGGCCCTCTTTCAAGGAAAACCAACGTGCGCGCTCTTTTCTTAATTGTGGGGATCGTCAACAATTCCCGTCCTGCACATTTTGAGCCGCGCGCATCTTTATGTGATTTGTTGACGGGGGCTACGCTTTCTCTAGCTCATAGAATGCAACAGGTGACTTGGTTTTTGAGCTGCGTGCGTGTCGTATCAAATACAGACTTATCTTATGGCGTCTTTTTCCAAAAATCAGTGCGAGAATTTACGAAACCCTGCGGTTTCCTCGGTTTAGGAATCGACTGCCATATGTTGAGAGTAGAAAAAACATCTAAAAAGTGCAGAAGGAGATCACAATGAGTTTCACACTCGAAGAATCGGATGCCATCAAAGAGCAAATCGCAGACTTGTTTGTATCTGAAATCAGCGACAAGGCCGATGTCGAACTTCCCATGCCCACCCGCGCGGCGGTTCATTACTTCAGAGTTGGAGAGCGAGGACTCTGCGGCTCACTGAGCCTCTACGTAACTACGATTCTTGACAGAGGTTTTCGGATGATACCCTTCAAATACGTTGAAAGGGTGCTCGAGCTTTTGAAGCAATCAGAGAAATCGGCAAAAAGCCCAGAGGGAAGAACATCTTCAGATGTTGCGGAGTCTCGTCGGATTACGAAAGAATAGTCTTCAGAATTACGTTTGAGAACCTCAGATACTTCGATCTTTCTGGCTCAGAGCAAGACTCGCGACCAATAAGACCGAGAAGGATACTCCAGCGTAAAGCCTGCACTTCGTGGGTTGAGGGAAAGGTGAATTACCCTGAAGCTTTTCCTAGGAAATGATAGTTTTGCAGGTGAGAGCTACGGGACAAAATTGTGCGTCATACGCGTGCGTGTTTTCAACGAGCCAGTTCTTATGAGTCTCGAAGATTCATCCTCTCACCGTATTCGAATCAGCTGAAGGAAAAAAAGAAGCGAGTAGGAAGTACATATGCAAATCCATCTGCTAGAGAAAGAGAATGAACTAGCTATTTGCAGACATAATCGGGCCATTGTGGAACAGCATCTGTGAATCCGTATGGAAGTTGATTCTGCATCGAAGAGAAGACTAGTTCGACTCAAGAGGGAGTTGACTATCAGGATTCGAAGCTTGGGTTCTGAGTTAAGAGTGAAAGAGGAAGGAGTAGGAAGGGAAATTGACGCGAGCTATGACGAAGAATTTTCAACAGGCTAGATTCGTTGCAGTGAAGGGGCGCAGGTATTACAATTGATTTCAGATGAGGGCGAAGGTGATCAATTGAGTGCTAGAGATTTTCGTTTGTCTCTTAAAATGAGTCGGTTCTTCAAATTCGGCTGCGAGGCTTGCAGGCGAATGACCGAGCACTTCTACCTTGGCACAATTGGAGACGGTTGCTGGTTCAAGTGCATGCGGTGCGGCTCCTACAAGAGCGTGCTTCCATCATCGATTGCCTTGTTGCGATTAAGAGGGACGGATCTTGCCGTCGATGATACTGTTCCCTGCGGAGTCGGCTGAGAGTTTTTCTCTTCACTCTCTTTTCCGGGCGAATATGCTCCACATGAACTCTGACAAGATCGTGCCTCATCTGCACTAAAAGCACGAAGCAAGAAATTTGCCTGCACGCGGCGAGTATGGCAATTTTCTGGACTGCACTTTGTACTCTTCTTTGCCCGAGCAGATCGGTTGAAGTGGCACTCGCCGGGGTGGGCTCTTCGATGGCGCTGGAAATCTTATTCGGTGGGATGTATGGTAAATTCTCCGATTGGTTCCGGAGCCGATTTGAGATTGCCGGGAACGCATTCATGGCAAGATCAGAGAATCAATAGGCAATTTTGGAGATGGATCTCTACCTCGGATTATCTCTGCCAAATTGCGTAAATAGGCTGAAAATTTCAAGCAGATCTGAGAGGAATCCACGGCCTCAATTGAAATCGGCCTCATAGCCCTGGACATCGCTGCGTCCTGGATCAGGATGATCTTTGCCCTAGGCCTGAGCATAGTATTCGCACTGGCGATCGGCATCGGGGCCGCGAGGAGCAGGCGCGCCGAGACAATAATCCTACCTCTGCTCGACATCTTTCAATCCATACCGATACTCGGGTTCTTTCCTTTCGTCATAGCGGCGATATATGGAACGATTCCAAATATCATCGGCGCGAATCTCGCGGTTATTATCCTGATCTTCACGAGCATGTCATGGAACATCGCATTCGGCGTCTATGAGGCCGTGAAGGCAATCCCGCAGGACTACGCGGACCTCATGAACATCTCCGACCAGAGCGCGTGGCAGAGGATCAGGTCGCTCTACATTCCGGCCTCGATGAGCCGCATCGCCTACAACTCCCAGACATCATGGGCCGTCGGACTGTTCTTCCTCGTGTCCAGCGAGATCATCGCTGTGGGAACGACTACCGTGCCGGTGCAGTACGGTATCGGGATAGGGGCGACGCAGTTCTTCGACGCGGGAGACTATACGGACTATATCCTCTCGATACTCGGATTGATTCTCGCGGTTGTTGTCTGGAGGTTCCTGTTTCTCAGAGAGTTTGCGCTGTGGTCGGAGAAGTTCAAGATGATGGATGAGCCCAGGGAAATCCACAGGGACCCCATCATGAGGTTCTACGTCTGGGTGAACCAGAGAAGCGTCTCGAAGCTCTTCCTGCTTACCCACGGACGAGGTGTGACCAGGTTCACTTCAGCGATCACGAGGTTCAGTAGGGGAATAAAATACGCATTCCTGATCTGCGTGGCCTTGTTTCTCCTGCTTGAGTTCGGGTCGGTTCTCAGCAGCGGAGAACTGACGTTTGGATCTCTACCCGCCCTCTCAAAGGTATTGTCGACGGAGGTCTACGTCGTACTGCCCGCGCTCGCCGCTTCGTTCGTCAGGGTTTGGTACGTCTACGGCATATGCGTCGCGATCGGGCTGCCGCTCGGAATTGTGATTTCCTTGAACTTTAAGCTCTACGACCTCGTGTCCCCAATCCTTGAAGTGATTTCCTCTATACCAGCTCCGATACTCCTGCCCGCCATAGTCCTAATTCCAATCTTGGGGCAATCATCAGAAGCGGTAGCGGCGATTGTCATCATGCTAGCAATCATCTGGTACATCATATTCAACGTTATGGCGGGTGTTAGAACTCTGCCCGGCGACATGAAAGAGCTGCCTCATGTCTTCAACGCGGGAAGGCGGTCCGCGTGGCGGGACGTCTACATCCCAGGCGCCCTAACGGGTTTCGTGACCGGCTCGATAACCGCAATCGGCGGAGCATGGAACGCCCTAATCATCGCTGAGTACTTTACAACGACGAATCCAAACGGAACCACGACCGTCCTGACGCAGGTAGGGACGGGGATAGGCAAGACTATAGCGGTGGCAACGAGCCAGGGAGATTACCTAACACTTACTTTAGCTGTGGTGTCGATGACTGTGCTCATCGTGGCCTTCAATCTCAGCGTCTGGAGAAGGGTGTACCACCACGTCACGAAGCACTACGTCTACAACCAGTGATAAGAAACGATTCCCCCGTGTAGGGCATGGCTCGTAGGGGAATACACAGAGGCGTGTGGACGCAAGCTATTGGGATCGGAAATGTTGACTTTGGGCTTTCGCCTCTTATTCCTAGGCTGGATTGTTGACGTACCTATCCATGACAGAGTCCAGCAGTAGGTTCTGAGCCTCCATCGATTTTGTGGCCGCCAAGATAGCGGCCTCCTGTTTGTCGCTCGGGAGTTTCTCAAGTATTCCTCGCCAAAGGGCCGCGTGCAGGACGTCGACTTTCTCATGCGTATTGAAGTAGATTGTAGCCTCGTTTGAATCGAGACCATAGAACTCCTTCAGACCCTTTGTCTTTGACCTGCTTATCTCAGGGAGGGCGCTTTCATAGGCGTACATGGAGGCAATCGCCTCTTCGAATGAGAGCTTTGAGAGCGACTCGAGCTGCGAAACGGCCTCGACTGTCTTTTGGGACGCGGCATACGAGTCGAGCTCTTCTCGTCCAATTCCAAGCGAAGAAGCAAACCTCCTCCAAAGCTCGATGTGCTCCTGCTCCTCCTGGAAGTTACCCAAAATCGCGCTTCCGAGCGAGGCGTTTTCATTTTCATCTTCCCGCCGGCCAAGAGCCGCCCCTACATTTCCCACGAGGCCAGGCACGGCCTTGACGAGCTGGAAATACTCCTTCGCGTAACCTGAAAGTTGAGCTGCAGTCAACTCGCCGCAGGACCACTTTTGGTAAAACGGATGTTTCAGGAGGCTCATTCTTTGCACTATTTCGTCTATCTTCTCGACCGGGCTCGTTGTTTCAGAGCGCATTCGAATTTCAGAAAGACCGGGGAGAAAACTCTTTACAAAAAGCTTGCGACTAGAGCTCTACTGAGGTTAACATCCCCCTAAAGCTCAAACACGAAGATAGCAGCAACGCGGCACAGAGTTTTTTTACTTCCCCAGGCGCCGACGAATTACTCTGCCAAACCGTGGAAAGTCGAGAAATTCAAAATGTGCGTGAGGGGTCCACTACTCTATTGATTGGACCCACTGTGATGCTTCTTTGCCCTGTACTCCGCCTCCGCCCCATTCTTTTGCAAGTTCGAAGAGGCGAACCTGATTGCGCCCAAGTAGTGAAGCACCACTCCTATGCCCCAACCTATGAGCGGGAAGAAAAACCACAGGACAGTTGGAACAAAGTACAGATTGACGTATATGAGGAGGGCATTTACAATCGCGTACACTGTCAGGTGTATGTAGAATCCCATTCTCTCTTCGGCGAGTCTGTCTGTTCGATACGCGCTCTTGTACTCTTCGAGAGTCACTTGCTCTGACATCTTCTTTTATTTCACCTCACTACGCCCTTGTATTACAAATTCAGGCAATAAAAATCATGGAGTCGATTATCAGCGCTGATGATCAGGTCGCAGAACGGCTTTGGGCTGTCCCTCCCTCATTTACTATTTGTCTTATTGCTGTTGCTCTGCCCTAAATACATGCAAGCTTTCTGGTTCTCAGCGTTGAGGATCGTATTGTCGGTTTATTACTCGTGCGACCCTGATATTCCATGAGTGATAGCAAAAATAATGCAATCACAAAAAGAGAGTAGAAGTAAAGGTAGCACTGCCTTTTGGCTGACGCTGATTCCTGGACTACTGGGATTGTTCGGCCTGGGTCACCTCTACCTTCGGAGAATCGTCAGAGGACTAGGTTTCGTGGGATACAGCGCGGCGCTGTACATATTGATCGCATTGATCTTCACCCTTCCTTGGACAACATACGTGTCAAGTTTCGTCGCGCCAGCAATGTGGATAGTCGGTCTGCTATACTGCCTATTCGACGCAAGAAGGGTGGCACGGAGAGTAGAGAGACGCGAAGAGAGGGCTATGAAGACTATGCCTGCTTGAGCGAAACCGCCCTTTCTCTCTTGCAAAAAAAGAGCTACGGGCAGGACTCTTGGGTCTCTCTCTATTCATCTTTGGATTAGCAATGCGATATTGGTGGGAGGGGAATCTTTGCGTTACGCATGGCTGATGCTACCCTATCGCTCTGGGACGCGAGCTTTCTCAGCTCC
>JAJPHP010000014.1 GCA_021325255.1 Nitrososphaerota archaeon | reverse complement strand
AGAAGCTAATCGTACTGACCACCAAAGAAGTAATCATCTTTGTCATACAGGTAGTATTTCCCACACTTTGGACATTTCTCCGAGTTATTTTCTATCTTTGCAATTCGGAATGCTTTCTTGTACATCTGGAGTTCGGAAGGATAAAAAAGCTAGAGGCAATCAGTCCGACAAGAAAATTAGTCGAAACTTTCCGGTCTCCTTTTCATGTCGATAGGCTGGATTTAACCATCCAGTGCACCCTCTTGTCCTGGCTATACTATCGAATAGAAAGTGACGCACTCCGATCTCGAAAATTCGCAGACCTATAAATTGCGAGGAATCAAGCAGCGGTATCCCACTTACAGGGGCGTTTAGTTCAAAAGTGGGACTCAATATTGCCTTATCGTACAAGAGAATGCCACTAAAAGAAACATTAAGGAATGAATTAGGAAGCAATCCCAAAGCCTACATTCAGGAGACCGTCGAGAGGGTTGACAAGATTATTCAGGCGCTCGATTCGGCAGAGCTGACAGGCAATGAAAAATCAAGCGTCCAGCAATACAAAGAGAAACTGAGGGCCCATACGAAGAAGACACTTTACGAACTAATAGCGATGCTCTGAGCATGAAACGCATTTATTTTTGAATCCTCCCAGGCGAAACCATCATGGCCACATGTCAATCTAATGAAGGATGTCCGAAGAGAGCCACGCATTGGATTTTGATAGAGTACAGCTGGCCGATGCTGCCAAACGAGCAGCGTGCCTATCTTTTGTGCAAGGATCATCTGCTTCACGCTCAGGGATCAGCGACAAATCAAATGGAAAAATATCCTGAAACGGGCGTCAGGATAATTGACCATGGCGCGCTCGCACCCTCAGAAACATAGAGACGGGTAGGAGATATGTCATCATTCTCTGAAGGTCTTCACGTTTCCTCAATAGCGCTCTTTTTTTCATCTCGCGATTGAAACGATTATCTTTCCATTTGTCTTGTCACGGACATTAATCTGTTGAGGGTGGACCGCAAAGACAACAAGCAATCGTACGATTCCTTAATTCACTTGTCACTCCCGTCAGTATCTTCAAGCGCAGTCAGTTTCAGCATTTCTTGCCTATTTCGGTGGATACCGCTTGCTAGAATCAACCTCGTGACCTCCTTCTTGTTGTAAAAATTGCTCCTGCGACGGGTGCCTTCTAGTTCATTTTCTCAATACATTTCTCTTCAATCTGCTGGATCTCTTGCTTGTACCTTACACAAAAGCCAATCTGGTCTTTAGTCGCCGCTTCAAATTGAAACTCCTTGTGTAGGTCGGATTCTTCCTTTAGAAAGCGCAATTTTTTTCCGAAAATGACTTGCCGTCATGTCGAATACAGTGGCAAGTAGGTCCCCTTGCTGTAGCGGGCTTCAGGAAAAACGGAGAACAGAGACCGGCAGTTATACACAGCCTTGCATAATGATTTGATACTTTCACGTAATTATATGCAGATCTTGAATATTGCTACGTCTTCGATTCGGCTCGGAACTTCGACTGATTGATCTGAAACATATAACATGACATGGTCTTTGCCTATTCCAATCTCAACAACTCCAGTAAGATCTGATAACTCTTCCCCATGCGCAGCTCTTACGTTTGCGACACGGTTTAATTGCGAACAAGTCTTCCATGGATAACCCGTTTCCCATTTCCGGCGGACTCGAGATCGTGCGTGAAATCCATCGCTCTCTGTATTAAGCCTTGGTATCGGAACGACCACTTTACAATTGATTCTGACAGTACATTCGTGCCTCCACATATGATTGGACCCTTTCACTAATGCGGTCGAGCTACCTAGACTTAGGACAATTCATGGAAAATGTGTTGCGTTTTGGCAGGACGAGCGCCATCTTCTCCAAAACAACCCGAAGTCCTTACAAGTGCAGCGCACACGAAAATAAGTGATTAAGACATACTTTGAAACGAAAACTTTCACGAAGAGAAAAGGACGAGCAAATCATGAACGCGCTCTATCATTACCTAGACCATACACTACTATCCAAGTCGGAGGAATCATCCGAAGCCCTGCTTAAGGACCACGATGTAGCAAACGTGGCTCTCTCGTACGCTACGTTAATTTCACAAGAGCGACTCGGAAAAATTAACTTGTATGTCTCGTTTGGTGCTCTTGCAATCTCTCTGGTCTCAATTGTCTTTGCATTGTTGGTCACGTTCCGACTCTGAAATGAAGACAAATATCCGTCCGGCCTCGCCGGATGAACTCTATTGTAATTAACCAGAAACCTGAACAGAGCTGCAAATGACCGTCCATATCCGTTGATTACTTGAATTGCATTGGGTTCAGATGGTTCAACACTATTTTGGAGATACAGCAACCATACAGAAAATTCCTCAAGATATGGAAAATTAGGAGTCAACCCAGTTTCGTAGCGTCGTGATGAGCATAGATGAACTGAGGGTTACCGAACAAGAGTTGAACGACCTTGTTGAGGAAGTAGATCTGGCTAGTCTTGAAAAGAGACTAAATCAGTTCAGCATCTTCGAGGCATTACGAATCACGGAGGCTGAGGTCAAGCACTCTCAATTCCTAAGTTGGCTACTTAACCCGCAAGAGACGCATGCGCTTGGAGACGACTTCCAAAAGGTATTCCTCAATTTCTGTGAGATTCAACAGTGTTTATCGAAATAACCTGCGGATTTCCAATAATAACTGGTCGCTCACAATAGATTGCCAGTAACCGAACCACTTGTTGTGATATCTTCATCGCATCATTGTTTCACAATCTTCAAGAGAAAACAAATAAGCGATCTACTGTTTCAAAGAATTCGGTTACCCTGAGTGAAGATAGATCGTTCATTGGCGATTGGCTTGAATTCCCGACAGGGATAATGAAATACCCCATGCAATCGTTGCTGTGCAAAGATTGTGAAATCCACTTTCCGCATCGGTGACCGAGTGAAATTCGGTCTGGCTTGAACTGATCATCGGATAAAAAGCAACGATATCGACCGTCTCAAAAGCCTCCGAATGGTCACCCAGGGTGTACCATCTCTCAGGTTTGGGTGTAGGGTGGCCGTCACGAGTACAATACGAAGGTAGGCTCAACGAGTCATGAGGAACAATTTGGTGCGGGAATAACATGTAACCATATTTTGGATTGCATTGCGCGAAGAAGTACTTCGGCTCTCTTCTCATGACGCCTTGCTACTATCACGATAATGTTAGCATTTGCTTACGACCCAATTCCAATCTATCTCTCGTTCCGGATTATATGAAATCAGTCATAGTTTTTACTCCATCGAAAGCCACATTCTCAGAACGAAATGGAGGCTGACTTGATCTGATGGCAGAATTCTGGAAGCTCGGCTAGGCCGGCGTACTCCTTAGGAACAAGAAGCATATTCCCTGGATCCATGAATCTGATGAAATGTGTTTTCAATTTCTCTAGCTCGATCTCCTCAATCTTTTTCCGATCTCTTAGTCCTATCGAGTCAAAGTGTCCGACATACCAACCCTTCGAATTGGGATCTTCTCGCTGCATCGCGTCTATGGCACATCTATACTTTAGACCGATCTTGCTGTTCTGTCTTATCATGCTGATAGGGATCTCATCGCATTGCAAAGCAGTTCTTATTTCCCCAAGGGACGGTGTTCTTCCAAAGAAGGCTTGAACAAAGGCCCACTGTGCTGGGCTGTTGTCTGTTGGAACAAGGATACGATGCGACGGATGAATTATCTCCGACCCTCGAATAACAATCTTATTCCATTTGCGAATGTAAAGAGGGAAAATGAGACATTAGAAGCCCAGTCTAAAATCAGTTTGTGCCAATGCTCTAAGATTTCACTTTTCACTATGGGTCTCGTCTTCTCATTTGCCCACAGGCTCCCTAACCTTATGATACGATCTCTCATAGCGGATGGGACTTGTTCAGCAGTTGGAAAGGTTCCGGAAATCAACAGTTTTGGCATTTCCTGCTCCCTAAGACACGATTTCAACATCATAAATTGATTGCAAAAATTCAGGAGCCTTGATTACATTCGATTTTATCCTGGATAGACTCTGGAAAGTAACATACAAAATTTGGATCACAGTGTGTGATCTGCTTGATCGAAGCTGCAAGCTTCATGGTGATGAAGGTCGTATAGACGACCTCTTTCGACGTGAATCTGTGTCCTTTTCTGTCTGATGGAAGTTTGAATTCGTGTTTCCCTGGCCGGTAAAGAAACGAATTATAGCGTTTAAGAAACTGGATCAGCGAGGTTGAGACAAGTCCGCTCTTCTCGACTGCCTGCAAGGAAGCTCCAAGAGGAAACTGGAAACTCGCAGCTGATTAGTGCATTGGAAAACTAGGTGTTTTACCAGAATGTCATAGTCCACCCAGGTCCCTGATTGCATCTCTAGTCCAGCGAGGAAGAAACTGAAGCTCATGTTGGGCATAGTAAAGAGGTCTTTTAGGAGGTGGCGCAACGAGTTTCATAAGCTCGAAGACAGCTTTTCTTTTCTGTGGCTTTGAGGAAACAAGCATTATCGCAATTTCATTTGCCTTCTCATATTCCTCTTCAGATAATATATCATACGCTAGATCTTCAACCTCTTGAGAAGCTAGCAAAGCTTCTTCGATCTTACCAGTTCTGTAGCTGCTTGCCATGTTCAGAGAGCCAGCTGCAAATCCTCTTCTCCTCAACGTCGAAATGAAGAGAGTTTCTTCAAGTTAGCGAATTCAATTTCATTCGCTCCAAGCTCTTCAAAGACGGTCCAATCAATATGCAATTTGCGATAGGAGATCAGTTCCTGGATGTCTTGCGCATCTTGAGGTCTGCTTGGTCTGCTCGCTCGCAGTTTTGCAAGTAATAGCGCCTCCAAGCACATTATCCTAATGGTTTCTCCTTTGCCTAGCGATTTCGTCTCTGCAGTCTTGGAGATTAGCGAAACTTCTATACCGCTAACGTCTTCGGTGTAAATGTCAACTCGAACACCCCTGGGAGAGCGCCGTACTTTCTTTCCATTTTCGACGCGTGCATAATACCCACGATTCTCGAGTTCTTCGTCTGACATCGGAGTTGAGAGCGCTAGATCAATGTCGTGAGTTTGTCTACCTCTTCCTGTATGAGCTTGTACAGCTATTGCGCCTATGAATACAACATCGTCAAGATCTTCAGATATCTTTTGAGCTTCTTTCAGTAGATTCAACGCTGTATTACCGGCATCGCTGCATTGCTTAGGTCTTCACGCACCTTCTCCACCAAGTCGACTTGGAAGAGACCTTTGATTTGCAATCTGTCTGGATAACGAAGCTCAATCGCTACGGCGTCAAGAAGATTCCGGCCGCCTGCTGCTAGACTATCAAGATAGACTCTTTGAATTTCATTATCAAAGAAATCTCCAATCATTGGAAGAATTGCAATTTTACCCCTTGGTCCCTCGGAGAAATCATAGTCACTCTTCAGAGCATTGGCAGCTGAATCTTGATCGCTAACGTACAAGAATAGTTTCTCAGGTGTTTGTAAGCCAGTGAGCTCGTAACTTCTGTAGTCCAAGGTCACCATTGCCTCGGAGAATTTCTTTCTTGCAAAATGAACATCGCTCTCATTGTAAGATCGTCCAAAGTATCTAGCTTCCTTCAAGGACTGTAGTGAGGGGATGAGGGCGGGCCACAATGAATATGGTTGGAAGAGTGAAGATCTGACTACAAAGCGTCCCCTTCCTAGGATTGTGATGAATCCTAGGCTTTCCAGAATCTTTGCATATCTTTGAGCAGTTGAGATAGATCCTACAGTAGCGGCAAGCTCTTTGGTACTGTGAATTAGACTGCCTTTGTCTAGCTTCTGTGCAGAGGCAAGGCAAGGCTGAACTTGTAACGGTACCATGAAGTTACAATGAGCTTGCTCGATATATAAGGCTACGTCATTCTTGACCACTACATATAACATCGGCAAGATTAAGAGAAATAGTGTTTCGTCCACAGAAACATCATGTATACTCTTTAATATAGCCAATACCAATTTCATTACATGAGTATTGTCGATAAAGGCGTAGCTGAGATTGTTCTTCAACCCGTACGATTTAGAATTATCAAGTGTTTACAAGAATCAAAAGAACCACTATACATCGAGCAAATAGCTGAGAGGGTAGACGAGAGCTCCAGACTAGTCTCACACCATCTTGACGTCCTAGAAGATCTGGGGCTAGTCACTAGCGAATTTAAAATTACAAATCCGCAGCACAACAAACCCGCAGCTGCGAGATTCTTTAGCTTGACGCCAAGACTAACCACGGTGTTGGAGGAAATTACGAGTGCTGTTTCCATGAAGCCTTCAAACGATAAATCAGATCTTACATGAAATTTGACAAAAGAATACAACCTCTAGATGGAGTCGTAAGGTACAAGTTCACGATTCTGTCTTTCCTCGGCGTGGCTATCATAGGACCGATTCTGAACTTCACTCTCTTTTCGATTTCAAGGTTTGACCGATTATTCCTGGCAATAATCTTCATGAGTTTTGCAATGATTATGATTCTTGCTCTGACTCAGTTGTTCATGCATGTCGCTATTCAGTACGTCAACATTCTGGGCAGACGATACAAGACGGAGAGTACATACGATCCCGATGCCGCAAAGATCGCAAAAGCAATGAAAGCTCCCCTGCCAAAGAAGATCGTTATATCTGAAAATCCAGCAATCGATGCCGTAACGAATACGCTCACTGGAACAATCACGTTTTCGCTCAGATTGAAGGAACGATGTACCCGTGACCAATTTTTGGCAGTTGTGGCCCACGAAATTGGTCATCTGAAGTATCGGAAGCGAATGATCCTCGAGATGTTCGGGGCTCTTGGAGTAACGGTACTTTACATGATTCTAGCATTGAGAATACTTTCCTTTGTGAGTCCGGTGATGTCTGAACTCTCAGGGCTGGGTTTCTTTCTCCTTTTGATAACGCGAATAATGCACTCTGGAGAGTTCGCTGCAGATAAGGTAGCATTCGATGCTGGGCTGGGGCAGCATTTGGCAGACGTCTTGACTAAGTTTGGAGATAAGTACGGCTATAACAAGAGTTCCGAGACGCATCCGTCTACCGGTTCACGAATCAAGAGACTCCTACGACCCCCAGGCGGATCTTCCTCCGCTAGTTTCTGGATTGGTCACAACTCCGCTGAAGAGGATGTTTGATGTGAACTGGAAGATCAACTTCACTAGGCCAAATCGCTACCGATTGAACGGTGTAACCTATCACGGAATAGATTACGCAATTTCCAGGAACAAGACCAAGTTAGTCATTATCGATATTGGTTGCTCAACTGGCGTCGCGACCAAGAAAATGAAAGAGGATCTTGGCAAGAAGGGAATAAGTTGTCGTACTATTGGGGTTGATATAAGCGGCGCTGTTGAAAAACGTGCGAAATCCAACCTCGATCAATTTATTCGCTCGGACATTCTCGCATTAGACTTCAACCTCTTGCCTCATGGAGACATTGTAGTTTGCAGCTAAACGGCTCTCTTTATTCCGTCTGAAAGAAAATCGCGAATCATTGGTGGTTGTTCCAAGCTCCTCAAAGAGGATGGAATATTGCTCACAAATGTAGGTCCCACAAGACTCGGTCCACCTGAGTACCATCCAGGCTTGATGTACTGGCTTGGAACAGCATTGTTCTTGACAAAGGGGTGGAGTGTGTTCAAAGGCGAAGTTAACAGACGACTAATTGAAGCTAGGAAGCAGAATTCTTATGAGTTAATAGGGCCGCGGGCCGTTGAAAAGTACGCTGAAAGTATTCTTGCTTATTGGAATTCATTGAGCCGTCTCAGAAAGTTCGGATGGAACTTTAGGATTTTTCTGAAAACGCCTGGCTCGCATATCAAGCGATGGCTCATTTACGAGAGCCAATCTTTGTGGAGATACGTCTCAACTCTTATCAGCTGACAGAGATCAAGCCGTCTATCCGCTGGGATTCTTTTTCTCAGATTGGTAAAGACTCCAGATGTTTTCCCATCGCCTAGCTTGAAAGATGGAATACGACAACATGGTTGCAGTTGAAACTACACTGAATAGTCTACATTTCTTGAATAGATCACTAAAGCTCAAAGTCACGTTCTTCGTATGATCAACGAAATCTATAGTCTCGCTGCTAAAATGTGTGAAAAATGAGCGATGGGCAATCGCGTTCCTCACGGTACTATCGAATCCATCGCAGAGGTTTGGATGCAATTTCTTTACTACATTGAAATTGTTTGCGAAGCTGTCTTTCGAGAGTGCCTGATAGCTGAGTTCAGTACCTTCCACACATTGTAACAGTCCTCGAATTATTCTAATTGATTTCTATCTAAGCAACTGACGAAGCTGAGTGTCAGCATCAAAAGCCAAGGCGTTATCGTAGAAAGAGCTGACCGCACTAACAAGCACCGCGCCTGGAAAGTCCGCAAGGTACTGAATCTACCGTCACCAGCGTCACCGTCACCGGAAGATGAAAAACCGGTTCAAAACGAAAGTCATAACAGTGACGCTACAGGTGACAGTGACAAAGCCGCAACTGTCACACTACCGTCACCGAAAAACGCTCTCGAGGTGACAGTAGTGACGGTAAATTTGGAGGCTCCCCCTTCGTAAAGTCCGGGAATTGCGAGCAAGCGAGAATCATGGGAAGAAATAAGCAAGCCGTACCCGAGAATCAACAACGCTCGGAAGATCGGCAAGGACGTTCGTTCAGAATGTGGAGTATGGCTCGAGGCTGAGAAAATACAAAGTTGACCCAGGATCCCTCTCAGATATCAGTAAAGACAACGGGAAGGAGTAGGAAGATTGACCTGGAGCGACCGCACCACCCGGTGACATCTGATAGTGAGCACCGATTCAGGCACGTCGAAATCTGCAGATAATGCGGGCAAGAGACACGAGACCTCGTGCGGTCGGCGACGAGGAGCGGCGCAACCGGGCAGGGGCGATCCGGTTGCACGTGAGGGTGCTGGAGTCCACGAACCAGGAGCACTGCGCTAACAGGTTAGGTAGGGGGTGTGGAGCGTCGGCACAGAGCTCACAGTCTGTGGGGGCTCAATATGCTAAAGTGTTCTCTAGTCAAGAATTTGCACCGTCTTGTTTCTAGACCTTCTTCCCTTGATCACTGAAATCCTTGACTTTGGTACATTGAGATGCTCCGACAGAATTTCGATCAATCTCTTGTTCGCACGGCCTTCAAGGGCCCTCTCGTCAACCCTGACTTCGTAACTGTGATCGCCTACTTGGGTAACTCTGGCCGCTTTCGCGTTCGCGGTTACGTGGACGTCGATTAGCATAGGAACCTCAGCTTAAGTCACATCAAAGTTGGGGCGCCTCGAAATTTCCGTTTCGGCAGATAATTAGAGCTATCTCTCAAGAATGGAAAAGTCTGTTTCCTTGCAGCAGACCATGTGGTCGTTCGGTGATAAGATGGACGACCACGAATCTGCGTTAGAGCGCGAAAACAGAGCCTTCTTGCTAACCAAGAATAAGAACGACAATCCATGAAAAAAGGTGAGACTCGAATTTCATTAATCAGTGGGGGCAATCTTCAAACATTGTGAACGGAAAAGGTAAGACCCTGATCAATAGAATCGAGCCTTGGAGCGTCATGAATTTACACCAACGAGGCCCCGCATTTCTTACAGAACTTCATTGTGGATAAACAGGGATTTCCACATGAGGTGCAGTATATTGTCTGGGCTTCCTGCGGCATCGGAGCCGAGTTTTGGATTGGGACTGGTTGCCTCTGTTGATAGGATTGTTGCGGGTAATTGGTAGGCTGTGGTTGCTGATACAAGGCGGTTGGTTTGCTCCTTCCCGTGAAACCAACGCCGACGAAAATCAGGCCGAGTAGTCCTATGAACCCTCCCGCGATGAGCTGGACACCCCCTTGTTGCTGCTCCGCCTGAAGCGTCTGCCCACCGTTTGAAATGCCGTTGCTAAAGGAGCAAGTGATTGAAGAGGTGCATTGGTTAACTCCGTTGATCAAACTCATTCCTCCAAGGAACAAATAAGCTCCAAAGACCAGCACGATTAGGCCAACAACTAAGAAGCCATATCTCATGTTCTTCTTTCCTAGCTCCGAAATCCGCCCTGAGGCACACCGGCATGCTAAGAACTACTATATTGCCATTACTATGGTCATATCTGGACGCAACCTTTAGCGTAATGTTTCGCTGTTGTACTTAGTTTCTGGCCTGCAAGAAACCATAGTTCACAAAGGCCAATTTGAGGGCAAATTAGTTCGTTGATTTATCACCCAAGATAAAAGCCATTGCTTAAATCCTCAATTATTCCCGCACGAGCTCGGGAGATTCATAAATCTTTCAAAGGTGCTAGCAATAATTGCCATTTCTCTGCTGATTTCCTTCGGCCCCTTCTCTGTGAGTGCGCAGCAAGCAGGGAGTCCGAACTGGGGCGCGTCGCAGTATTATCAAGGTGACAGCGGTTCAGTCACCATTACTCTAACGGATAATCACTCGTACCAAATTTGCACGAAGCAGTTCTACCTGACATTTGATTGGATGCCATCGAATCAGGTCTGGGCCTCGTCGGATACTTCTTGCATTGCAACTGGCGAAACGAGAACGTTCACAATCGGATTCAGTATTCCGTCGGATGTCTCCGTCGGTTAGCATACGTTCAAATTCGTCTGGGTTGACCAAGGTTTGCTTCTGGGAACTCGAACTGTAAGTTCTGGTTTCATTCAAATTCACGACGCATACGAAAAAGTGTACTTGCAAACCGAGCCCAGCATTTCGTAAGGAATAAGCCAAGCGCAGGCAGCCAACTACAAGAGTCCAACTGCGCAGTCCGACTTGAGCCAAGCGGTTAACTACTTCAATCAGGCTTCGACGCTCGCAAATCAGGGTCAGTGGCAGAACGCAGTCGGTGACTTAAACCAAGCACAATCATATGTGAGTCAAGCCTCAGCCGCCGAAGGCTCGTACAACCCGAATCCACTCGGCAATTTCATTCCATCTCCTTCTGGCTCGAACTCTGGCTCAAACTCTCAGTATAATACACTCGTCCTCGCAATAGGGGCGATTGCAGCTCTAATTGTGGTTGCAGTGGCAATCTATCTTTTCAGTAGAAGCTCAAGGACAAAGGTGCGCATACCGGTTCAATCTGGTTAGATGCAAAGGCGAATAAAGTTCTCCCCCGTGATTCGCATAAACTGACAGTGTCCCCCATGAAACCCAAGATGTTGTCTGGTGTATGATTTTGGGTTGCTCGCCCTTCTTCTAATTCGAGAAATCCATATCCAATTCACTTGTACACTTGTGATTTTTCGTACATGTAATACGAACGCGCAAAAATATTTGTCACGTAGTCGAAGAAAGAATTACTTATTAGCTAATACTTTGCGCTGTTAGTTAAGTTCTCGCTGAGTTGTTTCCAGCATCCGTCGGCCTACAGATTGTTCCGTTTGACCTGGCTGAAATTAGCAATCCAACTACTCTTTCGATCCTGGTCATACTAACATCAGGCTACGTCTTTCTTGCGCTGTCTGTCAGAGGGACCCAATGGAGTACCGCTTCTGGGAACGAACGACTCCTCTCGGGAGTGGTATTTGGTGCACTGTATGGTATCGTAGTTTACTTTGTTCTCGGAGCGATTCAGCTCAGTTTAGGGTGGTTCTGGGATAGCAGCGCGTACATCGAAGCAGTGGCAGTGGTGTGTGTGGCGACACTCGTTTTGCCCCCACTTTGGTTGTTGCATGCTGCACAAAGGCAATTGGTAATTAGGCGAATCTTGTATCTAATTTCCACGACTATCGCTCTACTCACGTTAGGTTTGTTCTTCTCGTATTTTGCAGCTAGTATCGTGATAGAAAATATCTATCAAGCAAATGTGACAACTTTTCTTTGGCCCCTCTTTCAGTCAATGAGCAATGATTGGCTTATCGCCTTGATCTGTACTGGAACTTTTGCGTACGTCTATTACAAGTTGATTTACAGAGAGCTATCACAAGGCGGAACAATTTACTGGGTGGTAATGTCTCCTCGGATTGGATCTCTCGCTAAAATCTTCTCGCGATTAGGACGTTTAGATAGGAACAGGCTTGGAAAAATCATAGCTACCGTTGTTATTGGCGGCATTATGATTGGTTCGGTTTCGGCGTACGCTAACCTCACAGTTGATTATTTTACGCCGAGCGTCTCCATGGACACCCAAAGTCAGCTGATCAATGTGCCTTTCTCGAATGCAACTTATTTGGTCGAAATTAATGGAACTAATAACTACCTGTACAACAAGAGCTGGTCATTTCCATGCCTATTCACCGTTTACCAAGCTTTCAATGAAACGGTTACGATCCACACTCCGAAAACTTTTGCTTATTCCTCCAATAACGTAAGTTTGGTTCTTCCCCCAACTGTGACGCCTTTTCCAAGTCGTCAACAATTCAGCTCCGATCAATCTCAGCCTTGGCTTCAAATGAAGATAATTAATCCATCTCACCTGGGAATTACAGATGAATCAACGAATGTTAGATGGTTTGACATTGGCTTCGGCAATGAGACACGTGATGCAAAAGTCTCCTTCAGTTTCGTGTATTACAATACGGCGAATGTTCCCGAGATAAGTTGCACAGACTCTGGTACCGTGGAATTCCCGACTGGAGGTGGCTTGATCGTGCAGCATCACTTCGTCGTAGTAAATAATGGAGACAAGGTTGTTCTGATAGATATGATTCGGCTCAGAGAACTGCTCGGTCCTATCGTAGCGAATAGTACGCAGATTTACCTGAATGGAAAAGCCATGAATCCCGACTTCTTCAGGGGATTGGGTGGCTATGACGCTTTTGGATTTTACACTCTCTCGCCGCTAACCCATGGCCAGGGTTTCAACTTCACTAGCAATATGACAGTTTAAGATTCAGAGAAAAATAGAACTTGATTGTCTCCAGCGTAGTGAAGGTTTCGGTCGAACCCTCGGATTCAAAGACGACGCGCGATGATCATGTGAGTTTCCTTGGGCACTGTGCCAAAGCGATAGTGGCGGAGATCAGAAGGCACCTCATTTCGAAGTATGGTCAGTAGCTTTCTGCAGACGTCTGAATCACAAACCAGAGCAGGTAGTCATGGAAAGTATCGTAGATTACCTGCTGAATATCTCGAATGAATTTGTCTACGGGAACAGGCTTTTTCTTGCGAGTCATCTTCCCATATCATCTTCAAGTATAACAGGAGTAGATTATCGGCGATAGACAATGAATACGGCAGTCTCACCAATATTTTTTAGATCCTTACTTCAACCTACTCGTACAAGTTTACATTAGAACTCCAACTCACTAGGAAGTTCTAGTAAAAGAGGGAGATGGAGTTGAAAAATGTGTCTGTACGGTGGCAGGAATTTTGCTTTGATTCAGCAAGAATTGCATTGTGGAAAGAGTGACATTATCTTCTGAAATGATGTTTGCAGTTTCGGTTGGGAGTATCTCTACTCCGCCCTAAGAAAAGAGTACTTCGACCCTCGGATGACCCGTATCGTTTTGCATAAAACCATAGATTTGTTGAGTTTCGCTTGTGGTATCAATATTCACACCGCCTCTTGAGCAAAGTAAGATTTTGTTATCATAGTTATTCTTCGTCATAGCATAATAGATCTATGCATCGCCGTATAAACCACTGTATGCGTAGTTTGCATTGCTGGTTTCGTTCGTCTCGACTGAAGCATTAGGCCCTTGCGTCGGGTTGGCGGGGTGGATACTGCTCTTGTTATGGGGGATTGAATCCAGAGCAAGAAGGTTACACTATGTCAGCCAGTCAAAGTGGTCTGCCAACTTATCTAGAGCATGGAATTGTAGCATGATTGATTTCGATAAAGTTTCTGGGCTTCTATCTTGGTCTGCGAAGAAAGAAGCCAGCGATTAGGCCTATCGCGACAGACGCAATTGCAGCTCCTGCCAATATAGTGGTCGTATCTATCGCTCTTGATGCATTTGAGCGCGGATATGCTGTAGAAACCGAAGCAGTTGTAGTTGGGACTAAACTAGAGGATGAACTGCTTGACGTCACCGGGGGATTGTTACTGGCATTAGGTTGGCTAATTGTATTGTGATCCGACTGTGTATAGCTCGCTAGAATATTAGCGGGCCCACTCACCGAAAATGGCGAAGAGACAGAAACAATGTTGAGAGTAAACTTCTCTCCAGAGGAACCACTAGAGATTGAAGTTTGATAACCGAAGCTTATCGAACTTCCGGAAGTTGCCCAAAGCTGTAGTGGAAGCTGAGTATAGGAATAGTCTTGACCATTGACGATTAAGATGACGCCTGCCGCCGAATTATCTAGCCCCGTCGTACTGAATGTCAACAGATACTCGGTGTTCCAATTCGAGACTATCGTACCTCCACCAGCAGGAACTATTATTGTCCCAGATTCAGCATTTGTGAATCCGCTGGTAGATTCCCAAACATATCTTATTCCCGGGCTTCCTGTCACATTCTGCGACCACGCAAAACTGTGAGTAGACCCCACCAGCCAAGAAAACTTCTTCGGTAAAGCAGACATACTATAAGACGAACCATCTACAGTGAGGAATACGCCTGACGCAGAAGATCCTAATCCGTTAACTGAGAAAACGACTGTAGTCATTGGCTGCGCAAAGTTTGCACTTTCTTGCATGTTCGAGGTCACTGTAACTAGCATGGGGTTTGCGTTGCTAAATTGAGTGCCCGTCCAGTTTCCGAAGAGATACGAATTTGTGGGATTTGCGGTAAGTGTGACCTGTGAGCCAGAAGGAACAACGTATGTTTCACTTGAGCCAGCCGAAATTGTTTGGGGAGCACCGTTGTTTATGGCAGAGGACTGGACAGACACTGTGCCTCCTAACCCAGCACTGACAACCAATGATGGTTCTTGAACAAAATTTGCAACCAAGGTGTGAGGAGAACTCATCGGAATAGTAATTGGATTCGCATTACCATAGCTCTGTCCATCGAGAGTCCAACCCGAAAGCGCGTATCCGCTACTCGGGATAGCTTTGACCGTTGCGGTCTGAGTGCTGTTGTACCAATAAGGCGTGGGGCTTGGCGGAGGATCCGTCGTTCCGAATGAACTCTGGCTGATATTGAGTTCGTCCTGCTCGTAAAAGTATGCAATGAAGGTGGTCGGAGAGGTGGGGGCTTGGATGTTATGAGATATACTTCCTCCATCGCTCCAAGAGCTAAAAAGAAACCTCTTTCCGATTCCTTGATTCACGTATGTCGATGCTGTGATCGTGTGAGAATTCCCTTCATCCCAAACGTAAGGCTGAGGTGTAGAAACTGATTGCCCATCGACCTGAACAAATCCGGGGCCACTAGGACTCGACGTGACATTAGTTAGTGGAGGTGTCGTAAAGGAACTAGAGAAACTGAGGCTAGGGTGATCGCTAAGGTGAGATAGGCATGAGTTCAACAGCCAAAATGTACATTTATAGAAATTCCCAAATGCTAAACCTCCAATAGCTGCCGGCTGACCTTTAGGCACTTGCAATCCAAAAGCGAAGTCGTACAGATATCCCGATACACCTGCGGGACTGTCTCCTTCATTGTCGGAAGAATACCAACTGACGTGGCAATAGTCTGTGGGACTTTCGTTATCTGTCTGACTTTTTGGAGCAGTAAATGTATGGCTTATTCCAATGCTAAAACCACTATACGACAGATCGACTGACGTGGATTGGGGCGTGTTGTCCGCTGTTGGATCTTGCGGAGAATTGGGCGAGATATTTCCTTGAAGAATCTGTTCACCAGGTGAGTTACAAACAGAAACCGTAACATTAATTGTATCGCCATTTGGGGAAGCATGACCTCCACTGTCTACAGACCATCCACTGCCCGATGCCGCAGTCGCTGATTCGTAAATATCGAAGATATAATAGTCATAGTTAGGGCTGTTATTGAAAAGCGGATTTGCAGCGAAACCATACAGTTGAATGAATATATCATTCGAGTTTGTACTTGTAGTTTGATCTGAGACTACGTAGCTACCTTGGCTGTAAGCGTGGACTTCCGGACCCGACTCTGTGATGTTGATGTTTGGAGAACTAGTTGCATATGAGTATGGAATGTAGTGATTCCGGTAGGGCATATGCGCTGGATTCGTAACTATCATCGATTGGAGGTTACACACCAGCAATAGTGAAAACAGAATAAGGAGAACCGTCGACAGTCGAAACATATCGAGGGTGCGAGTTAGTACTTCTATTATGCTTTAGCTTTTCCAGGCCAACTTCTGGGTGGCCTGGTTCATAATCACCTATGCCTGGTGCGTATGCTTGTGCAGAACTGAAGATCTTGACGAAGTTATCGAGTTTCACATAACAAAGAGGTCATTACTTGAATCTGCTACCATGATTCTTGTCCCGTAACAGTATTCTGTGTGGACTTCAATAGTTCGATCCATTCCTCTGGTGAAATCGGATCAAGCAATCCGTTCTCATTTTCAACTTGAATAATATCCGGAAAACCCAGGTTCTTCTCCTGTATCTCCAAGAGCCAGGGAAGGTAGTACATCTCTAAGTCGAGCAGCATAGTCTTCCCTCTGCCTTGCCTGCAGGCGGATTCCCTGAGGTGGTCGATTTGCTGGATCCTTTCTTCGCGCTGGATTCTTTGCGGCTTTTGAGGCGCTTCGGAAATTAGAAAATGTGTAACGTTCTTTCCTGGACCGTCGCTCTTGAGTAGGTTTGGTTTGCACCTAATATCGTTGAGATAGGTTCGCGCTTGCGCCCTTCCGTTGTCTTCCGAGACGGAATACTTTTTGCTTCGATGAAGGCAATGGGAGAGTTGTCCTCAGCAAGAAGCAAGTAATCAACAAACCGCCCCGAATTATCACCTCTCCCTTCTGAAGGGACGTAGTCCTTTTCAGCGAAGTTAGATCTGACCGTGTTTACTTCTTCTTTGATATAGTTCCTGATCCATCCGGCGCGGAAGAGTTGCTTGTCGATCAGCTCCTTCCGCGTCCTGCGTTCGCTCATGTCACGCGTGCCACTCGACAATTCTATTCCTATCCAATCTCGATTCCGAGGCAGCAGTGCCGACAATCGTCACGAACCGCTATTGTCTAGTGTAGTTTGTTAGGCTATTACAATATTCCCTATAGCCAGTACGTGCACTTCGCTTTAGTATCCGAAATCTTCCCAATTTGCAAGATAAAGTTAACAAATCTCGGTATGCGAAATGGGGCCTCGGACTGCAAATCGAATGAAAAATAAGACTCGACTAGTCCTCCACTATGCCGGGGAAGTGTTTCTTGAGATTCTCGAAGATCAGATCAAACCTCCTGCGGATGAACTTGTCATACTTCTCAGGAGGGCGTCGAATTTACTTATCTTGCGACATCCGTCGCGGTCACCCTCTATCCCCCAAAGATCCTTCCGCGCAAAAAAATCGCGCCAATGAGAGTTTCACGCAAGCGCCCGAAGGAGACGTCGCAAACGATCAAACAAAAGCAATTTGGCAAATTGCGATTGCTTAGAGAATTATTCTTCTTCCTAAAGCAAGCAAGGAAACTGTTTTCCAGACCGATAAACGTCCCTAATCCCCAGATGCCCGCTTCCTTTTGAAATATGAATCTCCAGACAAACCTTCAGTTCTGGAACTCGAGAAACTCTTTCTTCGCGTTCTTCACATCCTCCGGCAAGACCTTCAACCTCTGATCATCCTCGGCAAAGAGTACGGCCCGCTTTGCGATGTCTAGGGCAATCTCCTCCACAATCTTGCAGAGCTCCTCCACCGCCTCCTCGCTTGTCTGCCTAGCACCTGCCTTCTTCAAAAAGGCCAGGCAGTTGTAGTAAGTAAATCCAACTTTCAAAGACAGTTCTCTCAACTGAACATAGGAATTATCGTCGGCTCCCCTCTCCCAGCCCTCCATGCGGCAAGAGCAAGTGCATATGCCAGGTCGTCATGCGTCCCCGGAGGGTGAGAAAACGCAGAACCGCCGGTCGAGGTCCTCTCCGAGGTGATGCAGTTCAGGCTCGTGAGGAGCTCCAAGCTGTCGGGAAGCTCAATCTTCCTGGTCTCCAGGAGAACTCTCAGGTTCGCGAACAGCTCCTCCTTATTCCTCAAGTGCAGCGTTAGCCCCTCCACAGGAAGACCCAGGCTCTTACACTGTTGAAGGATCGGGGACCCAATCCCGGTCGCGTCCATGAAGAGTTTCTTCAAAGGGTATTTCCTGTGCAGGTCGGCAATCTCAGTGTTGAAGCGTGTGTACACCACACCGCCCTCCGAGTTTTCCGCAAGGAACGTCTTTGTGTAAACTAGCCTGAAAGCGGGTTCGAACTCTTTACTCTGCTCCTGCTTCTTTACAGAGATAGACCTGCCCGGAACCTTGCTCAGCACGGCGAGCGCAGCCATATCCTTGTTCCCGCCAGGATCATACCCCGCGTAGAGACCTCCTCCGACCTGCGACAGGTCTCCCTTCAACGCCCTGCAAAACGAACACTGTGGGCTCTCGCAGGCGTGGACGCACCCTCTCAAGAGCTCCATTGGAAAGTACGTCTTTTCGTCGTCCACAAACTCTGCCTCATATTCCTGCCTGAACCTCTTATCCCCGAGCATCTCCTTCTGCATCTCGAGGTACTCGCGGCTCACGAGCGGGTTATCGGAGGTCTTGAACCTGTACTTGCTCCACTGCGGCAGGTTAAACGCCCTAAAAAAGAAGTGCGACTTGTCGTACGGGGTCGAGAGCAGGATCATCGTCCCGCTGGTCGTCGCGAGCATTGGCATCAGGACAGAGAGGATCACCTCCTCCGGGACAAACGCCGCCTCGTCCACGATTATCAGATCGGCCGTCTCGCCGCGGAGCGTCCTCCCATCCCTCCCGCAGGGGAGTGCTACTATCCTCGAACCGTTGGTGAACTCAAGGATGGTGCGCGTCTTTCTCACGATCGATTCCTGAAGCAGCGCGTTCTTCGCCATCAGCGAGAGCATCTTGTCGAACATGAGCATCGACTGCCTCTGCGTTGACGCGACCACGAGCGTGGACGACCTGGGGTGCGTGAACGCAAACCACAGCGCCTTCGCCGCCATGACCAGCGATTTGCCCACGCGCCTTGCAGCGCACACGACTATCTGCTTCGACGGGTCCTCAAGCATCTTCACCTGGTATGGATAAGGCTCGAACTCAAGGAGCGCGCTACAGAACCTGGACGGGCTTTCCGCGACGGCTCTGAGAGCGGCGAAGAGTTGTTCCTCCGGCGGGAATTCGTCTTCCAACGCGCACAGCTCCACGATTATCTTTCTTCGGAGGGCGCTGCCTCACCGACTTGTTTCCGCTCGGAAACTGTTGCCGCTTCGCCAGCTCTCTCCTCGAGAGCCTTTGCGACTCTCGGAGCTTCTTCCTTCACGAGTGCGCTCTGGATCAACTTTGCGAAATCCCTGCTCCGCAGAGTGTCTGGCATGAGTTTGAGTTTCGGATTCATGGCCACTAGGATCAAGTAGGTGAGCTCAGCCTGAACTCGAGCCCTCGTATTCATCAGGCTCGGCAGGCTCTTAGAATTGGTCGAATCAATCAGATCGTCGAGCCTTCGGGAGAAAGCAACGAGCCGGTCTATCGATTCATCAAGTATCCTCTCGTACTTCTTGCGGCGGTCGTCATCACGAGCTTTGGTCTTTGAACTGTCTTGTTCTTCTTCAATCCCTTTCGCAATATCATCGCTTGCCATCGTAAGTCATATGTAATGAGTTTAAGTAGTAAAATCCGAGTATCTTTTTCACACAGGCGCATTTTTTTCCTCGCATCTTCAACGTAGTTGAAGAGGCGCATTTCTAATAGCTTCGTCAATTGAAACATCAAGTTCTTTGGAATAAGTTACAGTAATTATACAGTAATATTACTGTACACGCTTGCCTATATGCTTTTACGATTTATATACGGAAGGAAAATCACCCGCCGGGGCTATACACCATGCCCCACAAGCGTGCGGCTTCTTTGTTTTCTATCATTCTCAGAGCTTCGGGTAGCAGACAGCGCCCTCCGAGGCCGAGCCCACGAGGCTCGCGTACTTTGCGAGAGCGCCCCACTTGTAGTTCGGCTCAGGCGCCCTCCACTCCTTTCTTCTCCTCTCAAGCTCCGAATCGGAGACAAGCAGGTCTATCCTCTGAGCCTCGGCGTCGATCTGAATCTGATCCCCGTCTCTAACAAGCGCGATCGGTCCGCCGACGAAGGCCTCAGGGGAGACGTGCCCGACCATGATTCCCCTGGTTGCGCCCGAAAATCTTCCATCGGTGACGAGCCCCACCTTCTGCCCTAATCCCTGACCAACTAGCGCCGCGGTGACCTGGAGCATCTCCCTCATCCCTGGACCGCCCTTTGGGCCCTCGTACCGGATGACAACGATGTCGCCCTCCTGGATCTTGCGCTTCGAGATAGCGTCGAACGCATGTTCCTCGCGGTCAAACACCTTCGCGCTCCCCCTTACCTTCAGCGTCTCAAGTCCCGCGACCTTGACGACGGCACCGTCCGGCGCAAGTGATCCTCTGAGTATCACGTCGGTCCCGTTGGGCCTTATCGGATTGTCGACCGAGCGAACAACATCCTGGTTCTCCACGAATCTGACACCTTCCAGGTTTGCCTTGAGGTTCTTACCCGTGACTGTGAGGCACTCGCCGTGGAGCATCCCCTTCTGGAAAAGCTTGTGCATTATCAGCGGGACGCCGCCGACCCTGTCAAGGTCGTACATCACGTATCTGCCCCCGGGTCGCAGGTCGGCGATGTGCGGGATTTTTTTCCTTATCCTCTCAAAATCTTCCAGTGCGAGCTTGATTCCCACCTCCTTCGAAAGTGCGAGGAGGTGAAGTATTGCGTTGGTCGATCCGCCGATCGCCTGGAGTACGCTTATCGCGTTCTCAAACGCCTCATATGTGAGAATCTGCCTGGGCTTCAAGTCCTCCTCGACTGCCCTGATCGTGGCCCTTCCCGTTTCAAAGACAAACTGCGCCCTCCTCCCGTCGACCGCCGGCGGTGTCGCGCTTCCAGGTAGAGCGAGTCCAAGCGCCTCGCTCATGCACGCCATCGTGTTCGCAGTATACAGCCCTCCGCAGGATCCGGCGCCGGGGCAGGAATTGTCCTCAAGTGCCTTGAGTTCTTCCAGCGAGATCCTCCCACTCTCAAACGCTCCCACGCCCTCAAAGACGTCCTGCACGGTGACATCTCTGCCGTTCAGCACGCCGGGCATTATAGTCCCGCCATACACAAACGCAGAGGGGAGGTTGAGCCTCGCCATCGCGATCATAATTCCGGGGAGGCTCTTGTCGCACCCGGCGATTCCGACAAAGCCGTCGTACTGGTGTGCCCTAATCATAAGCTCGACAGAGTCGGCTATCACCTCTCTGCTAACGAGCGAGGCCTTCATGCCCTCCGTGCCCATCGCGATCCCGTCGCTGACGGCTATCGTGACGAATTGCCTCGGAGTGCCCCCCGCCGCCACCACACCCTCGGAGGCCTTGTCCGCGAGCTGGTCGAGGTGCACGTTGCACGGCGTCGCCTCGTTCCAAGTGTTCGCAATCCCTACGAGCGGCTTCAACAGGTCAGCGTCGCCGAGGCCCATTGCCTTGTAGTACGACCTGTGGGGCGCGTTCTTTGGTCCCTGCAGAACTTGGGCGCTGGCGAGATTAGTACTTTTGTCTTCCTGCTTCACAACAACTTTCTCTTGCGTCAAGGTCAAAATTCTCTCTCTTCTCAAAAACTCCGGTGTCCGCGCTGGGAAATGTGGGATTCAACCGCGCGTCGAGTAAGCAAATCGCACACCGGCAAGGGAGAACGAAATCATTATTCCCCTTTTAAGAAGATTGACGCTCTATATCTACGAAGAACAACCCTTCCCAATCATTCTGGGAAAGGAACAGCACTAATGAGAGGGCCATGCAAGTAGCGCGCGACACGCTTGTTGGGGAAACTCACACTCGTATTCTTCTGAAGGCCACAATCGCGATTGCAATCATCGCAAGGGCCTCCGCAGCCATCACAATCGCCTCAGTGATGACGAGCGGGTCGATAGCGTTGAAGATGCCCGCCCTAAACATGTCCGTGATGTAGGTCAGCGGGTTCAGGAGGCTGATCTGCGCAAGTATCGGCGGAGCCTTTGAGGGCAGGTAGAAGACGGAGGATGTGAAGAGGAAGATGAAGAATGCGAACTGGGACACTATTTGGAAACTCTCCGAGGACCTCAGCACGACGGACAGAGCTATCGCAAACGACCCGAAGAAGACAGTGCCGAGGAAGAGCGCAGCCGCAACGAGGAGCGCCCCGCCTAGACTGAGTGAGAGGCCGACGCCGAGCACGGGCAGCGCCAGGAGGAACACAAAGAGCGAACTCGCAACCCCGATTATCAACGTGGCGATGATTATGCTGAAGATGTACTCGGCCCTCGAAAAGGGGCCCATGAGTATCTGCTCAAACATTCCGTTCTTCCGGTCAAACCAAAGTTGAGTACCGGCGTTCGTCCCGCCATTTATCGCAGTAAGGGTGACTGCGCCCCCGGCAAGGAATAGAGGATAACTTATCGTCTGTCCCCCGCCGATTGAGATGGGTGGGACTATGCCTCCAAGCCCAAAGCCTTCGATGAATACGAAGAAAAGAGGGAAGATCAGCTCAAAGAAGAGCGAGAGCTTGTCCAGGTTTGCCCTCAGGTTCCTGTAAACCAAACGCACGTAGATATTCAAAACGACCTAACTCCACTAATTTACCTAGAGTTGTTGTTGTTTGATGATCCGCCGTTCCTCACGAGCGAGACGAACGCGTCCTCGAGAGTAGTCTCCGCAATGTAAATCGAGGTGACGTGCAGCCCGAGCTGGTCCGAGACCTTGTAGATCTTCGGGATTAGGACGTCGGGCTTCATAGTGGTGATCTTGTACGTTCCGTCCTCCTTGGTTTGCTGAATTGTGGTCACGTCGCCGGAATCGGAAAGAATGCTCTCGAGTTCCTGTGAAGATCCCTCGAGTAGTTTGAACTCCACCGCCTTTGAACTTCCAAACCTTCTCTTGAGGTTCTGCGGCGAATCTATCTCCACGATCTTTCCCAAGTTCATGATTGCGATTCTCCGGCACAGGTACTCCGCCTCCTCGAGTATGTGCGTCGTGAAGAAAATCGTCAGGCCGTCCTGCTTCACCCTCTCCTTAAAGTAGTCAAGCACAGCCCTTCGGGCGAGCGGGTCCAGTCCCACAGTCGGCTCGTCGAGAAACAAGAGGTCCATGTCGTGCATGAACTCCCTCGCAACCTGGAGCCTCCTCCTCTGACCCGCGGAGAGGTCTATCGTCGCCTTTTTCCGAAACTCGCTCATGCCGAACCTCTCCACGAGTTCGTCTATCTTCTTCTTCCGCTCGGGTTTCGGGACGTTCCAGATCAGACCGTAGATGTCTAGGCTCGTCTCCACGTTGAGCCCCTGATCAAAGCTGTCCTGCTGTTGCACGACGCCAATCTTGTCTCTTATCTTGCGCCCTTCCGTCTTTAGGTCGTGCCCTAGGATTGAGACCCTTCCCGACGTGGGAGGGAGCAACGTGGTAAGCATTTTGATCGTCGTGGTCTTTCCCGCTCCATTGGGGCCGAGGAAGCCAAACACTTCGGCCTTTTCAACGTCGAAGCTAACTGAATCTACAGCGACCTTGTCTCCGAACTTTTTTGTCAGGTCCTGCGCTTGGATAATCATTGACTAGTTCTCACTTTCCTCCAGTTTTATTGGCCACAAGAAAAATTGCTGGCAGATTGGAGCCGCGAGAGTTATCTGGTCTTGCGACTAAACAGATTTCCCAGGGCGCCTTCTTCTTTCGATTTTTTCCTCTAGTATCCAGTCCTTCTTGCTTAAAATGACTGCGGGCTGGAGAATGTGGTCAAAGAAAGGAAAGTAGAGAAAAGAATGGGAGCTCGTGAAGGCGTATTGCAATGCCTTTCCTATCTTCTTTTATCCCAGAAGATTCGATCAATGATCCAGTAGTAACAGGAGTCGATAACATTTTCCTAATGGCGGACACTCTCGCGATCAAAGATAGCAGGACTGGCAAGGAGTACCAGATTCCAATTGTCGATGGCACGATCCGCGCCGCGGATTTGAGGCAGATTAAAACAGGTGACAAGGACTTTGGACTGGAGACCTACGATCCGGGCCTTGTCAACACGGCGGTGTGCAAGAGCAAGATCACGTACATTGACGGCGACGCTGGGATTCTGAGGTACAGGGGATACCCAATCGAGGAGCTCGCGGAGAAAAAAGAGTATCTCGAGGTCGCATACCTCCTGGTCAACGGAGAACTCCCGACCAAGAGCCAGTACGAGGATTGGGTTCACAATATCACATACCACACCATGGTCCACGAGAACGTGAAAAAGTTCTTCGACGGCTTCCACTACGACGCGCACCCTATGGGAATGCTCGTGAGCTCCATCGCGGCTCTCTCCACTTTCTATCCCGGCGCTAAGCAAATCTTCGACGAAAACTCTAGGCGCCTCCAGATTTTCAGGCTCATAGGAAAGATACCCACGCTCGCAGCTTTCGCGTACAGGCACTCGCAGGGCATGTCCTACATCTATCCGAGCAACGACCTGAAGTACGCCGCAAATTTCCTCGCGATGATGTACAGGCCCTCCTGGACGACAAAGTACGAGCCAAACCCCGTACTCGCAAAGGCGCTCGACGTCCTCTTCGTCCTGCACGCTGACCACGAGCAGAACTGCAGTACCAACGCGATGAGGTCTGTGGGAAGTTCTCACCCCGACCCCTACAGCGCTGCCGCCGCAGCAACCGCGGCACTCTATGGACCTCTGCACGGCGGAGCTAATGAGGAAGTCGTGAGGATGCTCGAGGAGATAGGGTCGAAGGAAAAGATCCCGGAGATAATATCCCAGGTGAAGAGCGGCAAGAGGCTCCTCATGGGCTTTGGGCACAGGGTGTACAAGAACTACGACCCGCGGGCGAGGATAATCAAGAAGATCTCGGAGGAGGTGTTCGCCGTGACCGGAAGGAATCCGCTCCTTGACATTGCCCTAGAGCTCGAAAAGGTCGCGCTCTCCGATGACTATTTCATCAAGAGAAAGCTCTACCCCAACGTGGACTTTTACTCCGGCCTGATTTACCAGGCGATGGGCTTCCCCATGGACATCTTCCCAGTGCTCTTTGCGATCCCGAGAATGTCGGGTTGGCTATCCCAGTGGCAGGAGGGTTTGCTCGATCCTGATCAGAAGATTGTGCGCCCGCGCCAGATTTACACGGGGTATCCGGAGCGGCATGTACCTGAGTAGAGTCTTAGAAAAATAGAAAATACTCAAGACTCCCCTTGCCATATAGTGAAAGGAATACAATTTGATCAAAAGAATCTCTTCCGTCGCCGTCGTCGTGAAGGATGGTAAGAAGGCAGCACAGTGGTACAAGTCAAAGCTCGGCTTTGAAGTCAAGGAGAGCGAGGGTCACTGGATAACAGTGGCTCCGAAGGGATCAAGAGGCCCTGAGCTTCACCTCTGCGAGTCAAAGCCACTCGAGAAGGGGAACACGGGCATCCTTCTCTTCGCCGATGATTTGCAAAAGACCTACCAAGAGCTCTCGAGGAAGGGGGTAAAGTTCACGAGGAAACCCAAGGATGAGGGCTGGGGCGAATACGCAATGTTCTCTGATTTGGATGGGAACGTCTTCTGGCTGATGGTGCCGTGGCGATAGCCGATATGGATTCCTAATCACATACTCTCAAACCCTTCTCTTTTTTCCATTGTCTCTGGACACGGTCTAGGCCAGCGATGCGTCTGCCCTGTCCGCGCACGATTCCATGCGTGTCTTTCCACCGTTCAACTCCTTGAACAGGCTCCACAAAGCAATGAACGGGCCGTTCCAAACTGCTGTTTCTAATAGAAATGGCAGAATCTACTCCAAACCATGAACTCGAATAAGAAAAGCGCACTGGTCTCGGGAACGATTGCGGCGCTAATCGCAGTCGCGGTGATCGGGATAGCTTTGGGTACGGGAGTACTGGGTTCCGCTACTACGCGCGGCAGTACCCTATTCTCCACTACAAACTCCGGGTCGTCGGGGACTTTGGCCGTTTTGATGACCGACCCTCCGACAGTCCCGAACGGCGTGACAGCAGTGTACATCACATACGCAAACATGGCGGTGCATGTCACCGGCGCTGGCAACCAATCTGGCTGGCACAGTCTGGGAACGAATGGAACGATCAACCTCATGAGCGTGATCAACGCTACGCAGACTATCGCTTCGGCGAAGATTGACAGCGGGAACTTTAACGCGATCGGCTTCAACATCACCTCAGCAATCGTCACCTACAACGGACAGAATTACACCGCGGACCTCGTCTACGGGCACAACATGCTCGTCGTCCCAATCGTGGGCGGAATCAGGGTAGACGGCGGAGCGACGGCAGCAACAATGATAGACATGACACCAACGGTGTTGAAACTTGAGAGCAACGACACATCGAGCGCGACCACATCGTTCGCATTCATTCCATCTGCAAAGGCATACACCATACCTGCGCAGTCCACTTCGAGCCTCCACCTCCGCGTCGGCGAGAGGGATGACATCCACGATGCTCCTTGGTGGATTGCAATCGAGCACGGGTCTCACTTTGAGATCACCTCTGCCAAGCTCAGCGGGACCACGCTCTCAATCACCGTGACCAACACAGGCAACGCGTCGCTCGTCTTCAGGACTGCAACCGTCACTTCGTCGACTTCGCAATCCGGCGGGTACGAGGGCGGCCGCGCAGTCTTTGCTGATGGGTCTGCACTATTCGTCGTCGAGCCCAACGGAACAATGATCCAGGCCTCTAGCGCACTCGGCGAGAAGGGCATGGTCTCGGCCGTCATAGCTGGAGGATACCTGCTCTCACCGGGCCAAAGCGCGACGTTCACCTACACGGGCGCCTCGATAACACTGGGGCTCACGCAGCACATGCAGCTGAGCAGCACCGGGATCACCTCGGGGCAGAAGTACATCGTCTCGCTATTCGGGAACGGGATGATTGCACAAACCGCGGTGACCGCGTCGTAGCACACCGGCGTTAGGGCACAAATATGGTACGAGCTGGCTTTTGGAGGAGCGGGCGTAGCACTTTGCGCTCTCCCTCTACGCCGCTCGGACCTCCAACTCTCTTTTTTTCCAAACATTCTATTCCTTTTTTAGGCGCTTGGCTCCGAAAGAGCACGGAAGAGCCTGTCGCATGCCTTGATTATTCTCGCCAGTTCCTCCGGTTCGATTGCCTGAGCTGCGTCGCTCAGCGCTTCCTGCGGCCTATCATGGACCTCGATCATCAGCCCGTGAGCTCCCGCGGCTATTGAGGCCCTGCTCATCGGGAAAACGAGGTCCTTTCGCCCGGTTCCGTGGCTTGGGTCGGCGATTATCGGAAATGGTGTCTCCTTCCTTATCACCGGGATCGCGTTCAAATCCATCATGAACCTCGTCTGGTTTTTGAACGGCCCGCCTAATGGGTTGACACCTCGCTCGCAGAGAATGATTTTCTTGTTGCCCTTCGCAACGATTCGCTCGGCAAACCCGAGGTACTCGTCTATCTGGGCGGAAAAGCCCCGTTTGAAGAAGATTGGTTTGCCCGTCTTTGCGGCCTTTTCTATCAGGTCCTGGTTGTACATGTTGCGCGCACCTATCTGCAAAACATCCGTGTACCTCGCGACTGTCTCGACGTCCGACTCGCTTCGAATCTCTGTTATCGTGGGGATGCCTAGATCCTTTCCTACCGCTCTTAGATGCTTCAGCCCCTCGACGCCCAGACCCTGGAAGGAGTGCACGGAGGACCTCGGCTTGAAAGCGCCGCCGCGAAGAATGTGCGCACCAGCCTCCTTCACCTGCCTTGCGATTCTGTAGAGCTGGTCGTAGCTTTCGATCGAGCAGGGGCCTGATATGTACACCGGAGGGTTGTCCCCTCCAATTGAAACATTTCCAACCTTGACGACCACATCGTTCGGTATGTAGGTCCTCGACATCAGCCTGTAGGGAACCTGAATCCTGACCGTGTCGTAGACGCCGGGCAGAGAGGCGAGCTGCTGAAAGTCAATCTTCTTCTCGTCGCCTATGATTCCTATGACATTCTGGAACTCGCCGTGCATTACGTCGGTCTTGAGTCCCCTTGATTCTATTGTCTTGAGGACGGCGGCGAGCTGTGCCCTCGTCGCGTCGGGTTTCATGATTACGCTCATTGTCTTTTTTGCATCTCTCTCTTCTTTTCTGCACTGGTGTGCAGGAAATACTCAATCAGAAGAGTGAGTTTTTCTTTCTTTTGGTGAGACTACAATGCGTAGAAAGTGAGCTGCAAGGGCTTTGCCTATCTGATCAAGAGCGGTTTTTGGAGGGGCGAAACTTTTTTTTCTTACGCTCTTTTGCACATTTGATCTGAGAAATTGGCAAAATCAAAGGAAGGGTACGTCAGGGTTTTAGGGTACAAGCTGTTCTACAGGAGTTTCGAGCCAGAGAGCAATAAGGGCGTCCGAGGAACGCTTCTGTGCCTGCACGGGGGCCCAGGCGCTCCGCACGACTATCTTCTTCCGCTCTCGGACCTTGCGAGGCGAGGATACAGAGTGATAATGTATGACCAGCTGGGCGTGGGGAGGTCCGAGATGCCTGAGAACAAGTACATATTTTCGATCGAGTACGGGGTCGAGGAGGTGGAGGGCTTTCGCAGGGAGATGGAACTGGGGCAGAATGTCAATCTTTTCGGTTCAAGCTACGGCGGGCTCCTCGCCATCGCCTACGCCCTAAAGTACCAGAGGAACCTCAGGAGCCTGATAACCGCTGGAGGGCTCGCGAGTGTACCTCTGACAGTCTCGGAGATGCAGAGGCTAAAGTCGAGGCTTCCTCGGGATCTCGTGAAAAAACTAACTAAATACGAAGACATTGGCGACTATGAGAATCCAGAGTACGTGGAGGCGGCAATGGCTTTCTATCGAAAGCACATATGCAGACTGAAGGAGTGGCCACCGGAACTTTTGAAAACGCTCAACGGGATAAGCAAGCCGGTCTACTCTCTCATGAACGGCCCCAACGAGTTCACAATTATCGGGAATATGAAGTACTGGGACGTTACCCACAAGCTGCCCACAATTCGCGTGCCCACACTTGTAACCGGAGGGAGATACGACGAGGTCTCTCCGAAGGTGGCGGAGAGCATAAACAGGGGAATCAGAGGGTCAAAGCGGGTGACCTTCGAGAAGAGCTCGCACACCCCTTTCTGGGAAGAGAGGGAGAAGTACATGAAGGTCGTCGGTGATTTCCTCGACGGAGTAAACAGATAAAGGGATCCAAATGCTCAAATCCGATCAAAACTGGAATGCAAATTTATCAGTTGGGTATTGCGCTCCCTAGAGTTTGAGTCTCTTCAGACCCCAGACACGAAATTCTTGGATGAACTGGGAGTTTCAAAAGACGACATAGTGGTTCGAAAAAGTGAAAGAGAAGACGAAACAATTTGCGATTGCGAAAAAGTGTTGGCAAAAAATGCTCTGTTGCACGAATATGATGTTTTGATGCCTTCCTCTGTGTGTTCTCTGAATGCTTCTTTTTTTACATCGCCGCAACAATGAACGAGTTGTAGATGGATACCTT
>JAJPHP010000061.1 GCA_021325255.1 Nitrososphaerota archaeon | reverse complement strand
TTTGATACAGCCTGTCTTCTAGCTGGCTCTCCTACAAGCAATTGTCCTTCCTTCGTGAAAGCCACATACGATGGAAATGCTTTGCCGCCCACGCTTGTACCCTCTGCTGAAGGGATTATGGTGGGCCTGCCGCCCATCATAACTGCAGCAGCAGAGTTACTGGTTCCCAAGTCGATTCCTATTATCTTGCTCATCTCTCATGGTTCACCCCAATCATTCTTTGTTCTATCTCGTATTCTAAACGCAAAATTAGTTACTAACTACTGGAGAGTATCAGGATTTAAAATTTGACGAAGGGGTTATATAGTAGTAGTCTACTATCAGTAGGCTACTGGTGATAAAGACGCTATGAGTCAAACAAGAACTATAAGACGAAGAAACAACCCCGGTAGTAGCACTTCTACGCAACAGCTTGCGAACACTCAGCAAACGCCGCTTTCAACAAGCTTCGACAACATCTTCGACCAGTTCAGAAGGTCCTTCGACGAACTAATGTCTCCCTTTTATCCGTACACTGGCATCACAGCTACAACTCCTCTATCGCAACTTCCGGTGCGTTCCTCGATTGCAGATCTTGTCGACGAAGGTGATCACTACTCCGTCTACGCGGAACTTCCAGGCTTCAGCAAGGACCAGGTGGATGTCAAAATCAACAAGGACGGACTCGTTATCCGAGCTGAGCAGAAAGCCGAGAACGAGCAAAAGAACAAGAACTACCTTCACAGGGAACGAGCCTACTCTGCATTCGAGAGGATAATCGAATTCCCCGAGGAGGTCAATCCACAGAAGGTCGAAGGAAGTATGAAGGATGGCGTCTTGCAGCTCACCGTTCCAAAGAAGGAACCAAATCCAGAGGAAAGGCTGACCAAAGTTCAGCTAAGGTGAAGTTGGCGCAATCAAAAATAGCAAGAACAGTTGTCTTCGCAACAAGTGGGCTGGCACTGGTGCTACTAGTGCCAGGCCCATTTCTCATTTTGTAATTCCTGACACACTTTCGATTTTCATTCCGAGTAATTCGTTCAATGACATTTTATCCTCAATGTTGTCAGTAAATAGTGTTCGAGGAGACTCAACGGAGTAGGGGAGTACGTTTTGCAACGATACCAAACGGCGAGCAGCAAGGAGCAGGAGGAACTTGATGCTATTCTATCTATGATAAATAACCAAGTCAGAAGGGACATAATCAAAAGGCTGAGCCAGGAGCCGAGTTATCCACTTCAACTATCGAAGGAGCTCGGGGTGGGTCAACAATTAATTGCAAAGCACCTAGACGCACTCGAGGATGCAGGCATAGTCGCTTCCTCACTCGAACCTAGTCCTAATGGACCGAGCAGAAAGGAATACGCCCTGAAGAAGAGCATTGCGTTGAGTTTCAATTTTGCTCCTAATTTGTTTTCGTCGAAACTTATCGACCTAAATACTGGGGACGCAGAGGATCTGGGTGTCACAAAAGATACGTTGGCACTTGCAAACAGAATCGACAAGATTCTTCGCTCCCCGAGAGACCAAAATGAAACTATCAATTTGATAGGAAAAGTCATCTCGGATGTTGATAGACATCTTGGAGAGCTGGAAGATGAAAAGGTTGCCCTCCTCTACATCAGAAATCTTGCGATGAGTGAAGCAGTCAAACGAATCAAGAAATCGGAAAAGAGTACCGACGCCAGGCGAGTTATGTATCACATACTCGACACTCGCAGCAGAAACGTTTCCGAGATTTCGGAATCGGTCAACCTGCGTGAAGACGTTGTGCGCAAGCTTCTCGACGATATAGCGAAAGGCCTGCGATTATAAGAAAAAACAGAAACAGAATATGGAGGTCAACGAATTATTTGATCCAGCTCTCTCATATTTTGCGCGTCAGATAGTGCGCAGAGCAATTCGACGAGAAATGGTTTTTTCAGGACCTTTTTGATACCGGCTATTTGCATAGAATTTGGGGTGCACATAATCAATCCTCATCTCAAATTGAATATCTGTCGTAGGGACTAACGAGCTCGTCCCTAGAGTTGTATGTCTTGTTGCACTTCAAGAGAACGTCCAGCTGAGTAGCTACTGCGTCGTTCCCTGAACTAACTTCTGAGCTTTCGATACTAAATGTCGTCTGTTCCTTTTGTGGTTGCGAGCGACCAATTTTTCAACAACTTTTTCCAAGTTGACTTTGTACTTCTTTACTCATATTAGATTCTCCCTCACCTGAAGTTCCAGAGTTAGATCCAAAAAAAATTGGTATGGGGTGGGGATAGGGTCGGAAGGAAGAAAAAGGGACTGAAACCCTTGCGCACGCCATCTGTCTTTAGGCTTTACTTCCTCCCGACCGCGAAGCTAGGGACGAAGATAAAAGAAGCAATATTCGCCATGGAGAGTAAGGGGAAAACATTCTTCTCTCTCCTAATCATACTCCCGCCCCGAGCTTTCTTTCGTAGGCACGTGGTCTAAGGGAAGCCAGAATCACTGTGGGAAAGCTCCACCTGATGAGCCGGTTCTTCTCCTGAAGAGTCGAGTGTTGTGCCTGTGGAGTTTGAATTTGCATTTTCGCTTGCTGATGCCATAACGCGTATGAGTAACCGACTGCTGCTCCACCAAGCGCAAGTAAGATTGCTCCAATTGAACCGGAGATGATCGGATGATAGTGAAAGAGCAGAGCCAGTATCGTCGCTCCCACTCCCAGGATGAGACCGACTATCCCTGCGACCATCGTAGAAGTTCTATTGCTTGACATTTCTTCACTTTTCACCCGTTTCTGAGATAGGGTAAGTAGTTTTATTTTAAGTTACTCTCTGAAGGTTAGTTATGCTCTTAAAATTTTTACGCAGAGATTATATCGTATACTACTTCTTGTAGTAAACTAAGGTGACTGTAGTTATGAGCCAAACAAGAACAATAACTAAGAGAAATAGTAGCAACGGGTCTAACTCTCCAAGCGCTACTACGGTGCAAAGTCCTCAACAGACTGCCATAACAACCGGCTTCGACAGCATATTCAACGACTTTCGGAGATCGTTCAACCAGCTCATGTCTCCTTTCACTCGCTTGGCAACAACCACACCGTTGTCGCAGCTTCCAGTCAGATGTCCAATTGTAGATCTCGTTGACGACGGCGACAACTACATTCTTATCGCAGAACTCCCCGGCTTCAGCAAGGACCAAGTCGACCTTCAGATGAACAAATACGGGCTAGTGATACACGCAGAGCAACCAAAGCAAGAGCAAATTCAGAACGAGCAGAAAAGTGCGATCAACAGCAGCCCGAACTATCTTTGGAGGGAACGTGCATACTCTGCCTTTGAAAGAGTCATTGAATTCCCTGAAGAGGTAGTTCCTCAGAAAGTGGACGCCACCATGAAGGATGGGCTCTTGCAGCTCACCGTTCCAAAGAAGGAACCAAATCCAGAGGAAAGGCTGACCAAAGTTCAGCTAAGGTAAGCACGTGGTAAGTCATAGGAGTTATGGGGAAGAACAGAGTATGTTCCTCGTAATTCCTATCTTCTATTTTTGTCTGGTCTGTTGAATAACTAAACATCTGTTCAATTCTCCTTGTGGGTGGCCGAAAGGTCAATGGCCAACTATATTTCTCGTTTTGATCCCAGTACAGATTGTCAGAAGATAGTAGTAAAAAGAAGAAGAAATCGTCGTCGTCTCTCCCAAAGGGGTACAGTACCTGGAAGGAGTACAGCGATGAGCTAGTAAGTGGAGAGAGAGGAGAATTGCTTTTCGATACCGATTTTTTAGCTACGTGGCGAAGCGAACTCAAGGAGATGAACAAGGGAAAGGAAGAACGCTCGCTACGCCTATCCAGACTCATTTCTGAATATGCTCGCAGCCATCCACGCGTACCTCGTGCCGTACAGACAACTCGAAGGGTTCGTAAAACTGTTCTCAAAACACATCAAGGAACTACAAGGAAACGTCCCAGACTTCACGACGATATGGTGGAGAGTGACGAAAATAGAGATTGACCTAGATCCGAGGATAGATCTGAATGAACCAATTACGATCGCGGTCGATTCTACAGGAATCAAGGTGACAAACAGAGGGGAGAGTGGATCAAGGAGAAGTGGCTCAAGGGCGTAAAGGGTTCATCAAGATACACGTTGCTGTAGACACCAAATCAAAACAAATTATCTCGATGAAAGTAACTCAGGAAGACACTGGTGATGCTAAAATGATGAAACCTCTTGTGGAAGAAGCATCCAAGAAAGCCAAGATTAAGAAACTGATTGGCGATGGAGGGTACGATTCGAGAGATAACTTCGAGACTCTTTCCGATATGAAGATAGAGCCAGTGATCAAAGTCAGAAGCAATTCTATCATATCAGGCAAATGCATTCCAAGAGACAATTCAGTCAGGGAACAAATACCAAATTATGACAGATGGAGGAAGAAACACGGTTACGGAATGCGTTGGATGGCAGAATCAGCTTTTTCCTCATTCAAAAGAACGTTTGGCGAATCAATCAAATCCGTGAAATGGGAGAATATGGTAAACGAACTCTTCCTGAAGGCGTCGATATACAACGCCTTCATGCGAATGAAGACGTAGGAAGATCAAAAACAAGCAAAGAAAATGTACAATTATTCAGTTATTCAACAGACCACGAATTATATGAAGTACTAATGAAAGTCTCGCAATTTCGAAAGAGAGTCTGCATCAACGACCTTCATTCGTTCTTTTCTGATATTCTGCTGCTGACAAAGAGAAAGTCTATCATGGATGTTAGCCGCGAGGACTTGGAATCAGCTCTACAAAAGGATCTTCTTCATGAGATACGTAATTACGAATTCTACTTTGGTCCATACATGGTTGCCGGAATCCCCTGCGGAGTCGAATTGGGTTACGGAGAGCTAAGGCCCTTAGAAGAACTCTCAGCCAACGCAAGAGATTACATTTCATCAGATAGAAGATACCATTCAGAAAATGGGAATAAGGTCAAACCGGCTGCAGATTGGGCGAAGAAAGACTGGTTCCTTCGCTTACAGGTCAAAACCATAGGTTGGATAGACGCGATGGAAAAGGCTCAGCTTGGAGCCAAGCGAGCGATTAATGCTTATGAGTTGGTGACCGAATCCGCTGAATTTTCGAAGGGATTCATTGACTCCTTTGGGTTCCTGCCTGATTCCGGATTCTATATGCTCTCCGATACGACGGAAGAAAAGCAACACTATCGAATTGTGGAAGTTCCTCATTTCATTGGAAGAATGCCGAATGATGAACAAGCTGTGGATGACATGACACTTATCCTTCGTAAGTACAACCCCTCGGAGCTTGAACAGAGAATCATTGCTGCCATCGACACCTTTGGAATGATAACTGAAAATACACCTCTCAATGTGAAATTTATGCTGAAAGTCATAGCAATGGAAGCACCCCTTTGTCAGGAGATGATCGTGACTATCTCGGCTGGAAGCTCGGTGAAAAAACTGCGTTCCTTCTTGGGGAGAATAAGTATTGGATCGCTTTCGCATTCGAGTTCCTCCCGCACCTCGGTTTCCTTGGAAATATTGCCGAAGATCTAGTTAAGGACGAATTCGTCAAGAAGAATCGCTCAGAATCAAGAAAGAGACTTAACAGAGAAGTAGTTCGCCTTTACAAGAAGAGGTCTGGCTTCGCGCATCAGCAGGGAGGAAAGGATTCAGATAGAGTAACGGATTACGACTATGAAATGGTCTCATGGCTACTCAGGCTATCAGTTAGAGAGATGATTGGTCCGACAAAGAAAGGTATTACACATTTGAGAAGAAAGAAGTCAGTCGATCCAACTAGTTTCGATGATTTAGTAGAGAAGCTGAAGTATCGCTGATTCAGATGCAAATCTCCTTCCGAGCAAGGTGAGACATGATATCTTCTGAACTCTGTCCGATGTGATGAGAGCAAAAATTAACATAAGCGTACCGGAGCTTCCAAAACTTCGAAGTTGTGCATGCATAAGCCTTAAGGCCTCGTCAACAGGTTCAACTCATCATGCAGGTTCAGGTTACACAACAGGAATGGAAGTTAAGCGAGATATGGGATAGAGCCAGCCGTGAACTTACGCAAGTAAAAGGCAGATTCGGAGACACGGAAAAGAAGGAAGTCTGTGCCCTAGGTGCAATACTGTTCTATCTCTCTAACGGAACAGTCTGTAACCGTTATGAAGCATTGCAGCAAGGGAGAGAAATCGGAGATTATTGGCTGATGAAGGAATACTCGTCCCTAGTGGACTTGTTCTACTGCAAGACTGGCAAGAAGATTGCCGACCTCAACGATGATGAGGGATGGACTTTCGAAAATTTTGCGGAGAGAGCAAGGGAACTTGGGCTCTAACAAAGTTGGTTCAGGCTAAGCCAAGCCCAGTAAATCGTACAGAAAGTATGATACTTGAACCCATGATGAGTTTGGGCTCGGAGGGTTCCCAGACCGACTCCTCATCATAACTAGGCCCGTAATTTTTGGGTGTCACGGTATCAGGTCTTGCGTGGCCTCTACCTGTGACCCGTGATTAAGACAATCGCGACGGTCTGGATTTTCCTGAGTCGAAGAAAAAAATCGCGACACTGCTCCGCCTAGCTGCTTTTACCAATGTACGTTCCCGTGCTTAACCTCTTATCGCAATGCACCATCCCGCGTATTCCATGCTGCGGTCTCGAAGGCTGCTGTTGTTAGGGAGCAATCCATCACCTAAAACCCAGTTCTTAAACCCAACTTTGCCGCCGAAACGAGAAAATATAGTAACCTGACGCGGCCCAATGTCGGCAGCTGCATCGAACCTTTTTGGGTGTCTCTTCGAAGAGTCCACTTGTTTCGTAGACGTCCAACCCTTGAATCACGAGGAATTCTATCTTTCGCCGCGAACTTCGAACCGATTACCGAGCGCTAGAAGCGCTGCGGGAACCACGGACCCAGTTGCTCACAGATCTGGTCGACCAGTCGGGGCAATCACTAGGGAGCTCGATCCCTCGGATTTAGTGGTGGGCGACGACTACCGATGGCTTGGACGGGAGTCCTAGAAGGCTCAGGAATAAGGCCAGCCTTTACACCTCGCTACATCTGCATCGTTCGGACAGAAACGACAAGACCGCCTTGTTGTACTCTGATTGGTTCTGATTGTGAACGGAGTGCGATTTGTCACGGATAGAAATGCTGGAGCAATCTGGAAGGCAATCTTCGAGCTCTTTACTGATGACTTTGAACATCCATGGGCTGTCGGCTCCGAGAACGACCAACGTCGGGCATTTGATTTCGATCGCATCCGTACAAGAAAAGTGGTCACGCTCCTTTTTGGGATCCTCGACCAAGAGAGTCCTTGCGTTATCCAACATTATGGACTGGACGTCCTTCGGCAGATGATTGAACGCGCCAGTGCCTTCCGAAGAGTCTACAAAATAACGCAGAGCTTTAACATAGCCGCCATTTCTCAAGGGCTTGGCGACGTTGTCCTCGTATGGCAATTTTGAGGCCTCGTACGCCTCGGGTTCTTTCGCGAACAGCAGCGAGAGAATCGGTGGTTCTTCGAGAACAAGCGAGGAGACGAGTCTCGGATAGTCCCTCGCTACGAGGAGGCACAAGAACGCCCCGTAGGAGGAACCGACAAAATGCGAGGGAGATTTGGAGATATGAAGCTTTTCTAATAGGGCCACGAGGTCGTCCCTTTCTGTCTTGAGGGAATAGTCGTCCGGGTAGCCGACCCATTTGTTAGGATAGTGATTCCTCCTGCTGTACGCCAAAACGCGGTATTTTTCGAGAAGGGTTCGATTTGAAAACCCCACGATCGATAGTCCTGGATGCTGCCGTGAACGAGGACAAGCGAGTTCCTACTTCCACCGGTGTCGCTTGCGCCACTTTCAAGATACGAAAGATCGGCGCCATTTACCACAACGTGATGAATTGGCGCGGTAGCGAACCCCGTTCCGATTCTCCCCCCCCCAATTCAAGGTGTTGTACGTGGCTTCGCGTCAGGATGACTCCGGAAGAGTGAGCCCGCGATTAGTCCGATCACAAGTCCGATACCAGCGCTAAACATCAACCACATAATGTCTCCGGTAATTCCAAAGATTACGACGCCAGCGGCGGCGCCGAATATAATTCCGTACGCTATTAGCAAGTCGTCGAATTGAGACATTCTTTTCTTTTTACCTCCCAAAATCCTAATGATAATCGTCACCTTAAAATTTTGAGACGATTCTCAACATTGATGATCAGAGAAAACCCCATTACTTATTTCCTAACCTATGATTCAGTATCCGATTCATAGCTAACCTGAAGTAGAATGAAAGATCACTTTACTATGATCACTGGCACTCCGGCTAGCCTCGAGACTTGGTCTGAAACGCTTCCGAGCAACAGTCTTGCAATGCGACCCGTCCCCCTTTTCCCCAAGACGACCGAATCGCACTTTTTCGTCTTGATGGTCGATAGTATTCGCCCAGCCGGATCCCCGTGTGCCAACACGATTTCGCATGGCACGTGTCTCGATTTTGCCTCCTCTTCAGACTCAGCTAGCAGACTCCGACCTCCCTCTTCTAAGACCTCCAAGAGGCCCTCCGCGACAGGATGATACCTGTATGCAGTGACCGGAATCTCTACAACGTTCAGGAACACAATTGATGCGTTCAGTTTTTCTGCAAGGGCGATTGCAAAACTGACAGCACGCTTCGAATTCTCGGAGCCGTCGGTCGGCACTAGTATTCTACTGGGGAACAAAATTGGTCACTTTAACTCGATTCGCTAAAATGAAAGAAGGTTCTGTCCAGATATAACGAATGTAGACGATTCTCAATCTTGGGAATCTGGCTTACCCCGCTATACTTCACGGTCCACATTACTTTGTGTACTACAACTACGAATTCAAGAACTCCAAAAAAGCGAGAAGATTCAACTTCGCAACTTTAGACTTGGTGTCGTTCATCCGATTTCCAATCGGAAAGGGAATACAAGTTTACTATTTGATCTACTGACTTACGTCCTTCAATTTCTTGCATTTTGCTAAGAAAATCAACTTGACTAATTCCCAACTCTGATCTCAAAGAAACTCTCGAAGATACCCAGCGAACAAACCGATATTCTCGGATATTGTTGGATATTTGAGAAGTGACATCATTTTGGTCAGAGAGCCTTTGTTCGGTTTTTCCTCAACGGTTGTTCGTCGCTCAGTTCTCTCAAGGGGGTGGTTTGAAGACTACGGCAGAAGCTATTTGGTCTCTTGGGGTTGGCTAGCGGCGTTCGGATTCACGGGTGCCGTTGCTGTGACATTAGTTGCAGTGCTGGGCTTTGGGGTGGTGAACTATCGCATTGAAGTCTACGAAGACCTAGTCATAGGCCTAGCGATCAGTCTTGCAATCGGAATATACGAAGTAATTTTCCGTCGGGGCATGGTTATGGGATTTCAAAACAGGTTGCCGTGGCGTTCCAACAAGTCACAGAAGGAAATTTAGGCACAATATTCGCGATTTTCTTGCTGAGATTCTTACTTCCGCTGTCTTGTTCTTCGCCGCTTAAGCTGCTTTCGCTCAAATAATGCGTACTTGCGGGTTATCAGTGTGACGTTCATCGCTTTGAAAGTTTCCCACCCGCGCTATGACCCAGTTTTCAAAGTTGTTTGTTGCATTGCTTTCAAGATACCGCGATCATACTCCTCTACGACTGGTTTCTGGATATGACAATGCATGACTGAAATTTGAGGCGGCAGTTATTTTCTTACTCGGAAGGTCGCGACAAAGATATGAGCAGATTTTCTTCGCCTCGCCTAGGATTACTATCTTTTCCTCGTAGTCCATTCCTACTATTCATCTTTGGATTAGCAATGCGATATTGGTGGGAGGGGAATCTTTGCGTTACGCATGGCTGATGCTACCCTATCGCTCTGGGACGCGAGCTTTCTCAGCTCC
>JAJPHP010000004.1 GCA_021325255.1 Nitrososphaerota archaeon | reverse complement strand
CTCTTGCATAAACAAACTCCCTTGCCTTCCTTACGAATTCGCCGTATTCCTTCTTCTTTCCCTTTTCGTAATCTGACCATTCTCCTTTTGCGACCATGAGGCTTGAGATAATGCAATCTGAAAGATGAGACGGCGAGTCAAATAGCGTTGATGAGATGCCTAACAACTATTGTGCCAAAGCCACAAAGGTAAGAAGATTTAAATGGTTGCGATCCGTCGGGATTTTTTCATGCGTAAACAGTTCAAGTCAGTGGACAACCGATCAGTTTCGACAACTATCGCTGTAGTAATAATCATAATAATTCTGATAATCGCTGGAGTTGGCGCATATCTCGCATTTGCACCCGGCAAGACAACCTCCACACCCTCCACGTCGAGTCTAAGCTCAACCTCATCGACGTCCTCCACTTCTTCTACTTCCTCATCATCAGTAATCCAGACCTCAACTTCGAGCTCGACATCTGCTAACTCGAGCGGCTCTACGATCCAGATTGTGTTCGGCGCCAGCCTCTCCTTGACTGGTGGGGCACAGCCATTTGGACTGGAGGATAACTGGACACTCCACCAGGCGGTTGATTACGTCAACAGTCTCGGAGGAATCCCTTTAACGAATGGGCAAAGGGCCCTCATCAAACTGGTCGTGCTTGACGATCAATCTAGCGACACTACTTCGCTGAACAACTATCAGACGCTTATCACAACCGACCATGCTGTTGTTCTCATGGGACAGCTCGGAACGATTGATGACCTCATCGCTGCAAACTTTGCTTCGCAACATGCAGTGCCAATTATCGGGCCCTATTATCTCGCGGGAGCAAAGAGCTGCAATCCTGCACCGACCTGTGATAATTCCTGGACATTTGGAACCTTCCACAATGAGACAAATGAAGCTCATGTGTTCCTGAACTGGTTCAGGACTGTTGACCCCTCGACGCCCTCGCACAATGTGACGATAGCATTCTTCGAGGAAACCGATGATTCTGCACAGGCGAACTTTGCGGCAGGTAAAGCCTATGCACAGCAGCTCGGTTATACAGTCTGCACATGCTCGGACACAAGTTTCCAAGGTGGAAGCTCCTCTGAAATGCAGAGTTTCTTGTCTGCCGCAAAGGCTGCTGGAGCTGAGGCAGTCTTTGGTTTGCCAAGCCCTGGCGATGCGGCGCTCATGATAAACACGGCAAAACAGATTGGTTACGAGCCAAAAGCTTGGTTATTGACCAGAGGAACAGCTGTTGCGCCGTTTGCAGTTCCGCAAATAGGCGGTATTGGCCCGCTTGCTAGTGGAGTTCTGTCTGCCTTCCCATGGGCTCCTGGCCTGCCATACTCAGCTGACATACTTGGCCACAATATCAGCAATCCAACAATAGTATCACAATACGAGGCCGCGCACAATGGTCAACTTCCTACACTGGAAGGAGTATACTACTCTGGTGTTGCAGTCGCAGTTGATGCCATATCACAAGCTGCAAACCTGACCAACGTAGCGATCAGACAATCTCTGCGGACGCACACGTTCCAAACGTTCATGGGCCCGATGAGCTTTACACCAGGAGGACAGTGGCTCCAGTCCGATCAATACATGCTTCTGCAGCAGTGGCAACTCGTCTCGGTGAATGGAACATCGGTGCCTGAGTTGAAGATATTGGAACCAACCAACGTTGCGACGACTAACTACATTATATATCCATTTACTTTCGCGAACCAGCAAACGTCGTCGTGGCCACCGTCAACCTCGACAACGAATACAGCCTCCACGAGTACCATCATCAGTAGTTCCTAGATGGACGGCCAGACAACAAGAAGCAAACGCACACAGTCCGGAGGAGGGCGAGCAACCGCCCTCTGGGGGGACTTTTTTTCTTACCTCGAGTGACTGGAATCGGACGTGCGGAGGCGGTATCTGCTCTCGCCTTCTTTTTCTTTTTGACTATTGGAATTCTTGATTGGCTTACACCTTTTGCTGCTAGGGCAAAAGCATCGGATGGGATGAACCTGATATTCGTAGTGGCGGGAGGAATTCGACACCGTTTGGTCCTAGAGCGGTACTGCCGGGGTCTTCTTGTGATAATCGGTTAACTGTTGATAGCAGTCTCCGACCTTGAAGAGTAAATCTTCCTTCCAATGAGAGCAGACTAACTGCAAACCCACTGGGAGCCCATTCGAAAAGCCGTTCGGAATGGTCATCGCGGGGAGCCCCAGAAGGTTAAACGGGTAAGTGTTCTCAGTCAGGACTTGGAATGCCGGGTATCTCTTCCCCCTTATTTCTACAAATTCTTGATTCAACTCCGGCGCAACGGAGGGGTTTGTGGGAACGAGCAAGACATCAACTTCTGCTAATTTTCGGGAGACTCTTTCGACGATTGTTGCCCTAGCCCGCTGGGCCTTGAGGTACTCCGTTGCAAGGATTGTGTGACCAAGCTGCACGTATCCCCTAAGTGTGTCCGCGTAGTCTTCCCTTCGAGTTCGGAACCATTCTTCGTGGTACGCGGCAACTTCGGAGAGGGCTATTGCGAAAATTGCCGGCGTGATGTGCTCAACATCGGGAAGCTCGATACTTCGAATTCTGGCTCCTGCCTCAGATAACACTCTTACGCTTTCATCAAAGCACGACATAACCCCATCGTCGGATGCGCGAATTGGATTTGAGAAGATGCCAAGCTTGATTCCGAAAAGATCGGGCGGATCGTCGGCAAAAGCGCTCCGCTCTAACTCAGGAGAGTTCAAGGTAGACGAATCACTAGCGTCCTTGCCACTCATGGCCTCGTAGAGCACCGACGCATCTCGCACCGTCCTAGCGATGACCCCAAAATGATCTAGAGTCCACGACATAGTTATTGTACCTGACCTGCTGATCCTTCCAAAAGTTGGCTTCAATCCCACCAAATTGCAGAAGGACGCGGGTATTCGCACCGAGCCACCGGTGTCGCTGCCGGTCGCCGCCACCGCTTCCCCTGCAGACACGGCCGCCGCGGAGCCTCCACTCGAGCCTCCGGGGATTCGACCAAGATTCCACGGATTGAAGGTTCTCCCAAAGTGCGGATTGTTAGTAGCGATACCAAAGGCCGCAAACTCGTCCAGGTTCGTCTTTCCGAGAAAGACGGCTCCTTGTTCTCGCAACCTTGAAACAGCAGTGGCGTCTTTTAATGGAATGTAACCTTCGAGTATCTTAGACCCAGCGGTACAAGGCAAGCCTGAGACGTAGGTGTTGTCCTTGATTGCCATGAAGATTCCGGTGAGAGGGCGCGATCCAAAGTTCTTCAATTCTTTCGAAGCGTCACGCGCCTGCTCTCTGAGAGTATGTTCCGGAACCATGTGGAGGTACGCGTGGATTTTGCTCTCATACCTTCGAATATTTTCCAGTAGGCAGTCAAGAAGGTCCTCGGGTTCGAAGGACCCGTCACGAAACAGCTCACGCAGGACTGTAATTGGCTGGTGCGCCAGCTCGGATTTGCGCAAGGCGATCCGTTTAATCCTTGGAACTTGGTTTTCTATGCTGTGAGGATGCGGGAAGGGTTATGGTGAAGGGCTCGGTCTCATGCGGAATTTGCAGTTTGTTTAGATTCAGCACTCCAGCTGAAACGGAATCGAGAAGGACCTCATTCTGTTCCAAGACCCGTAAGTCGAGTTCCAGGCCTTCCGAGTGCGCGACGAGTTTCTTTGCTAAATCCAGATTCATACCGATGACTGTTGCCCTCCTAAGCTATTCATTAGCGCGATTCTTCTGCAGTCTAAAAACTGCGCAATTATATTTAAGTAAGAAGCAGTCTGATGGCAGGGAGTATTGTCCTTGCTCCGTCTCGAACGTTTTCGCTTTGAAGGTACAAATGATGCGGGCTCAAAACAACCTTTGAGCTTAAAGTGCCATTTGTGTTGTTAAGAAATGTTTATGGAAGCAAAGGCTATCTTCCTTTTCTTCCAGCAATAAGAAAGGAGAGTCAGGAGAAGCAATGTTGAGCGAAGTCAGAACCAAGGAGTGCGCACAAACAATCCTCCACGTGTGCGCCGGAATACGGAATGGTGAAAAGGTTCTAGTTGTATCTGACTCTGAAATTGCTTTCTCTCGGCAAGCGATACTTTCTACTCAAGCCGCCGAGATGGGAGCATACGTCGAAAGACATTCACTGACAGGTGAAGTAACGAGAGAACCGCCAAGCGAGATTGCGGAAAGCATGTTGCGCAACGACGTGACGATATTCTGTGTCAACGAAGCGAGAACCCTACTGTGGGGTCACGCCGATGCCAAGGTCGCCGCAATCAAAAATGGAGGGCGTGTGCTGTTCCTCACGCAGCCGATAGAGTCGACACCGTCGCCCGATGATCTCTACGCCATACGCGCCCGATCACTTCGCCTAGCCGATACTCTGGAGAGTGCTTCAAAGGTAAGCCTTCTGACGGGGGGAGGTCGCCTTGACCTCAAGTTGGCAGACAGGCCAGCTCTAAGACTGTCGAGCATCCTGACAGAGCCAGGGAGTTGGGGCGCCATTCCTGATTACGCAGAAGCTGGCGTCGCACCACTCGAAGATCAATCAAACGGAGATCTAAGAGTCGATGGAATCATAGTAGGGATTGGGCGCGTCGCTACGCCAGTTGACCTTCATTTTGAGTCGGGCAGGCTGGTCGGGATTAAAGGGGGAAGAACAGGCGATGAATTCGACGCGATGCTCGGCTCAGAGCCGTCTGCGAGAGTATTGTGTGAACTGGGTTTCGGTACAAACCATCTGCGAAAGGAAATCATGGGTGAGTTTGACGACAAGAAAGCGCTAGGATCTGTTCACATTGCACTAGGAGATAATCATACATTTGGCGGGATAAATCGGTCAAAGTTACATATTGATTGTTTAGCAACGAAACCCGAAGTTTTCATTGATGATAGGCCATTCTCTCTGAGTTCTGCTTAATCAGGCGCTTCGACCTTCACCGCTCCTTTTCTTTCATCGGCTCTTGCTACGGCCCTCTTTCGTGCGAGGTATCTTGAGAGGGTGGGCACGATGCCTTTCGGAAGAAGTACCGCGACCACCATTATGATGAGAGAAAATAGCAGCACCTCTAGATTGCTCGACGGCAAGTAACTGTTGACTTCATATGTGATCGCACTGAAGAGGAGCGCTCCGACTATCGGGCCTTCAAATGTCCCGATTCCGCCTATTATCACCATGAAGATGGGATAAAGCGAGAATGTCAGGTTGAGGAAGAGCGAAGTGTTGACCGCGAGGATATACCCCAGATAGTACGCGCCGGCTACCGTTGCGATTATTCCGCTCACCACGAGTGCAATTGTTTTGAAGAGCAAAATGTTCACCCCTACAGACGCGGAGGCATATTCATCGTCTCCTACTCCTCGAAGCGCCATCCCGATCCTCGACTTCATCATGAAGAAAATTCCAAAAATCGTCGCTGCCGTCATTCCCACTCCTAGTTCGTAAAAAAGCGTCTCACTGATTACGAGACCCGAGGGCCAGCTGAAGTTAGAGTGAGAGAACGCGTACTCCACGATGGGCTTAAGGACTATCGGGATTACGAGCGTCGCAATCGCAAAGTAATCAGAGCGCAATCGAAATGTCGGGATTAGAACAAGTGCAGCAATAGCTCCGACCGCGATAGAAGCAAGGATGCAAATCGGAAATGAAAAACCTGCCGCGAGCAATACACTCGTCGTTATGCTCCCGAGCGCGAAAAAGTAGACCATACCTAAATTTATGAGACCGGCGTACCCTCCAACAAGGTTCCAGCTCTCAGCTAGAGTGATCCAGATGAAATAAATCACGTATTGCCCAAGCGAGGCCTGATTACTTGATCCGATGAAGAGAGGGAGACCGAAGGCGAGTGCAAGAGCTATCGCAGTGATTATAGGAGATATAGACCGCGAAGACCGAAATATACCGATCCTTTTGGCGTATGTGCCTAATTTGCTTCGTCTGGATGTCTCAGTCACGACTGCCAACTGATGTTCTTCTTGCCTCTTTGCTTCCTTCGATTGTATTCTTACTTCCCTAAATGGATCTTGACAATTCAATTACTCTATGTTTGATGAAAGATCAAACTGTCTTACCTTCCGAATCTTCCGAAGAGTCCGCTGGGCTTGATCATCATCACCGCAAGAAAGATCAGGTAAGTCAGCAGCAATCCAAAGTCAGAAGGAAAACTGTATTTTGTGAGGACTTCGAAGGCAACTAGGTCGGACATGCTGATGATCAGGCCTACAATCAACCCGCCCAAGAGTGTGCCCAGGACGCTCCCTATTCCGCCTAGTATGATTATCGCAAGCACAATTGGCAGCAACGATACGTCTGCTTCGTTAGCAGTTATCGTGTTAGTGAAAGCGTACATTCCTCCGCCCAATCCGGCTAGGCCGGCCCCAACGGAGAAAGAAAGGATTCTTGCTCGACGGATGTCGATGCCGGAAAACTCAGCAGCTTCCCAATCTTGAGCGGTCGCTCTTATCGCGTTCCCATAATACGTTCTTGAAAGGAAGATGTGCAATAGAGGGATTACCGCGATAGCAATAGCGAAGGAGATGAGCTGCGGCACTTGCAGATAGTACGGTCCGAGGAGGACCGCCTGTCCACTATAGTGTTGGTTTTGGGCGATCGCGCCGTTCCCATATGAGGGATCTATTGGCGGTAAGATGGTAACCGAAGAGCCAGAGGGAAGCGGGATGATAAGCCCGCTTGATATAACATACTCGATGAAGACTGATAGTCCGAAGGTCGCAAGAAGCGGGCCCTCGAAACCCTGGTTTTCCGTCTTGTAAATCAAAGCAAAGTATGCTACTATACCTAGGAACGCCATGATGATGAAGTCAAAGGGCAGTGAGAGTAGCGGATCAATATGAAGCAACGGTGTGATCAGGATTGAAAATTGAATTGTAATGAAAGCTGCAAGCACCATCAGGGCTCCGTGCCCTATGTTTAGAATCTTCTGGACGCCATAAATCAGCGATAGGCCAATTGATGCTAGGGCGAAGAAACCTCCCTGCAACAGGCCATTGATTATTGCCTGAATGAACTCCACATACGTGACGGCCAGATAGCTTCTCCCCTCCTCTCTCGCCCTTTCTTTCCCTTACGCTCTTCTTTCCATTGTTCTTTCACTCGGCTATGCCGAGATACGCAGCCCTAATTCGTGAATCGCCAATCAGCTCACTGCTCCTACCTTCGAACTCGATTCTACCGTTTTCCATTACATACGAGCGCTCTGAAACTTCGAGAGCACGTTCAGAGTTTTGTTCTGCCATCAGAATCGAAACCCTGGACTCCCTTATGGCTTGTATCGCAGAGAGGACGCGTTCGAACATCACAGGCGAGAGTCCAAATGAGAGTTCATCAAGCAAGAGGAGCTTCGGATTTGACATCAACGCCCGACCAATAGCTACCATCTGCTGCTCTCCTCCTGAGAGGGTGCCCGCGGCCTGCTTCCTTCTCTCTTTCAGAACAGGGAAGAGAGAATAGACTCGCTCTATTCGCTGCTCTAGGTCGTGGCATGATCTGGGGGCGCCAAGTCGAAGATTCTCCTTCACGTTCATGGTCGGAAACAGCCTTCTTCCCTCAGGTACGTAGGATATGCCAGACCCGACAAGTGAATGAGGACGCCTACCTTTGATGGGGCTACCCTGGAATTTTATCGAGCCACTTCTTGGCCTTACAACGCCGATGATTGATTTTAATAGCGTAGATTTTCCCGCGCCGTTTGCCCCTATTAGCGAAACAATTTCTGAGCTGTCAATTTGGAGCGAAACATTCCACAGTACCTGTATCTTGCCATACGAAGCGCTCAGATCATTGACTTCGAGAATCACTTGCGAGTTAGCCTCTCTTCTGGTTATGCAACCCCGATTCTTCGTTTGAACGTCATGTCAATCTTCGGAGACCTGTCGCTTGCGCTTTCCTGTCTCGTTAGCACCGGATGGAGATGAGGAAGAAGGGAGATCTGATTCCTCATTTGGTGACTTACTGGTAGCCGTCCCAGGCCCCGCCACTGCCACGCTCTTTGTTCCCATATACGCCTTGATGACTTCGTCATTGGTAACTATTTCTGAAGGAGTCCCCTGCGCGATTATTGTTCCGTGATCCATAACGATAATCCGTCGACACAACTTCATCACGGCCTTCATAACATGTTCGATCACAAGAAGCGTGATCTGGCGTTCCTTGTGCAGCCTCGAGAGCAAGTCCAAGGTGTTAGATATCTCGGAGAGATTCAAGCCTGCCATTACTTCGTCGAGCATCAACAATTTCGGCTGAGCTGCAAGTGACCTTGCCAGCTCGAGCCTTCGCTGTTCAGCGAGAGTAAGGTCGGCTGCAAGGACATCAGATTTGTCGTCAAGGTCCATGTAGCCGAGGACCTCCTGAGCACGCCGCCTGGCTGCCCCAACCGACATCATGTGATTCCGGCCGAAAAGGCCCCCCATCATGGTATTTTCGATTACCGTCATCCTGGGGAGCGGTCTAACAGTCTGGAACGTCCTCGAGATTCCTAGCTGAGATATCACATGCGGTTTCTTCCCGTTGATCTCCTTTCCCTCAAACAAGATTCTCCCGGAATTTGGCCTATAGACTCCTGCGATTGTGTTGAATAGCGTACTCTTCCCCGCACCGTTGGGGCCGATGAGTCCAAGAATCTCTCCATCCTGTATCTCCATGGAGACTCTATTTACGGCGACTAGGCCGCCAAAGGATTTTGTCACGTCGCTCAGTTGAAGGAGAGGACTCATGTCCATCAGTCTATTGTCCTAAAGAAGCGGCACGCCGAAGAATGGCTGTTCTCAATTTTCCATTATATAGTTTGCTAGAAAAGAGAATCCACCACACGGTGATAGATTAGCAAGAAGTCAGTGAGAGAAGACAACAGGTAAGGACCTGCGAGATAATCTAGCAAATTCGGAATCGTACTATTCTCTTAACGGTTTTCGATGAAGGTCTTTGTGCTTCGTGATTTCAAAATGCCTTTTCGTTTCGGGGAAAAAAAGAAGCAGAGCTTGCGTCATGGATCGCCATCGTGATAGGATCAGTCAGTGCAATCAGTATTTGATTTCTGGTTGCAAATGGAATCGCTGACAACTAAGAGTAGATCCAGATTTCATAAAATCGGCGAGAGCGGATCGACGAAAACGGAGCGGCGGGAAGTAAATCCGACACCGATCAATACTGCTTAACACTGAACAGTAAAGGCCTATTTGTTGCCCGATGATCCTTACTTTACGTACTGGGGAGGTGTAATCTCTTCGGGGGCCCAGTCAACTAGCTTTCCAGTGTTGTATTCTTGGTACGCCGAGAGATCCAGCAGTCCGTGTCCGCAGTTGTTGAATACTATGACCTTCTTTTCGTTCCTCTTTCTGCATCTTATGGCTTCATCAATTGCAAACCTCAGGCCATGTGCGGATTCTGGTGCGGTAATCACACCCTCTGTCCTGGCGAATATGTTAGCAGCCTCGAACACCTTTGTTTGTCCGAACGACGTGGAGTTCACTATCTTCTTGTGGATCAACAGCGAAAGGCTGGGGGCCTTGCCATGATAGCGCAGACCACCCGCATGAATTGGAGGATTTGCAAACTTGTGACCAACCGTGTACATCTTCACAAGGGGAGTTTGCTCTGCGGTATCTGCGTAGTCGTACGTAAACGTCCCCCTCGTCGTAGACGGAACAGCACTGGGTTCGCATGCCATGAACTCGGTGTCTATCCTCTTTCTCATCTTTTCCCTGACGAATGGGTAGATGAAGCCAGAATAGTTCGACCCTCCGCCGATACACCCGCACATTACATCGGGAACCATATCGAGCAGTTCAAACTGTTTCTGCGTCTCCAGCCCTATTATTGTCTGGTGAGCGAGGGCGTAGTTAAAGGCGGACGCCAAGAGATATCGCGCTCCCTTTGTCGCAAAAGTATCCTCGATTGCTTCGCTTATCGCTATCCCAAGCGAGCCGGGATGGTTGGGATCCTCGGCTAGTAACTTCCTTCCAATCTTAGTATTCTCGCTGGGCGATTCGAAGACCTCCGTTCCATAGGTCTCCATCAAGATCTTCCTTCCGGGTTTTTGCTGTGCGCTGACTCTTACCATGTATACTCTGCACGAAAGCTTGAAGAGTGCGCATGACATGGCGAGCGCAGACCCCCACTGTCCAGCACCAGTCTCGGAAACTGCCAGTTTGAGCCCTTGCTTCTTCGCATAATAGGCCTGAGGAAGAGCACTATTCGGTTTCATGCTCCCGACGGGGCTGAACTGCTCGGCCTTGTAGAAAATTTTGGCCGGCGTTCGCAGATACTCTTCGAGCCTTCTAGCTCTGACGAGCGGAGTAGGCCTCGGCAGCCGCCTGTAGGCCTCCCAGACCGGACCAGGAATGTCGAACCATCGCTCCTCCGAGAATTGCTGGCTGACAAGCTCCTTTGGGAATAATTTCTCGAATTCTTTTCTCCCCATCGGCTCACGCGTATGGGGATTCAACATCGGAGCGAGTTTCTCTGGCAGGTCAGGAACGATATTGTACCATTTTCTTGGCAATTCCTCAGGGTCGAGATTTGCACCGTAATCGCGATCGGCGTAACTTTTGGAAGGCACGCAATTAACTGAAGACGCCCATTATTTTAGGATTGAGGCAAAGGAAGGAGGCAAGGATCGACGGAGAAGCACAAAATGGAACCGGAAAAAATCTTGCTGAATGTAAGTAGATTTTCGATGGTCAACTCAACGGTCAGAAATCAATAGAGAGTTCAGCCAATAAGCTAATTATCGTATTCCGACGATATGTTGCTGTCTACAAGAACTCAAATCTATCCAGCAATGGTAGTATGGCTATCGGTGTAATTGCAATTTGTCAAGCTCGACCAACGAAGTTTCGGGCGGAAATGGCCTCTATCGGGGGATAGAACGCGGCTCGCACCTGGCTTACATCTTCACCTCCTCATCAGAAAAGCAGTCGGCCTTGTTCCAGTTATGTGAGGCTGTTGTAAGTTCGAGGAACAGCTTCCTGCTTTACCTTGCTGGAAAGCAGGGAGTGAAGGGAATCAGACTCTCACTGAAGGACACTGGATTTGATGTTGCCTCATATGAGAGAGTGAGACAGATGAAAATAGTGGACTCGGATGAGTGGTTCCTACGCCAGGATCGGCAAAAATGGTCCTTTAAGGATATGAGCGAATTGCGAGAACAGCTTACCAATGTTATCAAAGAGGCCACTGCTGCAGGCTTCTACTTCGTTACGGTGATTTCGGAGACCGATTCTCTAGTTAGGAAGGGATTCTACGATAGATACCAGGAGTTCGACGCCAGTTTGGGGCGATCACTCTCAGGAATCGATGCCGCCTTCCTCTGCGCCTTTGATAAGCGAGAATTAGAAGCAGCAGGCATTACAAACGAGAGCGAAGACCTAACGAAGACGCATTCGAGACTGGTCTGAATGCGCGACTTGTTCGCACAGTAGCCTTTCTACCAGTTCAAAGAGTTCCAGAGCATCTTGTTACTGGAAGTCAGGGGGAAGCTTGCCATTTGCTCTAAGCCATTCGACTTGAGATACAGTATATCTCCATATGATATCGCATCGATCGGAGTTGGCAAAATCCCACGGAACAAGCAATACGATGTCGCCTAATCTGATCCAGACCCTTCGGCGTATCTTCCCTCGAATGCGTCCGAGGCGTGTCTTTCCATCGGCGCACTTCACCATTAGGTGATCGCTTCCAACTAGCTTTATGACTTGACCATACATTTCGCCCTCGCCGGCAAGCACCATTTCTTTCAGCTGGGCTTCGTTCAGTACTTTCCGCTTCCCCATGACTTGTTCTTTAACTCCAGATTTTTTGCTTTGAAAAGGATAGCAATTACAATTCAGGCATGCGCACTTGCGGCTCTTGCACAAAAATCGCGCTCAGCAATGGGCGGAACCGATTCGTTTGCCGCTTGCTTTCTGCTAGTTCTCCTTCAGCATTTAGCTTTGTTTTCACTCTCTTAAATCACTTATTCTTGGGCTGGGGCGGTCTCAGGGAAGGAAAATGACACGGCATGACAGGCGGCCACTGCACGTTTGTGCTTCCATACCCTTTGCCCTTGCTAGATGTAATCGAAGAGCGGCTTTCTCGTAGGTGATGGGGTGAAGTCTTCGTACACAATTTCGCTTTCCCAACTTGCTCCCAGCCACCTGCTGAATATCATCTTCTGCTCATCGGTCGCCGATTCTGCCTTGAATATCCTATACTCGAATACGGGTCTCTGGATTAAGTTAGCGTTTGCCTCATGAATTGAACCGTCTCTGGAAAGGAGAATGGAAACACTATCTCCGGCCTTTCGATTACCAATCAAGAAGGCAAGTTTTGAGTTATCCACTCGAACCCTTTCGACCGCAATGATTTCGTCACCAGGAGATAGTCCCGCACTTTCTGCAGGAGTTTTGGTAAGTACGCTTGAGACAATTATCTTGCCAGAATCTGTCCGCACCTTGACTCCGATGAAACCTTTTGGAATCTCCTTCTCGGATTTGCGCCTCAGGACCAGGCCTGCGTAGCCTAGATACTTTCCAAAATCCACAGGTTTTCTGCCGCGGACCCTTGATTCGAATATCTCTTGGGATATTGAACGGGTGCCAGCTACCGCCTCACAAGCCTTCTCAAACTCTTTGTCAGTGAACCCTCTTCTTTCGTTGACATATGTCTGCGTGTAAACGCTTTTCATTACATCGTCAAGCGATCTTCGACTGGAGGTCGCCCTCCTGATCTCCATGTCGATCATCCAGCCGATAACCGCTCCTTGAACGTAGTAGGAGGAATGCACGTTGGGAGAGTTCGCATCCGGTCGATAGTGTTTGATCCACGTATCAAAACTGGATTCCTCTGCACTCTCCCAGTTGCTCCCTGGTAGCGAAGTCATTTGATTCACGTTTACTGCAAAGGAATCAAGGTACTCTGCTACGGAGAAGATACCAGCTCTCCGAAGTATGAGATCATCATAGTAACTTGTGATTCCCTCGGATATCCACAAGGATTTCGTATAGGTTTCAGCCGAGTAGTTGAACGGCCCCAATCCATAAGGACGCATTCGCTTGACATTCCAAGCATGGAAGAATTCATGACTGAAAAGACTCAGAAGCATTCTGTACTCCTGAGGTGGTTCTAGACGTAGAAAGGGTGCGATACAGTGAGTGCTATTCAGGTGTTCTAGGCCTCCTCCGCCCTCGACATTTGCGATGTCAATCAGGAAAACGTATCTTTGGTAGGGAATCTCGCCGAAAATCGGTATGGCACTCTTGACGATCTGTTCGATGTCCTCCACAAGTCTTTCACGATTGAAGTCTAACTCCGAGAATATAGAGACACGATGCTCGATCCCCTCAACATTGAAATTGTAGACACTTTGATTTCCCAACTGAAGGGGAGAATCAACAAGTATGTCAAAGTTGGGGCAATCAAAGACAGTCACACTACGACCCGATTTCTCAAATTTCTGCTTGATCTCAAGGCCTGTGGAGATCTCCTTCCATCGGGGATAGGACTCAACTTCAAGGATCAGTGATTCATTTTCAAGACCTTCCACGTACATGAAAATACTGGCCCCGTTGATTATCGCATGTCGATTGTCGAGGTAACTTGTGTCCACCGTGAATTCAAAGGCGTACACTTTGTATTTGACCAAGATAACTTCCGACATCTCAGAATCAACTAGCCAGACATTTTTAGACTCCTTGCTCCACCTTAGGGTAGAGCCCGTCTTAGAATCGAACGCCCTAAAAGCCAGAACGTTTCTCGAGAAATCCCTTACTAGATATGAGCCGGGTGTCCACACGGGCATGACCAGACGAAGGGTTCTGGCACTCTGGGTGGATGTCTTCGTTGGCGCCCAGGCAACTAGTGGAACCTCGATCTGCACATCGAAGTAATGCGTGTTTGGTTCAGGCATGGAGAGAGTGTACCTTAGCTTTGTTTCACGTAGCATCCCAGTTTCTATCCCTCACTTTCATCTTGCTTTTCGGATATTAAATGACAATAAGATAAAAGTCGAATATATAGCAAAAGTGTTTCTCCAGCAGGAAAAGTATCGGATCTTCGAAAGTTAGTTCAGTCGGTGGAGAGGAATTGCTTGCCGTCATTTCATGTCCTATCCAATACTGCGAAGCAACCTAGGATGTCTTCGAGCTCGTTGGTTTCACAGATACTCTTATGATGGACTTTCAACGCTAGAACCCGTTGTCCGGAGAGAGCGGCTTGGCTCTATACTGTCCGTTCTGCCATGCGAAGGAGGATGCGCGCCTTTCGGCTAGAGATGAGGAAGAAGGGGAAGATGTGCTACTGGTGATGTTCAACTGCCCTTTCCACTTCAGGTTCTATTCAGATCAGCTAGGCTCCGAAGAGGAAATGCAATCGTTGCTTGAGTTATGGAGAAAGGAAGAAGGAAATGCTTGGCTAGATAACGTGGGCCCGGTCATGAAGCAAAGAGAGCTACAAAACATCCAAAGGTATCTGAGCACCATTCAAGATTCATAGACGAGTTGACCTTTGGTCTGTTACACTTGGTTTAGATGGTGGCCTCTTTTGGTTAAGCAGCGCCACTAGCCTTTTTTCAAGACCTGATCTGGGCACTATTTCCCCAACACCTGATCTGACCATAGATCTACTACGCTCTGGCAATTCTTTATTCCTGTGCGGATAGAATCCTAGCAGGCGTACTCCTCGGATCTCACGCGAAACGAGCGAAAGCCCTTCGAGATTTGTCTTTTCCAAGTCGTAGACAACAATACAATCTTGTAGCGCGGCGGATTTCGATTTCAGATCGAGCGGATCATCAATGGATTCACAAATTGATCCACTAATGCGCGCGATCTGCTCGATTTTAGCTCTGAAGAAAAGATCAGTGATTCCAAGGACTATCACGCGCCGATTGTTCGGTCCCATTTAGTGAAACTAGTCTATGGTTCATTCTAATCAATCTCCTAAAGGTTTGCGCATCGTTTCAACACCTACATTTTTGGCTCTCGATTGGGCATTTCGAAACAAAAAGTCAGTCTGATATCGTAACATCATTAAGCACGCAGATTCGAGTAATAGTGCCTACGTATTGATATGGACGAGACAGAAGGGGAACGGAGGAAGATAAAAACGATGGAAAACGAGACAAAGAAAGATAATCGCAACTCTGAGCAAAAGCTAAACCATCTTGCAAGTGAAAAGAGCCCATATCTGCTCCAGCACGCCTACAACCCAGTGGACTGGTATCCGTGGGGCGAGGAGGCGTTCAAGAAGGCAAGAACTGAGAACAAGCCAATCTTTCTTAGTATTGGATACTCTACATGTCACTGGTGCCACGTGCAGGCTCACGAATCATTCGAAGACCCTGAGATTGCAGCGCTCCTAAATGATAGCTTTGTCTGCATCAAGGTTGATCGAGAGGAAAGACCCGACGTCGATGAGATCTACATGAAGGCGGTTCAGACCATGACCGGAAGCGGAGGTTGGCCCCTTAACATATTCCTAACGCCGAGACTGGAACCGTTCTATGGCGGCACATACTTTCCACCAGTCGCGAGATACGGAATTCCTGGATTTGCGTCGGTTATCCGAAGCATCTCGCAGGCGTGGAAGTCAGATCGCAGGAACTTGGTAGAATCAGCCTCTCAACTCAAATCAGTCTTGAGCCAAATGTACTCTACGCCCAACCCATCGCAACCGAAGGTCGGCGAGTTTGCGCTGGATGACTGCTTTATCGAGCTCGCCAACCTTTACGATCGAGAGTACGGAGGCTTTGGCAGTGCACCGAAGTTCCCTACTCCGTCAAACCTATCTTTCCTCATGAGGTACTACAAGCGCACGGGACAGCGAGCTTCGCTCCAAATGGCGGTAAGGACACTCAACGCGATGGCGACTGGTGGCATCTACGACCAAATCGGGGGAGGCTTCCACAGATACTCGACGGACAGATACTGGCTCGTCCCTCATTTTGAGAAGATGCTCTACGACAACGCTCTGCTTGTTCAAGCATACGCCGAAGGCTACCTGCTCACGAAAGAGCAAAGTTTCGCGAAGGTCGTGGATGAGACTTTGAGATGGATTTTGCGGGAAATGGTCTCTACGGGTGGCGGCTACTACTCTGCACAAGACGCGGATAGCCCTGACGGAGGCGAGGGAGCTTACTATGTCTGGAAAGCAAACGAGATAGCTGAGGCGCTAGGAGCTCAAGGTGACAAGAAAGTCGAGGAGTTGAACCTCATCCTTAGACACTTTGGAGTGAGCGAGGAGGGGAACTTTGAAAGCGGGAAATCGATCCTGACCATCTCCGGTCCACAGAGAACTGGCGTAGAAGATTCGCACTTCTCTTCTGTCGTGGAAGATGCTAGGGAAAAGTTGCTCCAAGCACGTGAACAAAGGAAGTCACGTCCAATGACAGACGATAAGATCCTCACTGCATGGAATGGACTGACGATAACTGCGATGTCCAAGGCTTTCCAAGTCTTTGACAATCAGGAGTATCTCGACTCGGCTAGAAAAGCCGCAGATTTCATTCTCTCTAACCTGGTCGTCACAAGTGAGAAAAATGAAGAGGGAGAAAAAGAATCAGGGGATCGAACAGGGAGAGATGCTTCAGACAAAGAAATCTCGAGGAGAAATGAGACAAAGAGTTGGGGCAGTAAGATGAAACTCATGAGAAGGTATCGAGATGGCGAAGTGAAAGGCGATGGAGTCCTCGAAGATTATGCATTCTTTGGAAATTCTCTCATCGATCTCTACGAATCTAGTTTCGAGCCGCGTTATCTTCGTACTGCAATTTCAATTTGCGACTCCATGATTGAACGGTTCTACGATGAGAGGAACGGTGGAGGCTTCTTCGAAGTCGGAAAGGAGGTGCGAGATCTAATTGCGAGACCAAAGGATGCCTACGACGGTGCGATGCCTTCCGGTAATTCTATTGCCGCCATGTTCTGCTTGAGAGTCGCCGAAATTACTTCAAATGAGAATTACAGGGAAAAGTCGCAGCGGACATTTGAGGCATTCTGGCCTCAGATCGAGGCCCATCCTTCATCATTTACGGGCATGCTAGTTGCTCTCGATTTTGCACTCGGAAATCCAAAGGAAATAGTCGTCTCGGGAGATCTTGAGAGGGACGATACTCGAATGCTTCTACGCGCAATACGAAACCAGTTTCTCCCAAACTCGGTGATACTTCACTCATCTTCGTCGTTGGAGCGCGAGATACCACTGATTGAGGGGCGCGTTTCAGGCCAAGCAGATACTGCTAAGGTTTACGTCTGCACCAACTTTGCCTGCAAGCTTCCGGCCAAGACTAAGGAAGAGCTTTCAGCGGCGCTCCAGTCCTGAAGTCAACGAAAGCGTACAAATTGGTGAAAGCTAGGGCAGTTTCGGGGTGCATGTTCAAAAGTCAATTCTTCCCAATCCATCAAACGCTGCCATTGTAAGAAACCTGCTATTTCTCTCAATTGCGAGGACAAAATGGATGAAAGGGCCATCGACGGAGACAGAGCCCCATGATGCACTACAGTTTTATACGCATTCTTCCAAATTTACATTTGGATCGTGAAGGAAAGCAGGTCAACTTTTCGTCTGAAAAACTGAGCTTGAAGTAAAATGCATTCAACCCTTCCCGCTATAAAACGCAAAAAGGCATTGGGCAATGGTAACCGGTCAGCTAGGAAAATGCAAACCTCAAAGTTCGCAGATGAAAACCAAGCAGCGGTCGAGCAGGACAAGAACGGCGGCACTCGACTTGCAGGAACTCAATCGCCCGAGAGACAAGGCGTCAGGGTGAGACTAAGTTCTGGCATAATGGATGAACTCATGGACAAAGCTTACGTCAGCGTATACGATCCTTTCAGAGAGCTGATTGCAAACAGTTACGACGCAAACGCGTACAAGGTGAGAATAGAGATTGAGGATGAACACAGCCTGTACGTGGACGATGATGGCTATGGAATAAGCGACTTTAACTCTTTTCTTACAAAAGGTATGACCGAGAAGCGCCAGGCAAGAAAGGGCGTGTCAGATTCGGGAAGAGCCCTGATAGGTGAAAAAGGGCTTGGTTTCCTCTCGGTATTCAAGATTGCCCGAGAAGTCGATGTGTATTCGAGGCCTGGGCCTGAAACTTGGAAAGTTCACCTCACAGATGATTTGATCAGGAACTCAATTGACACCGGCGAACCTATCCCCGTAGAAAATGCGGGCGAGTTCCTCACATACGGAACGCGAATCTATCTCAGGAAACTGAAAAAGGCCTTCAGTGTATCAAAGCTCTACGAGTACGTCAGCGTGGCATTCGCGCCGCTTCTCATGTGGCAGTTCAGGGTGCTGGTGAATGGGAATGAGGCGATTGCCCCGGAACTCCCAGCCGGTCTACTGCACGAGAGGTCCGGAGAAGGATACAGTATTACACTTGTAGATCCCTATCGCGTTGAAGACCGAAAGCCCGTGAGATTCTATAACAGGGGCGTGCTTGTAAAGAGAGAAGTCGTTCCGAAGAGGCCGACTCTGACCGGATTCATAAACACTGACCTAACACTTACCACGGGCAGAGGATCTTACGTCGAGGATGATCAATATCACAAATTCAAAAAGGCGCTCGATTCACTTGTAGATGACATACCGGATGCGCCACACTACTCCAATGTCCTAGTCCAAAAGTCGCTAAACAAGCTTGCGCGGGTACTCGAGAAGGCGTTGTCGACAGTGGATATCCCCCTGCCAGCCGAATACAAGATTCTTAACGAGCAACAACTGTCGTCGACTCAATTCAGAATCGATTTGCCTTTGAGCAACAACGGCAAGAAGGAGAAGGTGAAGCAGATCAAGATCATTACAGGAGCACCAAGACTACCAAGGGAAATCCGCGCTGCAAAAACCACATTCGGTACGGTAAAGGAGGCGCAACTGAGCCCGGCGGACCTTCCGGTCCTTACGACTCAAGACTCCATTATCTTGAACCTCTCGCATCCTCACGTCTCCCAGTTGGCTACAATTCCTGGAACCTACAGGGATCTCACACTGATGACCTTCGTGGCGGAGGGATTTGTCGATCTTCTCGGAATCAAGAACAAGGAGGAGTACAAAGAGCTTACCGACAAGGTAATTCGCGAAATGCTCAAGTTATACGGACAAGAGGTAGCTCCACCGCCTCCAAACGGGGCTGGGTCTACCTCAACCTCCCCGAATACCTCTGAAGGGAAAAAGGCCTAAACTCCTCTCACTATCTTTACGGCTCAGTAATGTACGCAAGGCGCGTTCGAGTTCCGTCTCACTTCTCTTCAATGGAAAAAGAAGATAAAGAATCGTGGGTGAGTGCATTACTTCCACTGCGAAGATGCGCTTTATCGATAAAGCGCTCTAAGCCAACGCAATATTCTAATTCTCACACGTGCTATCCCACCACAGATTTAGTAAGGTGACGATTTAGGCGAAGATAGAAGAGATGAAACAAACGAAACAAGGATTCTCAGCCTTTGTTGCCAATTCCAAAAACGGATTTCGCTAGAGTGTACCAAGTGAAGATTGCTTTTAGAACATTGTGCGCCATCTTAGTCAGAGAGCGTGTAAAGGAGCGGTTGAGAGCAGCGCGGCGACAACTTGCCCTAAACGGGCAGTTGAAGAACGAACACACTTGCGCTCTGGATGATCGGCAGAGCAGCAAACTGATAGGCGTGACCTAACTGATGCTATTCGCGAACTGGCGATGGAAGACCTTTATGTGTCTCTGCAACTGCGTCTCTCCGTTGACTAGAGGGAGCGAGCGTTGAAACTTGCCCTTACAATAAGGGCATGCCTCTGTATCCGTCCCTCCCTCGGGGGCTGCATCTTTGGATGAGGAATCATTTTCCGAAGACAAATTTATGCCGATCTCTTTTTCCCGACGGAAAGACTGTTCGTTTCGGAATAGCTATTTCAATATTTTCTTGTTTGCGGCGTCAATTCTGTTATGATTCGGCGGAAGATAAATTCTCTGGTCGCTCGTTTGATGAATAGTCGCGAACAAAATTACTTTCTCGCTATTTCCTCTCTTTCTAACTAATGTGCGAAAAGTTCGCAGGCAAGAGTCTCGACACCAATAGAAGTTTTGGTGCTTGCCCGTTTCTACAACTTAATCCTGTCAGATGATTTAGGGCTGACGCGCACTCAGGGGCCATTCACATGAGAAGACTATTGTTGGTTGGCCTGTGGGACAACTCCTCTATATCATTTGGCTTCTGGCGTGCAGGCCAAGAGTATCGTATGCTATTGTGTGACGCTTGAAATGGTAACAAAGCTTTTAAAATTCTACAGAGATTGCAACGCTCATGCTTTCCACTAGACGTTCTAAACTAAAACACGCTATCAGCAGAGGTGCTGGCATCGCAATCGTGGTTATTATAATAATCATCATTGCCGTTGGCAGTTATGCTGCACTAAATCTAGGAAAAGGTGCAACAACAACTCCCCCCACCTCTACAAGTACCCCAACTACAACGACTTCAACCACAGGAACACCAACTACCTCCACAACGGGTCCACCAGTGACCACGACTACAAACACTTCTAGTCAGACGAGTCCAGCATCAACCACCACAACCACAACAACAGGAACGGGCACAGGAACAGTTCCTTCTTCGTTAACATACGAAACCGCCTCGACTGCAAGCTACCTTGATCCGGGCGTTTCATACTTTTCGTACGACTACAACATCCTTCAGAATGTGTATGAGAACCTATTATGGTACAACGGAGCAAACTCAACTTCGGTCATACCGTGGCTGGCAGCAAACTATACGATGTCGCCAGATCAAAAGACTGCAAACTTTACTCTCCGAAGTAACATAAAGTTTGCAGATGGTGAGCCACTGACTTCATGGGCTGTTTATTTCTCGTTCAACAGACTCCTAATCGACGACTCCAGCGCTCCCACGAGTCACAACACACAGGCCTCTTGGATTATTCAGCAGATGCTGAACACGAGTTTGAGCGGAGTATTGGGACCTGGTCACAACTACACGCAATCTTGGGCACAAGCAGTCCTCGCGCAGAACTTTGTACAGGTGACGAGCAACAGCACGTTCACACTTCACTTACAGCATCCAAACGCTGCATTTCCATTCCTGCTTGCGGGCGAGTGGGCTGACATCATCGCTCCGCAATACGTGATACAGAAAGATCTGCAAACCTGGACGGCTTCTGGTACTGGCTATAGTTTGCCTTTTACCACGCTCAGCGGAAACGTTAGTCAACAAATGAACCAGTATTTCATGGACCAGGTCAGTACGTGCAACACCGGAGCTACACCCAGCGGTTGCGGAACTACATACCTCGACGGCTCCTACAACGGATCTCTCGCGGGAACTGGTCCATACACAATCCAGAGCCAGAACCCGAGCACCCACAATGTAGTTTTCCAAGCGAATTCGAACTACTGGGGTGGACCGTACCAGTTCACGGGAGGACAAAAGATAACACCGCAAATCAAGACTGTTAACTTCAACTTCGTTCCACAGCAGACAACCCGAACGCTGGACCTCCAATCCGCTGCAAAGTCAGGACAGGCAATGGTGGTTGACGTCACCGGAGACCATCTCTACGACGTGGCAGACAGGAACGCGTGGCTTAACAACAACCAGTTGAATTCCACGATTTCAGGCGTCACTCTCTATGGGCCATACACATCATTAGCTACACTTTTTGACCCATTCGCCACAAACGTCACAAATGCTGCGACGGGACAAAAGTATACCTTCCAGCCCTTCGCCGACATCCGGTGGAGGGAAGCATTCGCTGATTCCGTCAACCTAACAGAGATCAACCAAGACGTCAACAACAAGCTTGGTCAAGTAGCTATTAATGTCGTAGCACCAGGATTGCCTCCGGCAGGATCGTTCAACGCAAATGACACGCCAATTTACAGCTACAACCCTGACAAGGTTGCGCAGTTGCTGTTGCAGGCAATGGCAAATCCGATCACTAGCTTCACTGACGTAAATGGACACCCAGCCAAGCCCGGCGAGTTCAACAACAGTTTCGGATGCAACCCGCTACCCGCTTCTGGTGCATGCACCGGACACCCAATAGGGCAGACAATCGATCTATACTATGCAACTGGTGACACGGTCGACCAAGCTGTCTTCAACCAGATTGCAACCGTCATCAACAACATCAGCACTACCTACAACATGGGACTCACCGTTGGTGTGGTACCAGTTCCAGCGGGTCAATTCGTCGCACTCTCGCTGTCAGGGATATACTACATGTATGCGCTCGGATGGTTCGCAGACTACCCATGGGTAATCGATTTCACTGCGGCAATGTATGCACCTGGAGGCGCCTATCCAGTTCCTGACTCCATGAACTTCACGACGATGTCGAAATTGGAAAACCAGGCCATCACAGCTAGCTCGAACAACAACCTAACAGGACTGGTGCAAGACGTGCATCTGATGAACCAGTTCGCGAACAACGCAGTCATGTATATGTGGACGCTCTATCCGATCGACATCATGGCCATGACGTCCAACGTGCATGGATTCTACTACAACGCAGCCCTCAGCACAGCGGCAGGTGGAGTAGCCGGACCAGAGTACCTGGCTACACTGTACTGACACCGAAATGGGAAAAGGGAAGTAAGCTCGCTGGCAGCTTCCCTTAACCCACTCCCCTTTTCTTTTTCAATTTTCGAGAGAAATCTTTGATCATGCCTTTAGGCGAAAGCAACACGGACAATTACTTCATGAAGAACCTCTCGCAACCACGTCAAAGTTTATTTGAGCGTGGCCTTTTGTCATAGGTCTAATCAGTCAATGAAGCTATACGAATATATCATTCGTAGACTAATTCTGATGGTCTTTGTTCTTTTTGCCGTAAGCGTTATTGTATTTTACCTTACGAGGGGACCCCTCCCTCCAGGATCAGTTCTAGCGCCTTACATTTCTCCTAGGATGAACGACATTGAAAAGCTTCAGCTTGCGCAGTCGCTTGGAGTGGCGACTCCTTCCTGTGCTTCATTTTCGGATTTCACTTCGAGGGCGCCTGGGTGTATAGTTCCACTGTGGTCGCAGTACTTCAGCTGGCTAAAGCAGGTGTTTAGCGGCAACTGGGGCTACAGCCAAATTCCCGGAATAGGCGTCGGCCTGACCACTTGGCAGCTTTTCATCGACAGGTTCCCCTTCACCGCTGAGCTTGCAATCGCTGGAGCCTTACTCACCGTAATCGTAGCCATTCCGCTGGGAATTGTTTCTGCCACTCACAACAACAAGGCGCCAGACCATGCTTCGAGGATAGTCGCCCTAACAGGGTACTCTATGCCAATTTTCTGGCTTGGCTTTCTACTACAAATCGCGTTTGTAATCTACATCACCGTGCCTCGAGGGCCCTACCAAGTCGGGTTGCTCCAATCGAATGGAGTCCTATCCACGAACTGCGGAATCTGTATCGCGAACCCTGGCAACGCACCACCGCCAATCACGGGTATGCCGGTCATAGATTCGCTTCTGGCCGGAAACCTCGCCTACTTTTGGGATTCATTCGTTGCACTGATCCTCCCGACAATTACATTGAGTTTTGCTACGCTCGGAGCACTCACCCGTGTCGTCAGGTCGAGCATGATGGAGTGCCTGAGGCAGGACTATATTCTGCTGGCAAGGTCCAAGGGCATAAAGGAGCGCTCCGTAGTATACAAACACGCACTAAAGAATGCGATGCTCCCCGCAATCACGATAACCGGTCTGATCTTCGCCGCACTCCTCGGTGGGGTAGTCATCGTAGAGTACATATTTTCATGGCCAGGGGTTGGGGCCGCTGCCCTGCAGGCATCACTGTATCTCGACGTCAATTTCTTGGAGCTCTATACTTTGGTGACCGCCTTGATAATCGTGGTATCAAACCTGGGCGTGGATGTATTGTATGCATTCATCGATCCAAGGATTAGATACTGACATCGCGTTAATGAGGTGATTAGAGGACGTCGAAGAGAATCCCGCAGACAATCGGGACGGAGGTCGAGGAGGAAAAGAGAGAGGAAGAGGCTCGGGCAAAGAAGAAACCGACTGGAGGAACAATGGCTGAGATTAAGTTTGCCCTCTATCTTGCCAGAAAGAATCCCCTTGTACTCGTCGGAACCGCAATAGCCATAATTTCGGTTGTAGTTGCCGTCTTTTCTGGTTTCATTGTAAACCCAAATCTTTGGAAGTTCCAGCACCTCGCGTCCAGGCTTTGTTGGAACAATCCAGCTATCAACTGGCACATAGGCAATATTCACGTCTGCCCCGGCAATGTCGTGTACCCCCTTGGTACTGATTCCTTTGGGAGGGACCTGCTCAAAATGATGGTTCTTGCCCTTCCGATCGATCTAGAGATCTCGTTTGCAATCGTCTTCTCCGCCGTAGCAATTGGAATATGCTTAGGCGCAGTAGCAGCGTACGCAGGTGGGTTGCTCGATGAGGCAATTCTCAGGGTCACCGACATTTTCTTCGCTTTCCCGGGCCTGGTCCTCGCCATCGTTATCCTCGCAGTCTTTGGGAGGACGCTTCCGAATCTCACGATAGCAGTTCTCATCGTCTGGTGGCCAATCTATGTGAGGCTTGTCAGATCCCAGATTCTCTCGGAGAAGGAAAAACCCTACGCGGAAGCGCTCCGAGCAGTCGGCGCCGGCCGACTGCGGATTCTGTTCAGGCACATCCTTCCTAACTCAATCTACCCGGTACTCGTCCAGCTCACTTTGGACATCGGTGGAGTTATCCTGACTTTTTCGAGCCTGATGTTCCTTGGCTTTTCTCCGAACCAGCTCCTCCCGGAACTTGGAAACTTGGTGAGTTCAGGCATTGACAATGTGGCGACAGCGCCATGGCTTATCATCTTCCCTGGTCTGACAATACTCGTAGTGGCGCTTGGATTCAATCTTCTAGGCGACGGAATAAGAGATATACTCGATCCTCGCCTTAGACGCTAGCAGCCAAAAAGTGTGCAGAGAAACAGTAGTAGTACAACATAGAGAGGACACCGAACAATTCGGATACTCGACAAACCCTACTTTTTGCAATAGCAAGACAGTATCTTCAATGTCCACAAACGAACTCAATCTCCCAGTAGACTGTGAGGAATTCGAAACAACCAGCCCGGAGAATAGCTCATAATGATGGACGAGCCACGGCAGATAGCAACAAGCGTACCTTCACTTGAGGTCAGAGGCCTCAAGGTCGTGTTCAACACCTACGCTGGCGTGGTTAAGGCGCTCGATGGCATTGATCTGACGGTATACAGGCGGGAAGTCGTGGGGCTTGTGGGCGAGAGTGGATGTGGCAAGTCCGTCACGGCGCTTGCAATCGCGGGTCTCCTTCCGGAGAACGCAAAGGTCTTGAGCGGAGAGGTTCTCCTACATGGTGAGGACCTACTAAAGAAGGATAAGAAGCAGATTAGACAAGCGAGGCTTACCGATATTGCCCTAGTCTTCCAAGACCCGATGACTTACCTGAATCCAGTAATGACGATCGGCTCACAGATCACTGAGATATTCACTGGCAACCTCAAGATGTTCGAAGACGAACTCGTCCGCTCGCGGGTGGAAACATTAAGTCGCGAAATTAAGGAAGATCCAGACAAAGCGGAGTCCTTGCAGGGTGAAAGAGATAAACTTCAGAATGCCCTAGCCAGCGAGCCGGGAAAGAAGATAGGAAAGAAGGAGGGCAGGAGGCTGGCAAGGCTGCGCGCTATAGAGTATTTGCGTTTGGTCAGGCTGCCAGAGCCAGAGCGGGTATTCAAGATGTACCCATTTGAACTATCTGGCGGAATGAGGCAGCGCGCCATGATTGCCATGGCGCTAGTCCGGAGACCGAAAGTGCTCCTAGCTGACGAGATAACGACTGCCCTCGACGTAACCGTGCAGGCACAGATTCTGAAACTGCTCAAGGAACTGCGGGACAAGATTGACGCTTCGATTATCTTGATCACGCACGATCTGGGAGTCGTCGCCGAGACATGCGACAGGGTAGCGGTGATGTATGCGGGAAATATCGTAGAGGTCGCTGACGTTTTCGAGATCTTCAAGAATCCTCTCCACCCGTACACTAAAGGCCTCTTTGCGGCAGTTCCCAAGCCGGATGTGAGCGCGGGTGAGGAACTAGAGTCGATCAAAGGGTCGGTTCCCAACCTAATCTTCCCCCCGACAGGTTGCCGCTTCCATCCGCGCTGCCCCATGGCCTTTGAAAAGTGCCCGAGAGTAAAACCACCACTAATCGAGGTGGCAGCAGGGCACAAAGTCGCCTGCCTTTTGTACGGGGGATAAGGAAATCGCGAAGTAATGAACAAAGCAAGCAAGCGCAGATATTGGGAAAAGAGAGTATAGAGAAATAATTCCGTTGTTCTGGAGGCAAAGCGCGGAGAAAAATTGCAACAAGTCAGAACTAGCAGCGATTACAAGAACGCCGGTGATTCTGATCTAGTCGACAGCGGAGGCAGTGGGAACATGATTGAGGTCAGAGAAGTCTACAAGTGGTTCCCAATCAAAGGGGGGCTGTTCGGACGTACAGTTGCTAACGTAAAAGCGGTAGACGGAGTCTCCCTGAGCATTAGGGCGGGGGAAACGATGGGGCTCGTCGGCGAGTCAGGCTCTGGAAAGACAACCCTGGGAAGGGCGATCATGCGCCTGACAGATACGACAAAGGGGAAGATTCTCTTCGAAGGTACTGACATTACGAAGTTCAAAGGGAGGCGGCTCAAGCTCTACAGAAGGAAGATGCAGATGGTTTTCCAGGATCCGTACGCTTCCCTGGATCCGAGGCAGAGCATTCGCTCGGCTCTGACCGAGCCGATGAGGATTCACCACGTCGTCTCGGGCAAAGACCAGGCGAACGCCGCAGTTGAGAAGCTCATAGAAACCGTAGGCTTGAGCCCAGATCATCTTTCTAGGTTTCCACACGAGTTCAGCGGTGGTCAAAGACAAAGAATCGCAGTCGCAAGGGCACTAGCGGTCAATCCGCAGTTCATGCTCCTCGATGAGCCAACATCATCGCTCGACGTGTCAGTCCAGGCGCAGATTCTCAATCTATTGAAGAAACTTCAGAAGCAGTACAGCCTGACCTACCTTTTCATTTCACACAACCTGTCCGTGATCCGACACATGTGTGATCGCGTGGCTGTGATGTATCTGGGCAGGATCGTGGAAATCGGGGGCATGCAGACAATCTACGAGAATCCAAAGCACCCGTATACTTATGCCCTGCTTTCATCTGTGCCAAATCCAGATCCTTTGAAGCGAAAGGCTGGCCTGGTTCTTGAAGGGGACGTCCCCAGTCCGATTGATATTCCGAGCGGTTGCAGATTTAGGACTAGGTGCCCTTATGCAACTAGCAAGTGCAAAGAGGAGTTTCCGCCACTCGTGGAAATAGAGCCTGGCCATTGGATCGAGTGCCATTACGACATTGACTTCAAGGCAAGGAGGGAAGCGGAGAGGAAACTCGGATCTTCTGTTCAGGAACAGCCCCGACCCTTCGCCACTACTTGATGATAGACTCTTCGAAAGCAGCATACCACGAGCTTCTTCTAAGAGATAGAAGGCGTTACGTCGAACTGTGTCTTCCACATTCGGCCGATTGAAGAGAAACAGGCTTCAGCCCTGCATTGTTAGCGAATGAATGCGAGTACTGCGACTATCCCCAGGATCACCAGAATAAGGATAACAATTGGCAACAGGACCGTCTGGAGAGAGGCGATTGTCAGTGCAATATAGTCACGCCAATCCAAGTCAATCGGTTGGCTAGTCTCTTCCTGGCGATCTCGCAGGGTTCTTCTCGTCTTACTTGCGCGTTCAACATTGTCCTCAGTACCGTATTCGGATGGGAGGCCTTCCTGCACATCTTCCGAGACCCAGTTACCATAGACGTCACGAACTCTCTTTCTTTTCTGAGCCAAAACTGTGTTTGACACCCTTTTCCTCTGCGATAGATGGAGTCTTCAGCTTAATGTAAATGGGGGTGTAATATCCGTTTAGGTGAATTCGCTGGTTCTTTCTTCAATATAAAAATCAACCAATCCTGATGGGATGGAGAAAGCGAATGCGATGGCTCAAGCGTCAGCGGCAGGACCGGATGTAATGATCTCCTTCCACCTCTTGTGCTCCCGCCCCGCTTCGCGAAATCTAAGGCCATCCCACGGCTTAGGATTCAGTTTTTCGACGAGAGTTCGCATCAGTTTGGATGCGAGCTGACCCGCCTCAAACCGCTCTTGCACTCCGCTGTCCAAGTCGAAGCGAATGTCAATTGTACAACCCTTTGCTTTTGATATTGAGGGAAGAATAAAGTTGTGTACCTCTGGATCCTTGCGCGTTTCTATCACCAGGCGAAAATATGCGGGTGAAGATACTTCGAATTCAACCAGCTCCTTTGTGCGGTTCTGAATGTAGTCAAATTCCAGCTCGCGCAGTGAGGACTCTGCTTCGCTAACGAGGGCATCAAAATCTGTGGATGCTTTAAGAAAGGCGCCCTTTGTCATAATCCTGACATCTCCATCAGCTCATCCGCCTCTCGGTAGGTCAACTATATAGGCGTACCAAAGAGCGACCTGACATTTGAATCTACAATTGGCCTAAATTTCCAAGCTTCCGTGCCTGGTAAGATGAAACATTCCCTCTTCTCCTCCTCCGACACGTTAGCGCCAAACATACTAGTTCCTTGCTGAATATCTGCGGTCTGTCCGCCTTGTATACGCTCGTACAAATCAAGTATCCTTCGTCGAACTCCAATGAGGTAGTCATGGAATTCGCGCACCTGAGTTGGCGAGCAAACCTTGCCGTGACCCGGAACACTCACTTGATAGGTCTTCAGATCCAAGTCTCCGAGGAGCGAAATCCAACCCTCGAGATTTGAATCTTCGAGGTTAGGATAGAATCCATTCCATATTGTGTCGCCAGCGAAAAGGACCTTTTCATCAGGCACGGCTAGGAGTGTATCGCCGAGGGTGTGCGCCCCTGTCGGCGGATGGAACAGGCACATCTCCTTCCCTTCCAGTCTTATCCTGATCGAATTGTCAACATAGGTAAAGTTGGGGAGGGCAATTTCTTTCAGCCCGCCAAAAAGTAAGCCGTTCGGGTCATGCGCCTCGGAATACTGCTTCATCCTTTTCTCCGAATTGCGCGCCATGTTTTGCCTGCAGATTTCATGGGCGAAAATCATAATCTGCGAGTTGCTGTTGGCGGAATCCTCTGGAATGTCACTATTTGCTACGAACGCATAGTTGCCAAAGACGTGGTCAGAGTGGTCGTGGCTGTTGATCACGTATTTGACTGGTTTCTTCGTCAGTGAAGCTATTGTATCTTGAAGAGACTTTGTTTGATTCATATTGAACCCGCTGTCAAACACGAGGACTGAGCTTTCGAGGATAACGATTCCTTGGTTAGATCCAAATCCCGCACTTAGGGAATCGTCCTCCGAGTTCACGAGGGCGTACGCGCTTTCAGAAAGCTGAACCAGTCCGTGATCCTTCAAAGTTCTAACTAGACGCTGTTTCTTTTTCCCCTTGATAACTCATTCCTCCCGGTTGGAAAAGTGAGAGAGATCTTCCCCGCCTTGAGCAAACTTGCTCTCGGTTATCGCTTCAGCGAGAGAGCACGAGTAGGGCAGTCAATGGCAGGCTTAGCTGAAAGTTAGAACTTTGCGTTGTAGTTTACCTTGTAGATCAGTACAGCGGAGAAGAGACCACTGCTCGTGCTCGAGCCGGGAAGACTGGATGACTCAAAAGCTAGAGAAAATGGAGCCGAGGAGTTTGTGGTGGGGGTTCTGTAACTATATAGCTCAGTATAACCAGCGTTAATTCCACCAACTCCGTTTGTGACAGTCGCAGCGTAGCTTGTCTGGGTCGCTTGGGTGGCAGGGTTTAGGAAGACTCCAGCCTCCGTGAATGGGAAGAGTTCTCCAAGTGTAGTGTTTGCCCAGAAGTACGGTGTTGGTGTGAAGTCGTCATTGTACATTAGCGCTTTGGGACCTGTCGTCTCTTGGAGACATCCACAAGTGACGTTTCCAATGCGGATGAACCACTGCTTCTTTGATTCGTCGCCGCCAGCGGGATTCGGGAACGGAGTCGGAACAGTCAACATGTAATAAACTTGCTGCGAGCCAGACGGGACGAACCTGTATCCCGCTACGAACACCAGAATGTAGTCGGGTTGGTGGAGCTGATCCTTCAGTATCTGCATCGAGACCTGAGGGCTAGACACGAGTACGCGCCCGATAAGAGAAATCTGCGTTTCATTTATCGTGGCGTTGTCCGCAAGCGAGGTCACATTCCCCATAACGGCGGTCCAGTAGCCATAATCCCACCACGAGACAATCGTCGTTCCCGGCGGAGTCTGCCTCATCCATTGGAATGCTTGGAACCAGTCAGTGCTAGAGGTGGAGAATGCTGTTCCACCGTTTGCGACGCTCACCGGGGTATTGGCGCTGGTAAACCAGCCGGAGTGGGAGAGCTGGTAGCCGCTCGAAGCGAAGTTGAAGTTCACAGGGTAAAATACGGGCAAGACTATCAGGAATATCATGAAAACGCTGAAGACTACCTTGACCTCGCTCCTCGACTCGTAAATCCTAGCTCTCTTCCTAGCCACAGAGGACACAGTTGGTCGGAGAATGGACTCTGAGAGTTCAACGAGGCCGATCGCAGCGAGCACCCCGAAAGCAAGTGTCGAGTACACCATCAGCCTAGAGAAGGATGACGCCACGTATACGCCGGTTATTCCGAGGATGAGAGAAAAGATTGACTCAATTGTCCGTCTACGGAAGGCGACATAGGCCCCGAAACCTGCTAGGAGTATGAGAAGAGCATAGTCCGCAAAGAACTGACTACCCGTTGGAACAAACTGTTCGGCGACCGAGGCGATTAGCGGGTCGCCCTGCCTATAAGCAGAGTAGATCACCGTGAGATACCTTCCTGAAATGCCGCCCAGGAATCCAAACGATAGAGTAATCAAACCGCCAAAAATGAGGATCAGAAGAACCTTTACGATGTTCCTAAAGTACGCCGTTGGGTCTCCATATCTCTTGAGGAAGTAGGCGAGCAGTGAAAAAAGCCAAGTTGCGAGGAGAGAGGCTCCAATAGAATTTGTTACTATGGAAATGCCGGGTCTCGGGGTAAATGCGTCGACAAGAAGCATCGAGCCCACGAGAAGAGCTCCACCTTGGACAGTCCTCTGGAGGTCTACGCTCTTTACGAAAGGCGCTATAACAAAGAGCAGTCCGAAAATCAGGATGAACTGGTCTCCTCCACCCCAAGAAATGTCAGCATAGCCGAATAGGAGACCTGCGATCAGGGCACGTATCATAACTCCTCTCGTGGAGAGTTTCGCGTTGTACATCGAGAGGAAGAAGTAAGCCGCAATAACTGACAGGAACAGAGAAAGTGGTTCAGACTTGAACCAGCCGAGATTCCCTCGCTCTAGTATGGGCGGCGAGACGGCGAAGATTAGAGCAGCAAAGATTCCCCCTGCGCTGTTTGTGATCTTCTTCACCAAAAAGTAAAGTGCAATAGTAGTGAGCGAGCCAAGCAGAACTGGTAGAAAGACCAGGAAGTCGTAGTAGCTGACGGGAATCCTGAGAACCGAATTTACGAAGAGGTATAGGAAGGCTCCCGTGAGCTGCAGTCCGACCTGACTCGTCGCCGCTACGTCCCTCCCCCACGGATACCAAGTTCTGATGTCGTGCCAGAAAAAGTAGCCCTGCTGATCATGGCAAGCAGTAAGCGCTGATGGAGCACAACCCTGTGGGTTGTTGAAGAGGGCGTAGAATAGTCCGTGTTGTTGCGCGAGGGTTACGACGTGAAGCGAGGCGTAGTAGTCCCAATAGGGGTCGAACTCGTTGAGGTACCACCCATAAAGCGAAGGAAAGACCCTGAATATTATCGCCACGACGAAAATCATGGAAAGTGCCAAGAAGACCACGGCGCTTCGCCGAGAAACTACGGGTCGATAAAAAACCGACCTCAACCGTGAAAGATAATCGCGAAATGTCATTGGCGACGAAGATCTGCCATCACTAGAAGGCTGTATAAGTTTTCTGTTGTAAGGGGATTCGCATGGCAACGAGAGGATTGAACATAGGCGCTGTCACGTTAAAGTGCTATACTTCACACACAGAAAACAGATTGCTGTCGAAATCGATTTCGCATCCGCGTTATTCCTCTAATAGAAGAAGCAGCACTCGTGATGGAATCGAAATAGCGAATGCTTTCCTGCGATTTCATAGTCTTGGAAGGAGCAAAACTCGACATCGTAGATGATGATGCGGTTCACATTGCTTCGGCAATTGATCCCCGCGTTCGTGCCGGTTAGTCAGATTCCGAGTCTTTGATTTCTTCGATGAAACTCCTGTACTCGCTTGCGCTCAGTAATTCTCTAAGTTCTTTATCCAAGTCTGTGGTCTCGACTTCTAGCATCCACCCATCCGAATAGGGCGATCTGCTGATCGCTTCGGGCATCTTTGTCAGTTCCTGATTTGTCTTCACCACCCTGCCGGTTAAGGGCATGTAGATGTCGGAGACTGTTTTCACGGATTCGACCTGGCCGAACACCTCCTTTGATTTGAAAGTACTTCCCTCATCGGGAAGAACAACATATACAATATCATTGAGCATCTTCGCCGCATAATCCGTAATCCCGACAACAATCGCGTTGGAGTCCTTGTTCTTTCTCTTAACCCATTCATGGTCCTTTGTGTAGTAGTATCCTTCGGGAATGTCGTAACTTTCGTCTGAGCTCATGGCAATCCTTTGACCCGTTTGGGAGATTCTTCCCTGAATCAGCCAGATAAAAACCAAATGATCGGGGAAAAATCAAAGTATTCTGTGGCTAAAGAGTCTGAAACAAACCCGATGTCGCTGTATCTTCGTTTCTCTAGGTCTGTCGCTTGTACCCGTACTTTGTGGTGTCATAGAAGGGGACGGGAACTACTTCGGCCATCCTTTCCGAGCCACGAATGTCAACGCCAAAAGTGCTCCCAATACCCGAAAGGGCAGGTGGAACGTAGCCCATCCCTATTCCCTTCCTTGTCAGTGGGGAGAACGACCCCGATGTGACAGCCCCCACTTTCTTCCCAGCAAATCGTAACTCATATCCGTGTCGTGGAATTCCAGACTGCGACATCGAAAACGCAACTCTCTTCCTTGTTACGCCCTCGAGCATCTGTTTCTCAATTGGATTGCGACCGATAAAGCTGTCAGCCTTGCTGAGATTGACTACTACATCTAGCGAGGCCTCAATAGGTGTCGTGGTATCGTCAATGTCCTGACCATGCAGGCACATTCCTGCTTCGAGTCGGAGTAGGTCTCTTGCTCCCAAGCCGCAGGGCAGCACTCCTTTTCCCTTCCCTGATTCGAGCAACATATCCCATATCTTCATCGCCTTCTTTGGGTCGCTCACAGGTGTGTCAAACACAACAACCTCAAAGCCATCTTCCCCCGTATAACCAGTCCTGGATACAAGGCACTTCTCCTGCCCGACGCAGCCAAACACAAAGTGCGACCGTTTTACGGAGTCGAGCTTAACATCGCAGAAATTTTGCAATAGCTCAAGAGCAAGAGGCCCCTGAAAGGCTATCAGCGCGCTTGAATCAGAGATATCATCTACTTCAACTGAGTAGTTGTCCATGTGCTCGCGCAGCCACTCAAGATCCTTGTCCCTGTTTGAGGCATTGACAATGACCATGTATTCATTCTCGGAGATCTTGTTGGTGATGGTGTCGTCGATAATCCCTCCTGCGTCGTTGCAAAGAGTGGAGTAAAAAGCGCGGCCGGCCTTGAATTTCGCAACGTCTGAAGGAAAAACGAAGTTTAGAAATTTGCTCGCGGCCTCGCCTTTGACAAGGAATCTGCCCATATGTGAAACATCGAAGAGACCTGCAGAATTTCTTACGGCGTTGTGTTCCTCTATTATTCCTCCGTACCACAGAGGCATATCAAAGCCCCCGAACTCCGTCATTCTCCCGTGTTCGATGTGGAACTCGTATAGGTGAGATTTTTTAGCCAAGTGGTCTTCCGTAAGCGCCTCCAATATTGTATTCAGAGATCAATGGGTTCGTTATTTAGCATTCTTCCCATCGACTATTACTGTTCAAATCTGCTATACCAGATTTGATAGCGACAAATTCAATAGCTTGATCAAACGACTTGGTTGCATATTAAAGAGGAGAGAGAAAGAGAAAGGGGATCGCGCGAACTAGTTTCCGCGCGATTCCGATTCCCAAACTGGCATGCCTTCCAAAGTAGAAATCATCCCAATTCATTGCAAAGCTAGATTCGAAGAGTTTGACCTAGCATCTGTGGTTGCCTCAGAAATCAGCAGAAACCGCCAAAGGTTGAAAGACCGCGACGTGCTCGTGATCTCAAGCAAATTTGCAGCCGTTGCTGAGGGACGATTTGTCGAATTGAAAGGGGTCAAACCGGGTCCTGGAGCAAGGCGACTCTCGCGCTCGTACGGGATCGACCCCCAAATTTCAGAGCTCATTCTCGAAGAGTCTGACTCAATATTGGGTGGAATTAGGGGGTTTGTACTTGCGTTTGCAAAGGGCGTGCTCGCACCTAATGCTGGGATTGACAGGAGCAACGCTCGTCCTGGATACGCAATTCTCTATCCATCCAACTTTGACCTGACTGCTAGAAATCTTCGGTCAAGGTTGCTCTCTTCGAGAAGTCGAAGCCCGAGTACTCGTAATTCCGGGGGTCGGGGGACCTCGAAACTAAGGAACCTGGGTGTAGTCCTTTGCGACAGCAGAATCTCACCTGCTCGTCTAGGGACCACAGGCGTCGCGATCTCGGTAGCGGGTTTCGAACCGGTGAGAGATCTGAGAGGAACGACAGATCTTTTCGGCAACAAGCTGAAAGTCACCATGAGGGCGCTAGCTGATCAGATAGCCTCTGCCGCAGAAATCGTGATGGGAGAATCGACAGAGTCGGTCCCGGTTGTGATTGTGAGGGGCGCTGACGTATCATTTCTTGATCGCGACGACGATAGAAAGATGTCTATTGAGCCCGAGAACTGCCTGATTATCCAGGGATTGAAGAACCACTTCACAGGCAGATATTCCTTAGTTTGATCTTTTCTTTCTCAGGTCTGAACCTTGGTCACTTCAAACGTAAAATCCGTGCTCGAAAGCAATTTCCCGCAGGATTTGCATTTTCCTTCCGTTGCCCTAATTGCCTCTTTCGGAGACTTGAGGTCAAAACCAGAGTAAATCACGCCGCCACAAGCAACGCAGATTATTTCAAGCGGCATCCAATATTCACATCTGGCTAATGATAGAATGGGGTATTTTGAAATTCCGATGACTTGTAAAAATAGGCGTTCGATATGGATAGGCAAGAGGGACGAAGAGCATATCGAGTTTGGGAATAAATGGAGAGATCACCAAGTATGAATTCGGACTTATTTGGGATCACAAAAACCCTTGGAAGAGTGCGCCCGCACAGAAAATGTTTATCCGATTATCTCGGAGAGCGGTTGTGTTTTCTGTTTCAACTTCCTAGCAGAGTTTGCTCTTTGCGTGATACACGTTGAACTCCTCTAGAACAACGATAAAAGCCATGGCTCAACCGGGATATCGTCTAGTACTATCTGAAAAACCAGATGCAGCAAGGAGGATCGCCGCCGCTCTCGGTGGTGTATCCGGAATTCAATGCGAAGGCGTAGAGGTATACGAAGTTCGACGAGGTTTTGACGGAGCTCACTATATCGTGTGTAGTGCGGCGGGTCATCTGTACTGCTTGGCTGACCCGCAAAAGAATCGAGGAGCGTTTCCGGTGTTTGACATAGAGTGGTTCCCCCTCAGCGCCCTGAATCGACCCTTCAAATTCTCAAGACCGAATGCCGCGTCATCGAGCAAGAGGACAAACCCGGCCCTAATCTCCAAGAGAATCAAGGCTATCCGAGCTCTCTCACTGAACGCCTCGGAGCTAATTCACGCGTGTGACTATGACATCGAAGGCGAGACGATAGGTTCAAACATTCTAAGCTTTGCATGCGCAAAGGACTCATCCAAGAGGATACTGAGGGCAAAGTTTTCTTCGCTCACTGAATTCGAGATCAGAAGGGCGTTCTCTTCTCTTGAGGACCTGAAGGACCGTTTGACTCTCGCGGGAAGAACTAGGCATTTCATTGACTTTATCTGGGGAGTGAATGTCTCAAGAGCCATCACGGAGTCAGTTAATCTCGATTCAAAGCGCAATGACTACAGAATGCTCACAATCGGCCGAGTCCAAGGACCTACACTTTGTTTTGTGGTAGATCGGGAGATTGAGACGATGTCACACGTCCCTATTCCATACTGGGCCCTGAGCTGCATCCTTTTGAAATCGGACACCGAATTCACAACATATCATGAGATCGAAAGAATTCAAAGGAGGAGCGAGGCCGAGAAGATTTTCGACGCGGTCTCCAAGGCAGAGTACGCGGAGGTGAGATCTATTTCCAAGAATGTCGAAAGGCGGTCACCTCCCTATCCGTTCAACCTTGGAGATCTTCAGAAGGAGGCGTACCGAATATACAAACTATCCCCATCGATTGTACTATCGACCGCCGAGAAGTTGTACCTCGCGGCAATGATATCATATCCGAGAACGGACAGCCAAAGGCTCCCACCGTCGATAGGTTACTCAAAGATCATGGAGGGTCTAGCAAGCAACCCGAGCATTCGACCTCTCGTGGATGAGTTGATGTCAACAATGAAAGGCAATTTTCAACCTAGGCAAGGGCCAAAACACGACCCTGCACACCCCGCAATATATCCAACGGGAGAAAGATTCAGTCGAGCGAATGGGATTGAAAAGCTGCTCTACGACCTGATCGTCAGAAGGTTTCTCGCAGCGTTTGGCGCTGATTTAGAGTCGGAAGTCTTGTCTGCAACGTTTGATATCAGTGGACACAAATTCTGGACAAGGGGTGAGAAGACACTTTACGCAGGCTGGCAAATGATATATCCCTTCTTCGGAAAACGAGACATCACGCCGAGTCTCCCTCATCTTACAGAGTCCGAACTGCTGCAAGTTGTCCGCGTCGACCTCTCTGAAAAGTTCGTCGACAAGCCCCCGAGGTTTACCGAGTCCTCCCTTCTATCAAAGATGGAATCGGAGGGTGTTGGTACAAAGACTACGCGTGCTGAAACCATCTCAACACTCTTTGCCCGTGGTTACATTGAGAAAGAGGCAAACCTCATCCCAACTGAAGTTGGTATGAACCTCGTCGAAGCCATGGAGGAGTATTGCCCAGAAATCGTCTCGACACGGATGACGAAACAGGTCGAGAGGGACATCGATGGAATCATGGACGGAATGGAATCCGATGCGCAGGTACTCGCTTCAGCGATGCAGTCGCTTGTTTCAGTCCTCACAAAACTTCGAAGCAATAGTCGCACCGTAGGAGGTTCGCTACAATCCAATTTGAATCGGTGGAAAATGGCCGAGGGGAGATCTACCAGAAGGCCAAAGAATGTTTCGATAGGATCATGTCCTGCATGCGCGGATGGAAAATTGGTGATTATCAGATCGGTCAGGACTGGCAAGAGGTTCCTCGGTTGCTCAAATTACTCAAAGGGATGCAAGACGAGCGCCCCCCTTCCTCAGAAGGGCATAGTCCGACCCGCGAACAATTCTTGCAAGGAGTGCAAGTGGCCGCGTGTTCAGGTTGTCTACCGTATCGGGACGACCTCGCCCTGGTTGCTCTGCCCGAACATGAGCTGCCCTGCGCGCGTGAAGGATAAACAAGATCAAGAAGGGAAAACGTCAAGTAACATCACCCATTCGAATTATAGGCCCAACAGGAGTTGAGAAGTAACAGATCGTGGAATCGCCTGATAAAATTCGACTACAAAGATGCAGAATAGCAAAGTGTGATAGAAATCTAGTGCGTCATGGACAAGGCGAGAGATACTGCAGATACCACGCCCTTGCCCATTCGAAAATCGTTGAGGGCTTCAAAGATTGGGTTGTGGCATATGGAAATCTTAGCTGGGAAAGGTATTTAGAGACAATTTTGGGACTCAGAGAGACAGGAGATTGGGCAAAGCAAGTGGCTGTTGACCTCGCATCGCAGCCTAGAGCAAGCCAATCGTAATCTTTTCAGATCGGATGGGTGAGACAAGGGAGTCCATGGGAGTCAAGAGGAGCCTTCAGGGCGCGGCATCCAAAGTTACTACTCGAATGAAGGAATCGGGGGTTGCTCGAAGACTTTCGGCTCCTGGTTCAACCAACTCGCTCAGGACAAGGGGAATCGAATGGCTGTACCTGCTCATTCTCTTCCTCCTCGCCGCTGGACTAATCAACGCGCTAAGCAACGCTGGCTCAGCTGGCATTAACAACGCTCCTATCGTAGCAAGCCCGAACGCTCAGAACATTACCGAGACTTTCATTGTTCTTTTTGCTTACATAGTAGGTAGCCTCGGCTCATACGGGCTCTACCTAGCCGGGAGACAGACGATCCGGGCGAGATCCGCTGAAATGTTCTTTATTGGCGGTATCGCGCTTATTTCTCTGGCTGTCACGATCGGATACTATATCATCAGCATAAAGTAATACCGGCACAGAACTTTTTCTCTTTTTCGTAGTGTCTGGGCAGATCTTACTAATGGTGCTACTCTGACCCAATGAAAGAGCGGCCGATGGCTTTGTGCGGCCGTTTTTTGTTGTTCAAAAGCAAATTGAGTATTTATCCTTCAGAGCTTTCCACTTTGAGGCATCGCTGCGCTCTAACAGATCGTAACGAGGTTCCTGAAAATCTCTAACCGGAGTGAGAGAGATGCAAGTTCCTCTTGCTTGCGCTTTTACTGCCTCTTGCGATTCGATCGAATCCCCGTTTTTTTTCAAAGAGAGAATGGCGTCGCTCTTTGCTAACAACATTCTTCCCCCAGAAAGCTCGTTTTCCCACGTTACTTCTCCCTCAACTGACTCTCTGGGTCTGGATCTCAACATGTTAGAGATCCACACGGTCTTTGAGTAGTGCCTCGCCGATTGCTGAATCAGTGTAAGAAGGATTGCACTTTTCTGGTTTGCACGAATCGAATTCGAATCCAATTCTTTCTGGCGTAAGAGGTTCTGGAGCGTATTAATTGAATCGATAATTATGGCTCCTTTCTCAAGCATCCCCCGGTCCCCGAAAAGCTTGAAAAAACTGTCTTCAGGGTTCCGATCGTCCGGCTGATACACCTTGAGAAGTTCGTTTTCCTTCAACCCAAAGGCAGGGTTCGGATATGCGTTCTGCAGATAAGTAGAAAATTGAAGGTCGAGATCCAAGAAGTGTGTCTGCTGTTTCAGTGTGCCTGTCAGGAATCTACTCAGGTGGAGGAAGAAACTGGTCTTGGTAGCGCTGTCGTCGAATGCAATCGTGATGACCTTCCTACCTCGGAGATCCTCAATCAACGAGTCTAACCTTTCCAAAACATTTCACCAAATGGGCGAGTGCAAATTTTAGACCAATCTTCTGACGCTGTCTCTCTCGATGCAGTTTCAGACACCGAAACACGATCAAAGAGTGCTTCAGGAAGAACAGCCTGTTGCTTTCTTAACGTATTTCTACAGTATAGATGGTGCTTTGCTGATATTTATCCACCCTTGGCCTTTCCATTGGATGCCCCGTGCTTATCAGCCGATTCTAATGAGATGATTCTCACATCTCAACATTTAAAAGCTAGGAAAGCCCAGAATTAGTCGTTTCTTAGAAAGCATTCGGAAAAATTCGCAATTTTCGAAGTTGGGTGAGAAGCATAGGCGCGAATCCTTTTCCAAGAATAGAGGTCGGTGTGGCGACTTCTGATGGGAAAGCTTACTACCGCATTACAGCTCTCTTGAAGAATATAGGCGTTCCTTATTACGATCTAGTTCTTGACGGGCAAGATTTTCTACCTCGTGGCTCTTCATCTCCAGAAATTAGATATCCTGCCTTTGCTCTAGATGGCAAGATTCTCACCAACCTCAAGGTGATTATAACAACTCGAAGGGAGAGAATATCGCTCGCAGCAAGCAGCAATATCATCTGCATTGAGGATCTTGGCGAAGACTACGGCATCGCGAAGGCAAAATTCCTCTCCACATTGTATCCTGCCAAGAGTGGAGATTGTTTCGTAATAGGGATAGATCCTGGCGAGAGAAATGGCATCGCTGCATTCATTAACCACAGGGAAATCGAAAGTGCAGTTTTGCCATCAATTGGCGAAACAATTCTACTTGTGACCAAGCTTCTGGAAAATGCGCCGGAAATCAGGAAGATTGTGAGAATCGGTTACGGAAATCCACAACTGGCGCGCGAGATAGCGAACGGGCTGGATTCCCTCCACGGGCGCGGTTTGAGTATTCAATTCGTCGACGAACGGGGAACCTCGACTCTATCCTCTCACGAAAACGCCAACAAAGGCAGCAGGAGAGGCAAGGCGACGTTGATGCGAAAGATGAGGGCGACGAGAGACCAAAGAGCTGCAAAGTTGATCGCATTCAGGGAAGGCGTGGAATTCCAGCCGACCCAGATTAGGGCGTAGATGCTTCAACAGGGAGCCATTCCCATGAGAGACTTGGCTGCCGCCAAGTTCCTTTTGTCGTCCCCCTCGTGCTCTATCGGAGTCTCCAAAATGACGGGGACCTGAGAGAATTCGTCGAGCAAGAGCACGGCCTTTAATCCATTGGCGCCAATGCGCCCTTCGCCAATATTCTCGTGTCTGTCCCTACTGCCTCCGAGTTCGCCCTTTGAATCATTCAGGTGTATGAGCTTCAGGTTTTCGATTCCAATGATTTTGTCAAACTCTACTGCAATCTGTTTTACGGTCTTTGGGCTCCTGAGGTCATACCCGGAAGCAAATGCGTGGCACGTGTCAAAACATACGCCCGTTCGTTCGGGGACCCCTATCTTTTCGAGGATGCTTCGAATGTCCTCAAATCTTGATCCAACGCTGTTCTTCACTCCCGCGGAATTCTCGATCAGCAGTCTGACATTGACATCCGCGGTATCCTTGATCGACTTCTTGCAAGCCCGAACAAACCGTTCGTGGCCGTCGCTCACGCTGGTACCGAGATGGCTACCGGTGTGTAAAACGAGGTTCCGGATTTCAAGCGCATTGCACCTCTTGATCTCCCTAGTAAGCACGGATACTGATTGGTCGTAGAATTTGGTGTCCGGGGAGCACAAATTGGGAAGGTAAGGCATGTGGCAGAAGACATTGTAGTCATTTGTTTTAACGCCTTGAAGGAACTCCTCGACCTCCTCGTCCAAAAGCGGAGCTGCATTCCATCGCCTCGGACTGCATGTGAATATCTGGAATGTCTTAACACACCCAACGGATTTTGCTCTTTCAACAGAATCTTTGAGGCGGCCCGAGATTGAGACGTGAAGGCCTATTGCTCTGCCACTTTGGATTCGCTTCGTATCCACGAGTTCGTATCCGGACTTATCGACGATGTTTCCTTCTGGCCGTATCTTTTTTGACGATGGTCGACCTTGCGGAGTCAAAGGTACATAATGAAAGATTGCCGATTTTTTAGCATTTTTCCGCCAAAGACGATCGACGTACTCCGTCAAACTTTAATAGACACAAGCGAGAGTTTTGAAGCGAACGGCCTAGCGGGGTGGGGAAGCCAGGTTATCCCGGCGGGCTCATAATTTCTCACTCATTTCCAGAGCAACTTGTTTTGAGTGAGCAGATGAGATACCCGCAGAGCGGTGGTTCAAAGTAAAACCCACGTCATGACCAAAATCTAAGGATGTTGGCCATCTCCGGGGCTTGATGAAAATCCACCCCCCGCTACTTTCGCTATCTCTGGAAATATCTTGTCAAGCTTAGATCCTTGCTTAACTTTTTGGAAGAATGGCACGAATGAGCGAGTAGGGCCTACGGCCTCCTCATTTACTACAAGTCACAGAGCTTGCTCAGGGTTGACGTTGATAGGAAGTGTTCAAACCCCAGTCACTGTCTTGTGAAACGTTCCACTTTCAAAGTGAACTCTAGATTCGAAAAAGTGCTTTGTCTTGTCAGCGCAATACAGATTCCAAAAGAACTACTCCCCCCATCTTTGCTTTATATATTCTCAATAGTCGAAGCCGACGCACACGCGGGCGGGAGACTGATTTTTGCTTTGGCTATGATAGCTTTCAATGCAGAAGCAGATCAGCCAAAGATTCTCATCTTTCGGGGCTCTGATCACAAAACCCGATAGACCGGAGGGACAGAGCGGGCTTGAGGCCCATTGAATATCCTCCTGAGCTCGGCCGGGAAGTGAATCTACTCAGTTACCCGGGGTGCAAGATAGAAGTGAATTCTTCCGTGGCTGTTCTGACCCAGCTTGAACTCCAATCGCAATGGCATTTTGCTGGAGTACTCGAAGTTTATTATGTCGGATGCTGATCCTGCAGCCTTTGTAATTTTTAGCAGATACTCGATGCTGTAGGTGGACTTGCTTTCCTTTTCGGTGGACAATTGCTGGAGATCCCCTCCGGCCTTGCCAGAAGTGCTGCCTTCTGTGGGTTTCTTCTCCAGTGAAACAGTTGCCTTTCCTGTATCACCCTTTCCTGAGAACTGCACTCTGTCATGAAGTGCTTCAATTGTGATGTGGTTTGAAATCGCAGATACATCGTTGAGGATTCTGTCGAATGCAGGTTCCGAAGTGGTGAACTTCGTATCAAAGTTCAACTTTGGAAGAGGAGTGCTGCTCTGACTCGATTCAATAAGATGAAGCTCAAACTCTCGCTTGTAGCCGTTGACGAGCTTAACAATCAAAGAGTCGCTTCCTTGCCTAGAGACCTCCAGCGAATCCTTGGATTCCGCGCGTCTGATCAACTTTGCAAAGTCTTCAACTCTCACCGTGAACTTGTCGGCCCTTGAACACTCAAACCTCTGAAACTCGCTACTAGGCCAGAAAAGGTCAACAAGGGCAACATGCGATGGATCCATGGCTCTGAACGAGATACCATCATTTGAAACTTCAAAAGTGGCTTCTTCGACCAGGGCTTGGATTGCGGCGGTTACTGCCTTCCACTCACTTGGAGTCTGCGTCATTGCCACGAAAGTTGCTGGTGCTGATTTGCTTGTACTGCTCTCTTCCGGCATTTTCCACTGGGGTGGGCTTCTGTTGATATGGTAAAAATGCTTTTGTCGTTATCGCCCAGAAGCTCGTCTGGCCCAAACTGAAGTTGGCCGGCGCATCATGGTCAAGAGAAATGACAAGTGCCGGCATTGAATGCAGTTTGCGAATTTTGCTCGGAAACAGAGGCCTGACGGCTTCCGTTAATCTTGACTAGTGTGAACTCAACTATATTGTCTCCAGGTGTGGTCGCATTTTTCGCACCTGAAGAACTGTGTCGGAGGCTCGTCTCCGCTCCTGGTTTGTACAAACCACCAAAAAGCCGTATTGTGTCCACACTTTGGGCACTCCACTGTGGTCGTCGGCATCGTCTTGATTTTTTCTTCTTTCTCGCCGACTACTTTTATCGTCGCCGAAGTGGTATCGGACTCGACTTCTTCGGGGCGCGTGACGCTCGATTCGGCCCCTTGGGTGAAGCCGCATTTTTCACATACTAGAATCGGGTGCGGCTTTTGTGCTCTGAATCTGAGTCTGGTACCGCAATTAGGGCAGAACTTCATTGTTATTCTTCACTGTTTATGATATTTAGTTTGAATGTTAGAAATTCTATCTTACTTTCAATCTTGCTTGCTTCAAAGAAAAAGCTTGTAGGATCTCGTTTCCATTTTTCTTTCCAAAGCATTTGCTGTTTGACGTTTGAAACCGTATTTCCTTTGTTGAAGCTAGAGTCGGTACCGAAAGTTGCCAGACTGAGGGAAAATTAGACGCCTTGATTACAAAAAAACTAAGCGTTGCTGTCCGCCTCTGAACCATGTCCGCCTTCCACGATTGAGGAATGGCCGGGCGTTCCCTCGATATTCTTGCCAAGAGCCTCAACCGAAGATGAGGTCAGTCGAACGGCTGCGTCTCCTACATCCCGTAGCTCACCAGCGTTCTTTGGGAGTTGAGGAAAAGTCTCAAGTCCCAATTTAAGCAGGTCCTTTATCCTGCTTTGAGAAAGCTCAAGCGCCTCGCCCAGCACTTTTCTCGGGTCAGCCCCATCGGTTTGGAGCTGAATAGTGAGCGTCTTTATCAGAGGGTGTGGGGGCGGAACACCAGCGAACTTTACGTGCTTTACATTAAGAAGCTCCCGATGAACGATGTCGGCAATGCTGTAATCCTCCTTGTCGATCTGAATTTGGATTGCATTATCTGCTGATGATTGTAATTTAAGTTTCAAAGTATAAAAGCAAAATAGCTCAGCTCCATGCCTTTATATGTTTTCTTTAAGCTCCGACCGTTTCATCAGGTAAAGATTGCACATTGTGACGCCGCGACGCGGCACAATCCATACTTGATAATTTGGCAATCGTGCCTCGGAGCCGACCGAAATCCACATGCTCCTATCACCAAAGTATCCGGTGTCAAAAGGCGAACGCTACGTGTTGTTGATAGTCCTGATCGTAAGTGGGGTCATGTTGCTTGCGCTCGCCGTCTACTATGCCTTGAATCCAAGAGCGATAATAGGGGACTCACTTGTCAACACCCAGTCTGGGCAACCGAACGAGTTTCCGCCTGTCGGCCTCTTTCCATTCTACGTGAAGCCGGTGACACTTCTTCTTGTCGCCGCGGTGGCTTTCTCTTACAGTTTCTTTTCGCTCATTCAGCGGAAACTCAGGACGCTTCCTAAGGCCCTGCTTTCCCTCTTTGCGATTGTCTCCGTATTGATACTTGCGGTCTCCACGTATGAGATACTATTCAACTTCGCATTGTGGTCTTCAATTTTGGTGAACGTTCCGAACCCTGACCATGCAGTTAATGTTTATCCTGAAAGCGCAGTCAAAGTGAACCTAGTCTTCTCGACAAAAGCCTTTGTGGCATTGTTTTTCGTGGCTGTCTTTTCGCTTTCATCGTTCAGGAGCTCACTAGAGTACGAGAGTACCTGATGAAGTCGTCAGCAAGCAGCCTTTCGTCCACCCATCCGCATTCTCTGCACTTTACTCGATCACGCCCTAAAGCTACTACATCTCTTCCACATACACTGCATACTGTGTAGAGGGCCCCGCAATCGGGCGCGTCTAACGTGAGATGAAAAATTGCGTTCTTCACGCTGCTGACCTTTGCACGGATGATGTCCCCTGGCTTGATGGGGCTGGATGTTCGTCTCCTGCGCTCATCTCGCGTCGAAAGCATCCCGGTAAACTCTTTGTTGCTCTGTTCGTCGTTGACCCCTTCTATCTTGACCTGCGCGACAGAAGGCTGAGCGCTCTGAACCGAACCAATGACGTAGTCTCCGGGTTTTGGAACATGGCCGCGATTTTGCTTGCTTGGGGTGACTTTGAACACCCGGTTGATCATGTCTGGTCTTGCCTCTCCGACCACAGTCGAAACCACGGTATCTCCAACGATTGCGGCGCCGGGTCCTGCAGTGAATTCCTCGATCGTTGAAAGTTTGTCGCCGGGGAGAACCCGTCTCGCCTTTGCCGTGCCCTCGGGCTTTACTGATGATTTCGGCTCGGTATTTTGACTCAATGTTTTCTATTCTTCAACCTGCTGGAAGGGGAAAAGAGATGCTCGATTTCAAACCAAAGTTTCGCACATCTGGGTGATCCAACCGTAGCACCAGATTGATCAGAGCCAGTGCTTACGCTCAAAAAGATCCATTCCTACCTCCTTTCCGGAAAGGAGATTTATTAGCGCATCTGTTTGGGGAACGCTGAGCACGGGCTTTGTGAAGTTGTAACCATCGACGCTGACTCGCGGACACCCAGTCTGGACAAACGCCTCTATTCCAGTGAGCTGATTAATCCTGTCTGGAGTTATCTCTCGAAAGGCCAGAAGTTGAACTTTCTTGCCGAATGACTCTAGCTTACTCTTGATACTGATCGACTGTTCAGCCATAATCTGTCCTTCTTTCAGCCCGATTATGACACCAAAATTCTCGGCATCTCTGGCCTTGTAGATAGCAAGCACTGATTTCTTTAGCCTCTCTTGGGCTATTTGTTGAACATCCACAACTGACTCCTCGTAAGGATCCAGAATATACGTTGGCTTGCCGCTTGAAAGATTCAGTCCAATCGCATGAAACATGCTTTGCCCCAAAAGTGCCATTGCTTGGACTTGATTTCGTATGTTGAATGCTGGATAGAATTCGCATCCGAATATCTGTCCGTCCTGAAGTTGACCGAGTCCTCTCCCAATTATCGCTCGCACTCCATTAGATTCGATTATCTCCGCCGTCTTGTGGAGTTGCAGCACGTGTTGGGCAAACGCGACCAGCCCGACTGAATTAACGCCCTTGCTCTTGAACTGCTTGGCCGCGATTGTGGCTACACTGTCAAAGGGTATGTCATCGTATGCGTCAATCGAGTAGGTAATCTTTCCGAACCTCGGAATTCTGACATTGTGCCCGATGTGAAAAGCAATATCCGCGCCAAGCCTCTGCGCATCAGCATCAACCGTGTCGCACGAACCATAGGTTGGATCGGCGATGATGATACACTGGATGCTCGGATCTTCCGCTTGGAGTCTTGTGTTGAGTTCTCTAATTGTCTTAAGTAAACCATCTGGTGCACTGAATGCGATCCTCTTCGGATGCTTTTCTTCGATTATTGTTCTTAATTTGTTTTCATCGATACGAATGGTCATTTCAAAGACTCCTGCGAATTGTCCACTTGAACCGCTAGCGCGCAACCGTGACTCGAAGCAACTAACAACAAACTGAACGGGGAAAACAGACGCGGTAAAACTTCTGGACCTAGAATTGATTGAGAGTCGGTCTCTCGCATACCCCTTACAAAGGTGAGCCGCTCAATATTGCGACATTGCGATTCCTATTGGAGCTATTACGATCCTTTCCACGGCTAGATTAAGCTACGAGGGTCGTCTCAGCGACCTTTTCCGAAATTTTCGTGATTCGCATCTCGGTCGGCATAGGGAGTTTGCTTGCTGCGCTTTTCATCGCATCTTTTGCCTTCTCTAAATTTTCTTGCCTTATGAAGAGCTCGAGGATCGTTGATCCGGGAACAACTCTAGCAGCAAGGCCGATGGGTTTTCCCCAGGCCTTTCGCATACCCTCCTGGAGCCTGTCTGCGCCTGCAGTGGCAATCATCTTGTTCTCTCTCAGAATCACGTGTGGATATACCTTCACCCTTAGAAAGTAAGCAGTTTCGCCTATCGGGGTCAATTTCTTGTTTGCAGCCACTCTTGCCGCTTCAAGGGCATTGTGCCTTATCTGAACCTTTTCCGTACTCGTCAATTCAATGCGATAATCATAATCGGGGCTAGCCTGACCGGTGCTGAATCTCGCTATCTTGGAGTTTGGTGCCCCCGGTGAGTACACCTTGCTTGTAAGAGGCATGCCGCTAGTGAGTCTATAGTTCTTGCCGTGCAACGCGTTAGTAACCGAACTTTAATTGCAGTTTTTAGGGTAATTAATCTTGTGCTTCTCGGTCATCTTGGTTTACTCAATCAGCTCACCTGTTTTCAGGTCACCTTTACTATCACAGGCACAGCTGCTAATCTTCATCGACCTCAGTGTGGCGCCGCTTTTTTTCTTGAAGATGTAATAATTGCCTTCTCCCCACGGGCTGGTGGTCTTATTGTGAAGGATTCTCTTTCTCTCGAAAGAGACGGAGGTCTCCCGACGTAATCCAAATCGTCATAGAAAAGTGGACGTAAACAGAAACCATCCCAATGCAACAAGGCAAATCTACCAATAAGCTGCACGTAGATCATAGTGGCCCTTGCAATTTTATCAGACTCATTGGTGTTACTTCGCGTCTCGTTTCTACAGACGACATTTCTTGACCGCGAAAGCCTACCGCTTTATTATTCTTGAAGGCCAAAGCTGGATTAGCTTCGGTCTCAAGAAGGTCGCGGAAATTGTGCGGAATAATCGGCTACATTGGTAATCATCAAGCTTCTCCGATTCTCTTTGAAGCACTAAAGAGGTTAGAGTACAGGGGTTACGACAGCGCAGGATTAGCCACCTTTGATGGCAAATTCATAATCAAGAAAGGCGCCGGAAGAGTCAAAGCGCTAGATGAAGAGCTGCACTTCTCAGAAATGGCCGGCACAATCGGAATTGGCCATACACGATGGGCCACACATGGAAACGTCAATGAGGAGAACGCTCACCCGCATTGGTCATGCAGAGGGGAGGTTGTGGTTGTTCACAACGGCATAATTGAAAATTACGTGAGGCTCAGAGATTTCCTGATTTCCAAGGGGCATAAATTCTCGAGCCAGACCGATTCTGAGGTCATCGCCCACCTTCTTGAAGAGGCGATTGACAATTTCAAAGAAATCGAACCAGCATTGAGGAGCGTTGTTTCTACTCTGAAAGGATCCTACGCCTTTCTTGCGATTACCAGTAAGCACCCTGAAGTCCTTGTCGCAGCAAGGAAAGACGCTCCTTTGATTATTGGTTTGGGAACAGACCAAAATTTCGTAGCAAGCGATGTCCTTGCTTTCATCGACAAGACAAATCGTGCGATCTTTCTTGACAACAAAGAAATTGCGCTCATTACAAGATCTGGCGCAGAGTTCTTCGACTTTTCCGGCCGGGTTATAAGCAAGCTTCCTACCACAGTAGCATGGGAAATTGGCGATGTCTCCAAGAAGCAGTTCCTGCATTACACTCTCAAGGAGATACATGAGCAACCAATTTCGATTCGACAGACTCTCTTTCAGAGGCCTGATGACATCATTGAGTTCTCGGAATCGATCAAAAACTCGAAGAGTGTGTTCATCACAGGGTGCGGCACAAGTTACCATGCCGGACTCCTTATGAAATTCCTGCTGGCGAAGAATGCCAAAATCAGGGCCGATGTCTTCCTGTCAAGCGAAGTCGACCAACACAAATGCTTGATTGACGAGGACTCAGCTCTTCTGGCCATATCTCAGAGCGGGGAGACCGCAGATGTACTATCTGCCGTATCCGAAGCAAAGAATAGGGGCGCGACGGTTCTCTCAATCGTCAACGTCATGGGTGCTTCTCTAACACGAGAGAGCAAAAGAACGTTATACACTCGTTGCGGGCCTGAAGTGGGGGTAGCTGCTACAAAATCGTTCACTTCTCAAGTAGCTCTCCTTTATGCATTGGCACTTTGTACGGCGGGGAATTCGCTTCGGGAACTGGCGATCCTTCCTTCTTACGTAGACGAAGTTGTCGGGTTAGAGGATAAGGTAGCAGCGATAGCTTCGAAATATCTTGAAGCGAATGATTTCTACTTCATTGGACGAGGGGATCATTTTCCAATCGCAACTGAAGGTGCCCTAAAGATGAAGGAGCTGAGTTATGTCCATGCCGAAGGCATGGCGGCCGGAGAGTTGAAGCATGGTACGCTTGCGTTGATAGAGCAGGGAACGCCGGTTGTCCTCATCAATCCGCCTGACGAGACATATAATCAGACTGTAAACAATGCTACGGAACTGAAATCGCGGGGAGCCCGCATCATAGGAATTTCCACGACAAATCACTCTTGCTATGACGATTTCATTCCTCTGCCAAATCTAGTTCCGACGTATCTTTATCCCATCGTCGAAGTAATACCCCTGCAAATGCTTGCATACTTTACCGCTGTCGGTCTCAAACTCGATCCAGACTATCCAAGGAACCTAGCAAAGTCGGTCACTGTCGTATAGAACAAATGCTCAGAGAGTCCGGACTTTCGGCAATATATAGAGCTCGTATGCACAAGTAAGAAGAAGAAAAGAAACCCAGAGATTAGTACAGAGATCTCACGTGGGTTTTTGCTTCTCAGCGATTAGGCTACATTTGCGAAGGATTTCGCCGAGCGCGCGAGGTAGGATATGATGAATCGAAGAATCAGACAACATAGAAGCAGACTGAAGATAATAAATGACATCTTGACCGTGGCAAAACATGGCGCAAGGAAGACCCACATCATGTACAGGGCAAACTTGAGTTACGACCAGCTGAACGAGTACCTCTCCTTCCTACTAGACAATGGATTGATCGAAAAGGATGCAGATGTTGAGTATGAAGGGGCAGTAATGTACAAGATCTCAGCCAAAGGCAGGCAGTTCTTGGAAAGGTATTCCCAATTGCAGGAGATATTGGCTCATTCTCAAGGAGGAGCTGCAGAGAAATCAGGCGCGAGTTATTTTGACCTGCCCGTAATCGGCGAATAGAGCCAAAGCTTTGATTTTTTAGAATCACTAAGCAAGCTTTACGACAAGAAAAATAGCGACGCAAGAAGCAAGCTGCGTTTGCTTTCTACCATTGCCATAACAAATTACTTCGGATGCGACACTCTGATTAACATCAACGTTAGAAAAGTGGACGTGATCGATGAGTGTCCCAATTACAATTCATTTTGTCGCATACAGATTTTCTTGGGCTATCTGTATAAACTGTTCATACCTCTTAAGTAAAATTCCTCTCATTGTTTGTTCAGCTATTTTCTCCTCTCATTTGCTAAAAGATGTGTGATTCTATCTTTGAGAATTCTTGCTATCGGGGCGCATCCCGATGATGTCGAAATAGGATGTGGCGGCGCACTCCTTGCAGCGTCAGCTCTCGGCCATGAAATTTACATTTTCGTAGCAACCCGCGGTGAAAAAAGCGGCGACCCACGTGTAAGGGAGGAGGAAACTAAGAAGACATCCGAGATAATAAAGACGACGCGACTCAAGATCGCAAACTTTCCGGACACACAGCTCAAGAGGGATGGTGAACTTATAGATAGCATAGAATGCTTTATGAAAGAAGTCGACCCGAGCGTCGTTTTTACTCATACTCAAAACGATCAACACCACGACCACCAAGCTGTGGCCCTCTCGGCGATTGAGGCCTGCAGGTTCGTGCCGAATGTATTGGCCTACGAAAGTCCGAGCGCCAGAAATTTCCAGCCACAGACATTCGTTGACGTAACTGATGTAATTAGTAAGAAACTAAAACTTCTAGATATTTTCTGGTCCCAGCGGGGAAAGCAGTATCTAAGAAAGAATGCAATCGTTGGTCTTGCGGAGTATAGGGCGTTTCAAACCCGTGTCGAGCAGATAAAATATGCAGAAGCATTTGAGGTCAATAAGATGTGTTTGTCCGAACAACTTTCATTATTCGCTGCTCCTTTGCAGCTCAATCGCACTGCAAATGGCACCGGGGTAAGAAGAGGAATTTCATCTTCCACCCCAGCTGGCATCTGAACCTGCGATTGTGAGCATGAGAGGATGAAACCAAGTCACTTCAGGTTTGGAGTTCAATTTCGGAACTTTCCAAGCGGCCTTAGGAGCTCAGTACTCGAAAGGATGGAAGAGGTCGCCCGAGAGTGCGAGAGACTCCATTTCAACTCATTATGGATGATCGATCATCTGTTAATGCGCCCGCCAATTGCATATGAGAGCCAACCTGTTCCAGAATGTTGGACTGCGCTTGCCTTTCTTGCTGAGAAGACTAGACGGATCTCACTGGGTTCGTTAGTAAGCTGTGTCCTTTTCAGGGACAAATCCTATCTTGCACGCGTCTGCTACACCCTAAACGAAATTGCAGAGGGGCGGCTAAAGATCGGACTCGGATCAGGATGGTTTGATGACGAATTTAGGTCATATTCTATCCCATTTCCTGACGCTAAAGTGAGGGTATCAAATTTGAAAGCAACGGCGCTATATATCAAGGAATTTTTCAAATCGATGAATAACAGTTCTTCATATTTGAAAAGTGCAGAATCGAAAGCGTCCCCCATGTTGTGGCTGGGCGGGTCCGGAGAAAAGCTGACTCTGAGAGCAGTTGCTGAATGCGCAGACGCGTGTAGTCTCTTTGGAGATCCGAGTAGCATTGCAAGAAAGAACGCCATTTTGGATTCCTACTGCGCTGCCATTGGCAGAAATCCGTCGGAGATTACACGATCTAAACACAGCAATGTCATAATCGGAAAGGATGAGCTTGACGTGACTAGGAAGCTTTCAAAGATCGTTCCGCAGGAATCAAAGTGGAAACAGTTTGCCGAGAGTAATATCGTTGGCACCCCAGATCAGTGTCTTGCGCAAGTCAAGAAATACACATCGACTGGAATAAGCTATCTCACGCTAAGCTTTCCTGATGTCTTTGACATGGAATGCCTCCGTCTGTTCGATGAACTGATTGTCCAAACAAACAATCCAGAAATCATTGCACCAAACGTTTCAAAGGCAGATTAGCGACTGAGGCCTCGTAACAATAGGATGAGTACGAATCAACAATGCAGATAGATCCCTACGCAACAAGATCCCACGAGATTGGAGTTAGTGAAGCAGTAGATCTTCCAATCCCGTCAATGCGCCCGTATTTTACAAACGAGGACGTCGAAGAGCTCTCCGATGGATTCAAGGAGATATTAAGATCAGGCAGACTCACGCTAGGAAAATACACATCAGAATTTGAAAGGCAGTTTGCAGATTACATTGGGGTAAAACACGCAATTGCTGCAAACAGTGGCACCAGTACACTTGAAATGATATACAGGGCAATTGGAGTAGAAGGAAAGGAAGTCATTGTTCCTACAAACACACATATCGCTACTTCCAATGCGGTACTCTATGCCGGTGGTAGACCCATTCTCTCAGACATCGAGAAGAGTTCGCTCTGTCTGGATGCCGAAGATGCTTTCTCAAAGGTGACCGAAAGGACACGGGCGCTGGTCGTGGTTCACATTGCAGGGTTGATCCACCCAAGAATTGATGAGATCAGGGAGAGGTGCGAACAGCTCGGGATAGTTCTAGTCGAGGATGCAGCGCACGCTCACGGGGCAACAAGAGATGGGAAGAAAGCAGGGTCCTTGTCAAGAGCCGCAAGTTTCTCATTCTATCCCGCAAAGGTGATCACTTCGATTGAAGGAGGAATGATAACGACCGATGACCCCGAGATCGCAAAAGTGGCGCGCCAGCTTCGAAATCACGGGAGTGACTCTGGAGGGCACCAGGTACGGTTGGGGAATAACTGGAGGATGAGCGAAGTCCACTCCATGATTGGGCTAAAACAACTGCAAAAGATCGAGGAAATTCTTGCGAAGAAGAACGAAGTTGCCAGACTCTACTCTGAAATTCTAGGTGATGAAGAATCCCTCAACCTGATCGAGATTCCACCGAACACACGGCACAGCTATTACAAGTTCCCCGTAACGCTCTCGCGAATGGTAAATGTTGGGAAGCTCCAAATTAGTCTGAAAGAAACGTACAGGATCGAGACTGGGACAATCTATTATCCTCCGTGCCATTTGCAGCCAGTTTACAAACAGCTTTTCAAGACGCATGAAGGGATGCTTCCAGTATCTGAGGACGTACTGAAAAGAACAATTGCTCTCCCAATTTACGCAGGAATGGAAAGACCTGAAGCCTCATACGTCGCGGAGAGTTTGTTGTCTGCGTTGCACGATCAGTCTGATACAGTGCGGAATTAGCATTCCATCGTGTTACTAGCTTTCGGAGGCGAGTGAGAATTTGACTAACCTAGTAGACTTTGTAAGAGCAGCTGACGGAAATGGGGCGGTACTTGAAAATTATGAGATCTTCTCGAAAGCCAGTCAAATCGTCACTTCGGTATCAGATTATTATTCCCGAAGGGGACCCCTAACTTCAGATCATGAGATAAGAACAAGGGAGGCTATTGGAGACTGCGCTGAAAGGTATCAGACAAAACTTTCCAGAATAGTTCAAGATAATGAAGTAGCGGAAGAAGCTCGGTCAAGAATTCAATTGCTGAAGGAGGATAAACAGACTCGCCCAGTGCTTCTCTTAATGAGCGCCCACCAGCCAAATCTCTTTGCTTACTCCGGAGTAATGAAGAAGATAATCTTGCTTGCATGTATCGAACAAATCCTGAGAACCAAATGGCTCGAGGAGAGCTATCATGGTGACGTTGTTTGTTTCTATGGCTTTGCAGACCACGATTTCGTACACAACAAGTGGGTCAGGTCGGCTGAGATTGTCTCTCCGATCAGACGAGATGGACTATTGCGTTACAGCGTGAAGATCGATCAGAAGCAAATGTACTTGCCTACAAATCGAATTCAGAAACCAAACGAAGAACTTCTCGAGAGTTGGCAGGCACAAACCAAAGGATGGATATCTGAGAACCTTTCATTGGCGAAGAAGTACCTTAGGGGAAGACAAAATACTTCCATTGACTTGAATGCTCTGTACGAAGCTTACGGCAACTCTGAGGATTTCTGGAATTTGGTCCGTAGGGCTCACGATATTGCAGATAATCTAGCTGAGTTTAGTTCTCTTTTACTTTCTGCCGTGGCACAGGAAAAATGGAAGCTACCGATAGTCTTTGCTAATTTTTCCGACTGTTTCAAGTTCTTCCCAAATGAGTACCTTTGGCTATTACAAAACAGAGAGACGTTCAAGGCGAAAGTCGAAGATAACGAAGCCAAAATGAAATTGCATGGCATTGATACTGGACTAGCAAATGACATCGGCGAAGTATCACCATTGTGGCTCAAATGCGAATGTGGAAGCAAGTACCGCTTGGAGTTGAAGAGCGACGCTGTGATTGGTCGTTGTGCTCGCTGCAGTTCTGACCTCTCCCTTACATTTGCTGAATTGGAGAGTCTGGTAGCTGAAAATCCAGAACGGATTGAACCGCGTTCAATTGCGATGCCAATTGTCTTCTCTAAAGCGGTGGGAATGTCTTGCTACGTTGGAGGAATAGGCAGTCTAGGCTATTTGATGCACAGCGCGTCAGTTTCTGCGGCATTGAAAGTAATGTTTCCTCCGACACCCTTCTGGTATTCGGAAGATGAATTCATGAGTTTGCAGAGACTCGCGGCATATGCAGAAATAGATAGAATGCGAGACACATATCTACCGAAGTCGACTGATTCAGATCTCGATCCTTTAGGGTTGGCTAGGGCAATTCAAACGCGACTAGCTGGTCCTATCGATAGCTCTGTCGACAGGAAGCCTGCTGAGTTAGAAAGAGATAGACAGCTGTTAGGAAGGATATTATCGAAGAATGGTTACGGTACCACATCTTGCATGATTGATTATGCCGTAAATGTCTCACTTGAGAAAAGCGGAGAGCAGTGGTTGAGATTCCTCTTAAGCGATGGAAAGCTGCTGGCGTCCATTCATATGACATCGGTTTATGAATTTCACGGGCAACAGGCTTCGATGTAGTTCCCTCGCCGTGAAAAATGCGATAAGGTCTCGGCTCAAGTGAAGAAGATATCAAGAGCTGTACAATGATTAACCAGACAAGTTACCTTGCAAAATCTCGCTCTGTATTTTTCAGCTGTTCGCTGGTGTTCTCCGATGGTCGGGGTTTGTCGATCGTCATAAGCACTGTGCTATCGGTTACGGTGAACTTTGGCTTTACGCCAACGTTGGTCTCGAACATTGTCTGAAGCATACTTTCTAAGGCAATAGACCACTTGGCCCCATAATTGTGCCTTAGTGTAATCACGTACTCAGAGTCTGTTGAGGAGTTGTGATATGTTGCCCACTTCATGTAATCACAAAAAATGCTTTCAACGAAACGGATGCAGTTTCTGAGATCATTCTTCTGTCCGGTGAAAAGTATGAGATCCTTTGGAAATCTTCTTCCACTTTCCGCGGAGAGACTCTTTATCTCGCTTTCGCTTAGAACATTGAGACCACGAAGGAAATCGTGCACCGAGAACATGACGTAGCCGAAGTCTTGCACATATCTGTCAAAGTTCACCCACTTTCTCAGAATCTGATTTGTCAGATTATTCACGCTCGTTCCTCTACGTGCGCTCTCCATATCAAGAGCTTCGAGTATGTCTGCGTCCAATCTGAAGGATTTTGTCTGCGTTGGTGTCTTGTCCAAAGCCGCCGTAGAGTTTCAATGAGATGGATATTTAAATTGACTTGAATTCAAAGGGAAAATCCCGGAGTTGTGTGTTTGGAATACTAGTACTACAGAACTCTCCTCTAGCTACGCTAGAATCAAAACCAGAATCATATCAAAGAGTCTCGATTCCTTCGAATGAAAATCGAAAACTTTAGTGGCGATTATCCAAGGGCTTCGCAACGGTACTTTCTGCGCTTTGCTTACTCCGAAGCGTCGCTTGCTGAACTTGCTTGCGTCAAGGATCGCGACTTTTTCGACTTTGACATATTGGGCTACGACGAAACTGGCGCCCTGATTCAATGTCCTGATACGGTCGCTTCCTCGCTGATATTGAGGCTTGGTGGCAGTTACAAGATCTCTCGGGCGCTCTCCGATAATCTGGAGGAGTCACTTGAGAATCTTCTTCTTCCTGAAAAGAGTAAGTTCAACTGGACAGTCTCTTGTTATAATTGCACCGAGGAACGACTTGAATCCTCAAAGGAAGAGCTTCGCGCTCACCTGAAGAAAAATGATCTCGGCAAGGCGAATTACATCGATCCCCTTGACAGAGGGCCAAGCATCCCGGCCCGCGCACGCTCGGAGAAAAGCATGAATGAGAATGAAGAACCTGTTGAATTCGTATGGGAGCTCAAAGCAAGAGAGATCCTCGATCGAATACTCACACATAAAGAAATTCAAAAGGCGGGCCAGGTCAACGGAATTGACTTTGTGGTTCACGGAGGACTTCGTTATGGCCGGTCTAAAAGCCCGTTCTTTGGTTATACCACGAATCTATCCGATGTCGTCGGGTTCGAGAAAAGGGACTTCGCTAGGCCGTTTCAGGACCCTACAATTACCATAGGCCCGAGACTTGCGAGGATGGTTGTAAATTGCGCTGTATCACGAGGTTCCAGGGTATTCTTGGATCCTTTCTGCGGCCTTGGCACAATAATGCAGGAGGCGATTCTAGTCGGCCTGAACGTTATCGGAATTGACCGTGATAGGGACGTCTTGTCAAAGGCTCGCTCCAACATTGATTGGTTACGAGACGTGTACAAGTCTAAGAGACAGTCCGTCTTCTTTCGTGGAGACGCAAGGAGAATAAACGACTCGACCGCTCGCGATGTAGATTGCATTGGAACGGAGCCTATCCTTCTTCCTCGTTACAAAGAAAATCCTAGCCAACATGCGGCGAGCGTCGACATCGCGCGTGCCGCTGATTTCTACGCATCATCTCTGACTTCGATGGCCAGTGTTTTGAAAAAGAGGGATTCTCACATTGCTATAATCTCTCCAACTATTGTGGATTCTTCGGGTCGCGCGCACACTCTAGACCTTCTCGACTCTGCAACCCGCGCCGGATTGAAGTACTATGCCTTTCACGAGTTTCAAGGCCTGCTCAATTTTCCATTGCGCGTTGACACAAGCAAGAAAAAAATGGTACAGAGAAATTTGAATATCTTTTCGCTAGCATGATTCGATTTGACTCTCTTTTCTTCCCGAAAGTAATCTGATTCTTGAACTGGCTTTGCTTGCTAGTCCCATCAGGAGATACAATTCCCGAAGGGTTGGGTCGCTACGACTTAGCAGGCGCGAGAGCGCCTCATTTAATTTGCCGCGTTTGAATCCGTGGAAATCTGACAGGAGAGCTAGTTCAGCGAAAAGCCTGATTACAAGATCCTTCTCCTTTCTATACGAAACTGTTGATTTTCTTTCTCCTGACATCACATCTCTTTCGTGCTTCAAAGCCTTTGCGAACTCGAATAGAATGATTGCAGCTGCATGGGAGACGTTCAAGGTATTGTAGTTGCTATCTGTCTTAATCGACAGGACAAAGTCGCAAAGTCTGAGCTCCTCGTTTGTGAGACCTGTCGTGTCCCTGCCCATAACTAGGCAAATCTGATTACTGCCATCCAGATCTGTCAACCGTGCCACTCTCTTTGCGCATTCAGTTACATCCAAGGTCTTCCTGGTCAGGTTTGACTTCCTCCTTCCTTGAATTGCCGTGGTGCCAACCAGAAAACGAAATTGTTCGCGGAGATGTTCTAAGGATTTAACAGTCTTTGAAGAAGAAATCAAATGGTTTCCATGAGAAGCAAATTTCTCGGCGATACTTTTATCCAGTTTTCTAGTTTTATCACCTCCAACGATGTACAGCTTTGTCAATCCAAAGTTGGCTGCGAGTCTCGCTGCGTATCCGACGTTCATTGAGTACTCTGGCTCGACTAGGGCAAGAGCAAGGAATCTAGCCAATTCTACATCGAGTCTTTCCGTTGGCATGAAATCCTTCTTACCCTTCTTCTTTAGTTGAGAGAAGTGAGCAATTATTGGGTCGCCGGGCTTTTTCGCACAGTGTCGTTTCTCTCTATCAAGCAGGCGTAGAGAGTCTCGAAGAAGAGCCCACTTTCGCTGAGTATTTTCAGCCTCAAGGAAGCTCGCTCGCAGTATGATTTGAATTCTTCAATGTTGGACAGTGAAGATAGTACTACTATTATCTTGGAACGGGGGGTCGATACTCTTAGAGCTTCGTCAAGAAACGCCAACGGAATCTGGACACCGCCGCTGCCACCATCGACGGCCACATCGCTAACTGAATCTGAAGGAAGATACGGAGGATTGAAAGCAACTACGTCAAAGACTCCACTTCTGAAGCAGGTTGCTCGGTCTGCAATGACAATCTCCGCATTTTCAATGCGAGAGTCACCCACTTCGCCTCGAGGCAAAATATCAGTGCCAACTGCAAGACGGAACTTCCCGCCGAAATCCCTGAGGTTTCTGCCCCCTCCGATACCGATCTCAAGGAAACTGCCACCCGGGTTAAGGGCGGACAAGGCTTTGGCCAGAAGGGCCGAATCCTCGCTGAATGAATAGCTCAACCTACTCATTCGACCCTTCCCCTCTCAGCGCTTGAATTATCGAAAGGAATTCAGAAGGATTCAAATGTTCTATCCTTTTGGTAGCTAAATTTGTCGGGAATACAACGCCCCCGTGACCAGCTCGAAGCGACTCTCCTCTGAGAGTTCTCACCAGTTTCCTTCTGAACGAGAACAATTTGTAGATAACTTGCCTCTCCCACGGGTTTAACTGAGAAGCTTTTCCTCCATCCTTGGAGAGCAACCTTATTGCTTTGGAGTCCACACGAGGACGCGGCCTGAAGTTGCTTCGGTCGACCCAAAATAGTTCCTCAATATCAAAGGAAATTTGAGCAATGACTGAAACTGCTTTGTAATTTTTAGAACCAGGCAAAGCTCTAAGTTTCGATGCAAATTCTGCTTGAACTATTGCAATTGCACGGGAAAACGATCCGTTTCTCTCTGACGCCCAGTCTATGAACCCCCTGGATCTAGAGTACGGTAGACTGGTCAAGCAAACATCAAACTTTGTACTCCTAAGTGGTTCTTTGAAAGCGTCGCCTTGTACGAAGACAATGTTCCGGTGGTTTAGAAGTGCCTTCTGTGCGATGGTCAATACTTCTCTATCTATGTCGCACGTGATGACTCGCCCTGCTTCGCGGGCAGCAAACTCCGTTACCTTTCCTAGACCAGTGCCGATTTCGAAAACGGTGTCTGAATTTTGAATTTGGGCTGCCCGAACTAGAGACTGGGCAATGGAATCCGAAACGAGAAAGTGCTGACCAAGCTTCCGCCGGAGCTTGAAGTTATGAGGAATCGAGTCTGACACGGTGCTCCGTTTACTTAACCACATATTCTATCGCCCGGATGAAAGATTTGTACATTGGCTGATGGTGCAGCCAAAAGACGTTGATCCAGTTTCTGATATGTCTCAATT
>JAJPHP010000020.1 GCA_021325255.1 Nitrososphaerota archaeon | reverse complement strand
TCTGGTGGCCCCTTGCTTGACTCGAACGGGGACGTGGTCGGCATAACTACCGCGGTCGTCCAGAGCTCGCAGGGGGTCGGCTTTGCGATACCATCGGATACGATAATCAGAGAACTACCGACGCTCATCGGGACCGGAAGTTACAACCAGCACCCCTACCTTGGCGTTCTCTCAACAGATATGAACTATGAATTGTCACAGGCAATGGGCTCGAACTATACTACTTATGGCGTACTACTAGAACAGGTCGTGCCGGGAGGCCCCGCAGACAAGGCAAGACTAGTTGGCGGAAACAGACAAATTACCATTGGCGAGCAGCAATACATCATCGGAGGCGACGTCTTGGTATCGATAAACGGGACCAATATTCAAAATTACGATTCGATGGCATCCTACCTGGAGGAGCATACACTTCCCGGGCAGACAATCCAGGTCGGAATAATCCATGGAGGGAGCTACAAAGTAGTTCCGCTTGTCCTAGGGGTCAGGCCGCCTCCAGCAGGTACTGGATAAATGCGAACACGGGTTTGTGTGATCCTTAAGGTCATGCAAATACGGTTAACAACTTGCCCCTTTAGTTAACCAAGCAACATATTCATTGATCGAAGAGACGTTGTAATATCTTCAGGTGAGCTAGCACTCAATCCGAACACAGTCACTACGTCCTGCGGCACCACCTTGGCTACCTTCTCCTTAATCTCGCTGGCAGACCCTATCAAAGCAAGCTCGGAGACAAGCCTCTCGGACACGGCGAACCTCGCACCATCGCTCCCCTTGCGCCGGTGCTCCTCCACTATTCTTTTCACATCCTCGCCGAATCCAAGCTTTGTATGATTCTTCGCATAGTACGAACCCATCGAGGAAAGATAGAATGCGATGTTTCTGCGAACAGATTCTCGGGCCTTGTATTCTTGGTCCTTCGAAGTACCATCCACACAAACAAAAGTAGGATAGTATGAAAACAGCTTTCTCATTCTCTTCTGATCCTCTCCGCTGTCATGCTTGCCTCCGCCGGCCCCACCTTCCATGACACACCTTGCCGCGAAAACTAATTTCGAAATCGGGTAGGTCGCAAGGATTGCCCCCTGCGCTATCCTTCCAGCTAGCTTGAGATTTTCCTCGCCTATCGCGCCAAGGTAGATTTCTGGGTCCGAACTCATCGGCTTCGTGTAGAGCCTGAACCGCGACAACCCTCGAACAGTTTCTCCGTTGTACTCAAGAGTGTCTCCCCTTGATACTTTCTTTATCACTTCCAAGTACTCCTCGGTCCTCTTTAGGGGCCTTTCGAAACGAAAACCATGCCAGTTCTCAATCACACCTCGGCCGCTAGACCCCAGTCCGAGCATGAACCTGCCTGGGGACATCTGGTCGATGGTTGCGCATGCCATTCCAATTAGGGCAGCAGATCTGGAAAAAACGTTCACTACTCCTGTTCCGATTCGTATGCGATTCGTCCTCGCAATCAGATATGACGAGGCTGAAAAAGCTTCGAGGCCCCATGCTTCTGGAATCCAAAAATATCCATAGCCAAGCTTTTCCGCTTCTTCTGCCATGGCAGTCAATCCATCGATTGTGGATCCCTGCCACGCGACAGTTATCCCAAAGCGTCCGGGCATCATTTTGACAATCTACACGATCAATGATTTTCGCTCCAACCTTTGATTATTACCCTTTTTGTTTTCTCAATAGCCTAGGTACGATTAAGTACGCGTCAAATAGAAAAGATCCGAAGCTGCGGATAACATTTCTTGCGTGACAATTCTAGGAGTCTTATCGCGACAGCGCTCGCGCACTTTATCAATGACGGCTGTCTCGCAGTATTTCCCATTCTGTATCCGCTCCTAGTGTCCTTCTACGGGTTCACCGATTCCTCCGTGGGTATCATTGCCACAATCCTTGGCGCGTCTTCAATCGCTGCAAGCCCTTTCATCGGGCGTAGGTCTGATATCAGGAGGAACTACGTCAATCTGATACTTACAGGGGTTCTGACCATAGGATTCGGGCTGACTGCATTCGCACTCGGGATGGTTTACTTCGGGAAGGGTGAGTCACAACAACTCCTTCTGATTCTCATTCCGTTAGCACTAATCGCTGGGTTTGGGGCCTCGTTCTATCATCCTCTTGGGGCTGCGATACTCAACGAGCAGTGGAGCAGGCAGACGCGAGGGAGGGCCATGGGAATAAACGGATCGATGGGCAGTTTTGGAATTCTTGCCTACCCATTGATCGCGGTTGCCCTAGTCTCGGTAGTCTCAGTTACTTCCGTGGGTGTGCTCGGTATCCTTTCATCGGTCTCCGCATTGCCAATATATCTTCTCATGCGGAATGTGCGCTTTGGTTCTGGGAAGGAGGGCTTACCTCAGAGAAAAACTTCGGAATCTGCCCAAGATGAAATGGGCGAGGCGACGGAAAACACAGTGCGGGAGGATGACTCGCAGGGGAAATCTGTTGCAAAAACGTCCGCGCGCAATGCGCCAATACCACTTCGGCTCGTCGTTCCACCCATTCTTGTGCTGACAATCTCAACGTTCCTCAGGGCCGTGTTTGCACAATCCATACTACAGTTCATGCCGCTTTTTCTAACGAGCGAGCGTCATGTGCAGTACAGTTTTGTTGGAATTGCGGTTGCGATAATGCCCGCGATGGGGATAATTTCTCAACCGCTCTTCGGATACCTTGCCGACAGATTTGGAAGACGCCTGCTTCTAGGGATTTCAACTCTGGGGGCCGCGGTATCGATCATTCTATTCGTAGCAACTTCGAACATTATCGTTGAGGAAGCGTTCCTTGCCATGTTCGGACTATTCCAATTCACAGGCTTCCCGCTCATCCTAGCACTCGCCATAGAAATCTCTCCAAGAGGTGCGACGACAATTTCAAACTCAATAGTCTGGGGTTTTGGTAACTTGGGAGGAGCTGCGGTTGGGCCGCTGATCGTAGGGCTGCTTGCCGAGAACGCGTTCTTTGGGTCGCTTGGTTCGGCCTTTTTCATAGTCGCCATCATCGCTATGATCTCGGTTGCGCTCCTGCCTTTCGTGCCCAAGCCCACGAGAAAAGACTGACAAGATATCCGCATGTATCGGCTAAAAATGAGTGCAAATTTGATACAACTTAAATTGAACATCTATTTCCGACACTGTTAAAATGCCGCAAACGGAGCAAGAAAAAATCGATCGAGAAGATAACCTAACGAAAAGCGCATAGCGAAGCCATAACTGGATTTGCTTCTTTCTTCCGCCCCTTCCCTGACAAGGAACACAACTTTGTATTCGTTTGAATATAGGGCAATACTCCCCCCAATAACAGACAAAGATCGAATGAACAATCGTAAGAGAGATCGATAAAGAAGAATTTGAGCGATAGATACAACAGAAGCAACCGGGGTAGAGCCACAAGGCTAGGACTCATACAATCAATCGCTGTTGTCATTGCAGCCGCAGTGGTCGCTGGTATAACCTACTACTATTCCGAGCCTCCCCTGAACGTAGTACCCCAAGAGTTTGCCCGGGTCATCTACGTCATCATCATCGCCACAGGCGGCTATCTCCTGATACGGATCATCAGCGCGATTATCATGCGTGTAGTCGATCCACGGTTCGGCATTACTAGGGCGCGTGCAGTCAAGAACTTTTTCCAGATAGTTGCCGCGATTTTACTCTCTACTCTTGCGTTCAGTCTATTCGGATTCAATGTTACGAACTGGCTAATTGGCGCAGGATTCATTGGTATCGTTCTTGGCCTTGCGGCGCAACAGGTGCTGAGCAACTTGTTTGCAGGCATTGCACTGCTCGCCTCCGATCCCTTCGAGATAGGAGACAGGTTGACCCTGGTCCCTCCAAGCTATGGGATCATAGCGCCCTCATACTCACACGAGATCATGTTCAACGGGTACACCGGAGTCGTTAAGGACGTAGGAATCTTTTACACCGAGATGTTCCTAGATGAGGGCGTACCTCTTGTCCTGCCAAACTCTGTCGTCATTTCTTCACTTGTAATGAATCATACGAGAGTGAGGGAGCGAACCGCACGAATCAGGATGGATCTTGATAAGAGAATTTCGTTCGAGAGGTTCAAGGAGGAGCTCAGTGTTCTTCTAAAATCAAAGGACCGAAAGGAGATCGACTCCAGTACCATCCACATCGAGATTGTGGACATCGGGCTTACGACCTATCAGGTCGCCATATGGCTGTGGACAAAGTCAACCTTTGAGGAGCCAATCAAAACTATAATTGCCAAAGCTGCAATGGAAATTCAGAGCAAGCTGACGAATGAGGTACAGTCAGCGGCAAACGCGTCATCGAATGAAGAGGAACGGGGAAAGCGGCAACAGTAATGACGAGTGTTTGCGACTAGAGTGATATCACACTGAAGGATCTTTTGTCTCCTCGATTTCTCGCTTCAATATCTCCCGGTATTTATCCGGAATCGCCACAGGCGTTTTACTCTTGTAGTCGTATACTACCTGAACAGTCTTTCCTGTTGCAATGGTGCGCCCGTCCTCCACCGCTAAAATTTCATACTCGTAGACCCAGCTTGTAGTCCCCAGTGCTACGGTTCTCATTTTCACAAGGAGTTCCTCCTGCCACCGTGCCGGTGATTTGTAATCTACTTCTGCCCTGGCTATGATTATCCCAAGATCGTCCACGCTTGTCTCGGTGTAGAGATGTTCTGTCCTCACGTTTTCAAAGTAGGTGAGGTATCGGGCGTTGTTCACGTGGCCCATCATGTCGACATCCGAGAAAGGCACTACAAACTTCATGCTATGGACAAATTTCTCCAAGCTCTTCCTCGCCTTTCTTCTAGCGTATTGATGCCTTCACAGCTTAACGCACTTGCTGCATGAGAGATAAAGTCTATGCTCCAGTCCAAATCGGCGCCCGTTTGTCAGATTTATAATTGAAGTCCAGGCTCATAAAGAGGGATGGCCGAGACAAAGACCAGATCCTGTATCAGAACACCTTATTTCTTCCTATGTCATTTCTTCCTCTTCTTCCTCTACTTCTTCTACTGCCATTGAATTGTCCTCATCGACCAAAGTTTCTGCCGAAACTTCTGGAAAAAGCGACCCTAGTCTCCGCTCCGCGACAAGCTCCGCTTCAGCGATTACTTTGTCTACGTCCTCCCCATTTGATGGATCAAGTACAGAAGGGTCGCCTCCGGTCTGACCCGTGACATCAATGAGAATCTCTGATAGAAGAGCCGAGACACTGCCTATTTCGTTTTCAGCTTCTGGTACAAGGCCCTCAAGGCCTGGACGAATCGACCTGATCACCTCAACAGCAGGCGCCAGAGTTGCGGCAACGTCGCCAAGCTCTTGAATTGTGCTTAGGCGCAGCAGCAGCTGTTCTAAGGCCAGCTTTGCCTGCAACACCACAGCAACCATCTTCCTGACCTCCGAAACTTCGTTTGCAAGCATCTTAGCCCGAGCGTTCTCATTGTTTTGAAGGGCGGCCACTATTCTGTCAAATATCGCCGAATCTCTTTCTCTGAGTCTAGCAAGGGCCTGGTCGAGTCTCAAACTTTGTGCCTGGATCAGTCTGGCCGCGTCCTGAAGTTTCTGTTTGATTTGAACACTATTCTTCTGCTTGACTTCACTCGGTAATGATGATGATGGTGGATGAGGTGCAGTAGAGAAGCTGCGAGATCGCTGCCATCTTTGGACGAAGCTTCCCATTCTTTGCACTTGCACCGGCGTGGCTATTGGAGAGAGCAGAGGGTTCTTGAAGCGCCGCGCCTTCGCGCTCTCAGCGTATGTGAGAACGAAGTTTGAGGAGAATTGACTCGCCTTTCCCTCTGTCTCGCACAAATTCTGGGTCAAAAATCCGATAAAGCGGAGAGTGAATTTTATCTAACTGGGCCAACGGAATTTAGTTGACTTTTTTTTAACTATTTGTCATAAAGAAGAGCTTACCTCAGATGAAAAGTTGACACTTGTCTTTGCAAGCTCTATTTCTTCCCATGGACGTGATTCGCCCCATTGGAAAATCGGACATTTCGTGCGTCCGGCTGTGTAATCTATGCTGCTCACGAGGCCTTGAACAAATTGGTAGTGAATCAAATTGCAGAAATAAAGTTCACAAGTTCCAAAGCAAAAAGAACAAAGAAGGAAAAAGTAAAGCTTCATCTGCCCTATAATTCGTATCAATTACCAAGAAATCTTCCTGCAAAGATATCTCATAGTAGATTTCTCTGCTCCGTTTACTTAACCACATATTCTATCGCCCGGATGAAAGATTTGTACATTGGCTGATGGTGCAGCCAAAAGACGTTGATCCAGTTTCTGATATGTCTCAATT
>JAJPHP010000035.1 GCA_021325255.1 Nitrososphaerota archaeon | reverse complement strand
GATAACATCCTCGTGGAATACGTTGTCTCCCAGTTCAAGAGCCAGACCGGGATTGATCTGCACGGTGATAAAGTCGCGATGCAGAGAGTGAGGGAGGCAGCCGAGAAGGCAAAGATCGAGCTATCATCTACAATTACAACAGAAATTAATCTACCTTTCATAGCTCAGGACGCGAGCGGACCGAAAAACCTCGCCTTGACTTTGACCAGAGCGAAGCTCGAAGAGTTAGTCAACCCTATAATCGAGCGATGCAGGCATCCGATGATGCAAGCGCTTCAGGACGCAAAGCTTGGACCAAACCAAGTTGATAAAATCATACTTGTGGGAGGCCCTACGCGTATGCCAATTGTCAGAAACTTCGTTGAAAAAATCATGGGCAAACCCGCGGAACGAGGCGTTGATCCGATGGAATGCGTAGCCATGGGCGCGGCGATCCAAGGAGCGGTACTCGCCGGCGAAGTAACTGACATTCTTTTGCTGGACGTGACTCCACTATCCCTAGGCGTAGAAACTTTAGGGGGTGTGTTCACTAAATTAATTGAGCGAAACACCACCATTCCGACGAAGAAGAGCGAAATCTTCTCAACCGCGGCGGACATGCAAACGGCAGTGACAGTCCACGTTCTTCAAGGGGAAAGAGCGATGGCGCAGGACAACGTGTCTCTTGGCAATTTCAATCTGACAGGCATACCGCCAGCTCCAAGAGGAGTCCCACAGATTGAAGTTACCTTCGACATCGACGCCAATGGTATTCTGAACGTTTCAGCAAAGGATCTAGCGACCGGAAAACAAACCGGAATCACAATCACTGCTTCCACCAAACTATCGGAGAAGGAAAAGGAGCGAATGATAAAAGAAGCTGAACAGTTTGCGGAAGCTGACAAAAAGAAGAAGGAGGAAGCTGAAGTAAGAAACCAAGCTGACACATTGATCTACACCGTTGAGAAAACAAAGATAGATCTCAAGGATAAGATCCCTCAGGATCTAGTTACGAAGCTGGACGGTGCGACAAAGAAACTCAAAGAAGTGCTGGCAGGAAAGGATCTCGATGTAATCAAGAAGGAAATCGAAGCCATGAATTCCGTTCTCAAAGAAGTCGGATCAACAGCGTATCAGCAAGCGGCAGCAGCTGCGAGTACGGCAGGGTCTAGCAGCGCCACTACGGGCGCTGCCTCCCAATCGTATTCGACAAGCTCAGACAGTAACGGACAGAAAGTAGTCGACGCGGAATACAAAGTAGATTCTGGGAGCAAGTAAAGGGGATAATCAGGAAACAAACCAACTGATGGAGGGGTGGGTCGTCTTTGCATGTCCTCGTCATCTGTAAAACGCGATTATTACGAAGTACTGGGAGTTTCAAAAGATGCAACTCCAGACCAAATCAAATCTACATACAGAAAATTAGCACTACAGTACCATCCCGACCGAAACAAGTCTCCAAGCGCTGAGGAGAAATTCAAGGAAATCTCCGAAGCTTACGCAATACTCTCTGACGACCAAAAGAGAGCTCAATATGATCAGTTTGGACATGAGGGAATTAGAGGAAGGTACTCGCAAGAAGACATTTTCAGAACCGCCAATTTCGACGACATATTCAGGGACATCGGTTTTGGAGGAGGATTCGACAGCATATTTGATTCCTTCTTCGGCGGCGGCTTTGGCTCAAGACGTAGACATAGAACAGAACGAGAGCAGCAAAGAGGAGAGGACCTCACATATGAACTCGACCTCACTCTTGAAGAAATAGCTTCCGGAACAACTAAGGAAATCGAGATACCAAGAAACGAAATATGCAACTCATGCAACGGAAACGGCGCGTCGCCCGGCAGCAATCCAAAGACTTGCCCCAACTGCCAAGGCACCGGTCAGACCCAGAGCTTGAGCACTTCGGGATTTTCCAGATTAATTAGAATCTTCACATGCGAAATGTGCAAGGGGAGCGGAAAAGTCATTGACAACCCCTGCACCACTTGCAACGGGAGTGGATCAATCGAAAGAAAAAGAAAGTTGACGGTCAAGATTCCTCCTGGAATCGAAGACGGTTCTTCATTGCGCTTGGGAGGAGAGGGAAGTCTTGGTGAAGGATCTAGTGGCAGACCAGATGACCTCTACATTGTTTGTAGAGAACTCCCGCATAAAGTCTTCACAAGAAAAGGGGACGACTTGTACACTGTAGTTTCAATCGATATGATTGATGCAGCGCTTGGAACGGAGATTCCGGTTCCGACAATATATGGAAACAGTGTCACGGTCAAGGTACCATCTGGAACTCAGAGCGGAACAGTGCTCCGGTTGAAAGGGATGGGAATCCGGAGTCTCGAGAACTCATCAAGGAGAGGAGACGAATTTGTTACAGTCAACGTAACCGTTCCTACGAAACTCACCCCAAAACAAGCGGAGATTCTGAAGAAATTCAGAGAAACTGAAAGGCGAAAGTAGAAGTAAAGTTTGCGTGATAACGAAATTGGACAAAAGAAGGAGATCAGTTAGCAGAAGTCGCGATTCAATTTCGGAGGAAAGAGACGACGAAGAAGAGCGACAACGTCGGTATCCATCACATCTACCGCGAAACGACGTCGACGAATTCAGGCGGCGAGTAGAAGACATCTTTTCAGATGTGGACCTAGAATTTGACTATCTTAATCGCAGAGTGAATGATTTCTTCGTGAGGGTTCAATCAATGATAAGGAACCTGACATCTTTCCCCTTCTCGGAGCGCCTTTCACCAAACGCAGCACTTCCTGAAACAGTCTCTCCCCCTCGAAGGAACCAATTTAATCTGGTCAACTTCAACTCGGAGGTTTTCAGAAGATTCATCCTTTCTCGCGAAGAACCCTTAGTCGAGACCGCAATCGATGAATTGCGAGGCGAGCTCAGGATTCTAGTGATTATGCCAGGCGTGAGAAAGGAGGACATTGAGCTCGAACTGACAGAAAGTACCGTAACGGCAAGGTCTCTTGCTCCGCAAGATACTAATGGAAGAAGCGTCACGATTCCTCTGCCAGTGCCGGTGAAGATGCGTGCAATCAAGGCTTCCTACGCGAACGGCGTCCTCGAAGTGAAACTAAAACTCAAGGCTCCAAAAAGATACTACAAGGTAAAGATCAAGTGAAGAGAAGATTTCCAACTCTAGAAATGGTGTTGAAAGGTTCTCCATTCTTTTTCTCTTTGAGCGCCGATTAACTTTTTGCTGAACTGGGGGATAACATGATGAGAACCATATTCATCATTCCGAGGATGTTTACAGAGGACGAACTATTCAAAATCAATCCCGCCCTCCCTGAGGATTTTGAGCAGAGGTCAAAGGAGTTCTCGGATTACGTTGAGGAAAAATTCGAACACAAAGGAAAGTGTAGAGGCTATACTTTGATTGGCTAGCAGCAGACGAAAAGGAAAAGGCACTCGATTTTGTGAAAAGGAACTGCGCTAAATGCTACGATTTGGTTTCGAGATACATTCATGAAGGCGCGGAGCTCGAAGTTACGGAAGACCCGATGCTTGTTGAGGAAGGTTCCTCATGGGCTTCCATGCTCCAAAACGATGAAAAGACAGATCTAGCAACTGCGGATATGCTTACTAAGAACTTGATTGACCGCGACAAGTTCATGGCGAAGAGGATTCTTGAATCGCTGAGAGATGGAGAAACAGGGATTCTTTTCCTTTCACCGGGGAGGTGGATCGGTAAAGATCTCCCACAAGATATCAGAGCAATCAAAATTCAGCCATTCGATCCAGCAGACTATCTGAATTCTTGGGTTACAACAGTATCGATAAAGTCAAAGACGAACGGTCTGCCTTCTCCACGAATCCAGTAGCGGTCCCCAAATCTGTAGAATCCTGAAGAAAGTACAAAAACCATGTGAAGGAATTTATAGCTGTGGAGCGTGAATTGGTGAGCTATTCCTTTACTTTGACAATTTTCCAAAACTAAGTCCAATATAGTCTTCGGCACGGTGCTCTAAATTTGGCCGGGATTTTAACCCGAGCGTTTTTATGCCTGGCCTGGGAGCTTTATCCCACGAAGTTAGGGCCTCTCTCCGTATCACGCCCGAAAATTTCGGTTTTGGTCTCCCAAAGACGGAGAACGTGAACCCAAATTGCGTTCAAGTCCCTCCGAGCCCACGATTTGTTCGGGTTCGAGTACATTCAATTTCCGACAATGATGGGCTTCGCTTAACCTGGCCCTCGGTTTCCAAAATCCCATTTGGCGGCTACATAAGTCAAAGTCTCCATTGGAAAATTGAACGGGGAGGATTTGTCAACACTTCGTCGACATTGAAGTCGCAGAGCATTGCAAGCGGATAACGACCTGATGGTGCTAGCAGAGATAATTCTAAAGTGCAAGCGATTTCAACACCCTTGCCGATTAGATCTTGAAAATTCCAAAGGCCAATGAGAGGACGATAGATTTTTTCAAATCCATACTGCCGAGTGATCTCGGGATTACTCTCCGTCCCATGTTTGGCAATCTATCGGCATTCGTCAATGGTAACATGTTCAGCGGGGTATTTGGCGAAGATTTGTTCGTGCGTCTTTCAGAGGAGGACCAAAAAGAATTGCTGAAGAACAAGAGCGCGCCCTTTTTTTTCGCCAATGGCAGGGAGACCAACGAAGGAGTACATAGTCCTTCCGCGTGAGTGGGCAAAGCATCCTGAAAAGGACAAGTTCTGGATAAATCGCTCTCTGGAGTGGACTGCAAAGATGCCTCGTAAGAAAAAGAAGAAGCCTCGAAAGCAATCATAGCTCAAAGAATGGGGCACCAAGAACCCACGAACTTGTCGTCTACAATATTCGGTGCGTCCGTTGAGTATCGTAATTTTATCCTCACAACTTGATTGCTGGTCGCATTCGGAGTTAATTACTGGGAGATGATAGTCTTGCCTATAGCACTTTTTTCTAAGGAGAAAAATTTGCGCGACAAATAAATCGTAGCCCACCCTTTGCTTCGCAGGCCTGCCTGTCCTAGTCTTTCAAGGCACCGTCAAGAACCATCACGGTTCCTTTCATCCAGGGGTGGAATTCGCAGAAGTAGGAGTAAACCCCAGGCTTTGAGAATGTGTAGGACCAACTCTGGCGGGGTGAAGTACTCCTGAACTGAAGATGCCGGAGTTGCTCGTCACGGTGTCCTCAGAGAATGAGTGGCTTACCCAGACCACTGTGTTGTTGACGCCGATTACCACGACGATGTTCTGTGGAGAATACTGCCACGTCACCGGCGTCTCGAGTACGTAGACGCTGACTGCATTTGTAGCGCTCGGATCAGAGATCGAGGACGAGTAAATCATTCCTCCCGTGACGGCGAGGTATCCTGCAAAGACAGCTATCAGCAGCAAGGTTGCGACAGGGACTGCGATTTGCCCAAACGAGAACCTTCGCTTGCTTCGAATTGGATTCGCGTTGTGACCGGATTGCTTTCTGGCCGCAAGGTCCATGGCCTCGAGTCGGTTTGTTTCTCGATTCAGCGAGATGACCATGAGAGTGATGAAGTATACAGGCGAAGGGAACAACATGAGAATCGCCAAAAGAGTCTGTTGGCCGACTGGGTAGAGGGGGTAAACCGGAGTAGTCATTACGAAGAGATAGAGTCCGTAGACCATGTGTCCAGAAGCGCCGAGAAACACCGACATGAACTTGAAATTGTCGGGTAGAGCCGGAAAGTACCACCCTATGAGAAGACCAACGCCGAGGAATGAAAAATGTTCGATTCCATGGATTACGGGGCTTAGGACTGCGGCGTCCCACGCTGCTGGCAGGTGCCAAAAGAGTACTATCGCAGAGATTAAGATTATGCTTGTTATCGCGTAGTTCTTTCGAGGAGTCCTTCCCAGCTCTTTTCTCTGCAGACAGATGGGGTATGCAATCAGGACACCGGAGAGAGCTATTAGGGCGTGCTGCCCCATGTGTATTGCGAGATTTGCCTGGGTTAGAAGATCGAGCGGCGGGAAGGCGGTCGAGAATATGAACAAGACTATCCCGAGCAAGGGGAGTGACCGAAATGTCCTGGGTGCTGCCGAAACTAAATCAGGGATCTTTATCAAACTATCAAACAGCCTGCGGGTATCTTCCGGCGTCATACGCCAATTTTCTGGTCGGCTTTTAGCAGAAGCTAGTTGCCGCTTTCAAACTCCGACGCTTGAGGGATCTACGAGTGTTATGTTCCCCCACATTCCTTGCATCGCGTGCGCCGGGAACATACACATGTACCACATATGAGTGACATTTGCAGCAAGATCCAAGTGAACTTGATACGAGAACACAGAAGCATTCGCATTTGAAAGGGCCGTGTCAGAGGTGTTGTCAACAGGCGGCATGAGTGGGGTCATCGTGACCATTTCGCCTCCCGTGTTCATGCTTTGCATGATGTACATCGGGAATGGTGGGGGAAAAGTGGAGAGGACGAAGTTATGGTGATCTCCATAATCCAAGTTGACAAAAGTTATGTTGACTGTAGATACGCGAGGTATCACTAGCGTTGGTTCAAACAGGTGGTATATGGAGAACGCGTTAGAGTGTTGCGACACATTATCGTAGGCAGGAATCGTGGTGTTTGTAACGTACGATACCCAAGTGTTCGCATTCCCGAACACGAGGATGGTAGCATTCATCGAATGAAATACAATTGTATCATTTTTGCTTTATTACCTGCGCGTAGCTCGGGATCGTTCCGTTCATCGCGGTGTTGTTAGCTGCTAGGAGATTTAGCTGCGAGGTTCCGTTGTACGGCGACGCTGGAACGTTTGTGTTGATTAGGTTGCAACTATCCGTAAGGAACTGCCCGATGCAGCCTGCTCCGCCTTGACCAGCATCAGTGTGAACCAGTAGATTCAGATAAAATCCTGTGGGTACCTGTATTACGACAATTATCACCACGAGAATGCCAATCGCTTTCCTTTCTCTCATCCCTATTGGTTACCACCTCGCGTTTTTTTGTTTGCCTACAACACGCTCATGACGGATTCGTCGTGCCAGAGCTGCGATTGCTGCCGTCTGCTTGATTCGCCGCAGGATTCTCGGGAGGTCTGCCGCTCCTCCCAAGATTAACACCATGATCTGGATTTCCTTCTTAAGCCATTGCTAGCAAGGGAAGCAAAGTATTCACCCTGAGAGATCCAAAAACTTCCTACAATCCCCTCGAGATGGCGAACCTTTAAGACCTTCATCAGTTCCTTTACGTAGGCCATATTTTCTTTGGTTATCTCGGTTAGATATCTTAGATCTGCGTTCGGCTGCGTTCTCTGTTTTCTGACATAAGCATCCCAGTACTCTGGAAACGCAACCGTAATTGTCGGCATTGACTTTTCATTGATGGTGTATGCAAACTCGCTCACTCCGTTGATTGCCCTAAGGATCACCGCTGAGGTTTGTTCCAGCCCATAGACGACCTCAGTAACCTCGCTTTCGTTTATCTCGTTGAATCTAGTTGTGGCGAGTATGGCCCTGCTCCAGAGCGTCTCGAAAAGAGATTGGTGCTGAGTAACCAATTGGCTGGAGTTGCTGCAGATAAGCTGTTGAATCTGGCCGCTGACATTGACCATTTCTGTCGCGTGATATTCTTAATCTGTGACCGAGAAGTTCGCCTGTATGCCGTCCAGATGCCTTACACTCAATCCCATTGCTAGGAGATCCTTGCAAAGAGTGAGATTTTCCTTCCGAATCCCGATCAGATAACGGATTTTGACGCCCTTTGAAAGTGTGCTCAGCATAGCTTTCTTGAGGCCTCCGCCCAGGCTGGCAGATGGTGCGTAAACGCCGACGCAGATGTCCATCCTTCGTACTGCGCTATCGCCGTAATGTAGTCTCCTTTGTAGGATTTTGTCAGGATCGCTTATGATTTCCACTTGTTCGGATATTTTCGGTTCACTACCAAATGTGGATATAGGCGTTTGCAGATCAGTAAAGCTACAAAACCCGCTGAACCGAGTATTACGTCATGCGTAGCTGAATCTTCTACAACACAAAGGATTGAGGGATAATTTTATCAGACAGCTAAGGCCGACCGCATGAGATACTTCCATTTTTTTAGCCTCTGCGGTCAACAACTGAATATTCTCGTTATCTCCAGGTAGCGAATCTAACTGGCCGTGCGGATAAGAAAAACAGTTTAAAAGTACGGCTGAAACTCGGTCTCGATAGAGGGATGAGGATCGGTTCCGTCGTAATCGATTGCAACAACTTTGATGAAATGTTCGCGTTCTGAAAGGATGCTCTCCATTACAACAACACGGAGCCACCAAAACAAGGATGGGTTATACTTCGAGACCCTGAAGAAAAGAACACGAACGTCTCGCTGAATAAAGCCCCGGAGAGGATCTCTGGTAGGAACTGGTTACACCTTGATCTCTACACGAATGACCAGCAGGGAGAAGTAAAGAGCCTCCTGGGCTTGGGAGCGAAGCTCCATCCTTAAACTTATGATCCTGACGATGATTTCATCGTCCTTGAGGATCCCGACGGAAACTTGTTCTGCGTCGTTGATAAGAGCAAGCACTGAATCCCTTCGCATTGAGAAGAAGACCGACGATTGAATTTACGGGCTGGCTCTTTGTTCTTCTCAAAATTTGTACTCTTGCAAAAATGAGCAATGGTGGTTGGTCTAGGAGAAAGGTTGAAGGAATCGCGTCTTTGATAGGGTGCCCGTTAGTAGTCTCATGTCAGGAAGCAAGGAACACATCATTCAAAAATGGAAAGAATTCGCAAATGGTAATCCAGAAAGGACGGCGGTCTTGAACAAGGTGGAGGAAGATCTTCGAGCGTGGCTCGGGTCCCAAGAGCGCCTGCTGAAATCGCTTCGTCAAAGAGCTATAGACAACAGAGAGATTCAATCCACCATCATGATTCTCGATGCGAGGTCAAAAGAAATCTCGGAATTCAAGAAGGCACTCTTCGGAGAGTAGTAATGCGAGTGAAATGCTTTGGGCGACCTACCGCACATGACGCTCAGATCAGGCTTCTCTCAACTGCAACGACGACTCAGCATAATCCTTGACAAAGGAAAAGAAGCGGCTCGAGCACTGGCATCGAAAAGAGTGCACGACCTCACTGACCAATATGATTCAAGAGACTGAATCGGAGCTTGTTAGAAGAAAAGAAACAAAGTGAAGAATGAGCGGCTGTAGTCCGCACGATTCGCCGCTTTGAGAATGGACAGCGATGAAATGATCTTTTCAGGAAAAGTACTACACTGCTATTCTAAAGTTTCACTATTAACTTTCCTCACGTATTAAATTCGAGATCAAGTGCAGCTAACATCCAGTTCATGGTGCGCTAGCTGCAATTGGCATCGATTGGTGCAATCCTCGCTATAGTCGGGCTGATAATCCTGATCGTAGTAGGGTCGGCGGTGGGTATCACCTACTTTATGACGCCCGCCAACAGTAACACTTCGACCTCAACCTCTTCCTCGTCATCGACTTCATTCACTTCTGCTTCCTCCTCCTCGAGCCTTGTCCAAAGTTCATCTTCGTCATCTTCAACTACGACGTCAAAGACTACAACATCATCATCTTCTACTTCTTCAACGTCATCAACAAGAAGCAGCAGCAGTAGCATTCCAAAGAATTACGCACTGGAGGTTACTCAGGGTGGGCATGGGCCTGCGCTAAACTCCACCCTTACGACACCTCTGCGGACGGTGCGGTTCTATGATGACGGCCCAGGATCTGGAGGCACATTCACCTACACCTACACTGACGACGGCAACAACTGGGTCTTTAGCGGTGACTTTGAACCAGGCATCGCCGAAATCTCCTCAAATGATTCCAGGGGGGTAACGATGATTCAGACTACGTGCTTTAACCAGCCCTACACCGGTCCCAACCGCTGCGGTCCCTACCATGAGTTTGTCGGTGATAACAACGAAGAGAACGTGACAGAATTGAGCGCGGTACTCTCCGGCGTGTCGACAAACCTCACGTTGTTCTCCATCTACGCATACATTCCACAGTACAACTATTTTGGGTCATGCCGCTACAACGTAAGCAGCACGGGTTGCTCCTACGAGGGCTCAGGCCCCTCGGTCTCCGCAAACTGGGCTTTAGTCTCCTCGGGATCAAACTTCAGCAACTCTGTCGCGGTGAGTTTCGCTGAAGTCAGCAACGGTGGTTCTCCGGCCCTCTCAATCGGAGCTAGCACAGCGAGCGTCGTTTGCAACCCAGAGTGCAAGTACGCGGGAGGCAAATTCCTGGGTGGAAGTTTCGTAAGTCAGTATACACCTCTTCACAGGCTCACAATAGCTACGGACAGGAAATCATTCATGGAGCTCTTTGTCGACAACACGAAGGTCTACTCCAACACGACGATGCCGGTTAATCTCAATGGCACAAACCTTTCGCTCAACTTCTACCAGTTCACTTCGATAAACAACGAGACGGTCACCACGAGCTGGAGCAACTTTACCGCGTTCGCTGGGAACTCAATATCGGTTAGCGGCCTTACAACGGGCATGACTCTGGTGATCAGCGGGCCGGGAGGCTTCCAGCAGAACGCCTTGGGTAATTCAAACGGGTATGCAGCAATTGATGTGTCTTTGAATCCGCTTGATCTCAACGTAACCATCGACCTGAACGGCAGAGGAATTGTGAGCTACGGTCAGCTCGTCTCAGCAGGCGCTGTGCTGAAGCTTGTGCAGACCTAGCTTGCGTTGAGTGGAGTTGGAAAAAAGGGAAACGAGTTTTCCCTAGTGAATCGGGCTAGAAAAGGCCGCTTGTGCCCTTTTTCTTCATAGAGGAAGGGAGATGAAGAATAAGCTAGTGATGAGTCGCCCAGGTTAGGGCGCCACCACTGAAATCAACGATTGAGGATGAAGCTCGATACACCCTGAACTCTCCCTGCGTCCTTCAAGAGTACGGACCAGGTATCTCCGAGGTCGGTTGTCCCGTATACCTCGCCAGTAGTCGTGCCAAAGTATACTCCTGGCTGATTCTCCAAGCGGTCTGTTGACATCGCGTCCCTCAGAATGCAGGTGTGATTGTTCTTCTGCGGTAGGCCGTTTGTGAGCTTCTCCCAGTCCTTCCCCGCATTCAGAGTACGGTAGACGGCGAGTTCCCCTCTAATGCACGAATTATGTTTCTTGCAAATGCCCTGATATGCCGGGACAGTAAAGAGGGCGGAACCAGTGCTCTCATTCTCCACGAGGGCGAGTGGAAAGCCGTGCCTATGTTCGTCGCCTGGGCTGATATCCTCCCAGTGCTCTCCCGCGTCTGTAGATCTATAAACTCCACAGTGATTCTGTTGGAAAAGGAGGCCTGGGGTCTTTGAGGAGATGGCGAGCTTGTGGGTGCACTTGTGGACCTGCGCAAGATGTTCCGCGAGCCTTTTTGCCTCGCCTCCATCAGATTCTCCGTTCCCCTCGACGGGTCTCTCGGTGGTCGCGTAGCTTCTACTACCCACTGGGCAGTTTTCGAGCACGCCTTGGTTGAGGAGCTTCCAGCTCTTTCCACTATCATCAGTGCGATAGGGGCCGGCGCCTGAAGTCACTATGTAGAAACGATTTGCCTGGTTAGGATCCATCTTTATCGTATGTATGCACAAACCAACCGTGCCGAATCCCCAGTCGACGCCCCACTCCTTTCTGTTCGGAGCTTCGAACAATCCAGTTACCTCTTCCCAGTTAGCGCCGCGGTCCTGCGACGAGTAAAGATGACCGTACTGCGTTCCGGCGTAGAGATTCTTGCCACTTGCTCCGTCAAACTCTAACGTCCACGCCTTCCTGACGTGCAGACCTCGGCTGCTTTGCTTCCAAGTCTTTCCAACATCCTTCGAGACTAGGACTCCGTCGGTGTGAGTGGCTGCGAAGAGCGTCTTCGTTTTAGGATCGAAAGTTAGGCAGTTGACGCTTTCATTCTTCAGAAAAGGCCCTATCTTCCTCCACTTTTTTCGCTCGAAATCTGAGAGGAGTAAATATCCTCCGCTACTAGTTCCTACACCAACGGCTACGCGCGCTGAAGAACTCCCAGATTTGCCTGCTCTCCCCTTCGCCCCCGTTTTTCCCGCTTTCTTCAAGACGTATTACCTTTCCAGCCAAGATTGCAGGCCACACATATGACGTATTAATCGTTGTCGAATGCTGGGATTTCTTCCCCCCCAGCGCAGCCTGAAGCAGCGAAGGTCAGTGCCCCGCAATCGTTGGCCGAGAAGTGTTTTACTAAGACCTTGAGAGCAGATTTCTGCTAAAGTTAATTGTGTAGCCGAACTTGTCCACGTACATCCCTGTGACGTTGTCTCTCTCGAGAGTCTGAATAACCATCACTGTGCAGCCAGCCTCACGAGCAATATTCTCGGATGCTCTCATCATTGCCCTTGCAACACCTCTTGACCGAGCGGAGAAAATAGTCCCTACACAGTAGACGCCCATCACTCCTTCTGGTTTCTCATGAAGGAGTGTACAGCCCACTGCTCCAGAGGAGCCGAGCGTTGCAAGTACAAGCGCTGCAGAATCCGCTCTTATTATTTCTTTTACTCTCCTTAGGAGCTCAGGGCCCCATTGCTCGGGAATCGAGAACGACTCCATGAAGACCCTGTTCCAAAGAGTGGCATCGGTCGTGAGAAACACTCTGACCTCTCCAGACTCGCTTCCACTTGGACACGCAGCGAGATCTGCGATTGGTTTCGACAAAATGTGCATTCGCTCGATTACGCGAAACCCACTGTCGATAGCAATTTCCTCGACAAGAGTCGAGTTCCTCCAAAAATCTTCGATGAAGAGAGTCAGCGGAATCGAAAGAGAACGGGATGTCTGGTTAGCTTGCTCGAAGGCTTTCTCACATGTCAGCCGATCTACGTTTTCGTCTGAGAGGAGCGAGTCGTCTAAGACGAGGTGATTGAAGACAGGGTCTTCACTGAGGCTTTCGTTGAAGTAGAGCGTAGAGTTGTTCAGGCGGACGGTCTCGGCGAAAAGTGATGCGAAGGATCTTTCGTTTTCGAGCATATCGTGAAACATGGCTGCTCGAGGCGCACTATTGCCTGAATTCAAGGCAGTCTTAATCCCAGAACCTCGACCATTCCCTGAAACACGGGCCCCTTTTCAAGCAGGAAAGCTCTATCATCTTTGCACGAAAGTATCTCCTTGGAAAGTTGCAGCAGAGCCTTCAGAGCCCTTGGCGTGTCGAGATCGTTGTCCATTGAATCAGAAAAGCTCTTCCACTCAGACCCCGCGAAACTCAGCGGAGACGAAGAAGATGCTGTCGCAGAGGAAGGTGTTTTCTCTAGTGTGCTATCGACTAACTCGGCTGCCTGTCTTATCGTCCCGAGAACGTCCTTGTTTGACAGGAGATCGCCAGGGGAAAAGTTGAACGAGTCCCTGTAGTGGTGACCGAGAAAAAATACCCTGAGCAGATTCCCGTCGCAGTTGCTGAGCGCCTCTCTGATCGTCATCACGTTTCCGAGGCTCTTGCTCATCTTCTCACCGTTCTTCAAGAGCAGTCCAGTGTGCATCCACACTGATACGAAAGGCACCACCTCAGACGCCGCCTCGTCTTGGGCAAGTTCAGCTTCGTGGTGAGGAAAGATGAGTTCGGTCGCTCCGCCGTGCAGGTCGTAAGGTCCTCCAAACTCTTTGAATGCAATCGCGCTGTCCTCTATGTGCCACCCTGGCCTCCCGACTCCTGCAATTGTGTTCCACACTCCCTCGCGAGCGTCCACTACATTGCGCCATAAGAGAAAGTCAACGGAATTCTTCTTTCCGGGCGCCGCATCAATAACCTTCATCTTCAGATCCAGTTCGTTCTGGTGCGAGAGTTTTCCAAAGTGGTCGGCCTTCGAGGTATCAAAGTAAGTGCTTGAATTGATGAGGTAAGCCTTTCCCGAATCTCGGAGCTTCTTCACCAGTTCGGCAGATTCATTGATGTATTTTGACACTCGGGCAAACTTGGTCACCGTGACTATGTTGAGAGCTTCCAAGTCTTCAATAAAATCCCTGTAGAACCTGTCCGCGACTTGCATGTAGGGCAGATCTTCTCTCTTCGCTCTGTCGAAGATCTTGTCATCAACGTCTGTGATGTTCATCAGGAAGAAAACCCTGACGCCCTTGCTTCTGATCCACCTTGCCAACACGTCGAAGGCAAAGTAGGTCTTTGCATGCCCGACGTGAACATTGTCCTGAACCGTAGGCCCGCAGATGAACATCCTGAACTCCTTTTCCCTGTCTAGACCCAGCTCGACCTTATCGCCGGAAAGAGTATCGCATATGTGCAAAGGAAACTTGTTCTCACACTCCAAGAAAATCCGTGTGTTTGTACATCAATTGCAAAGACGCACGCTGACGTGCCCTCTCATTGTTTCACTCTTCCCTTGCTCTTGTTTCTCGAACAAAACTAGTGCGAAGTGGGCACGCGGCGTTTTTCTCTAGTCTGGTTGTAACTGTCAACTCATCTGGTTTGCCTTGTTAGTATGACATTTCCCAGTGAGACTCTCAATCATTATCAATGGGAAGGTCACAGTTGAGGCTAGAAACCAAAAGTGGGTTAAATTGCTGCCAAGAGCAATTGTCCGGTAAAGTAATTATTACGCTTTATCTTGTATGTTACACTCAACTACATTGCTTTCGCCGCAATTTACGACACTTGAAGCTCGATATAGACCGCCCAAGCAAAAGGTAAAAAGAAAGAGTAAAGAAAGGCACGTGATCTGGATTCCGATTGCCCGAAGAGAACTCGACCCCCACTCAACATGGTAAGCAATCAGGAAGGGTCGGATACAACGAAAGGAAGATCACACAGCTACGGGAACTAAAGACGATAGTGTGGGGTCTAGATCTTGATGAAGGGCTGAGGTTCGTTGTTGAAATGCCGGGATACAAGGACGGCGCCTTTCTCTTCCTCACAAAGAATGAGGACAAGTACTGCGTGAGTATCAAGGAGCGCGTCTTCGACGAGAAGGCAGAACAATTTGTTCCTGGGGACAAAGATCAGTGGAAGTACTTTGAGACTGCGGAGACGGCCTGGGCTTACATCAGCAAGTTACTGAAGACGCCTCTCGAAGCATTCTATTACTGATCAAACCTTGAAACAATTAGGGACGATAAACCTTCTCGCGCAACTAGATATGAGTTAACTTCTCTCATATCTTCTCAATTGACGGCCTGACCTCACTGGTAGTCTTTTATATCCTGAAGCGAGAATAGGATTTTTGGTATTTTGAATTTTGGCTGAGATCGGGGCACTAGAAAGTCGAATACCAACTCAGGACAGAGTCCCGAAAGTTAAGGAAAAAATTGATCGTGTTGGAATCTCAGGGCTGAGAACTGCGCTAAAGCTTCGAGCCGGCGGGAACGAGACCCTCTTCCCCGCGGAGATCGATCTGTTCATCGATCTTGATACCGAGAGGAAGGGGGTGCACATGTCCCGACTCGTCGAGTCAATCAACGAGGTTGTCTCAAAGGGGGCCCGCTCTCCGAAGGACAGTTTCGAGGCCATCGGGGAGGACATCCTAAGAGAGGTAAGGCGGCGACACAAGTACTCGAAAGGGGAGATCGCGATGAAGACCTTGATGATGCTTAGGAGGCACACGCCGGTGACGAACAAGCCCACCGATGAGCCATACGATGTTTCTATCAAAATCAGCTACCGCGGGGTCAAGTTCTTCAAATGTCTGGAGGTGAAGGCCGTAGGAAACACCTTGTGTCCTCACAGCCTTGAAACCACGCACGGCAAGGCGCACGTCCAGCGGGCTGAGATCGACCTTTCGATAGAAGCTCCCGCGGGGGAAAAGATTCCACTCGAAGAACTTATCGAGATATGCGAGAAAAGTTTCAGCTCTCCTACCTACACTGTCCTAAAGACTGTTGATGAAGCCTCGGTAGTGGAGGAGATGTTCCGCAATCCAAAGTTCGTGGAAGATGTGGCGAGGGATTGCTTCAGGCAGACGAGGAACCTCAAGTTCAAGGGAAAAGTAAAGATAAGAGTGATCTCGTTCGAATCTATCCACAAGCACAACGCCGTTTCGGAGATTGAGAGAGTATTCAGATGAAAACAGGTCTCGGCATGGAATTCTTCGTTGACTACAGCCATCTGCTGCCAGGGCACCCAAAGTGCGGCGTTCGGCACGGTCACACTGCCAAGGTAATCGTCGAGCTATTCGACGAGGTCGGCGCAGATGGAATGATCATGGATTTCAAAGAGATGGAAAACAAATGCTGGGAAGTCCTCTCTGGGATTGACCACCACGACCTCAACGACAAGTTCGAGCGCCCGACATCGGAGAACATTGCGCATTGGGTGTTTACCGAATTGAGCAAGAAGAATCTCCCTATCACTCGTGTCCAGTTTTTCGAGGGGCAGGGCAAGTGGTGCGTCGTCGAGGCCTGATCGCATAAGAACCCTCAATTGCTCACTCTAACTCAAATTGCCTTCCTCTCTTTCTTTGGACTGTTCATCGTCGAAAACAGGCTGTCTCTGCTCCGTATCTCTACCTGAGAGCCGTCATTGGCTCCGCTTGGATTTTCATCTCAAGTGGAGCGAGTTTAGGCCTGTGAAATAATATTCACTTAATGAAACGTTTTGGTCAAGGAAGATTTACCTTGCTCTTCTATAGCGAAAAGCAAAGCAGTAGGGAAACGTGAATGCTCGCATGGGTCGCGGATCAGTAATTTTCGGATTCTGGCTCCTTGGATACGCATTGGGATTCGCAGCATATCTAATCAGAGTTCCATTTCTTGTGGGTCTGTATACAATATTTGGATCTGCAAACGCTGACTTGGTAGGCGCACTCGTCTCAGGTCTTGCAGGCTCTGTAATGATGCTGGTCTTCCTGCTGGTCTGGAGCCACTGGGGCTCGAACAACAAGTAGCGGTCAATAAAAGACAGCTAGTGTTGCTGAAGCAACAATGAAAATAGAGAAAAGGAAGGGACGCTTTGCAACGTCCTAATCCAACTCTCTCCCTCTACTCTCTTTTTGTTTTTGATCTCAAATGTCGTTTTGTGTTGCCTGTATTACCAATTTCTCTGCGGCTAGTTTCCGGTCTCCCTTGGTTACAGTGTTCTGATTAATCAAGAGCCCTCAGACAGCACGTTCTAGATGTCGAGCGATTTGCGCAGCTTGATTATTTGAGAAATGCCTCTCCATCCTGAGGCAGATTAGATAATCGAGAAAAACAAACTAACACTTCGTCGCAGAACGAACGACAGTAAACAGGCAAGTGACAATTCGGAACAATTGCCAGAGCAGAGGCTTTGTTGATCCGGCATCGTTTGTGTGGGAGCTAATCCTTCAAGTTGCTGGACGTCCGTACCTGTAAATGTGGAACATTGCTGCGAAAAGCAGGAGCACCGCGCCCAAGTCGAACATCGTCAGGTTTGGAAAGTTACTAACTGCAGACATTGCGCCCAGGGCGTTGAGGAAGACCTGGAAGCCGAACATTGCGACAAGTATGGCAAAAATCCACTTTGACGTGAGGAACGTGATTGGACCGCTAGGCCTTTTGCCCCTTGCAATGTGACCACCTGCCTTCGAAGCTGCGTGCCTTAAGAAGGCATAAACACCGACGTAGGAGAGAGCGGCGACCAGCACCATCGCGCCGAATATCTGTATCGGGTCAACGAAGAGTGCGCCCGTTGGCGTCGGCGCTGCCTCGTTGATGTAGAACCCCCAGTAAGTTGTGAGAAGGATCTGACCTATGCTCGCAATTCCAAGAGCTGTAAAGAATGGGCGATCTTTCCACGAAAATTTCTTGCTCTTGTCTACGAAGGGAATCACCAAGAACATGAGAATAAATAGCGTCGGGATCAAGATCCCCGCGACAAACTTGGGCATGAAAGTCCTTAGGAACGCATAGAGGCTCGTAAGGTACCACTCTGGAAGGGTGTAACCAACGTTTGCAGTCGAGGTGTACTGTACACCTAAGGAAACAGGATACATCCCGCCCAAGACGAGCACTGCGCCTGTCACTGCAGAGACAATCGGAACATCAAATGTTAGTATTCGCGGGAAGTGAATCAGCACCAAAATGATCATGACTATGGGCAGTATAAAGATGTGCAGCGCATAGAATCTGAGTATGAAATCGGGGAACCCCTGACCAAAGATCGTATGGACAAGAGTCGGCCCAAGGACGGGTGCTGAATAGTTGAGCGAGACACCGATGCTTACCGCGAGTACTGCTCTCGTGTTGAGGATGATATCATAACCAGTAAAGGCTTCAAGAACTGTAATTGTTCCAAAGATAACTCCAGTAACCCAGATGATTTCGTTTCTGATCTTGAACCTCCCGCTAAAGTAGTTGTAATACATGTGAGCCAGTGCGAGGAAGATCATCGCATTCGAGGAGTGGTAATGGATGTTCCTGATGATGACGCCGTAGGGTATGGTGTTGTTGATCAGCTGGACGCTAAGCCAAGCGCCAGAAAGAGACGGAGTATAAAACAGGAGCAATAATGCTCCGGTGATTCCGAGGATGAGGAAGTTGATGAACGTGAGCATCCCTAGATATGGCAGAGGGCTAACAAATCTCTTCGGGATTGACAACTTGAATGCGAGAAGATCAGTTCTGTCTAACCTCTCAACAATCCACGCGTACAATTTCTTGATGAGATAGATTATACCTATTCTTTCCTTCCCTTGCTGGGGAGAGGTCTGGGTTGAAGTTGCCATATCTCTGGTGCTATCCTACTCCGTTTCCTCTTTCATTGTTCTAAGAAATCTCTTAACACAATTGTCCGCAGCCAATCTGTCCTACAATGCCGGTAGCACTGAATGTGCCATCGGAGTTCAGTTTGAGCGTAACTATTGGAAGCATGTTGTTCGGGGGCGTCTGGAGCGAAGCAGGACCTCCGACCGCTTTGCCAGGTGGTTGATTGTTTGCGCTAGGGTAGTTTGGATAAGCTCCCGTTCCCGGCACGTACTGGCTCCCGTGACACGGGCACTCCATCCTCCTGTCAGCTGGCACGTAACTCCATAGGCACCAGAGATGGACGCATACGCGGCTGAAAGCGATGTATGTTACATTCGTGGAGGGATCCGTCGCGGAAAGGTTGGCCGGAGCGGTCAGGCCGCTAGGAAGCTGAATAATTACACATTGCCTGAATGTGTCGTTGTCGATGTTGGGATTTCCCGTCCTGGGATAAACAAAAGTCGTCCAGGGATTTGATGCAGACAGTGTTTTCGTCGTAATTGGCAGGTTATTCACCGAGTCCTGAATTACTTGACTCGTGATTGTGGATTGCCCCACTGATCCCTGAAGGTATGGTCCCAACGCTGCAAACTGTCCGATTGCAACCAGTCCACCAAGAACAGCTATCGCTCTGACGAAATTGCGCCTTGAGACATCTTGCTTTGATTCCACAGGCTTTTGTGGAACCGTCGGTTTTCCGGGAGCTGTAACTGGAGTAGAAACGCTCGGCCGCGGGGCGCCAGCTGTGGGAGTCCCGACCGCTGGACGTCCAATTACAGGACGAGGAGCAGGCGCTCCAGCTTGAGCTTGTCCCGCAGGAGCAGTTGCCGGCTTGCTTACAGGCGGCGCAGCTGCCGTTCCGACAGGTTTGCTGATGGGAGTTCCAATTCTAGGGCGCTGTGGAGGCGCGGGAGCAGGTGCCGATTGTTGCTGCCCTTCTTGTGTGCCCTGGGCTTGAGCCGAAGGAGTCGCCGGTTGCTGTTGTCCAACAGGTTTTCCAATCACGGGCCTTGCTACGGGAGTGCCGACTGTCGGCTTTCCAATTGGAGTGCCGATTACTGGTCTCGGAGGAGCTGCTACGGGTTGAACAGATGTAGGTTGTTGTGTTTCGCTGGCAGCGGCAGCCTCTTTCTTCTTCTGTTGTTGCTGTTCGTCTTGCTGGTTCTGCTGTGAAGATTGAGCCTCGTTTTGTTTCTCATCCTCAGCATTACCCGACAAAAAATAGAACTTACCTTCTTTCGGCGAACCCAAACCTCTCGAATATTATATTTAAGGATTGAGAGACGTGGAAGAGAAAAAGAAGAGGGCGGTTTTCAGTAAGAGCGAATCAGAAAAAGTTCGCGTGGCTATTGTTCTGTTACTTCGCATAGATGATTTTTTCACTGCAGCATATTTCTCGCACACGCAAGAGATATTTTTCCATACTAGATTACAACATTGGAGAAATTTGAAAGAAAAATTACCGACCTTGCCTCGTTCCTGGTTCATGAATTGTGTGGACTGCATCTCACTCACAGTGAATGCATTCAAAAATGCTTAAATCGAGATTTTCGATCGCGTCTATCCTTGCTGGACTGAATTTTACTCCATGGCCGCACAAAGAAATCCTCCGGCCGCGCCTGCAAAGACGTTGTCGGCGACAGGTCCGATAATCGTCGTCATACTTGTGTTGGTTGCAGCGCTACTGGGGTACTATCAGATAGTCTACTATCCCGCGAATGCAGTTGCTTCCAGTACTACCGCCTCAACCTCATCTGTCCCTGAGACGCCTGTCAAGGTCACAGTGACGATACCATCGGGAGCGCTTGGCTCAGGACATCCAACTTCATTTTACTATCAACCTGACGTCATCACCGTGTTGATTGGATACAACTCTACCGTCATTTGGGTGAACAATGACACTTCAGTGCATACGGTGACTGCTGATGGCACTCCGCCCGACCCTAGATTTTCACAGTTCGGACCCTCCGCCCCAGCTTCCGCATGGAACAACTTGTATCCAAAGGGGCAGGGCACGCCAACTTCGGTTAACTTCACCTTTACGATTCCCGGCGCGTACAATTACTCTTGTTCATACCACGTTTGGATGAAGGGAGAGGTGATCGTGAAGGCGGGAGCTGCGAACGCCACATCAGCTTCTGGTCAGAGCAGCGCGAACATAAAGTCTGGTCTGGTGGTCTCGCCAATCAATGGTAGGAGCGCAGGATCAAACTATCTTCTGACTTCTCTCAACAGTGCTGCGACGTTCTTCGCGAGGAGCCTCGCGACCCTGACGGGTTCTGGAATCGAACCCTGGAGCAAGAACCTGTCCAAGAGCCTTCTCGTTTCTGCATCAGAGATTCCGGCGGACCTTACAAATACACTGTAGCCTGTCTTCAACGCAACCTTCTTCGGCGTCCCAAGTTTCTCAAGCAACTCGATTTTCGACCGGGCAGTCTTAGTGTCAAACCTAGACCTGATGTTCTCGGCTAGGTTCGCGCTAGATTCTCTAAAAGTTAGGGCAACAACCGGCAAATCAAGATCTTCGCTTGCTTTGTCCACGTCGACTATGTTGTAAAGAGATAAGACGCTCCCGGAAAGAAAAATCGCATTCACGTCGTTTCTTTTCAACTTTGAAACTAGCGAAACAATTTCAAGTGTGGCGTCTGAACCCGAGACGGTTAGCGAACCAAAGGCAAAACCATCGACCACAAGGTCGCTCCTCATCACCACCGCAGCTAGTGTCGAGCGCCCCTCGCTTTCTCTGAAACTCTCCGCAACTCCCAGTGCGCGAATTGCCTTTTTCTCGAGATGAACATGCGCCGTGGATTCGATACTAACCTCCGACTTTTGCAAAGAGCGTACCAGACTTTTTCTCTTCCTATTCGCTGTTCTTGGTAGCTTCTGGAGCGCTCACCAAACACTTTAACTGTTTGGCACTCTGCACCTGTGATTGGCTTCGTCAAAGACATCGACCAAGGGGAATAATAGAGCCATCAGCTAACCGGAAATAGAATGGGCGGAGTTTGGGCAAGTACTTTGACAGTTAGAGTGAATCTTGGGGAATTGAACAATCCCTACATGACTGCGAGGATGTTTGTAAAGTTCGTCCAGTCTCAAAGGGCAATCTTGATCCCCAAGGATTACCAGGGTCATACAGTCTTGATACTGGATGCGCAAGACTCCATTCAGCTGTCTGAGAAGGTCCGTAAAATCAAGACGGAGCTAAAGTACGAAGTACTCGGTCAATCCTTCGACGAAATCCTGAAGCAGACGGAAAGGGCGATCAGGGACAAGAAAGCGTTCCTGTTGCAGTAATTTCTCCAAGCTCAGGCGAAAGATATCTGCTTGGTTTGGACGAGTTGGCCAACCCAGTTCGCAACCGAAACAGCCCATTCTGCTTCCTCCTTTGTAATCGGCTGACCCTGAGCCGCCTTTAGGCGTATGAGATTCAGTTGGTACATTGGCTCGGAAATTTGTGGGCTAATCTTAGCTTTCGATTGGATCAAAAAAGCCAGGTCGCTGATGCTCATGTTGGTCGGGTCTCCTCCATTCGACCGCAAGAGACTGCCAAGGATTGAGCTTGAAAAATAAACGCATAACTCGACTGCTTTAGGATATTCGGATGCAAGCATCGCGCTATGAATTTGCGACAGAATTGAGGATAGTGAAGATGAAGTCGAAGGAGCAGAGCTTACTGCAACTAGTTCCTGCTGCATTTTTTCCTGACGTGCTACAGTCTCACCCTCAGGAGGCGGCGATTTGTTGAGCACAAATACGTAAATGAACGTGACCACAATAACGAGACCGATTGAAGCAAGGAACCAGACAGCAAGCGCAACCGGGTCATTACCTGTGAAGAGGGCTTGGATATTATTCGGCAGCAATTTTCTGAAGAGCGCGCCTGGAATTGGAAAAGCGGGAACAGGTGCCTAGTTTGGCATTTTTCATCCTATTATTTGTTATCTGAGGGTGATTGCTCGGGCTCGAGCTTTCCCAGGATTGATGCGCCATACAAAGTGCACAAAACCGAAATTGCTAGGATTGCTCCCAGGATAAGGAGCTCGGAGACGAGGTCGGCGTCCATAGAAATCATCAGCCTATACTCGGCTATTCATCAGGTGTAATAGGCTTAAAACCCATTCTCGTCTCGAGAAAGGCACGCGCCTCGTGGATTCTTGAGGCGTTGCAAAGAAGCAAGATCGAAATCAGAGAGGGGAGGGGGAGGAGCGCACTGGGGGAGTATGAAGAGAAAGAATTGGACTCATCTCCAAGTGCGACTGAGAGTGGTGGGGGAGGAGGACAACGCCTCTCGTGGGTATTCAGCCTCAAGTCCACCGTCATCATTTCCTTGCTGCTCAAGTTTGCAATCTTTCTTATCGGCGTTATTATAATCGGGATCCTCAACTCGCGCACACAGCTCACGTCCTGCGGCTCTACGAACCCCGGCAATCCTCCCGTCTTTACTTCGCCCTACGGAGACATCGAAGCCTATACCGATTACCGTGACCTCTACCTGCGGTGCCTGGTCACGCCCTTCCTGAACGGATCTCAAGCGTATAACCTTCCGATCGTCTACAATTACCCGCCGCTTTTCCTCTACACTCTTTCAATCTTCGCAAGGGCGAGCTCTCTGATCTGGTTCCCTGCAATCCCACTCGTTGCCTTTGATGCCCTAACAGCGATTCCTGCCTACTTTATTGCGAGCGAGTTTCTCTTCAAGGGAAGGGCATCAGCTGAAAAGCTTTCCTTCGCGGTCTCGCTAATCTGGATTGTAAACCCGCTCAACCTCTTTTACAACGACCTGATGTGGCTGAATCCAGGTCCGACGACTTTCTTCCTCATGTTTTCGATATATCTTTTCCTTAAGGGCAAGTACCCGCTGTCTGCGGTTTTCCTTGCTATCTCCACCGGATTCAAGCAGACAAGTTTCCTCTTGTTCCCTGTTTTTGTCATCGCGGCGTGGAAGCTCAAAGGATTCACGAAGGAGCTTGTTTTCTACATTTTGATCTACGCGGGCCTTCTGACAGTAATCTCGCTGCCATACGTCTACCAGAACCCGCAGCAGTACTTCTGGGCACTCCAGTTCCCAATCTTCGGCAATCCTCCCGGAGCCGGAAGCGGAAATCCCACGACATTCGAGTACGACCTCTCCCAGCCGGTAAGGCTTACCACGTTTCTCGGCCTCATAAAATTCATCAACCTGCAGGCGTTGACGGTAGCGAGTTACCAATACCTCAACTACGTGTTCATTGCTTTCTACGTCGGAATTCTAGTAAGCCTTGCCTTAAAGAAGGGAAAACTTACACCGCAAAATGTCCTCGTGTATTTGCTTGCCGCTTTTTTGGCGTTCACAACATTCTTCGGCAGAGGCGTGTACAAGTACTACTTTGCAGGGCTGACACCACTTGCCTTGCCAATTTTCAGTTGGAAGAAAGGGGCGATCTTCTTTGAAGTATTTTGCATCGCTATCTTGTTACTCCCGAGGCTTGTGAACCCGTGGATGGGTGCACTCCTAATCACTTTCTTGCCCACAATGACAAATCCATTTAGGGCACACCTCGAAACGCCCGAACCCAAGCAGGAAAGTGGGGAGAAATGCTGATGTTGCAATGTATGGTTCTGCTGATTCTTTCCCCTTCTACTTGCTCCAGACTCTGAGTCTCTGATCATTGCCCTTCCAACCTTTCAAACTCTTGATCTCAATTCTCGCTTGGTGCTGGGAAATTTCCTGGGCTTGATTGGCACGAATATGCGCAGTATCTTGTGTTTGGTTTCCCAACGCTTTGTGGTTCTGTGAATCTTGCGGACTCAAAAACATGAGACTAGACCGGACTACTCTGCTTCCAATCTCCCAAATCTGTAAACTGATGAGTTGATGAGTCGTCAGTCAGCTCTTGTGTGGCACCAGTCGAGGCAGTCATCTGTAGTTCCACCCATCAAAGTTCTCATCCAAAAGCGGAACAGCAGAGTTCCGTTGTACAATTGGAGAGTCAAAATTCCGAGACCGCTGATTACTTGGATAGGAAGAACTCTGGCATGGTTCTTTGTATGAGTGTATTCTGAACAGTGTTGGACAGCTACTTCGTCTGGTATTACAGGGCCAACCAATGCGAATAAACCCAGATGAACTAAAGAACCACCAACAGTGGTAGCAAATTATCAAACAGGAAGTCATACATATTTTATCCAATTGACCTCGCTGTTTAGTGCGGTGGAAGGAGCAGTAACATTCCTCGAATTTTGATGATCATTTCATAAGAAATGAAGCGACTGTTCTGGTAATCAGAACAATAAACAAATCAAAATTTCATAGAAGAAAATTCAGAAGGTTTAAAACTCGAAATGCGAATAGCTCGGCAGTCAGCAGCTAATGCCTGGCGATAGTTTCGACTTCGTTCTTTCGAGCGAAACGAGATTCAGAATTTTGTCATTTCTCGCAAAGGGCTCGGGCACCCCCACTCAACTTGCAAGGGAGGTGCAAAAACACCTCTCGCACATTAGCAGAGCGTTGCGGGAGCTCGAAAGCAAGGACCTAGTAATGTGTTCTTCACCAAGGTACTCCAAACCACGCGTGTATTATCTTACATCTGAAGGGGACAAGTTGGTTCGGGAAATTTACAGATACCAGATCCGACTGAATCCTATGTGAGCAATTTCATTTTTGATCGGACAGCGTCTCTTCCGAATGTCCCCACGATAAATTGTCACACGAGTCCTCTCTTTTGCCCAAAGATGCTTTGAGCTGTGCCAGCCTTCCAGCTCAAGTTTTTTATCCCCGCATTTCGAGTGCTGCGTTCCGTATCGTCCGAGTTTTTGGAGCGATACTTTCACGCTCGCGCTCCGTCAAAGTAGTAGTGAGGGTCAAAAATGGATCGAATAATTGATCCCGAGATGATTAGCTCAAGACTTGACTGGAAGGAGTTCGAGGGCCTTGCCAGCAGAGCCCTTGAATCTCTGGGGTTCAGAACTAGGAGAAATGAGAGATTCGTAAAGCCAAGGATGGAGATAGATCTGCTGGCTGACAGGGATGGGACAGCTTTTGCAATTGACTGCAAGCATTGGAAGAGGACCGTGGGCCGCTCGACGATGCTTCGGATCAGCCAAAAACAAATTTCTCGTTCGAAGAGAGTAATAGAAGAGCTTGATTTTCAAAGGGTAGTGCCCACCATACTCACTTGGCATGATGAGATGCTGCATATTTTGGAAAGCGGCGTGCCAATCGTACCAATCCACAAGCTTTCCGATTTCATCCTCAATTGGGAGTCGTGCGGAGATGGTCTTCTAGTACTAAGAAAGAGGAGGAGTAGGGCAACATTGCCAGTAGAACAACAGACGAAGCTTCACTTTGGTGAGAGCGGGATGCCAATGTCCAAGAGAAGGCAGAAGAAGAAGCCTTTTTCTAGCTAGACATCATAAAACTTGATTGACGACAATGAAGATTCAGAGTTAATCTGAAGAGATTACCTAAGATATGTGGAGAAGGCATTTGTCCGAGTCGTCATCCTCGCATTATGATTGAGAGCACGCCTCCTCGCAAGAATTTGCGCGCTGTTCATGGCAAACAACCTATTGAAGAATTGAGCGAATTAGATTCCCCATTTGAATGAGACGCCCACTATCCCTCTTTGAAGGAAGAAGTTGATAAGTCAGACTCTCGACGGACAATGGAAGAATGACGAGCGAATGTCAGGATGCGTATGAGTGGTAGGGCTAGTAGAAGTCGGCGCACCTTGCTCCTGTTCACCCTCGTCGGAGTGATTGTTGCAGGATCGGTTTTGATTCTGTACTACGGGGCTCTCAGTCTGAACGACCCATTCTCCGTAGTGTACGGAGACTCGATGGAGCCGACCCTTTCGAAAGGAGACATTGTGATTTTGGAACATGTGCCGGCGAGTCAGCTGAAAGTTGGGGACATCATAGTCTTCAGATCTCCAATTTACAACAACCTGACTTCCTGCGATGTCAAGAAGATGCTGATCCCGTGTTACGTAATACACCGAATCGTGAAGATAGAAGAGACAAACGGCTCCACTCCATCAATACTCTTGGAAACGAAGGGAGACAACAACCTTTACCCGGAGCCCGGCGCAGATTGCGTTGGTCCCTCTATCCTAAATTGCACTCCGGCAATCAACCAAAATGACGTACTGGGAATCGTAGTCTTCAGGTTGCCCGCGCTGGGGGTCTTTGCATTTGCGGCGGCTCCGCCATACAACTACTTACTGATCTTGGGACTGATTGCTCTGGTTATTGTTGCAGAGGTCAGGTCACGTTAAGGCAATAGTCCACATAGAGAAATACAGTCTCAGCTGTTTCATCTTTGAAACAGGAGTCAAGTAGCGAACCTTCCTCTGAATACGGAGCTCGACTCTGGTTAGCGCGACAGCCTTTGGAAACCGGCTCTAGGACAGTAGGCACCGGATATTGAGAAGCGGAGGGTCTTCCCTCATCTACGTATGCGGGGTGGCCATGCCTTGCGTCATTCCCTCAGGCAGAGCATCACCTTGCTCGTTGGTTCTTTCATGTTCCCGTCGGTTCAGGTACACTGCTCGTTGGTTCTATTAAGTCTTCGTCAGCTAACCGAAATGACTACTCCCGAAGTCTTCTCTAGCTGGGAGACAAAGTGCCTTTACTCTTTGTTGCTACTCAGGTAATATCTGCCATCCTTCGTCTCGACAACCCCACTTTTCCTGCTAGTCTTCAACCATTTCTCTTTTAGACCTAGCTCTTCCGGTGTTTTGGCGGTTTCTTCCGAAGTAGCCCCAGCTTCCTTGAGTTTCTTCTTCGTTTTACCTATGATTACGGTTATCGCGTAAATGCCTACCAAATTGCTCATAGTTGCTTTAGTCGAATCCTGCCTGATTTAAGGAGTGTAGAAAGTTCTCACGAATGAGAATAACACCATCATACAACTGAGCGACTGACGACTTCTGACCCCATCAAAAATTGCATTTTCAAGCTATCCCTTCAGCTGACGGAGTCTTGAAAGAACCTCCTTATATAGTCCTTATATAGTCCTTTTATATGCTATATTAAGCAGAGCAGCAATATCCTTTGCCGCAAACAAAAGCACTGATCAGCATCGAAAACGTGGTAGCCTCAGCAAGCATAAACCAGACAGTAGACCTCAACCAGATAACCAGGTCATTTTCGGACGTAGAGTATCACCCAGACCAATTTCCAGGCCTCGTATTCAGGCTAAAGGTACCAAAGACTGCTACACTCATCTTCAGCTCTGGCAAGATGGTTTGCACCGGAGCCAAGTCGGAAGAGCAGGCCGTCAAGGCAGTAAAGACAGTCGTCCAAAAATTGAGGAAAGGGTCAATTGACATCAGGAACGATCCGATAATCGACATTCAGAACATCGTGGCCTCCGCATCCCTCGGAGGCAAGGTACACCTGGAAGAAGCAGCAAGGCAACTACCAAAGTCAATGTACGAACCGGAGCAGTTTCCGGGCCTCATACACAGGATGGCTGATCCGAAGACGGTGATTCTGTTGTTCGCATCAGGTAAACTCGTCTGCACCGGCGCAAAGAAGGAGACTGAGGTCTACAGGGCAGTAAACAACCTGCACGTGACGCTCGAACAGAAAGGGCTAATGATTTACGCCTAGCAACGAAGTAGAGACGCAACTATTCATCCTTACTTATGGCTGATTGAACCAAATAAGCAGCTTAGTACCTGGCCTAGTTAATTGCCTCGGTTCCGGCGTTGAGCGCTTCCATCTGCTCGTCGGTTAGGCTCATATTCTCCTTCAAGGTCAGCGCAAGCTCTTCGGTTGTCGTAAAGGAGTGCAGGAAGACACCTAACTCCGAGAGAGTCTTATCCGCCCCTTCCATCCTGTCTATGAGGGCGAGCGCGTGATTCACCACGCCCCCAGAAGACCTAATTGCCTGAATCGCGTTCTTGATCGAGTTACCGGTCTCTGACACGTCTTCAACGATTAGCACCTCCGACCCGGGCGTCAAGAGGCCTACAATTGAACCGGCGTGCGCTCGCGAAGGGTAGATCAGAGGGATACCTCTCTTGTATGAAAGGACTGAGCCGAGTATCAACCCGGATAGAGGTATCCCGCAAAGGTAGCGGGGATTTATGTTGTTTTTCTTCTCGGCAAAGGCGGAATCAAGACAGTCTACAGCTATGGAGAACGCTGAGGGAAAACTTGCGAGCTTCCTCAGGTCAATGAAGTAAGGAGTGATATCCCCATCAGAGTTCTCGAAGGTACCTATCTTGAGGGCATTGATCTTGAGTAGCGCCTTTCCGAATTCAGATAGCAGCGCTTTCCTATCCCTTGACCGAGATATCTCAACCAATTTATTCCCCTTTCACTCGAAAGTGCACAATATCATAGACCTCTCTTCTTGCTTTTGTATCTTTGCAGTACCTTTCAAAGAGGGAAAAATGGCATCCATAATGGTTCATTCCTTCTGTATACGCAAAATTTTGGAATGACGTATAGGAATTGGAATGGCAACAATCAACGAAAGTCGATGGCAATGAACTCCAAATCCTCGACTTTGACTAGTTGGTATGCCCTCTTCCGGCTAGCGCGATAGCGCGCATGTATCTTCTAGGCAGCTATTTCTTGAATTTCAAAAAGTGCGAAATCAGATTTCTGGCTTGGTATCGGCAGATCACTTCGCTTAAACATGTGGCCGAATGAGAAGTACAAAGAGTGGAGAAAAGTTGAGCTTGAACTCCTGCTTTTATCCTCTGATACTGCAGAAGGACACCCAGAAATTCGGTCATTAGGGCGGACCGCATATCCTTGAATCCGATATCCAACACCCATACCTGCCACAAGGCTTCTCGACAATTGTCGAGAATTAGCTGGGGTACCCCCCTAGAGGGGGTACGTAACGGAGCTAATTTGGTATTTAAAGCGGGAAACCGAAACAAGGCTCCACTTGGCTGTCGAGGATGTAATTAGGGCAGCAGGTTGACATCCATAGAACATACGGCGTAAGGGAAGTTTTTTGGTATCAAGGGAGGCAGGCACAAGAGTTTTTTGCATTGGGCATCTCTGAAGTCAGCTCCAGTTTTTTTCGGATTTTCGAGGATGTTTTGGGAATTCCGCCATGATTGTGGTTTACAGGTGTCTTCAGCATGACGAATTAAGATGAAAAACCTTTTCAAACTAGCGCCGTCCATGCCATTTCTCGGAATGGCAGACTCTATCAAAAGGGCGCAAAAGGTCTTCGACCACATTGATGACCAAACCTCCGCCACCGGAGCAATGAAGCCTTCTGTGGTGATACTCTCAAACAGCGTGGAGCCGCACCTCGACGCATCATTCTTCTACCTGACTGGAATTCCGTACGGTCTCTTCGAAGGCTCGTACTTGATTGCGAAGAGGGACGGTAGCCTGAATTTGCTCACAACACCCCTTGAGGAAGACATTGCACGTGCCCATTCAAAGGGCATCGAAATTCAGGTCATAAAGAGCGATGACGAGGTGCCAGATAGGTTAAGCGCAGTGATTGGATCAGAGGAAAAGCTCGTCGGCATAAACTCTTCCGAGCTGACGGCAAAGTCGCTCGAAACGCTAAAGTCCGCTCTGAAGGATAAGGAATTTGTCGATGTAAGCCCAGCATTTGAGCTTGCGAGACTAGTCAAGGACCAATCAGAAATCGAGTGCATCCAAAAAGCCTGCGACATCGCATCCTACGCCTTCAAAAAGATCCCATCGATGCTGAAGCAGGGGGTCACGGAGAGCGAGGTCGCCGCCGGGATCGCTTTTGAAATGCAGAAGAGCGGGGGATCTGGGGTGTCGTTTGATTCCATCGTGGCATTCGGAAAAAACAGCGCTCAACCTCACTACTCAGCCGGCCAAGCCAAGCTGAAGAGCGGCCAGTTCGTCCTGTGTGACTACGGCACGAAGTACAAGCGATATTGCTCGGACATCACGAGGACGCTCGTCTACGGCAAGGCGAGCAAGAAGCAAAAACAAATGTACGAGGTAGTAAAGGAGGCGCAGGAACTGGGAACCGAGCTGTGCACTCCCGAACTCACCGGCGCGGAGGTCAACTCGAAAGTGACAGAGTTCATAGACGGCACGGAGTTCAAGGGGAGGTTCATCCACTCGACCGGTCACTCGCTCGGCCTAGCGGTCCACGACGGCCCCGGCCTATCCAGGAACTTTACAAAGAAACTAATTCCCGGAATGGTCATCACAGTCGAGCCGGGAGTGTACCTCTCGGAGATCGGCGGTGTGAGAATCGAGGACGACGTCCTGATCACCAAGAGGAAGCCTAGGATCCTGACCTCGGCAAAGAAGGATCTGATAGAGGTCACGTCAAAGCCACGAAAGTGAATTGAGTTTTTCCAAATCTGTGCGATTACTATACGGTGTGTCCTCGGTCGGTCTGGGGCACGTCCGGAGGAGCCTCGCGATTGCAGACGAGATCCGCCGCCTGCGACCCGATAGCGTGAGCATCGAGTGGGTGGCTGCAGAGCCAGCACTTTCGTTTTTGAAACAGTCCGGAGAGAGTGTGCTAGAAATATCAACGAAACTTGCTTCCATGAGTTCAATTATGGAGAGCCAAGCGCCCCAGGGAAGGGTCACCGACATGTCAAGGGTTGCGAGGCTCTCCTCAAGGCGAGCGAAGGAAAACTACGCATTACTCAGGCCGTCTCTATCAGATTACGACATCTTGGTTCAGGACGAGTTCGTCGAGACTCTATTCTCATTCATGTGGGAGCAAAATCCCCCGATCCCCCAAAAGAGAGCAGTGGTTACAGACTATCTGAGACTGGAGACCGGGTCAAAGAATCCAATCGATCGCCTGATCCTCTACTACGCAAACAGGATGCTCAAGCGCGCGCTGCTTTCTTCGCAGGTAAGAATATTTGCAGATGAGCCAGACTCTCTTCCAAGCAATGGCAAGCTCCGCCGCTGGGCAGAAACAAACAACTTCCAGATACTCGGTCCAATAATCGGAGAGGTACCAGAGGAGAGCAAGGAAGACCTGAGGAGGGAGCTCCTGCCTCAGGCCATGGTCGACGTGATGAAGAGCGGTTTAAAGAATCGCGTCGTCCTATTCACAATCGGAGGAAGCTCAATCGGAAATAAGCTAATCAACTTGGCGGTAGAAAATGCAGAGTTTCTCTCCGAAAAACTAGGTGCAGCAATCGTCGTCCTCACGGGCCCGAGAGTGCAAGTTTCTGAAGCAAGAATCAACTCACGAGAATTGTCCAAAAGGCTTGTGATCGTTCCATTCACAACATCATCGCTCAGATACTTTGCGATGGCGGACTGCGTAATCACCCAGGCGGGAGCATCGACCCTGAATGAAGTCGCGGAAATTGGAATACCATGCGTCGCTATTCCAATAGCAAACCACTGGGAGCAACAAGCCAACGCCGAAAGATTTGCCCGTAAGCGCGGCTTTGAGATCTTGCAGTACGCCGACCTTTCAAGAGAAAGACTGGTGGGTGCGATACTCAGCGCAGTATCAAAGGGGAATGCCGTCAAGAAGCTCGAACGCTCCGACACCAAATCTCCTCAGAAGAAAGCTGCGGAACTGATACTCACTCTAATAAGTTATAGAGAGACTCGTTTACACTGAAGATTGTGGATTTGACACCTCTCAATGTCAAGATCGCCCAAGACAAAGAAGAAAAAGGTTCGCACTGAGAAACCGGAGAGCGGCGCCGGAAGAAGCAAGAGCTCGACTCTCAAGAGCGAGTTCTCAGAGCTCGATTCAAGGATTCGCGTCTGCACCTTGTGCAGACTCTCTCAGAGCAGAACGAACGCCGTGCCAGGTGATGGTAGAACAGATTCTCTGAAGCTGATGCTCGTCGGCGAAGCTCCGGGAAGAAACGAGGATCTGGCTGGCAAGCCATTCGTTGGCGCGGGAGGTAAGCTCTTGGATTCCATCCTCAAGGAAGCCGGAATAGAGAGGTCTGACGTATACATCACAAACATTGTAAAGTGCAGGCCGCCCAACAATAGAAAGCCACTCGGCGACGAAGTAGAGACCTGTACCAAGAACTATCTTGAGAAGCAGATTGAACTCTTGAAGCCGAAGCTCATCTGCACGCTGGGAGCCACGGCGCTGGAGTACTTCACTGGCTCCAAGGTCATGGGCGAATCGCGGGGCAAGCTAATCAAGACTAACAGTGGTCGTCTTGTCTTTCCCACCTACCACCCGGCCTCTGTGTTCAGAAACAGATCTTTCAGGGCGTTACTGCAACACGACATGAACAAGGTAAAGTCGATAATTGCGGAAATGGATCGTGGGGAAACTCCTACAATGGAAAATGGAGAGTCTACCCTTGACCTCTTTTACCCCTCTTCTTCCTGCTGACTACTGGCTTGCGAGTTGGTGAGATCCTGATTTTCTTACTTTTTGATGATCGACCGTCATGCTGTTGCCCGGATTTTTCTTGCACGGACTGGTTTACAAAATCGATTATTGTGCCAAGAGAAGTCCCGGGACCAAAGTTCCCCCTGATTCCTGCCCTCTCTAATCTTGGCTTGTCAGAGTCGGGTATTATGCCACCGCCAACTACAATGATGCCCGAACCCCCTTTCTTCTTGAGAAACTCGACTACTTTAGGAAAAGCCGTCATGTGGGCTCCGTTTAAGAGACTGAGCGCAACGACGTCCACGTCCTCGTCTACGGCCATAGCCGCCACCTGCTCAGGGGTCGGAAGCAACCCCGAGTAGATCACCTCCATCCCGGCGTCCCTGAAAGCCCTGCACAAGACCAGCGCGCCCCTGTCGTGACCGTCGAGGCCTGGCTTTGCGACGAGTATTCTGATCTTTCGTCCTTCAAGTGAAGTGGCTTGGGCAGTGGTCATCAAAGAAAAATGATTTTCACTATTCCATTTTCTTCCAAATTGCTATCTTCAATCAAGATTTAAGCTGTAAATTCAAAGATCAAATGTGATCTGTTAAGCGATGACCGGCTCGCTCCATCCTCCGAATACCTGCCGACCGACGTCCATGATTTCCTGCAGTGTGGCGTACGACTTTACAGCGTCGAGAATCGGCACCATGGAATTCTCTTCCTTATCTTCGAAGCAGATGCGAAGTTTGTCGAGAGCTACCTTGACGGCCTTCTCATCACGCTTGCGCCTAAGCATCCTTAGACTTGCTTGCGCCTTCTTTTGGAGCGAGGGATCCATTTTGAGGTAGTTGATCGGCTTTTCATCCTCAGAAACATACTTGTTCACTCCCACGACAGTTCTCTCCCCAGACTCCATCTGCTGGCTCTTCAAATAGGCGGTGTTTGCAATTTCCCGCTGTATGAATCCTTTCTTTATGGCCTCTAAGACGCCTCCAATCTGATCTATTTTTTCGAAGTATTTGTAGGCCTGCTCCTCCATCTCGCCGGTCAACCATTCTAAATAGTAGGAGCCACCCAGCGGGTCGACGACGTCTGCTACTCCCGTCTCCTCGGCGATTATCTGCTGCGTCCTCAGAGCCACGGTTACGGCGTCCTCCGTGGGCAAAGCCCAGGCCTCGTCGTAGGAGTTTGTGTGCAGCGACTGGGTTCCTCCGAGGACCGCCGCGAGAGCCTCAATCGTCGTGCGAACGATGTTGTTCAGTGGCTGCTGCCAAGTGAGCGAGACGCCGGAGGTCTGCGTGTGGAACCTCAGGAGTAGGCTACGCGGATTCTTCGCGCCGTACTTTTCACGCATGACTGTCGCCCAGATTCTTCTCGCCGCCCTAAACTTTGCTATCTCCTCGAAGAAATCCATGTCGCAGTTGAAGAAAAACGATAGCCTGGGGGCGAAGGAATCTACGTCGAGACCAGCATTCATCCCCAGTTCGACGTAAGAGAAGCCGTCAGCGAGAGTAAATGCCAGCTCCTGTACCGCGTTCGCCCCCGCCTCCCTTATGTGATAGCCCGAGATGCTGATGTAGTGCCAGTAGGGCATTTTTTGAGTACAGAACACCATGAGATCCCGGATGATTCTCAGATGAGCATCGGGCGGGAATGCCCACTCTTTCTGTGCTATGTATTCCTTCAAAATGTCGGTTTGAACTGTTCCTCGAAGTTTCTCTAGCGCCACGCCCTGCCTTTCCCCGACGGCAGCATACATAGCCGTCAGGACAGCAGCGGGAGCGTTTATGGTCATCGAAGTGCTTACCTGTTCAAGAGGTATTCCTCTAAAGATAGCCTCCATGTCCTCAAGCGAAGACACAGAGACGCCGCACTTGCCAACCTCTCCTTCGGCCCGGGGGCTGTCTGCGTCGTATCCATAGAGGGTGGGCATGTCAAACGCGATGGAGAGCCCGGTCTCACCCTCTTTCAGGAGATACCTCAGCCGCTTGTTGGTCTGGTCGGGGGAGCCAAAGCCCGAAAACATTCTCATCGTCCATGGCCTCCCTCTATACATCGTGGGATAGACTCCTCGCGTGTACGGGAAATCTCCCGGGAGACCGAGGTCGCGATCCACTTTAGTGGAACTGATATCCGCTTCGGTGTAGACCCCCTTTAGTGGAATTCCCGAAGCGTTTCTGAAGACAGCCCTCCTTTCTGGAGACTCTTTGAGGTGCGGCAAGAGAATGCGCTCCTCCCAACTTTTGAGGTCCTTTCTTAGGGCATCCAATCGCTCGCCTGTTAGATCTTTTTGCTGCTCTTGCGGACCCGCGGTGGCTTTATGGCGTGTTTCCAGTTGTTCCAATTTTCGAGACCAATACGGATTCGAGGAAGTAGAAGTGTCCAACAAACTGCAAGTCTCAAGATCCTGTATCTCTATTTCTTTCGTATCATGTTTCTTACATTTCAGAACGTAATTTGCAGGATGAAAATGCGGCTGCGTGATATTTCATTTTTGCGGTAGGGAAAAACAGGTCGAGGATGAAATCAGTTGCTCGCTCTGCTCCTTTTTGTCGCTCCGGTGCAGATCTTTTCATAGTTTCTGTCAAAGGTTTTCAGAAACAGCACGGCAAATTCTGCCACTTCGACTGTCTTACCTGTTTCATCGAAATAACTCGTGGCAATAGTCACTATCTCCGTGTTTCTGGTTGGATCGTTGTTGAGGTTGACCCCTACTCCCATGTATGCAACCGCTTGGGCCTGAGTTATCTCGGCGTCGACTAGAACGCCGGCAATCTTCCTTCCGTTTACTATGATGTCGTTTGGCAGCTTTATGCTGCAGCCTCGGAGCGAAAGAGTCTCTTGCAGTGTTTGGAGGACTGATTGCGCACCCGTTATCGCTATCTCTTCCAAAACCTCAGGCCGATCAGGCTGGAGAACGATGGACAGCCACAGCCCTCCCACATCTGAGAACCATATTCTCCCCTGTCTACCCTTCCCTTGTGTTTGCTCTTTACTGAGGACAAAGTCGCCTTCGTGGTGACTCGGAAGGCTTCGGACGTAGTCCTGAGTCGAGCCCACAGTCACAAGACACAGGGGGTTAAGCAATCGCAACCTGACAAATTTCTCCTTTGCAATTCTCTTTTTCAAAAGATCCTCTGTCTTGAAATCCCTCTGGGGAAGCGGCCGAGTTTCGGTCAATTGAACTTTGACGGCCTCATCACAGTAATTAGTGCAACTATTGTTGGAGAAGATAGCATTTCTCATAACAGAAAAGAAAGGTTTGTTCGGTTGATCTTACTTGCCTCGAGCCTTTGAGAATGATTCCCTTGCCTCATTTGCAATGAAAACCAGGATTACAAGCGTGGCCAAGTAGTCAAACCAGCCTACGTGGAACAGGTACTCAAGGATCAGTCCAGCAAACAAAGCAACTGACATCGAAAAACAGGTGGCTGATTCAAGCGCGTCAAGACTCAGCGGCAGGCATCCGGTCTCCTGTCCTATCTTTCGCTTCTCCCTCCAGAGATAGGGCATGATCAACACCGCGCCAGCTGCAACTATCACACCGAGCAGTGAAGTATCGGGCTGAATCCGAAGTACAAAAAAGGCGACAGTCGAGCTTATGCCTATCGCTGGGACGAGGGCGAAGAGCAACAGCGAAGTGAAAAGTGCCTCCCTTTCGCCTTGCTCTCGAGATCCCGCGGTGTCCCTGCGTAGGTGTCGAAGGACGACAAATGCCGAGGAGAGTTCAATTATGCTATCGCTTCCAAATGCAATCAGCGCAAAACTGGCCGACGCTATTCCGGCCCACATCGCACCAGCAACTTCTACGAACATCCAAGCAATCGAGACGTACTCTACAACTAGACCACGATGGATTGCCTCCTGCCGCCAAGAACTGTGCGCTTCTGTGCAGCAGCATGAGACGCAGTTTTGACATCTCTCTGGGCGCTGGCAAGATTTGCAGGATTTCTCAGAGCAATGGCAGACTACGCACTCCGTTTGGGATTGTGAATGCAACTGAGAAGATACGACGCCTGAGTGTACTTCGGGATTGCTTCATATTTAGGAATTGTTCGTCCACAAAATGTCGAGAACGCGGGAAATTGCACGAACATCAGAAGTAGCACCTGAAGATGCAGGTCGGAAAAAGAGAGAGACCCTAAAACAATCCCTTCCCACGGCCTCAGCCCCCGTTCCACGAGCCTGAAGTAGAAATATTATCTGAGATAATTTCAATCCCGCTTTAGGATTACACTCGATATTTCATGGCTCAAATTGCTCATTTTAACTGCCTTCGTAGACGACCTTGACTATGTTATCGTAAAAGCGGCTGAATTTGCCGGATTTTCTTACGATATCATGAGAAGCTTTCCGTACGCCATAGCTCGTCTCGAAGACAAACCTCGGGTCTGTTTCGGGAACTTGATCCACGAGGTCCTCAGGCTTCTTACCCACTACAATTCCAACGCTCCTCAATCTCAGTTTCCCCTTCGGTGTCTTGCCGACATGAGCTAAAATCATTGCGCTCCTGTCTGAACTTGTCACATTTTTGCTGATTCTGGTATAGCGGGAGAATCGTCGATTGTCTGTCATGTAATCTCAGTCTAACTCGAATTTCTATTATGCCCCTGCCGTCTCATAAGGACTTTTGTAATTCGCTGCCTCCTTGAAGAGCCTTAATTAAGGGTTAGACCAGAAATTCCAGGGGCCTCCTAGCAAGCCACTGAAATGACACAGTTTATAGGCTTACAAGAGCGGTTGAGACTTTGGACCTCAGAATCAATGGGTTTCCCAAAACTGAGAGAGTGATAATTTCCTTTGTCAAGAAGTCGAGAGCAGAGTACATCGTCTTCGACAGCCCCGCACGCCGAAGTCTCGGAGAAGACCACGGTCGAAAGACTGGAAGAGATGGATAGACAGGCTGAACTCGGTGGAGGGCTGGCGAAGATTGACGAGCAGCACAAGAAGGGAAAGAAAACGGCAAGAGAGCGAATTGGTATTCTTCTAGACGCGGGCTCATTTGTTGAGCTCGACAAGTTTGCAACGACCAGAACGGAAGGGACCGGATTAACGAAGAAACACTATGGCGACGGGGTCGTCACGGGATACGGAACTATTGAAGGCAGGCCTGTCTTTCTTTTTGCTCACGATTTTACAATACACGGAGGTAGCCTCGGGGAAACGTTCGGCAGGAAGATCAGCAAAGCTATGGATCTTGCCCTGAAAGCAGGCGTCCCGTTCGTAGGACTAAACGATTCGGGCGGTGCGCGGATTCAAGAGGGAGTCCAGAGCCTCGCTGCCTACAGCGAGATTTTTTTCCGGAACACGATAGCCTCAGGAGTGATTCCGCAGATTTCGGTAATACTCGGACCGTGCGCTGGAGGCGCAGTCTACTCTCCAGGAATCACCGATTTTGTCATTATGGTGGAGAAGACCAGTAATATGTTCATCACAGGACCGGATGTTGTGAAAGCCGCACTCGGCGAGGACGTCACCTTCGAACAGCTCGGCGGCCCAGGCGTTCACGGTTCGAGCAGCGGAGTCTCCCACTTCACGGTCGCGACGGAAGAAGGGGCCTTCGAACTCGTCAGAAAAATCTTGTCGTTCCTTCCCCAAAACAATGAAGAGCTCGCCCATTACGTCGAACCGCAGGATAGTCCGGACAGAGAAGATGAGACGCTGGATTCCATAGTTCCTACTGATTCCAACAAGCCTTACGACATGAAAGACGTTGTCTCCAGGATTGTGGATGAGGGCGACTTTCTCGAAGTTCACGCAGATTGGGCGCGGAATATCATTGTCGGATTCGCAAGGCTTGACGGCTTCACGGTTGGAATCGTGGCAAATCAGCCCATGCACCTTGCGGGAGCTCTCGACATTGACTCATCAGACAAGGCCTCGCGCTTCATTCGGTTTTGTGACTGCTTCAACATACCAATTCTGACATTTGTCGATGTTCCTGGCTACCTTCCAGGACTGGACCAGGAGTCGAGGGGGATAATTAGGCACGGATCGAAGCTGCTTTACGCCTACTGTGAAGCAACCGTGCCGAAGATAACGACCGTAATCAGGAAGGCGTACGGTGGGGCGTACTGCGCCATGGGCAGCAAATACTCGAAGGCTGACCTCAACTTTGCTTGGCCTAGCGCGCAGCTCGCCGTCATGGGACCGGAAGGCGCAGCAAACATAATCTTTCGGAAGGAGATAGAGAAAGCAGGACACAACGAAGAAGTGCGCAGACAAATTGTCAGGGACTACACCTTACGATTCTCCAATCCATTCATCGCGGCCGAGCGAGGTATAATTGACGCAATAATAAGACCAAGACAAACGAGATCCGAGCTCATCAAGGCGCTCAGAGTGTTAGCGAATAAAAGCGAGCACAGGCCTCCAAAGAAGCATGGGAATATTCCTCTCTAGGGCACAGCTCGATTTGGATTGTTGCAAGCATATGTTGAAAACTCTATTTTTCGATGCACCAGCAATGCTCTGAAAGGAAATGATACGTCCGCCCGTAAATCTGGCAGAAGGTAAGTCTAGATCATGTCTCGATTTGCGCGTGTCCTCGTTGCTAATAGGGGAGAGATCGGCATTCGAGTTATCCGCGCTCTGAACACTCTAGGGATCGAGTCGGTCGGCATTTTCTCAGATGCGGATTCTTCTTCGACTCACGTCTCAATGGCAGATAGAGCTTACAGACTGCCGGGTGTTTATCCCACGGAGACTTACTTGAACGCAAAGCAGATTCTCGAAGTAGCAAGGAGATCAGATTGCGATGCCATTCATCCAGGGTATGGTTTCCTATCCGAGCGTGGCGAATTCTCAAAGATGTGTAGGGATCACTCGATCAAGTTCATCGGGCCAAGTCCTGAGACGCTAGTGTTGAGCGGTAACAAACTAGAATGCAAGAAACTGGTAGAGTCTCGCGGCGTACCTGTTATCCCATACTCAAAGGAAGCATTGAATTCGGTCGAGGAGGCTATTGAGTTCGCGTCAAATCTCGGGTATCCAGTACTCCTCAAAAGCGCTTTTGGCGGGGGAGGCCGAGGTATTAAGGAAGCAAGGTCAAGCTCGGAGGTCAAGGAAGCATTTGAATCCTCTCAGAGAGAAGCAATGGCATCCTTCGGCAGGTTCGCCGTCTTTATCGAGAAGAAACTGGTTAATCCAAGACACGTCGAGGTGCAGGTGCTTGCAAGTGACGATGCTTCGGAGATGGTTCACCTCGGCGAGAGAGAGTGTTCCATTCAAAGAAGGTACCAGAAGCTCGTTGAACTTTCGCCATCTCCGGTCATCGATGAAACCACGCGCGATCTGATAACAGACTATGCCTTAAGGGCCGCGCGGGCGGTCGGGTACTCCAACGCCGGAACGGTGGAGTTCCTCAGAGACGCCGAAACTGGCAATCTCTACTTCATAGAGATCAACTCGAGGCTGCAGGTCGAACATCCTGTCACGGAGATGGTTACGGGCATCGACCTTGTCGTATCTCAAATTGAGATAGCTTCGTCTCGAAAACTGCCATTTCGCCAGAAAGAAATCGAGTTTAGCGGATGTGCGATCGAGTGCAGAATAAATGCTGAGGACCCATTGACGGGGTTTGCGCCTGCAACGGGGACGGTAGAGTACCTACTCTTACCTGCGGGACCAGGAGTACGGGTTGACACTGCTCTCCGTGAGGAGACCAAAGTCACGCCCTTCTACGATTCCCTGATTGCGAAACTCATTTGCTGGGGGGAGGATTTTAACCAGGCAAGACGGAGAGCCCTCGCCGCTCTGGATGAGTTCACCATAGCCGGCCTGGAGACAACAATCCCATTCCACCGGACGGTTCTGGCGGATGATTCTTTCGCGACTGGAGAACTAAGCACGGGCTTCATTGATCAGCGCGACATAATACGCAGGCTAAGCGAGAGAAGGCAAAGCGAGCAGACGACTCGTGACAATTATGCGATTGCCGCTCTACTTTTCTCGATGAAAGCGACCGAAAGAGGGCGAGGCACCAATCTCCAGCAAGCTTCGCATGACGTCGCGCGAAGCAAGATAAGAGTTCTGACTCGCCAACAAGGTGGCGGCCACCAATTCGGAGGTAGGTTCGCCGATGCGGTATAGGATTGCAATCTCCGGTGAAACAAAAGAGATAGATCTGAAAGCATCGATTCAGGCAGGGCCCGGAAACGCAAGTAAGACCAAACTAGAACGTCGCTACATCGCAGATTTTGGGGACGGCACTGTTGAGCTGACGTTGCTTAAGAGCGAACAAGGAAAGTTATTCGTTGCAATAGCTGATAAAATTTGCTGTATAACTGAACTGAAGCGTACCGTTTCCAGCATTACATTTGTCGCAGACAGAACCGTCGTCAGAGCTGCACTCTCGCGAGGAGATATCCTTAGCGAGCGTTCGGTAAGTCGGTCTACCGGGACCTCCTCGTCAAGCTCTGTTGCCTCTGTAAGCGAAACGGTAATCTCAAACTTCCCCGCGAAGGTCGTGAAGGTGTCCGCCAAGCCGGGTCAGAGGATAGAAGCAGATGGAACAATCGTTGTTCTTGAGGCGATGAAGATGGAGGCTCAAATTAAGGTGCCGAGATCGTGCACAGTAACTGAAGTACTTGTGAAGGAAGGGGATATGGTTTCACGAGGAGGCCTCCTCGCAAGACTAAAGTTTGACTAGAGCCCAATTCAGTTTCTTTGCCTACAGTGGCATATTGTGCACTGCCCTGCATAATGAAGCGTGACTGGTGTCATGTTCGGGTACGAAGGATGACCTGCACAGAACTGGCAGGACAGATACTGCGGTGATTGAGATATAGAGAATCCCCCTCGCGTGCTTGAATGACTCCGTGTTGAATTATTCCCAGCCGCCCTATAGATTGCAACGAATGCCTCGAGAAACCTCGAACCTTTGTCCGTACGCCTATAGATTTGTTCCCCTCTTGGAAGGGACTCAGGGACAATCCTGCCACACTTTTGTAAAAGTCCACTGTCGCATAGACTAGCGAGGTAATACTCAATGCGATCTTCATGATTGTTCAGCCTTCTTGCGAGGCTGCGTATTGTGGCTCCATCGCTTGAGGCAGAAAGTATAGAACCCAGCGTCTTTACACGCGTTCGAATAGATCTCGGATTTTCCCTCTGACTCTGACTGCTATTCTTTCGTTGTTGCACCTGTTGCTGCTCTTGGCCGGATGGACTTCGCTTGGATCCCGGATGCACCCCTTGAGCCACATTGCTCGTCTCCGATTTTGAGTTTGACAATTGCTTTCCCCGGCCCTTCTTGTCCTTGAGGAAATCACGCATGGATTTTAATCGTAGGTTTATGAGTTCCTCAATTGATTGCAAACGAATCATTTGTTTACAACCCAGTGTACGATACTCTTCTCCCCGTATCTTCCGCTCCTCAGGACCTTCATCAATCCTGTCGCGTCCTTCTTTAGTGGGTGCAACCATTCGCGATTCCAAATACGGACTTCACTTCTAAACGTGCTTTGAGGCGGAGAATTGATTTTGAAATATTAAGAAACTCCCTTTCCTGTCGCACTTTGATCGGTGACTTCACCCGGCGCTTACTTCGTGGACATGGTGCACGTTAAATATGGAAACAAGCAACAAAATATGGGAGCAAGAGATTGTGTGCACGGATGTAAGTTAACCCTAGCCACTCCGAGCTGCGTCCTTTTGTCTGGGAGAGTTGAAAGAATGGCATGATGGATGAGTTGTCAAGAGGGGTGCTGATCGGAGATCGCAAGGCGGTTTCGAAGGCTATCACGCTTGTAGAAAATAGGGTACCGGGTTACCTTGATCTGCTCTCCAAAATCTTTCCTAGTACCGGAAAGGCATTTGTTGTTGGAATAACTGGTCCGCCAGGAACTGGCAAAAGCACTCTGGTTGACAGGCTGATTACAGCTTTCCGCTCACGTGGACTGAAGGTTGCAATCTTGGCTGTTGACCCCTCAAGTCCGGTATCAGGCGGTGCATTACTTGGGGATAGAGTCAGGATGCTCGATCATTCTCTTGACGAGGGCGTCTACATCAGGAGCATGGCTTCGCGAGGCGAGGAAGGCGGGTTGTCCAGGGCCGCAAAGAATGCAGTGCGAATACTCGATGCAGCCGGAAACGACTTGGTGATAGTTGAGACGGCAGGAATCGGGCAGTCGGATGTGAAGGTTGTCGGAATCGCCGATGTGGTGGTCGTCGTACTTATGCCCGAGCTAGGCGACGAGGTTCAGGCGATGAAGGCTGGTCTGATGGAGGTCGGAGACATATTTGTGGTAAACAAGTCTGACCTGCCGGGAGCGGACATAGTCCTTCGCACTCTGATGGATGTCTTATCCATGAAAGATGGCAAGTGGAAGCAGGCTGCAATTGGGGCGAGCGCAAGGACAGGTGAAGGCGTGGAAAAGCTCGTGGCGAAAATTCTGGAGTGTAAGGAAAACAGCTCGAAGTTTGAAAGCGCAATCGAAGCCAGACGCAACGCAATTTTGGCAAATGAGGTGATGGACGAAGTTGTGGCTTCTTTGTCACAATCACTGAGAGAACAACTTTCTCAAGAGGAGGAATTCCTCGAGGCTGTACAGAGAGTGAGCCGGAGGCAAGTAGATCCTATCAGCGCAGCGAGGAAATTGGTGGCGGGATATCAAATTGAAAACAAGAATTTAGGTCGTTCAGGGGCGCACGAGTAAAGCGTGGGAGAAATGTAACTTTGTATCAGGAAAATGATGGTAAGAGAGCACCTCGGGACCCTAAGACCGACTCAGGAATTCCTGTCGAGAAAGTCTACGGCCCAATGCGCACGGAAGAAGCCACATTCTCAGATAAAGTGGGAAATCCCGGTGAGTATCCCTACACGCGAGGCATTTATCCGGAGATGTACCGTACGAAAACATGGACTATGCGACAGTACTCGGGATTTGGCAGTGCATCAGATACCAATGCGCGTTTCAAGTATCTCCTTAGTCGAGGCCAGACAGGCTTGAGCGTAGCATTTGATCTCCCCACTCAGCTCGGTCTGGACTCAGATAGTCCTCGCGCCAACGGAGAAGTGGGCAAGGTGGGCGTCGCAGTAAGCACCCTTGACAACATGGAGGCACTATTTGCGGGAATTCCGGTCGATAGAGTGTCAACTAGCATGACAATCAATTCTACAGCTTCTACGATGCTTGCAATGTACATCGCCACAGCGGAGGCGAGAGGATTCGACAAGAGCGTACTTCGAGGCACAATTCAGAATGACATGCTGAAGGAGTACGCTGCGCGTAACACCTACATTTACCCACCTGAAGAATCATTCAACCTCTGCATTGACATCATTCTTTACTGCGCAAGAGAGATGCCAAGGTGGCATCCAATTAGCATCTCGGGCTATCACATAAGGGAGGCGGGGGCGAACGCGGTACAGGAGCTGGCTTTTACCTTTGCAGACGCGATCGAGTATGTGAGCGCGGCGAATGCGAGAGGGGTCCCCGTCGATACTTTCTGTCCTCAGCTCTCCTTCTTTTTTGCTGTCAGGAACGACTTTGTAGAGGAGATAGCAAAGTTTAGGGCGGCGAGAAGAATCTGGGCGAAGATTGTGAAGGAAAGATTCTATTCGACGAATAAGGAATCAATGAAGCTGAGGTTCCATGCTCAGACGAGCGGCGAATCCCTTACCGCCCAACAACCGCTCAACAATATCGTTCGGGTGTCTGTGCAGGCCCTCGCGGCTGTACTCGGTGGTGCACAATCGCTTCACACAAACTCCTACGACGAGGCACTGGGACTCCCGACGGAGGAAGCGGTGTCAATCGCCCTGAGGACCCAACAGATAATCGCCGAGGAGAGTGGTGTGACAAAGACTGTTGATCCGCTTGGTGGATCCTACTATCTCGAAGCCCTGACCGATGAGATTGAAGCGCGGGTGACGGAAGAACTAGCACGAGTGGACAGACTTGGGGGGGCCCTTGCTGCGATAAAAGCAAACTACTTTCAAAACGAAATTCAGAAGAGTGCCTATGCCTTCCAGAAGGAGGTAGACAGTGGAGAGCGAACTATCGTCGGTGTAAACAGATTCTCTGAAAGACGAGACAGGGAGTCGAGCCCGTCTTTTCGGAAACAACGTATTTCAGAAGCTTCTGTGAAAGCGCAAATTCGATCTCTCAAAAGATTTAGGGCTGAGAGGGATAGTACGAAGAGCGAGGCGAGCCTGTCACGACTCGAAGAAGCTGCTGACAAGCTAAAAGGTGCTGCGGGTAGGAAATCGCAAGGGAAGGACAATAACCTCATGTATTTGATTTTGGATGCAGTTAGGGCGAAAGCGACGACAGGAGAGATAGGTGATGCGTTACGCATGGCTTATGGAGATTACCATGCGCGGCTCGGGATCGAATGAATCGACGCGGAAGAAGAACGTCACTTTTAGAAAGAATCTGAGGATCTCCCCTTACTCATTCGGTGACTGGTGAAATAATTCCAAAATGAAGCCTGAGAGAATTTCTCACATAGGAATTGCGGTTAGAGATCTTGAAAAAGCGATTCAAGATTACCAAGCTCTTTTTGATTTTGATCGCATCGAGCAAACTGAACTGAGTTCGGAAGGAGTGAAGGTTGCGATGCTCAAGGTCGGAGAATCCGAGATCGAACTACTTTCTCCAACGAGCGAGACAGGCGTGATTGCAAAGTTTCTCAAGGAAAGAGGTGAGGGAATTCACCATTTGGCCATCAAGGTTCCGGATGTCTCTGAGGCAATTAGACGTGCGGAAAGAGCAGGGATGATCGTTCTCGACAGGACACCACGCAGGGGGGCCAACGGATCCGAGGCTGCTTTCGTGCATCCAAAGTCAACGCATGGGGTTCTCCTCGAGTTTTACAATCGCTAGATTTACATCTTATGATTTGCGAACCATTGTCTCCGCGATATGTTCTGTAGCGACCGCCGCCATTTTTCTTCTTACCAATCTCGTATCCTTCAAGTGCGATCAATTGTTGCTAGTTCTCCTAATCGAAATGGCGGTTATCGCAATGATTCGCTTATTGTAGTTCTAGCGAATGGAGTGCCAATAGTGCAGATTTGCGAACAATGAACATCCAAGGACTAGCTATCGCCTACGAAGAGCTCGGATATGGCAAGACGATAGTCTTCGTCCATGGTGCATGTGAAAATTCTCTTTTCTGGAATCACCAAAAGATCCTCTCAGACAGGTTTAGAATAGTCACGCTGGATCTTCCAGGACATGGCAAATCCCAGCGAATGGAGGGGCAGGTTTCGGTTAAGCGGTACTCAGATATCGTTGCGGAGTTTGTCGCAAAGACCTGTCCGGATAAGGCAGTGATAGTTGGGCACTCAATGGGTGGTGCCGTGGCCCTGACAAATGTGATAGAACATCCAGAGATTCTCAAGGGTATCGTCTTAGTGGCAACAGGTGCGAAGCTTGGAGTGCTCCCCTCTATACGCGAGGGGTTGAAAACTAGGTTTGAGGAAACGGTCAAGACGATTGTTTGTCCTCGCCAGTTTTCATCAAAGACAAACTTGGAGACAATTAGGTTCGTGACGGACGAGATTCTAAAATGCAAGAGTGAAATAGCTTCTGCGGACTACGAGGCCTGCAACGGTTTCGACGTAAGGCAGAAACTACAATCCATCACATTACCAGCGCTTATCATCGTAGGAGAAGAAGACAAGATGACGCCGGCGACATGGTCCACATACATGAAGGAAAACATACCAAAGTCAAAGATTGGCATCATTAGAGATGCTTCTCATCTCCCCATGCTGGAGCGTCCTTCCGAGTTCAATAGATTCCTCTCCGAGTTTGTCATATCCTCCACGTGATGACCTAAACTCACTGACTAGTGGAAAGAGGATGATAGTAGGAAAAATTCCCCTAACGGAGATTGAATGGTAAATCAATCTTCTTAAAGGGGGATGCTATGCGCGCCCTCTTTGTTAGGTGTCTAAGTCCTGTTCATTCCTTTCCAGTCTGAAACGATCCTTTCAATCTTTAGCTTTGTGTCGTGGAGAAGATCTCCGAACACCGTTATGCACAATGCTCTTTCAGGTGAGATGAGAAAGAAGAGAGCACAGACCTTTGCCCATTGGATCGAAGAGTAGCGCAATTCACCACTGTGTTCTGAGTAGTTCTCTGCCATTTTTAGGATCATCACTGATTGCATTTCAAGCCTCTTGTCAGCCTCTGGCGGTGTGAGCGTCTTTACCCCGGGTTTCATGCCTCCCACAATTCGGACTCCGAATTTGTCGTTTACAGCGGCATATCGAACCTCAGGAAGCTCGAATATTTTGTTCAGGAGTGTAACGTACTTACCCTCTGTATTCCCTTCAGGCTTCATTTCAGATCGGTAATCTCCTCTCTCTATAAGACTCTCAGTATCCCGATATTGACGCCCCAGAAGGGATGATGGTATTTATTTCTTGACGAATGGCAAATCGAAGAATATTTCCTGGCTTCAACGGCGTTGCCTTGTTCTTTGATTTGGAAGTCAAATATTCGATTGCGATAAAAGATTATTACACTTGGCGGCCCTGGATTCTGCCACACATTCCCCATGCAAGGCGCGAGCGAGAACGAGTCATCCAGTCAAGGCCCGAATATCGGAAGATCATTCGCGAACAGAATGAGTTTCGAACTCAGCGATGAACAGAAACTGTTACTTGATGTAGTAGATCAAGCCTGTCGCAAGATTAGACCGATCGAGGACGTCTGCTATCTTGAAAGGAAGTATGATGATCAAGTAAAACTGATACTCAAGGAAGCTCATCTGCTGGGCCTTCCCGTTTCAACTGAATATGGCGAAGGACAAGGCGCAGATGCGCTGAATTATGCACTTGCTTTAGAAAGAATCGGTCAGGAGGGAACAGGTGTTCGCACATTCCTCTCGGGACACACCTCGCTTGGTCAACTGACCTTGCAAAAGTGGGGATCAAACGCACAGAAGGAATACTATCTTCCAAAGACAACGAGAGGCGAAGTCGTAATGGCCTTCGGACTAACTGAACCTACTGCGGGATCCGATCCGGCTTCCCTTAAGACGAATTACGAGGAAAGAGGCGGTTGCTACTATCTCAATGGACAAAAGGCCTGGATTTCGAATGGCTCGATTGCTGATCTGGTCCTTGTTTTTGCCTATCCGAAGGGACAAGCGGATAAAATGAGCTGCTTTCTAGTAGAAAAAGGGTTCGAAGGATTTTCGGCAGAGCCAATCAAGAATAAACTGGGGCTACCCACTTCGGATACGGGACTTATCTTCTTTGAAGAATGCAAGGTTCCAAAAGAAAACATGTTGGGCCCTAAAGGAAAAGGATTGAGTATCGCATACTCCGCGCTGATGAGTGGAAGATTGTCTGTCGCGGCGGGATGTGTCGGTGTTGCCCAGGATTGTCTGAACGAGGCCGTTAGATATGCGAAAGAACGTGTGCAACACAAGAAGAAGATAGGTAAACACCAACTCGTCCAGCGTGAGATTGCAAAGATATCTTCGGAGCTGGAGAAGGCAAGACTCATGACCTACAGAGCTGCACTTGTCAAGACCAACGCTGATGCAAACCCGGAAGACATTGATCTGCGAAGTCAGGCAGATTGGTGGATTGCTCAGGCGAAATATTGTGCAGCAAGTGCTTCATACTTCTCCGCAGATCGTGCGGTCCAAATCTTGGGGGCAAATGGATTTTCATTCGAGAACAGGCCTGCAAGACATTTGGTCGATACCAGAGTGTGCAGAATTTACGAGGGGACAGACCAGATCCTGGAACAAAAGATTGCGATAGGTCTGCTGGGCAACGAGTATGAATCTTATTCATAGCAGGCGTTTGAGCCATGGCATCTCCTTAGACGAAATGAGTAATGACTCGCGATTAAGCTGCAAGATAGCTAAAAGTCTATTTGCTGCCAGAGCGGACTTGCTTCCGGCCAAAGTAATCTACCCAATCGTTTATTTCTAAAGTCCGAATCATGGTCCTAGTCGAGCTCTCGTAGATTCGTTGTGCGAAAACGATTCATGGAGAAATACGAAAATATGCAGTCAACACCTAAAGTGAAGGTGAAGGAGAAGATTACAGGATGCCTCTAGAGATTGTTGTTTGTTTCAAGCATGTTGTCGATGAAACGGAGCTGAAGATCGACAGACAAAATAACAGGATTAACTTCGAAGGAGCTAGAACAAAGATAAGCGACGATGATAAAAATGCGATCGAGGAAGCCGTCAGGCTCAAAGAAAAGAACGGAGGCTCCGTAACAGCTGTTTGCGTTGGCACGGCCGACGCTAAAAAGAGCGCAAAGGAAGCCCTCGCCATGGGATGCGATCGCGCGAGGCTACTCGTGGATCCATCTTTCGTTGATAGCGACGCGATCAGAACTGCGTACATCATTTCGAAGGCTATCAAGAAGATCGGCAAATACGACTTGGTGTTATTGTCCACAGGGACTACAGACTCCTACACGGGAATAGTAGGTCCCGCTCTCGCTGAATTCCTGCAAATTCCTCAAATTACCTTCGCTTCACGCCTCGAAGTTAAAGACGGTAACAAATTGCTCGGTGAAAGAAGCATGGAGCAAGGAATCGAGACGGTCGAGTGCGGTCTACCTCTCTTGGTAACCGTCTCTCGCGAGATAAATCAGCCAAGATTTCCCACACTGATCCAGATAATGAGCGCCGGGAAGAAGGATCTTGCAGAGTGGAACGCGCAGGCGCTCGAGATTGATACGAAGTCGGTCGGAAAGCAGGGGTCAACGGTTGAAGTGACCTCCGTGAATGTGCCGAAGTCAGCGAGAAAGAGGATCCTCTTTGAGGGCAAGCCGGAAGAGTCAGCAAAACAGCTTGCTGAGGCAATCCTTCGGGAGCATTCATTGGCATGATAAAGTGACTGTTGCATAAACAGAAAACAGAAAGCCGAAGAAAGGGAGATCTAAGATATGGCCGAGAAAAGTAACTGGAATTCGTTAATCTACTCCGAAATACCCGAGATTGCGCAGGAACTTGTTACTCTAGCTACCAAACTTGGGGCAGGTTCGGTTTCAGCAGCGGTAGTCGTTTCTGAAAATCTGCCGGAGGCCGCGAGAAAAATCTCAGTCGAAGGTGTCTCGAAGATTTATGGCGTATCTGGAGATCAATTCAAGGATCTCCAGACCGAGACTGTTGTTGATGCGCTCGAAGCAGTATACAATAGGGAAAAGCCGACTATAGTACTGATTGGCTCTACAAAGAGAGGGAAGGCTCTAGCTCCCAGGCTTGCGACGAGACTAGGGATTGCGTGCATTAGCGACGCATTGGCAATTCATGACTCGAACGGCAAACCGAGCGCTGAACGTCTAGTATGGGGAGGAAACGCAATTGCCACTGTTTCGTCGAAAGGACCTGCAGTAATCACGATCCCGCTGAGAGCAAACCAACGGGCCTCTGGAAATTCCAACCCGAATGTCGTCGAGATCAATGTTCAGCCCAAGTCACCAGTTCCAAGAGTGATCGACAGAAAGGAGCGCCCCCCGGGGCAGGTGAACATCAAGGACGCCGAGGTTGTAATCTCGGCTGGTAGGGGGTTCAAGAAGAAGGAAGATCTCGCCATGCTGGAAGATCTTGCCTCAACTCTGAACGGCGTAATCGGAGCTTCACGACCACTTACGTCTGATCTCGGCTGGGTTCCAGAGGACCGTCAGATAGGCCTTTCAGGGAATACCGTAAAACCAAAGCTCTACATTGCGGTCGGAATATCTGGCCAGATACAGCACCTCACGGGAATGCGCGATTCGAAAGTTGTTGTGGCAATAAATAACGACAAGAACGCTCCGATCTTCCAGGAGTGCGACTATGGCGCTGTGGGCGACCTATACGCAATCGTTCCTGATCTTGGAAAGTTCCTAAAGGCTGCTAAAGGGAAATAACGTCGGAGAATATTCGGTGCCTGCATTTAGTCGTACCCGATTCCACTACACTCTTCCTCTATGCCCTTATCTTCAGGACTAGGTTGTGGATAGGTGGGACATCGGAAATAGGAAACAAATGCTGACAACAAGAGTATCCGCATATCCAAAGCAAACGCGGCAATAGCAGTAGATACCGTCAAGATGAACGGTTAAGATGCGAAGGACTTTCTTTGTTCTCGAGGTGTCCATTCTCACAATGAACATCGGATGATGGCGGATCTACGGTATCGGACTTACAACGAGAAAACAAGGATAGAGATTCTATGGCAACTACTTACCCCACGCGAAAAGCAGAGCGGGTGCTATCGAACGGATATATCCAATTTCACCTTCATCAGTTCGCTTGCGGGTACAACCATATGAGAGCTCACGAGACGTCCTAAGGGGAGAAGAGAGTACCGTCGAGAGCCTGTCTTGACGCCATATCGCTTCACCAAACAATAAAGTATTTCATGTTTTCATTGATGAAAGCTACAAGAAATGCGCATCTTCAACTACGTTGAAGATGCGATGGAAAAAGAGCGCCTGTGTGAAAAAGATGCTCGGATTTTACTATATGAACTCATTACATATGACTTACGTACGTTGGCGAACTTTGATACCGACAAACAAGGAGTTTGCGATAGTAGGCAGCGTTTCCTAATCAGAAAATCAAAATTCGGTCAAAGATGGCCGAAGTGCTTCGACCTGAATGTGATTTTCTTGTCTTGACGGTACCAACGCCATAAATTACAAACTAATTCTCATCTTGACGAAAATCACAACCACTTCATGCTGTCCCGTCGAAAAGCCATACCTTAGAATCACAGAGCCATTGTTTTCGGAGGATTCTGGGCATCTCCTAATCTTTGAAGTAGAGCAGAAGTGCAGTGAATACTGTGACCAGTCATCCTTTACAAATGTGTGAGCATTATCCGGGCAGGTTCTGTTCAGTAACGCTATAAAGCAAGAAAATTCTGCTCTTGTGAAGAATAGTCAAAAGTGATCGTAGACTCGCAGGCTCTGTTACCGGCACTAACTACATTTGAAACCACGCAATATCTCGCCGCCGGGTGCGCCCCCGATCAGATTTGCAGGTTGGAGTACCCCCTACTCCCCGGTGGTACCCCGACTTATCTCTATTCCGTATTTGTAGTCGTACTCGTTGTCTTCTTCTACGGCGTTTACCGCAAGTTTTCGATCTACGGGATTGGCTGGGCCCAAGTAAGAGAAAATGCGCCTGGGTTGATCAAGAGAGCAGGTATAATCGCAAAGGATGGTTTTGCTCAAAGGAAAATTCTCCAGCGAAGATTCGGTGGCTTGATGCACTCATGGATGTTTTATGGCATAACTGCTCTAACCATAGGAACGATTCTCGTCGGAATGGACTATGACATTCTCAGACCAGCTGGAATCGTTCTACTCCAAGGCGACTTTTACCTCGGGTTCAAGACGGTTCTAGATATCATGGGCACTGCCTTTGTTATTGCGGTTGCGCTAGCACTTGCGCGCAGGCTGTCATTCAAACCTTTTTTTCTGGTTGAAAACAGGGCTGATCGCTGGATACTCGCTGGGATGCTGTACATGGGCATCTCTGGATTTGTTCAAGAAGGCCTCAGATTAGCGCTGATTCCGGTCCCCTGGGCGTACTTCTCCCCCGTCGGTAGCATTGCTGCCGGTTTCTTTACGTCACTTGGAGCCGGGCCAGATTCCGTCTCGGTTTTGAACTGGGTGAACCTTTACCGGACGCTATGGTGGATTCACGCTATGGTGGCTTTTGCGCTGATTGCGTCGATTCCATACACTAAATTCTTCCATGTGCCAAACGCCTTAATCAACATGATCCGACTTGACGCGCAGAGACCAATCGGAAGGATGACCACTCCATTTAGTCTCGCCGAAATAATGAAGCAGACAGAGACGAATCCGGACTACTCTCCGGATCTGTCCATTGGAATAAAGACCTCGACTGATTTGAACTGGTCACAAAGAGCAATGCTCGACGCATGCACAAATTGCGGCAGGTGCGAAGCTGCCTGCCCTGCCAACGCCGCCGGAAGAGACCTGTCGCCCAGAGAGGTTGTTCAAGATTTGAAAAGTCAATTCTACAGAGATTACAAAGTGAAGAAGACCAGTAAGGAAGAGCATGCCCCAGACCTGTTCGCCGCTGGCGCAATCAGAGATGTTGAGATGTTTTCGTGCGTGATGTGTGCGGCATGCGTATACGAGTGCCCCGTAGACATCAATCAGCTGGACTTCATAAGCGACCTCAGAAGAACGATTGTTTCGGCCAACCGGCTCGATTCAAAGCAGACGGCCATGCTCTCGAATCTCGCTGCTCATCAGAACCCCTACGGTTTCAGCAATAGCTCAAGAAGTGATTGGGCAAAGACGGTTGATGGACCTTCGGGAGTAAAGACGATTAACGAAAACCCACAGGCAGAATACCTATACTGGGTTGGGTGTGTTTGTTCTTTCGATCAAAGAGCGCAGAATATCGCAAAGTCACTGGCAAAGATCATCACGGCTGCGGGGATCTCGTTTGCAATCTTGGGCTCCGAAGAATTATGCAACGGCGATCCGGCTAGACGACTCGGCGAGGAAGGGAGGTACCAAGAACTTGCCATTCAGAACATAGAGAAGATGAACTCTTTTGGGGTCAGGAAGATAATTACAAGCTGCCCACACTGCTTCAACACGTTGAAAAACGAATACCCAACCTTCGGGGGAAACTATTCGGTCATTCATCACTCACAGCTCATTTCGGAACTCATCAAGGAGGGAAGAATCAAAATTCCACCTGAAAAGGTGAAAGAGATTTCGATAACGCTTCACGATGCTTGCTACGCCGTAAGAATGAACAACATATTCGATGAACCGCGCAAGGTCCTGAATGCGACAGGTGCGGAGCTGAAAGAAATGTATCGCTGCAAGGAAAAGACCTTCTGCTGTGGGGCCGGGGGTTCAAACTACTGGTACAAGGTTCCGCAGCAAAAGTCCATAACAGGAATTCGTTTGGACGAGGCTGTGAAGACTGGGGCTGGAACGCTTGCGACAGAGTGCCCATTCTGCCTTACTATGTTTGAAGACGCCAACAGGGTTGGCGATTCGAAGCTCCAAGTGAAGGATATCTCTGAGATGGTCGCTGAGGTTCTGTGATAGACTAGCAAGTCACATTGCCATCAACGATTGGCGTGGCTGGAAGATTCACAGAATTCGGTGCGAATCCACTTATGTAGAACGTAAGGCTGATTTGAAGGACGGCACCCGAGCTGAAGTAATCGGGCAAACCCAGGTAAATAGATTCGAATGTCGAATTCACTTGTTTATACGTTGCGTAAGAAGTGCTGTTTAGCGGTAGGTCGATCCTGATGTTGTTTCCTGCATTGTAGAGCGTGACCGACTGGAAATTCATACCTGTCCTGTTTCCGATGACTTGGATCTCGAGCCAGATGCTCCAGCCGCTAGGATTGGGATAACACTGGATAGGGGTTGACGTGCGGTAAATGTAGGTTTCGAAGCTGTATTTTTGATTCGCTGTAGAGGTCGTTGTGATCAATAGCCCGAAGGTGGCACCAATTGCAATCGAAAAAACTAGGACTGCTATGGCAATCCATCTGAAGGCACCCATCTTCGCAGAAGCACAATATTGAACCGTGTACTCGTGTCTATAAAAGAGAAACGCTGAAACTTGCTTCCCCTTTCCCTTTTTTGTCTGAGGGCAGGAAAAAAAGGGGGCCGAGTCCGCGCGCGGTTTTCCAAATAGATCGGGAATGCCTAACTCTTGAAAAGCTGATTTGAAATTATCAACTTCATGATCTCTGACGTGCCTTCGCCTATGGTCATCAACTTTGCATCTCTCCAGTGTCTATGCACGTCTGCTTCATCGGTATATCCATAACCACCGTGGATTTGGATGCACTCGTTACAGACTCGCAGGGCCATCTCAGAGGCATACAGCTTTGCCTGACACGCCTGTGATGTATAATCCTCTCCAATTGCTTTCAAGTATCCTGCATAATAGGTCATCAATCTTGCCGCATGTATCTCAGTTTGCATCTCGGCGACCTTGCTACGCGTCATTTGGAAATCGGATAACTTGTTCCCAAACGCAGTGCGGCCCTTAGCATAAGATATCGACTTTTCTAAGGCAATCTGTGCAATTCCAACGCTTATTGCGGCCACTGTTATTCTACCACCAAGCAACATCTTCTTAGCATATTCGAAACCTTCGCCGTCCGTTCCAATGATGTTTTCCTCGGGAACATTCAATTCCCTGAATGTCAGTTCAGCGAGACTAGATCCTCTGAGTCCCATTTTCTGAATGTTCTTTCCGACAGAAAGGCCTTTCGCTTCCTTTGGGATAATCAATGAGGCAAACCCCTTGTCCGTTCTGGCGAAAACAAAATAGTAATCGGCTTCTCCCGAATTGGTAATGAACATCTTCTCACCATTGAGATTCCACTCGCCATCAGTGAGCGTTGCTCTGGTTGTCAATGATTTTGCATCAGAACCTCCGCTCGCTTCGGTTAGGCCGAATGCGGCAAGTTTCTGCCCCAAAATCAAGGGTCTCAGGTACTTTTCATGCTGAGCCTTGTTACCGAACCTGAAAATTCCATCGCAGACGGTGCCGTGAATGGCGAGGGAGATTGCCGTACTGGCGCATGCTTTAGCAACGAGTTCCATGCACGCTAGATAGACAGGGAAAGGGAGGCCAAGCCCTCCCACATCTTCGGGGAAGGAAATATTGGTGAATCCGTTGCGAAAGATCTTGTCGATATTATCTTTCGGAAAGATTGATTTCTTGTCTACTATGGCCGCTGTAGGAAGTATCTCCCTTTCTATGAACAATCCGAACGATTCTAGCAGTGCATTGTACTCATCTGAGCGCTCATGATACATCATCGAAATTATTCTGCGCTGTTCATCGGTGAAGAATGCCAATTCAATCTACGGACTCCTGGCCTCGCTCCTTTCGTTCAGTATAATGAGGGTCTGAATGACAACAGCTAATTGAAAATACTTTTCCCTAGCCCTATCATCCAGACAACACAGAAAATCCTAGTGTCGGGAATATTGCATTATGACGTGTGAGTCTCTGCATTTGGAGGTACGCCCTCTGTTCATCAGAACATCCTATTGCACTAAAAACTGCATTAGATTTCCAGATACTTTCATAGAACAGATGATAAAAAGTCTTAAATCGACAGTACAGCGCTGAAAATCCGCGAAAAAAGGATTCGAGGATCACCAAATGCCCTCCAGAAAAAAAGTTGCAATAGTCGGCGTTGGTATCTCGGATCTTGACCCGTTGACTGCTGGTTACTCTACGAAGGAGCTGATGTTCCAAGCGGCGAAGAGAGCCTACAGTGATGCGGATATAGATGCAAGATCGGATGTGGGCTCATTCATTTGTTGTGCAGAAGATTTCTGGGAAGGAATCAGCATCACTGATGAATATGCGCCGGATCAAATTGGTGCAAAACTGAGACCTTTGCTGACCGTCTCTGGCGATGGACTTCTAGGACTTGCTCATGGATACATGCACATTCTCGCCGGAGTATCAGATATTGTCGTAGTCGAATCGCATAGCAAATTGTCCGATGTTGTCTCTAAGCAGTTGGTCGAGGAGTTGGGATACGATCCCACGTATGGTCGGCCAAAGGGGGTAGGATCGATGTATCTGGCGGGAATGGAAATGCGAAGGTATCTCCATGAGTCAGGTAACACAGAAGAGGATTCTGCCGCAGTTGTAACTAAGAACAAGAACAATGCGCTCCGAAACCCACGTGCGTCGTATGGGAGCAAAATCTCCATCAAAGAAGTCCTTGAAAGCGAAGAGGTAGCCTCGCCTTTGAAAAAAGTTGAGGTGAGCGACTCCTGCGATGGGTCCGTAGTGATGGTCCTTGCGAGTGCACGTCAGGCTCCTAAGTTTACTGAGGGGCCGGTATGGATAGACGGGATTTCTTGGTTTTCCGATAGCCCTAATCTGGAAGAAATGGATTTGGGGCAGGCCGCATATGCTTCTTATTCCGCTATGGAGGCGTATGAAATGGCTGGGATCACGAGACCCTCGTCACAGCTTGATTTTGCTGAACTGGACGATACATTTGCTTACAAGGAACTGGAACATATTGATTCCCTTGGACTGACCGGACCAACAAAGAAGAAAAAATCGGGCCAGTTCGTTTCATCTGGAAAAGCGGACCCAGATGGGGCACTTCCAATCAACGTTTCCGGTGGTTCCTTAGGTATGGGATATTTCGTAGAAGCAACTTCACTTGTGAGGGCACATGAAGCGGTTTTGCAACTCCGAGGACAGGCGGGGTCTATCCAACTTTCGAATCCTAGAAAGTGCGTCGTGCAGTCCTGGCGCGGCATACCGACCCAGACCGGCGTAACTGCGATTTTCTCAAAATAAGTTGGTTGATCTATAGGCTTTGGCTCTTCCTAAGAGAAAGGTCTGCGTAATTGGCGCGGGGATGACGCTGTTCCGAAGACGAATGCTGGAGACTGGAAAGGAGCTTTCGTTTGAAGCAGCAAGGATGGCGCTGGATTCCGCGGGAATAGAGCGAAAAGATGTCGACTCGGTCGTGTTGGGATCCGCACCTGATGCATTCGACGGTGTGCACATGAAGGGAGAGTACCTCTTAGACGGCGCAGGCGGATACAAAAGAAGATACTCCAGGGTTTTCGTTGGCGGAGCTACTGGCGTCTTTACCCCGATTTCTGCTTGGTGGCACGTGGCTTCTGGCCTGAGCGATGTCTGCCTCGCAGTAGCCGAGGAGAAAATGTCTCCGCTTCAACCACATCCACAGTACGCTTTCTGGAGCATATTCGACCACACAATAGAAAGGCCGCTCGGGGTCACACTGCTCTGGATTTTCGCCTTAGAGATGAGGAGATACATGGCTGCATATGGCATAAAGGAGGAAGAGATTGCTCGCGTGGCCGTCAAGAACAAATCAAATGCACTGGACCACCCATGCGCGCAGCTCCCAGCGAAGATTACCGTGCAGGATGTCATGAACTCCGAACCTATGGTCTGGCCCGTCAAGAGACTGGACGTGAGCCCACCGAGCGATGGGGCGGCTGCAGTTGTGCTTTGTAGTGAAGAATTCGCAAGAAAAGTAACCAAGGAGCCTGTTAGAGTCGCAGGGTGCGGCTGGAACATAGATAGCACGTACTGGACTGACAGAGATCTTTGTTACCCGCAGTATCTTGAAAACGCTGGGAAGATGGCTTATCGCATGGCTGGAATCGAGAATCCTCGCAAGGAAATTGACATTGCGGAAGTGTACGATCCTTTCGATTACAAGGAACTCCACCATATGGAGGGACTGCAATTTGCTAAAAAAGGCGAGGCTGCGAAGATGACTGCATCGGGGATCACTGAGAGAAACGGTGAGCTGCCTATCAACCCGTCAGGCGGCCTACTAGGCGTGGGCAATCCCATCGCGGCGGCCGGCATGATGAAAGTCTGCGAAATCTACTTCCAGCTAACAAACCAGGCCGGGAGGAGGCAGGTGCGAAAGACAGTGCACACGGGCCTAGCGCAGGCATGGGGCGACCTTATGCAATATAGTTCCGTTCTCGTGATGAACAGGAGATAGGAATCCGAGCAGAAAATCAAAGGGGAGGGTGCAAAATTTTTCTTGAGTGAAAGAGTGAAATTTTTTCCGGGACATGAGATAAGCTCCTCAGCCCTAAAATCTGGACAGGAAGTACTTGTAACTGACTTCGAGGCTGACCTAAAATATTCTTGGGCCTCGGGAGTCGCAGTCAGCCGATTTCTCAATGAACTGAAAGAAGGAAGGATAATAGCAAGAAAGTGCCACAAGTGCGGAAGAATCATGGTCCCTCCACGTATATTCTGCGAGGACTGCTTCCGGGACACGGATGAATGGGTGTACGTCAAGGACACGGGCACAATCAACACCTACTCCATAGCGCACGTCGGAACTGACGCCTCGAGGTTGAAAGAGCCCCTTTACGTTGCAGTTATTAACATAGACGGAGCGAGCCCTTTGATGGGATTTCTTCACCTGCTAGGTGAGGTCAGAGCTCCCTCGGACATAAAGGTCGGGCGGAAGGTCCAAGCGGTTTGGAAGCCGTCTAGTGAACGTACCGGCTCAATATTAGATATCAGGTACTTCAGGCTAGTCTAGGATATTTCTTTTGAAGGTATCACAGAGTAGTGAAAAGAGAAAGTTGGAAAGACTTGCCAATAACAAGGAGATGCGCGAATGGTCGGATCACATACCTCTCTCTTGGAAGTATTCGGCCGGAGTCGCCGGGGACAGGTTCTTGCAACTTCTGAAGCAGGGCAAGATTCAGGCGAGCACGTGTAAGAAGTGCAGCAGGATGTTCCTCCCGCCGAAGATATATTGCAAAGAATGTTTTGTTGAGACGAGAGAGTGGAGGGAGATACCTGGAGATTCAGGATATCTCTACACCTATACCGAGGTCGTCAAGGACAGAGGGATGGAGGTCATCGCACTGGTAAAGTTCGATGGCGTCGATGGAGGATTGATCGGCAGACTGCAGGTTGAGCGACCGCGAATCGGTATGAAAGTGAAAGCCGTTTTCAAACCAAAAGACCAGAGGAAAGGAGAACTCGCCGATATTGAGTACTTTGAGCGGGTGGAGCCTGCTCCGTTTACTTAACCACATATTCTATCGCCCGGATGAAAGATTTGTACATTGGCTGATGGTGCAGCCAAAAGACGTTGATCCAGTTTCTGATATGTCTCAATT
>JAJPHP010000051.1 GCA_021325255.1 Nitrososphaerota archaeon | reverse complement strand
TGCTCCAATTCCTGTCGTCTGACATGCCGTGAGATTGGGCGCCTCAGTACAAGCACACTTGAGACAAAATTAGTAGACTACGTGCTTGAATCGTGCAACACAGCACAAAAAAGAGAAGGTTTTTATCCAAGCGGTTACTCACCTTAAGTGACTAACCAACAGGTGGTTTTAAAAAATCATGTCATTCGGAAATCCTTGGAGAGGAAGAGGCGGAACAAGCAGGCGTAGAAAGCCTACTGATCGCAATGGAGATGAGGAACGAGATGATGCAGGAGAGTGGTCTCTTGATGACCCGTTTGATTTTGACTTTCGGTTCGGCTTTGGAAACATCGATGAAATGATCGATCGGATGTTCCGCGCGGCACGCGAAACCGCGGGAGAGATGAACACCTTCGGCCCCGTTTACTATGGATACTCGATAACCACGGGCCCCGACGGCAAGCCACACGTGCGCGAATTCGGAAACGTAAAGCCGACCCGCCGCGGAACTTTCGAGCTTGGAGCACGCGAACCGTTCATTGACACCGTTGTCGATGAAAAGGAGAACAAATTGAAGATCGTGGCAGAGATGCCAGGAGTTCAGAGAGAGGACATCAAGCTCGAGGTGCTCGAAGATTCCATGAACATCAGAGCCGAGCACGGAGATCGAAAGTATGAGGCGACCGTGCCAATTCAGGTGCAGGTAGATCCGACGACCGCAACAGCAACGTACAACAACGGCGTGCTCGAGGTAAGCATGAAACTCAAGGAGCAGCCAAAGAGGAAGGGCGTGAACGTCAGGGTCGACTGATGGGAATCTATCGACCCTTTTGCTTTCTCCGAAGACAAATACGCACTTCTTTGTTTGAGCAAAGAGTAGACAAGAAAATAGAGAGAGGTCGAACAAGAAAAAATGTCAAACAGAAAAGATAACGATATTTTTGAAGTTAGAGTTGCCGAGGCCCTGCCAAGGGACGTGGGCCGAGGCATAGCCAGGGTCGATCCCGCCATAATTTCGAAAGCGGGATGGACGACTGGAGACGCAATCGAGATCGAAGGGCGCAAGAGGACGTATGCACTACTCTGGCCCTCACAGTCCTCGGACTCTGGTCGGGGCATAGTCAGAATCGACGGAGCAACCAGGAACAACGCCGGTGTTGGAATCGACGATAAGGTGAAGATGAAAAAGTCAGAGGCGAAGATTGCCGAAGCGATAGCTCTCGCACCGACCGAGCCTCTCAGGATCACGGGCGGGGAGGAGTACCTCGGGCAGCTTCTGGACGGCCGGGTCGTCTCAAAGGGGGACATCATAACAATCAACGTGATGAACAGAAGGATCGACCTGCAGGTGGTGCGAGTGAATCCAGCAGCGAACGCTGTGATCGTGAGCCCCGACACGCAGATTGAAATCAGCGAGGAGGTTGCAAGACCTCAGCGAAACCTCCCGAGGGTGAGCTACGAGGACATCGGCGGCCTGCGAAACGAGATAGTCAAGGTCAGGGAGATGATCGAGCTCCCGATGAAACACCCCGAGCTCTTCGAAAGACTCGGAATCGAGGCACCGAAAGGCGTACTGCTTCATGGCCCTCCCGGAACGGGGAAGACGCTTCTTGCGAAAGCGGTAGCAAACGAGACGAATGCGCACTTTATCAGCATCTCCGGTCCTGAAATCATGGGCAAGTACTATGGTGAGAGCGAAGAGCGCCTGCGGCAGATCTTCGAGGAAGCCGAAAAGAATGCGCCCGCGATTGTATTCATCGACGAAATAGACAGTATCGCCCCGAAGAGAGAAGAAGTCACAGGCGAGGTGGAGAAGAGAGTTGTCGCACAACTCCTTGCTCTAATGGACGGCATGGAGAGCAGGGGAAAGGTCGTCGTAATCGCCGCCACTAACAGGCCCAACGCCTTGGATCCCGCGTTAAGGCGCCCCGGAAGATTCGACAGAGAAATAGAGATAGGCGTTCCCGACCAGCAGGGTAGATTGGAGGTCCTCCAGATACATACTAGGGGGATGCCTCTCGCTGAAGACGTGAATCTCCAGAAGCTTTCTGCATCATCACACGGTTTCGTCGGGGCCGACCTGCAAGCCTTGGCCAAGGAGGCGGCGATGCGCGCGCTGCGCCGCGTCCTCCCTGAGATCGACTTGGAGAAGGAGCTCATCCCTGCTGAAGTCCTCAACAAAATCACGGTAAAGATGAGCGACTTCCAGGATGCCCTAACCGAAATCGAGCCGTCTGCCATGAGGGAGGTGCTCGTGGAGGTTCCGGACGCCCACTGGAGCGACATCGGAGGCCTCGTCGAGGTGAAGAAGGAGCTCGAGGAGGCTGTTGAGTGGCCGATCAAGTTCAGAGGAGTATTCGAGTATACGAATACGAGAGCCCCGAAGGGGATTCTACTGTATGGTCCACCTGGAACGGGGAAGACTCTACTCGCAAAGGCAGTCGCGAATGAAAGCGAGGCGAACTTTATCTCGATCAAGGGACCCGAGCTGCTTTCAAAGTGGGTCGGCGAGTCCGAGAGAGGAGTAAGAGAGGTGTTCCACAAGGCGAGGATGGCCGCGCCGTGCATTATCTTCATGGACGAGCTCGACTCGCTCGTTCCAACGAGAGGAGCGGGTGCAAACGATAACCAAGTTACGGAGCGAGTCATCAGCCAGATCCTAACAGAGCTTGATGGACTGGAGGAACTACGCGATGTCACGGTAATCGGCGCGACGAACAGGCCCGACATGATAGACCCCGCGCTCCTGCGCCCGGGAAGGTTTGACCGTCTGCTGTACGTGCCGGTTCCTGACCTCGAGGCGAGGAAGGAGATATTCAAGATACACCTCCGCGGCAAGCCAGTCGCTAAGGACATCACGATGGAAGAACTCTCCGCGAAGACAGAGGGGTACAGCGGGGCCGACATCCAGGCCGTCTGCGAGACCGCCTCCATGGTCGCGATACGAAGATACATAGACGCAAACAAAGAGTCGCAGTCCGTGACCGAAAAGTCGAAGCTCGAGAATGGGCTCTCAATTACAAAAGAGGACTTTGAGCAGGCGCTGAAGAAGGTGAAACCCTTCTCTGTCAGGGACCTGATGTACGGGCAGAAGGCAAGGGCTCCCTCTGGTCTTGACATGAGCGCAATCAGCTAGACTCCAAAGTAATCTGTCAGTGACGGGCTCGGCTGAGCCCTTCCTTTTTCTACTTCCTGCTTCAGTCCGGATACTCTGACGCCTACACGCCTAACTCTTGTAGTCTTTTCTTCTCCCCCATCTTTGACTTCCTCGCTGAAGAATCTTGAGAATAGTTCCCTTGCTAGATCAAGGATCACTTTCTCTGATCTTGTCGGAGTTTCAAGGGCGTGTGCCCTACTCTTTGTTTTGAGCTCCGTCGTTATTGCGATGACCGACACGTTGGTGCATGAGAGTCTTCCCGAATCAAGCCTCGCGCAAATGTCGCTGACCAGAGGCGTAAGCTCGTCCGAGAAGCTTTCGAGCGAGGTCGCGTCGTGCTTCAGAGTTATGATTCTACTGAGCTGTTCGATCTCCCTTTCCTTCACGGGCGTGTCGTCAATTCCCTGGGCGATTTCGCCGAGGTGCGGCCCAAGCTTCCTGCCAAATTCAGTGGCGAGTCTTTCTCGATCTAACCTTGCTAGTTCTGAGACCTTCCCTATGCCCATGGATTGTAGTTTCTGCTCGGTCTTTGGGCCGATCCCCTGGAGCTTTGAAACGGGGAGATCATCGAGGAACTCGTGAATCTGATCCTGCGTGACAACAGTGAGACCGTCGGGTTTGGTGTGGTCGGCGGCCATCTTTGCGAGGAGCTTGTTGATTGAAACGCCGACCGAGCACGTCAGCCCTTCAGATTCGAGTATGGACTGCTTTACCCTCTGTGCGATTTCCTTGGCACTTTGGAAGTCCCCCTTGACCACCGACGATATATCAAGAAAGGCTTCATCGATGCTGACTTTTTCAAAACTTTCCGCGCGCGACTCTGAGCGCATTATTTCCATTATCCTTTCGGAGACAGACTCGTAGTACTCCTTGTCGATTGGCAGGAATACCGCCTCTGGGTGGTTCTTCAGAATCCGCTTCGCGCTGATTATCGGGATTCCCGACCTGACTCCAAGGCGCCTTGCAATGTAGTTTGAGGTGCTCACAGCGCCACTTTCCTCAGTTCTTCCTGAGTACACGCAGACAACAACAGGCCTCCCCTTCAGTTCTGGCTTTCTCACTTCTTCGCACTGCGCAAAGAAATAATCGAGGTCGACGGCGAGGACGACCCTTTCTCGTTTTGCATCTTCACTGAGGGGTTTCTCGGTAGTCACGCGCTGACTTCCTTCTCTTTTTTCACATTCCCTTTTTTTCCTTTTGCTGTTTGCCGCTCTGTAAAGCAAAAAAGCGCCCGTGTATGAAGAGAGAGTGGAATATCTTCCTACTGCGAACAACTCTAGAAATGTTGAGCCAGGGGCTGCATTTACACGCCATTCATCTTCTGTCTCTTCTGTTTGTACACGCCTACGGGAGGGCGCTTGGGAGGGGGCCCTTAAATAGAATCGGGAATTTGCTTGACACCCAAGTAACGTTCTGAAGAACTCCTGACAAAGCTGGCGGTGGATACAATAATTGTGGATTCTTGCACTGTTTCATTCATGAATTACTCATTACTGATTCTTCTCCCTGCGTGTTATCGACTCGGCGGAATTCGCAAAACATCCTCGAAAATCCGAAAATCCAAGAGAGAGGCTTTTCTTGCAGATTCTACCGGAGATGATGATTGACGGCTTGATCCATTTGGTTTCCCGCTTTAAATACCATGATAGCACCGTTACGTACCCCCTCTAGGGGGTACCCCCTCGCTTTCTCGACAATTGTCGAGAAGCCTTGGTACGTATCATTGCTACATATCGGATTCACAGATACGTCCTACCCTAAACACTACTGACTCAACATGTCTGCCTTAATAATCGATATCTGCATGGCAAGAGTTCAGCAGAGGCAGCTCTTGCCCACGCTCATTCGAGTGCCTGTCAAGATATAGCGATCAGCGTTTATAAATACCATTGCAATTGTTACTGCTCCGTTTACTTAACCACATATTCTATCGCCCGGATGAAAGATTTGTACATTGGCTGATGGTGCAGCCAAAAGACGTTGATCCAGTTTCTGATATGTCTCAATT
>JAJPHP010000043.1 GCA_021325255.1 Nitrososphaerota archaeon | reverse complement strand
GAGACATATCAGAAACTGGATCAACGTCTTTTGGCTGCACCATCAGCCAATGTACAAATCTTTCATCCGGGCGATAGAATATGTGGTTAAGTAAACGGAGCATTTCCTCGGGCCAATTTGGTATTTATTCAACCTGCATGCCTAACATTGTGAAAGATGGTATGTGAAAAAGAGGTCTGCAACCAAATCCGAAAATTACCTGTAGAATGTAAATTAAATCAAATCGTTCTTCATTCATGCCTTTCAGGCAATCGAATCAGCTCTCAAAGAAATCTTGGGGATCGAGAACTAGAAGAACTCGATCCAGTTGCCGTCCGGGTCCTTCAGATAGTACAGCCCTTCGATGCCGTTCTCATCCTTCGGTGAAAGCGCAACTTGTACACCCTTTGCCAGTAGTTTCTTGACGGTCGAGGCCGCGTCCTGCACCTTAAAGCCGATGTGATCCAATCCTTCTCCCGGAATGTATGAAGTTGCAAATAGCGAATCCTCCGGATACCAGTTCAGCTCCAATCTTTGATGAGAGCGGGGATCCTGGAGCAGGACCCATTTGCCACCGTGCAACATCGTCCCGCCCTTGACCTTTCTCAACCCGAGCAGCTCAGTGTAGAACTTGAGAGAATTTTCCATATTCGTTACCCTGATGCCAAAGTATCTCAGAACCATGGTGTTTGCGTCAGCGAGTTGGTGGCGTCTAACCATCAATAAGCCTTTTGGTGGTTAGATATCAGTACCGGCTTCGATTGCCTCAAACAGCGCACACTTAACCTCCTATCGCCGGTTTGCCAGTTAAGAATATAGAGGAAGTCATCTCGTGATTGAGTACTTCCACAGTGTTTGACTCGGTTGGCTACCACGAATTCAACGATTCCCCTTGACCTGTGTCTGCACTTTAGCAATACGGTGAACTGGCACGGGAGCGATCATCCTATTGACAAGCTAACCAGTTATTCCGAACTAGTAGAGTGGTATCGACGGAGAGGTATACTGGACGTGGGAACTGCAGCAAGGCTCTTGAAAGGAAGTAGAAGAGATCCAAAACGAGCTCACCTAGCATTAGAGAGAGCGCGAGAACTTCGCGAGTCAATCTACCTGACTTTCTCCTCCGTGAGCCATGGTCGCAACCCAAAGCCCAGCGACCTAGACATTCTGAACAGGAACTTCTCGGCCTCAGTTGCAAGGCTCGCTCTAAGCTTTGAAAAACGTGGGAAAGAGTTCGTCTGGAAATGGAAAGCTGGCAAGCAGATTGAGTTAGATCAAATTCTTTGGCCGATCGCAAAGTCGGCTGTAGATCTGTTATTCTCGGACATACGCGCTTATGTTAAAGAGTGTGCGAATGAGAGCGAGGGCTGCGGTTGGCTATTCATCGATACTAGCAAGAATCACAGCAGGAGATGGTGCAGCATGAGCGACTGTGGTAACAGGAGCAAGGCCAGAAGCTACTATGCGCGTGAGAAATCCAGGATTAGATGACCATTCTGCTGCAGTATTAGAGCGTTTAGCAGCTAATTGTGTTTGGTATTGCCGCTCCTGACGTGGCCGTTTTCACAGGGACACTGGAGAAGTTCGTCCACTGTATCTCTCCGTGTCCGCAAACGTACTTGCAAGACTAATCCAGTTAGAGCTCCGCTTCTAGGTCAAATCTTCATTCATTGCAACAATGTACAGAGATTCCTTGAAAAAGGAGGGAAATGCCACTTCGCAATTGGTATACCGAGATTGACAACCTACGTCTCAATGCTCCGGGGGATAAACGTCGGCGGTCAGAAGAGAATCAGCATGAATGATTTGATCCGAATCTACGAGTCCCTGGGCTTTCAAAATGTGTGGACTTGCGTCCAGAGTGGAAACGTAATCTTTGATAGCCCCAGGACAAGCGATTCTGAGATTGTCGACATGATTGAGGCCCAGCTCAGGAAATCCTTGGGGCTCAATGTTTCTGTCATCATCAGAGACCAGATAGACATTAGCAAGATAATCAAGAACAATCCGCTAAGAGCAAGAGACCATGAAAAGCTCCACGTCACCTTCCTCAGAAGTGACCCCGCCGAATTACCGCTCGATGAGATCAAGAAGGCGAAAAGCAGTGCGGAAGAGTTTTCGATTTCGGGTCGCGAGGTCTACCTTTTCTGCCCTGACGGGTACGGCAGGACGAAGCTCAACAACAGTTTCTTTGAGAAGCAGATGCAAGTACCTGCCACGACCCGCAACTGGAGGACAGTGAACGCCTTTGTCTCAGACAAGGCAGGTCCACGGCAATGACATTCCGCAACGCTTGTTCAAAAACATTGAGCAAATAAGCGAGACATCCGTCAAGATAAGGCAGTGTAAAGTTGGCATCCTTGACAGATAACGAAATTCAAGTCGAGGAAATCATGGTGCGCGACGTGCACACCGTCGATTGCGAAAGCAGTGTAAAAGAGACCGCGCGCCTCATGGCAGATGAAGGGCACGGCTGCGTCATTGTCGTACGTGCACAGCTGGCAGTGGGCATCGTTACCGAACGCGACATTGTTCACAAGATAACGGCGGACGCAATCGACCCTTCGAAGGTTCGAGTCGAAGACATAATGTCCGCTCCAGTTGTCACAATATCTTACAAGGCAACGATTGGAGAAGCCGCGGAAAAAATGAGTGTTTACGAGATAAGGAGAATTGTCGTGGTGAACGAGCATGAACGGATGGTCGGCCTCCTGACCGCGGGCGACCTCGCCAAGTGGCTCGCAAAGCAGAAGAACTATGCCGATCCGACTCTGAACGCAATCGCGAGGCTCAAGGCCGGCGGCCCGTACGCCTAAAGAAATTACTAGGATTCTTTCAGGACGCCAGGGACAGGTGCTCCTCGCTCTCGTCCTCTACTCCGACGCTGTGAATCGGCAAACCAGAATTTCCATCAATGATCAGCACCATCTTCTTCTCCTTGTACTCATACCTCGCGGCCCAGACGGGAACGTGGAGCAGCTCGGTGTCCCCGATGTCAATCTCTGTGTTGATCTGCTGGATCATGTGGTACTTTTTGTGCGCCTTCATCGACTGCAGCTGCTCGACGAGTGTCTTTGCCTGGTTCTTCGCGTCGTCCTCGCTCACGTCGCCGTTGAAGATTTTGATGTTCTTTGGGACCTTTGAGGTCTCAAAAAGAACTCGCTCACCGAGGGCGAACTCAAAGTCGTGCGGCTGGTACTCAAAGAGTGCGCGTAAGGCGATAACGGGATAGTTGTGGTTCTCGTTCATCTGGTAGAACTTGCGGTTGGCAGCCTGCCCACCTCCGGCAAGAACCGATCCCAGAACTGCCCCTCCCACAATCCCACCGCCACCATGGCGATGGCCCCCGCCTCCCATCCCCGACATCGCACCTAGAATCGCCGCTGTTGCAGCTACAGTACCCACTTGGGTCGCAACGTCCGCAGCGATGATGTCTGTTCTCGCCGAGACAGATATGATCCAGTAGGGCACATAGGAGAGATTTATCTCCTTGAGAGTTGACTTTTCCTGCAAGTGTCTTCGAAGAAATCCCTTGTTCATTAGCCCTCGGATAGTCGAGAGAACCACTTCCTTGTCCATGATCTTGAGTGGGAGCATGGAGTGCCTCTTGATGCTGCTCCACCCACCCACGCCGAGCGTGATCGCAGTACCGCAGTACTCGCACATGATCACCATCTCCCCAAACTTTGGTGCAATCGGGGCGCCGCAACTCGGGCACTTTAGCGACTTGGCGTCGAAAGGTGCTATGATGACCTTTTGCTTCTCGGGAGCGCCTGCGCCAACAACGCCTCTTCTAGGCACGGGCCTCCCGCACCTGTAGCAGAACGAAGCGTCATCCGGGAGCTGAGTTCCGCATGCCAAGCAATACATTCCGTTCTATCCCTCATCCTAGGGTAACTTTGGTTACAGCTCGATTTAAGCCGAGGACACGATCATCAACATTGAGAACAAAGGCTGAGTCTCGTCGCCAATCCGCCTCGAATCGAGATTTGCACGAGCCCTTGAATTGTCATCGATAGACCGAAAAATACTTTGTAGATGCAATTTCGATTTCTTTCTTCGGTCTCATTGCTAAGAGTTTTTCTTATGCCATTTCTAAAAGTTCTACCGATTGACGCGATAGATGAAGTGCAGACCGGCTGCAAGATCAGACGGGACGGCTCCCGCAGTTGTTCGAGTGCTTTCGCTCGTTGCCCAGCCCAGTTTTTCTTACGTCCGCTTCACATTGTTGCTTCTTGCCCTAACTCCTTCCTTACTTGCTGACTGGGCTGTCTTGCGAGTCTATCCATTACTATCCTCGCGGCGTAGTAAATTGCACTGATAGTGCTTCCAATGGCGGCCAGCAGCAGAATTACCCACCCTACTTGATTGTTAACCCAAGAAAGGGTGAATCTCAGAAAGGCGGGAAGAGCGTCGGTCAGGTGAGCAAAGTTGAATGGAAAGACGTAGAGTAACCAGATAGTGGTGATTGACCACATGATTGCCGACCCGAGGTCGACCCACCTGGCGCTGCTCCTTCTTCCCGTAATTGCTCGGATCGTGGGCGCAATCATCGAAACCACTCCCGCGGCGTAGAACAGGAATGCCTCAAGCGGTCCAAAACTAGAAGTGAAGAAACCCGTGTTCGCCGCTTGATTATAAGCAAAGAATGCTAGAAGCAGAATAATTACTATATTCCCCGCAATCCCTCCGCCTCGGTCGGACGCAGTCATCACGTCCTTGTCCAGAGCCGTCCGTGAGTTACTCATAGATTTGATTTCCCTTCTTTGTATTCCCTTGAACTAATTATGGCAGGGACGGCATAATAAACCGGAAAGACGATCTTCAATTTTGAGAATCGGCGCGGACCTTGTATACTGTAAAATATGCTTTGCGTTTGTAACAATTGCAATGCTATTTATGTGAGGAGCACGCCAAATACTGAGTACTTTCGCTCTTCGCCTTGCCTGCTATTTCAATTATGGCACATGACAGTTTGCATTTCATTTCTACAATTAGGGCACCCACGTAGCATAATGAAACCTTTAGTTAGCTTAAACTATTTCATACAGGACTTCTCGACAATTGTCGAGAAAGTGAGGGGGTACCCCCCTAGAGGGGGTACGTAACAGAGCTAGTTTGCTATTTAAAGCGGGAAACGGCCAAGTGATTCATCAGCTCGATAGAATTAGGGAACAAAAAAGTCTCTCAGATTTTCGGATTTTCGAGGATGATTTGGAAATTCCACCGCGGGCTTGTAAAACATTGTGCGAAGAGAATCTGCAGTAGGGAATTCAGTGAGATGACGGTGAAGTCCACAAATATTGTATCGTCCCGCAGTATTGTTAGGCGTTCATTAGCGGAGTGCTCAGGAATCATGGAAATTCCCGACCCTATTTATAAGCCCCCTCACGGGTTTTTACGCGGGCGTGTGCGGCTAGAAGTACAGAGAGACCCAAAGGCAAAGAGGAATATGAAAGGAATAGCAAGAGGAAAGACTTCTCGACGTGGCTCAGAAGTGCCCTGAAGACAGATCAAGCCCGAATCTCGCGCTCTCCCGATTTGCGATCCACCAAGGCCTTTCAGAGCCAATTCAAATCACCACATTCTCATGCGTGATAATCGTGTCCGTGTCTTATATCAAACGACAAACCAAGTAATCACTCAAGGGGTTCTGAAAAAGTAAAGATGACTTCACTATCAGACGCACGTGCTCTTGGAGGGGTTGGATCCATTCTGGTGCTCTTGACTGTCGTACCCAGTGTGGGCTGGATTTTGGGAATAGCAGGACTGGTTATGACGCTCATCTCGATCAAGTACATCTCTGACTCGGTGAGGGACAACAGGATTTACTCAAACATGCTTGTTTCCGTCGTCCTGGCGATAGGCGCCATCGCCGTTGGGACAGTAGCAGTCATAGGGACGGTGTTTCGCGTCTTGGGGATGGGCAGCTTCGTAGGCTCAGAGTTCATTCCAGCGGCAAATGTCACTACGGGAGACTGGGTAGGACTGGGAGTTGCAATTGCAGCTGGACTAGTAGCCGTATGGGCACTTTTGGTAGCCTCTGCGGTATTCCTCAGAAGAAGTTACAACTCGATCGCGGCAAGAGTCAATGTCAACTTGTTTAGCACTGCGGGCTTGCTCTACCTCATCGGCGCCGCAACCGCAATCATAGGGATAGGGTTCTTCCTTATCCTTGTCGCGCAGATACTCTTGGCGGTTTCGTTCTTCTCGATAAAGGAAGGAGGGGTGACACAAGCCGTACAAGCAGCGGGCGTACCGGCCAGCGCCTAAGAAATCCTGACGTGGCGAACAGAAAGATGAAACCGGGCAAAACGGAGGCAAGCGCGCAGCTCAGCAGGGCAAAACTCGAGCTCGCCAGACGGCGTAGATTCGAGGCGATGTCCGGGATTTCTTTCCTTGCTGGCGCAGCGCAGTTCCTCCTGGTGAACACGGTTGCGCAGTCGCTGTATGCAGGGTACAGCGTGAGCAATCAGACCCTTGGTGAGCTGGGAGTCGGGCAGACCGCGCTCCTCTGGAACGTCTCACTATTGCTGCTGGGGGCCGCGGTGATTCTCGGAGGATACTTTGCACTCAGATCTTTAGGAAGGAGGCTCACGTCTAGCCTCGCCTTCGTGCTCGGAGCAGCGTCCATCGGCGCCGCGGCAGTTCCGCTAAATCTCTCTGCTGACGTACACTGGTGGTTTACCTTTGTTGCCTTCGCGAGCGGCGGATTACTCGCAGTAACGTCCTACCGGGTAGTCGCGAGCAAGTGGATGAGAATATTCTCAATCATCCTGGGAGGCTACTCTCTAGTTGCCTTCGTACTCTACATTACTGCCACGTATCTTGGCATCGGCGTCGGAGGAATGGAGAGGATGGTCGCGATCCCAATCATGCTGTGGCTCAGCATTTTCTCAGGTTTCCTGCTCCACACTGTGCCCGGCGAGTACCTTGACAGGGAGTTGCTTAGGTAACCGATTCGGAAATGAGAGTGAAAAGGGAGAGAAAGTTGACAACAAATGCACAAACCAGTCCGGCAGAGGCAACGATATCGCGTCCCAACAGAAAAAGCGGCAACAAGTTGCTCCTCGTCGCGGCCGGCCTTGAGTTTATTCAATCCCTGATTAGGAAAGCGATGCTCTACCTCGAAGCAATCGGCGACGAACCGTACGCGAGGGGCCTTTTGGACCTGGTCAGGCAGCTCAGCGGCAAGCTCGACCTTGTAATCGGTCTCTTAAGTTAGGCAGAAAAAGGTGCTTTTCCGGTCGGGCGACGGAAGCAAAACAGGCACTCCGGCCTTTAGAGGATAGTACAAGCCAAATGTCGAAGCAAATGGCAGCAAAGACCATTGAGAGAACAAACATGGAATTGGTGGTCGCGAACCAACGGTTCATCTCTCCTTCAAAGAGAAAAGGGATCGTATCTTTCGTTCTGATTGCCTTTGGAATGGCTTGGGCAGTGTGGATCCCTCTCTGGTTGCTGGGAGTGCCTGCCTCCAGCAGTATTGCCCAGACTCTTCTCATCCTTGGCGCGTTCAGCCCGGCAGTTTCTGCAACGATTGTGCGGCAGTTCATCACTCGGGAAGGATTTGCCGACGCTGGATTGAAGCCTAACTTCGGGCGAAAGTGGCGCTACTATTTGTTCTCGCTACTTTGGCCTTTTTTGATCATTGCAGGCGTGGTTGGAGTTTTAGCCTTGGTCGACACTGTAGCTCGTGGAGGATACCTTGGGTCGCAGCAGATTGCAGCGTTCACCAATTTTTCCTCATGGGCTTCACTCATTGTCGGGGCAATCGCTTACACTCCTCTTCTCTGGGGAGAAGAGTTCGGGTGGCGAAGCTACCTGCAGATACGATTGTTTGATACTCGACCACTAGCCGCCGCAGTAACCACGGGATTGATCTGGGGCGTCTGGCACTATCCCGCACTTTTGGCGGGACTAATTCCAAATGCGCATGGACTTCTCAGCTTGATTCTCGTTCCCTGGTACATGGTTTGGTTTTCGATCGTTTTAGGGTGGCTCAGGCTTCGCATGCTCCGTTTACTTAACCACATATTCTATCGCCCGGATGAAAGATTTGTACATTGGCTGATGGTGCAGCCAAAAGACGTTGATCCAGTTTCTGATATGTCTCAATT